>NZ_JBSWXV010000001.1:0-940779 GCF_056160765.1 Microbulbifer sp. ABE4_465
GATGCAGATGCAGATGCCGACGCGGATGCCGACGCGGATGCAGATGCCGATGCGGATGCGGACGCCGATGCGGATGCCGACGCCGATGCAGACGCCGATGCAGACGCCGACGCGGATGCGGACGCTGATGCGGACTTCGAGCTAATCGACGTAAACGATGATGCAGTTCTGGAATGTGAGCTGAGCTATGTCCCTGAGGAAGTGCCGGAAACGGATAGTGACACTCAGTTTGATCTGGCGGGAATCAGCATTGCCGACTTGGTGAGCCTGGATATCGGTACCGGTCATCCGCTAGTTGAATTCGGGCTTGATGAAGACACGAATGAAACAGTATTCGACCTGGATATCGATGGGCTCGCCGGTATCGGAGTACTGAACGACTACGTACTGGTCGTCGAGCGCTTTGAAGATGGGTCCTGGGTACGAGTAGACGACGCCGAGAACAATCTTGACGGCGGTCTACTTTCCCTCAGTGTACTTGGACTGGGTGGAACATCAGGTCAGGTAACACTTGAGAATCTCGACCCGGGAGAGTACCGCGCAACGTTGGTTCCGGATCCTGGCTTGATCAATGTGGGTATCGCGATTACCCGCACAATTGATGTTACTGCCACAGATCTGGTGGAAGTGGAGACCATTGTTGGAAGTCAGAACGCGGACGGTAATTTTATCGACCAATCCGCCAGTGGCGACACAAACAACCTGGAAATCCAGTCTGTAACCTTCGACGGCAACCTGGTTACCCCAACCGGTGGTGAAATCGAAATCGAGGGTGATTACGGCACCCTGGTTATGCAGACCGACGGCAGCTACGTGTATATGCCGGATGAAGAAACAGGCAGCGCGGGCACCGATACCTTTGTGGTAACGGTGGTAGACACCGAGACAAATGAGGCTCTGTCGGCAAATCTGATCATCGAAGTGACGAAAGAAGTTGTGCCTGACGATGGTGATGCGGACGCCGACGCCGACGCCGATGCGGATGCTGACGCAGATGCCGATGCGGACGCCGATGCTGATGCCGACGCCGACGCAGATGCCGACGCAGATGCCGACGCCGACGCCGATGCGGATGCGGATGCGGACGCCGATGCCGACGCCGACGCCGATGCGGATGCGGATGCGGACGCCGATGCGGATGCGGACGCCGATGCGGATGCGGACGCCGATGCCGACGCCGACGCCGATGCCGACGCTGATGCGGACGCCGATGCCGATGCCGACGCTGATGCCGATGCCGATGCCGATGCCGATGCCGATGCTGACGCGGATGCAGATGCAGATGCCGACGCGGATGCCGACGCGGATGCAGATGCCGATGCGGATGCGGACGCCGATGCGGATGCCGACGCCGATGCAGACGCCGACGCGGATGCGGACGCTGATGCGGACTTCGAGCTAATCGACGTTAACGATGATGCAGTTCTGGAATGTGAGCTGAGCTATGTCCCTGAGGAAGTGCCGGAAACCGATAGTGACACTCAGTTTGATCTGGCGGGAATTAGCATTGCCGACTTGGTGAGCCTGGATATCGGTACCGGTCATCCGCTAGTTGAATTCGGGCTTGATGAAGACACGAATGAAACAGTATTCGACCTGGATATCGATGGGCTCGCCGGTATCGGAGTACTGAACGACTACGTACTGGTCGTCGAGCGCTTTGAAGACGGGTCCTGGGTGCGAGTAGACGACGCCGAGAACAATCTTGACGGCGGTCTACTTTCCCTCAGTGTACTAGGGCTGGGTGGAACATCGGGTCAGGTAACACTTGAGAATCTCGACCCGGGAGAGTACCGCGCAACCTTGGTTCCGGATCCTGACTTGATCAATGTGGGTATCGCGATTACCCGAACAATTGATGTTACTGCCACAGATATGGTGGAAGTGGAGACCATTGTTGGAAGTCAGAACGCGGACGGTAATTTTATCGACCAATCCGCCAGTGGCGACACAAACAACCTGGAAATCCAGTCTGTAACCTTCGACGGCAACCTGGTAACCCCAACCGGTGGTGAAATCGAAATCGAGGGTGATTACGGCACCCTGGTTATGCAGACCGACGGCAGCTACGTGTATATGCCGGATGAAGAAACAGACAGCGCGGGCACCGACACCTTTGTGGTAACGGTGGTAGACACTGAGACAAATGAGGCTCTGTCGGCAAATCTGATCATCGAAGTGACGAAGGAAGTTGTGCCTGACGATGGTGATGCAGACGCCGATGCAGACGCCGATGCGGATGCCGATGCAGACGCTGATGCAGACGCTGATGCAGACGCTGATGCAGACGCCGACGCAGATGCAGACGCCGACGCCGACGCAGATGCAGACGCCGACGCCGACGCCGATGCCGATGCAGACGCCGATGCAGACGCCGATGCAGACGCCGATGCGGATGCCGATGCCGATGCAGACGCTGATGCAGACGCCGACGCCGACGCCGACGCAGATGCAGACGCCGACGCCGATGCCGACGCGGATGCCGACGCTGATGCGGATGCAGATGCAGATGCAGACGCGGATGCCGATGCGGATGCGGATGCCGATGCGGATGCCGACGCCGATGCGGATGCTGATTTTGAACTAGTAAATGTTGCCGGGAACGCCGCGGTAGAGTGCGAAATAACGTATGATCCGGAACCTGTACCTGAGACGGATAGTGACTCCGAATTTGATCTCCTTGGGCTCAGTATTGGAAACCTTGTCAGTTTGGATATCGGCTCTGGACACCCGTTGGTCGAATTCGGATTGGATGAAAATACCAACGAAACAGTTTTCGATCTTGAAATTAGCGGGGCGGTAGGGATCGGTGTACTGAATCAGTATGTGCTGATTGTTGAGCGCTTCGAAGATGGTAGCTGGGTCAGGGTTGACGATGCTGAGAACGACCTTGAAGGTGGCTTACTTTCTCTGAGTGTGCTTGGTCTTGGCGGTACATCCGGCCAGGTAACTCTGGAAAATCTGGATGCAGGTGAGTACCGTGCAACCTTGGTTCCCGACCCGGGACTAATCAGTGTTGGTGTTGCGCTTACCCGTAGTATCGATGTTACGGCGACGGATTTACTGGAGGTCGAAACCGTTGTTGGCAGCCAGGCAGCATCCGGTAACTTCATCAGTGAATCTGCAAGTGGTGATACAAGCAATCTCGAAATACAGTCAGTCACTTTCAACGGTAATGAGGTGACACCCACTGGCGGTGAAATCGAGATTTCAGGTGATCATGGTACTTTGGTCATACAGAGTGATGGTAGCTACGTCTATACGCCGACCGAAGCACTTGGTAATGAGGGTACAGATAGCTTTACGGTGGCAGTAGTCGATACTGATACCAATGAAGCTCTGACTGCTGACCTAAGCATTGAAGTCACGAAAGAGGTTGTCGCCTCTGGTGAAATGGCGACGAACACGTTCGCTATGGACGCGGAGGGCGGTTCCGATACCTCCTCAGATGACGATTTCGTTGTGCAAACCAATGAGTCCGGTCTGGAAACCTTGCAATGGCAAGGTGGTGAGGATGTTGTCGCGCTGGGCGACTACAGCGAATCCTTCACAGGAATAGAAGCTATTGACCTGGATCAGGACAATGCAGTAACGCTGTCGGTCGGTCTGGAAGATCTGCTCGCTATCTCCAGTGGTGACAGTAACTTCTATATCAATGGTAATGAGGAAGATACGGTAGACATAGTCCTCGCAGAGTGGTCCGCCAACAGTGGCGGAACGGCGCATGGCATAGACTACAGCGTTTACGTATCGATAGATGATCCAAGCCAGGAGTTGTGGATCGAAACAGGTATCACGGTAGTATGATGATATAGATCTGTGGATTAATCGTTAGCCGGGCCTTTGGCCCGGCTTTTTTTTGCGTGGTCATCGGGGAATTGAAAAGGCGGGCGATATTTTGTGGGGAGTGATCTGGGGCCTGGTGAATTTCTAGGTGTGATAACGGGAGATTGGATGTACTCAGTACTATTCAGATAGTGGGGACTGTAAGGGCGATGGCTCAATAGATGTGGTCGAGCGTCCGAAGTCGACAAGCGAAAGATAGTCGTTGTACCGATCTTGTACTGTGGGAGAGCCGGCGGTGATGGTGATTAGTTGCTTACGAGGGTTTACATCTGAGATTGCCGCGAGATTGAAATAAGACGGCCATAAGGTGCCAGATTTCCCACCCCGGAAGTAGGGGATGTGGAGGCTGGGAACGGCAGCCAGAGTCGAAAAAATGAAGATAGATTGAATATCTAGATCGCGAGCGTTCTTTCCTTGAACGGAGATTTTGTAACATGGCTTCCCCCAAAGTCCACGAATTATTACGTTGTCTGAGCATTTCCTTACCAGGTGGTAGAGGTCGCGAGTAGTGGATCGCTGCGCCTTGTCGGGGAGGCCGTGAGGGTTGACGAAGTTGGACCTCCTCATATTCAGTCGTCTGGCGACCGTATTCATTTCTACAATAAATCGATCTGCTGGGCCTCTGGCAATAGCTGGGTTTCTGTTGTGAAGAATGGTACCAATTTCTCGTGCGATCACATTGGCACTGATATTTGACGAAGAAATCAAAAGATTTGCGAGGCAGTCTAATAACGAGAGCTGATCGCCTGTTTTTAGGTTTCTGCCTGACCCTTCTACATCGTCCGAGTCGATAACCTTCAGGGAAGTAACGGGGGAAATATTATTATGAAGGACGATTTTGATTGCGGTTAAAGCCGTCAATAATTTGGTTATCGATGCTGGTGCAATCGAAATGTCCGCACTTTGTTCGAAGATGAAGTTAACTTCACTTTCTTTTTCTGTATCAATAATCGCCGCAAGCGCGCTCTTTGCGGTTACGACAGGAATTGTCGGGGATGTTCTATCTTCCACTTGAGCTATTCGATCTATTGGGTTGGCTCGAGATTGATGAAAACTTATGTGGTACTTTCGGGCTCAAGTATTTCCTTGACGAGTAGGTGTAGACCGCTGCCATGTGAACCCTTGAATAGAAGGAGATCATCTTGATTGATAGCGCTGGTCAACGCGTCTTTTAATGCAGATGAATCAGTGAAAAAACTGCAGTCTATGCCATTTTCCGAGAGTTTTGGATTAAGGCTCTTCATCTGCTCACCAAGAAGATATACCTTGTGAGCACCGGATTGTGTGATGTAGGGGGCGAGCGTTTCGTGATAGTACTGTGATTTATCACCCAGTTCCAGCATGTCACCCAGTACAAGGATCTTCTTTGCGTCACTGTTTTCTAGCGGCGTATCTCTGATTAAGTTTAGTGCGGCCTGCATTGATGCCGGGTTGGCATTGTAAGCCTCGTCAATAAGGTTAATCTGTTTACCGTGAAGGTTTGCTCTTGAGAGATTTCCACGGCCAGGAAGCGGCGCGAAGAGTGGAAGCAGCGGGAGAGATATCCGGTAGTCGAGTCCCAGTGCATGGATACACGCCAGGCAAGCAATGCCGTTCATAGCCATGTGAGTACCGGGTGCCCCTGTGTCAAACGAAAAGCTCTCGCCGCTGTGCGTAGCGGTTGCTGTTCTGGTCTGGGAGGTGTATCTGACTAATTGGAAATCACTTTGTGGGTGCTCGCCAAAAGTGATGATTTTCAATCGGAATTTCTGCGCTTCCGCCACAATTATGGGCCACTCATCGATATCCCGATTAATGACCGCAATGCTTCCAGGGTTCATGCCGGAGAATATTCGACTTTTCTTTCTGGCGATTTCTTCTGTGTTGTGGTGGTACTCCAGGTGCGCCGGATGAATATTGGTGATAACGGCGACGTCGGGGCGTGCGATGGATGAGTTTAACTGCATATTCCCGATTGCCATTTCGAGCACAGTAAATTTTGTGCTCCATGGAATAGAGGCAAGATTCCAGGAAATACCCAGTGGGAGATTGGCATTATGCTCTGTTCTTCCAATGGTTCCCCAGGGCCTGAGCATATGCTGGAGCATCGCAACGCTGGTGGTTTTCCCCGAGCTGCCTGTAATACCGATGATTTTCCCTTGAAGCTGCGCTCGAGAGTAACGGCCTATATCCAAGATGGCTTTGCGCACTTCGCTGACTTGCAAAATGGGAGTGCCATTCTTTGAACGATAATCGGGGTTGTCGGTAATTATCGCTTGCGGGGTATAGCGTAAATTGCGAATCTGAGTGGGGTGTATAAAGCGCTTGTCGTTTTCGGGCCGGAGAATAACCATGTTGCCCGGGCGCATCCCTGGAGAGAAGATACACAGCCCGGTAGATCGCCAGTTTGGTTTTGGAGGAGAGGACCATTTCCCCGATGTCGCCTCTAGCACGTTTTCCATATTCCAGTTGTCAGCAACCGGTATAGGTCTGATCTCTTCAGGGCTTTTGATGCCGTTTGCGCCACCGCTTTCAACGTGTGGATTTTTAGGGATTGTCGAGGTTTTTTCTACCTCGATTGATTGGGAAACGTTATTGGGTTTTTCAATCAAGAGTTTCCGATAGGCGATAAATCCCGAGAGGTAATGTTCCACGTCGTCAATACGTACACGAAATGCGTGATGGCGGATGAAAAAGCTACCGGTTATCCTCTTGGGGTTCTCGAAGTACATGGCGTATTCAGGCCAATAGTAACCATTCAGCAGGTACTTCGCGCGAGTGTGGAGTGCTCTATAGAATTTTTCAAGATCTAGCTGCTTAAGAAGGTGGCTGAATGCCGTCTGATCCTTCAGTCGAGATACCATTCTCTCGGCCGCCATCATTAGCTCAAGTAGCGTCGGGAATGTAGTGATTCTATCGAGCACGAAGTCCAGGTATCCCGATACATTTTGAATACCGAACTGGTAGTACTTTTCTTGTGGACGGTATAGCGTGAGCTCGTTGACGCAGTAGCTGAGCCAGTGGTCATGTGCTTGCCAGTGTTTGTTTTCAATAAAATAATCAAAAGCCTTCTCAACGGTCTGTAGCCATCGATCGTCTTTCGTGAGTCCATACAGGCGCATCAATCCAAAAGCGGCCTCGCCATCGTAGTAAATAATACGAAACTCTTCTTTTACAGATAGCTCCGGGTATTGGAGGACATGGACAAACTTCCCGGATACAGGGTTCTGCATGAACTGGATTCCCACAGCCAGTTCTTCGAGCAACTCCAGATATTTCGTGGTGCCGGTAAGTTCGCTGTATTTGGTGAGTGCCAACAGGCATACCGCATTACCCCCCAGTTTGATCTCGCCATTGGCCTCGATTAAAAATGCGGCTTTCTCACCGGATGGGAGCTGTGTGCGTTGAATCAGTTTTTCTGTAAGGTGGTGCAATGCACGGTCGATGGCACGTTTCATCCCTGGGTCTTGCGTTACTTCCCAGGCTTCGGTTAAGGCGTAAGTTGAACTGGTATGGCGAAGTGTGTTGTAGGTATTGATTGGGCGATCAAAGCAGCAGTGCCAACCGTAGTTAAACCGACCGCTGGCTTTGACTTGGCTTGCCAGATACTTACCACTGGAATCTATAAGTCCGTAGGTCGATTTGTCGTCGAGTTGCTCAATTACTCGACGGCCAGCATTTCTTCCTGGGCCGTATAGTAATTGTGGTGGTGTTTTCGGGTCGAGGAATATTCCTTCAGTACTCAGTACCACAACGGGAGAGTTTTTGTCGAAGTCGAGTGGTGTTTGTGGGCTAAATCGAGAATCGGTATAGGCTCGAAATTTTTGTCGATTGATAACCACATGATGGATTTTATTTCCACCATAGAGCATCGCGTTTCCATTCAGTTCCTGCTCAAGGAAGGCGATTTTGCATTCTGGATCCAGCGCCAGTCCATATCGGAAATAGCCGCGTTTGGTGTTCTGGAATCGTTTGTTGAGTGTTTCCCAGTTAATCGGTTCTCTTTTGGTAACCCAGTCCACACGGAACCAGCTGGGTGATATTTTTGCGCTCTTGATCAGTTTGCGTGCCTGACTGGCGAGCTTAAGCCAGAGTGCGTCAATATCTTCCGCTGTCTCGTGGCAGACCTTGGCTCTTTGCGCACCATCGCTGATCGAAAAGAAGACGGTGTACGGGGGGCTCTGCTGTGCGAGCTGTGTCAGGACCCGGGGTTTGGCCCGCACTAATAACTCGGAAAATGAAACGCTGGTCGCACTGGTTGCCATGCTGGAGACTATCCCTGTTGATCATTATTTTGGGGTTATGGAACAGTTGGCCTTAAGGGGGCTCGCGCGTTAGCCCAGGCACGTGCCCGCTTCCCCGGCGGACTATTCCGTACGATAGAGTATAGTCAGCCTTTGCCATTTTGCTGTTTTTGGGAGGGGGAGAGTGCGTCGAATCAGGGGATGTGAATATTGAAGTGCAATAAGCGCATGGAGATAGCGCTAGCGCTAGGGCGGGACGATGTGAGCCGGTGAGCGGTAACTCACTCGTAAGTCACAGGTAAGTAACAGGGTGCCGTATCGGGCACCCTGGAGCAGTTCGGTGATGAGTGAAAGATTAAATCACCGCGGCCAGTCGAGAGCCCTGGTCTATCGCCCGTTTGGCGTCGAGTTCAGCGGCCTCAAAAGCTCCGCCAATCAGGTGACTCGTTTGACCCCGCGCTTGCAATTGGTCGTGCAACGCACGCAGGGATTCCTGGCCGGCGCAGACAATCACGTTATCCACTTCCAGTATCTTTTGCTCTTCGCCCAGACGGATATGCAGCCCCTGGTCGTCGATCTTTTCGTAAGTCACGCCAGCGAGATTCTGCACCTTGCGGTGCTTGAGGCTGGTGCGGTGGATCCAGCCGGTGGTTTTACCCAGGCCCGCGCCCACTTTTGAGGTTTTGCGCTGCAGCAGGAAAATCTGGCGCGGGCTGGTCACTGGCTGTTGTGGTTTCAGTCCGGCGCGGTGTTCCAGTGCGATATCCACACCCCATTCGTCGAAGAACTCTTCCTTGTTGCTGGCGATCAGCTCGTTGGCGTGGTCTTCGCTGTGGGTCAGGTATTCCGCCACGTCGAAGCCGATACCGCCGGCACCAATAATCGCCACGGATTTGCCCACGGTTTTTTTGTCTCTGAGCACGTCCAGGTAGGTGAGTACCTTGGCGTGATCGATCCCATCGATGGGTGGTTTGCGTGGGGAAATGCCGGTGGCGATGATGACTTCGTCGAACTCTGCCAGGTTTTCTTTATTCGCGACGGTGTTCAGGCGTACTTCCACGCCAGTCAGTTCCAGCTTGCGCTTGAAGTAACGCAGGGTTTCTTCGAATTCCGCCTTGCCGGGAATCTGCTTGGCGATATTGAACTGGCCGCCCACCTTGTCGCTCGCTTCAAACAGTGTCACCTGATGGCCGCGTTCTGCGGCAACGGTAGAGGCGGCGAGGCCGGCAGGGCCTGCGCCCACCACGGCAATTTTCTTCGCGCTTTCCACCGGCAGGTAGTTCAGCTCTGTTTCATGACAGGCGCGCGGGTTGACCAGGCAAGAAGTGAGTTTGAGCTCGAAGGTGTGGTCCAGACAGGCCTGGTTACAGCCGATACAGGTATTGATTTCGTCCGCGCGGTTTTCTGCTGCCTTGTTGACGAACTCTGCGTCCGCCAGAAATGGCCGGGCCATGGAGACCATATCCGCCTTGCCGGCAGACAGCACGTCTTCGCCTACCTGCGGCATATTGATGCGGTTACTGGTGACCACCGGCACGCTCAGGTGCTGTTTCACCTTGGCGGTTATATCCGCAAACGCCGCGCGGGGTACGCTGGTGGCGATAGTCGGTACCCGCGCCTCGTGCCAGCCGATACCGGTGTTGATGATGGAGGCACCGGCCTTTTCGATGGCCTGACCCAGCGCGACCACTTCATCGAAGTCACTGCCGCCTTCCACCAGGTCCAGCATGGACAGGCGGTAGATGATAATGAAGTCTTCACCCACCGCCTCGCGAATGCGGCGCACGATCTCGATGGGCAGGCGGGTGCGGTTTTCGAAACTGCCGCCCCAGCGGTCGCCCCGGTGGTTGGTGCGGGCAACGATAAACTGGTTGATGAAGTAGCCTTCGGAACCCATCACCTCCACACCGTCATACCCCGCTTCCTTCGCCAGGGTCGCGCAGCGCACATAATCGTCGATCTGCTGTTCGACTTCCGCGTCACTCAATTCCTTTGGCGTAAACGGATTGATCGGCGCCTGAATCGCGGAGGGAGCCACCAGGTTGGGGTTATAGGCATAGCGGCCCGCGTGCAGGATCTGCATACAGATCTTGCCACCTTCGTTGTGCACCGCGGCGGAAATCGCCTTGTGATCCTCGGCCTCCTTCGCCGTGGTCATCTTCGATGACCCCTGAAATACGCCACCTTCCTCGTTCGGCGCAATGCCACCGGTCACTATCAGGCCAACCCCACCGCGTGCGCGCTCACCGTAAAACGCCGCTAAGCGGTCAAAGCCACCCGGGTGCTCTTCCAGATTGGTGTGCATGGAGCCCATCAGGACTCGGTTCTTGAGAGTGGTAAAGCCCAGGTCCAGCGGGGCCAGGAGGTTGGGGTAGGCGTTTGTCATGGTGGTCATTCTCTTTCTGTCTGACTCTTGTGGCTTGGCTCGGTGCCGACGGGCTTACTGTTAATACGTCTCATATGCAAAAAGTTGCATAGTGTTGCCCAAGAATAGCAAGCCTCAGAATAGGCTGGCATTGACCAATCCGACCGATTCCTTATCCAAACAGTGAAATGATCTGCTCCCGCAGCCAGATATGTGCGCCGTCTTCGTCCTGACTGCGGTGCCACAATAGGTGCCAGTCCATCTGTGGAATCTGGAACGGCAGCTCGAAGCAGCGGGCGGGGTACTGGCGGGCGAGACTCACCGGTACCGTGAGTGCCAGGTCGGTCTTGAGTACCACCAGCGGGGCGACCCGGTAGTGCTGTACCCGCAGTTTCACCTTGCGCCGCCGCCCCAGCTTGTTGAGGGCCATATCTGCAATCCCGGGACCACTGCGGCGGCTCGAAACATGGATATGCTCCAGCGCCAGATACTGCTCCAGAGTCAAACTGGTTTCCCCGGCCAGTGGGTGATCCGGGCGCAACATACACTGGTAGCGATCCGCCGAAAGGCGGTGCTGGTTTAGCTGGGTGGCGGAAATCATCGGCACATCCAGGGCGAAATCCAGACTGTTGGCGGACAGCTCCTTCACCAGCTGATCCCGCGGCACATACCAGGATTCCACAACAATCCCCGGCGCCACCGCCTGCAGGTGCTCCAGCAGCCGCGGCAGCACCAGCGTCTCCGCCATATCGTTCATGGACACCCGCAGGGTCTTCTGCGCACTTGCGGGCTCAAATTGGTGGTGCTCCGTCACACTGCTCCCCAGCAGCGCCAGCGCCTGCTGTACCTTCGGCATGATGCTTTCGGTCAGTGGCGTCGGGCTCATTCCGTTGGGTGTGCGGATAAACAGCTGGTCGTCCAGGGCCCGGCGCAGGCGCGCCAGCGCGTTGCTCACCGCCGGCTGGGTGATGTGCAGGCGCTCTGCCGCGCGGGTCAGGTTGCGGGTGTTGTAGATGGCATCCAGCACCGGGAAGAGATTCATATCGATCTGTTGTAACTGCACGGTCACTGCACTCCTCTTGGCTGGATATTGCTATCACTGCTGTGAATGTTTGGATATTTACATAATAAACTTTGATGATCCACGGCGAATCGCTAGCTTTATCCCCCAGCCACGCTGCCGTTTGAATAACCCGGGACGTAATTCGAAAGCGGCAGAGCATCCATTACTGCTCGGCAATCGGGGAGGAGAGGCAGTGCCTGAAATATTCGTAGTGCGCCACGGCCAGGCGTCATTCGGCAGCGATAACTATGACCAGCTCTCAGAACTGGGCTGGCAGCAGGCGCGCTGGTTGGGAGAACACTGGGGTGAGGAAGAACAACAGTTCGACCATATCGTCAGCGGTGATCTGCAGCGCCACCGGGAAACCGCGCAGGGTATCTGTGAAGGCCTGGGGCTGGATCGCCACCGGGTGGAAGAATTACCGCACCTGAACGAGTTCGATTTCAAACGGGTGATGAGCGCCTATGGCGAGAAAAATCCCCAGGCGGCACCGCAACCCGGTGCTGCGCGCGCGGACTACTACCGCTTTCTGAAATTGGCCATGCACGCATGGTCCAGTGGTGAAATCGAAGGCGCGGAAAGCTGGCAGCAATTTGAGCAGCGTATTGAAGAAGTGCTCGGGGTGCTGGCGGCGGGGGCCAAGGGTGGCCGAACCCTGGTGGTGACTTCCGGCGGTGCCATTGCCATGATGGTGCGGCAGATTCTCGGAGCACCGTCCCACAGCGTCACACAATTGAATATGCAGATAAAAAATACCGCGATCAGCCATTTTTTTGCCGGCCGAAGCGGAGTAAGCCTGCACAGCTTTAATCACGTGCCGCACCTGGACAATCGCGAGCGCCGCGAATTCATTACCTACAGCTAAGAAATTAAAAGAGAAATAAGGGAAAGCCGCGATGAATTTTGAATATTCCCCGAAAGTACAGGAACTGCTCACACGCCTGAAACAGTTTATGGCGGAAGAGGTCATCCCCGTCGAACAGACCTATTACCAGCAGTTGGAACAGGATCGCTGGGGCGAGCCGCCGATCATGGAAACCCTCAAGCGCAAGGCCAAGGATGCGGGCCTGTGGAATCTGTTTTTGCCGGATACCACCTGGGGTGCGGGCCTCACCAATCTTGAGTACGCGCCGCTGGCGGAAGAAATGGGCCGGGTTGGATTCTCTTCCGAAGTGTTCAACTGCAGCGCGCCGGACACCGGCAATATGGAAGTACTGACCCAGTACGGTTCGCCGGAACAGCAGGAGCGCTGGCTGAAGCCACTGCTGGAAGGGCAAATCCGCTCCGCATTCGCCATGACCGAGCCCAAAGTGGCGTCGAGCGATGCCACCAATATCGAAACGGAAATCGTGCGCGATGGCGATGACTATGTCATCAACGGCCACAAGTTCTACATCAGCGGTGCGATGAACAAGAACTGCGAAATCATGATCGTGATGGGCAAGACCGCACCGGACAGCGAAGACCGTTACCGTCAGCAATCCCAGATTCTGGTGCCGATGAATACCCCGGGCGTAAAAGTTCTTCGCCCCATGACCGTATTCGGTTACGACGACGCGCCGGAAGGCCACGCGGAAATCGTTTTCGACAATGTGCGGGTGCCGAAAGAAAACCTGATTCTCGGCGAAGGCCGCGGCTTTGAAATTGCCCAGGGTCGCCTCGGCCCGGGTCGTATTCACCACTGTATGCGTTTGATCGGCCAGGCCCAGCGCGCGCTGGAAATGATGGCGGTGCGTGCCGAAAACCGCGTGGTGTTCGGCCGGCCGATGATCAAGCAGGGCTCGGTGCGCGAAGACATTGCCAAGTCCGCCTGCGAAATCGAGCAGGCGCGCCTGCTGACCTTGAAAGCGGCAGACCAGATGGACCACCACGGCAACAAGGCCGCACGCGACCTGATCGCCATGATCAAAGTCGTCGCACCGCAGATGGCCTGTAATGTCATCGACCGTGCGATCCAGATTCACGGCGCTGCTGGTCTCGGTCAGGACTTCCATCTGGCGCGCGCCTATAGCTATGCCCGCACCATCCGCCTCGCCGATGGCCCGGATCAGGTGCATATGATGCAGCTTGGTCGCAATCTGGCGGCCGCCTACGCAGCGATTGCACGGGAGGAGGGCTAAATGTCGGAAGTGAAAAGCCCCGCGGCGGTGAATCAACTGGATACTGAAACGCTGTCCGGGTATTTACGCGGTAAAGTGCCGGGCTTCGATGGCCCGGTGCGCGCGAGCAAGTTTTCCGGTGGCCAGTCCAACCCCACCTTCAAGGTGCAAATCGGTGCGGGCACTTATGTACTGCGCCGCCAACCACCGGGCAAACTACTGAAATCCGCACATGCAGTAGACCGAGAATTTCGTGTGATGCAGGCGCTGGCGGGAAGCGATGTTCCGGTGCCGAAGGTACTGCACCTGTGCGAAGACCGCGATGTAATCGGCTCCATGTTCTACCTGATGGAATACTGCGAGGGCCGAATTTTCTGGGACGCGGCTCTGCCGGAGCTGAACAACAGCGAACGCGGTGCGTTTTACGAAGAAATGAATCGGGTACTGGCCGCACTGCACAGTGTGGACCTGGAAACCGTTGGGCTCGCCGACTACGGGCGCCCGGGCAATTACTTCGAGCGGCAGTTCGACCGCTGGCAGGGCCAGTACCGCGCCTCCGAGCTGCAGGCCATCAGTGCCATGGATCAACTGATTCTGTGGCTCGGTGAGAACCTGCCGGAAGACGATGGCCGAGTATCGCTGGTGCACGGCGATTACCGCCTCGACAACATCATGTTCCACCCCACCGAATCTCGCGCTATCGCGGTGCTCGACTGGGAACTGTCTACCTTGGGTCATCCCTTTGCCGATCTCGCCTATCAATGCATGCAACTGCGTATGCCGGCAGATAGCGGGAATATTTCCGGCCTGATGGGCGTAGACAGGCGCAAACTCAATATACCCAGCGAGCGCGATTATGTGGCGCGCTACTGTGAGCGAATAGGTATAGGTCACATCGACAACTGGGCCTTCTATCTCGCGTTCAGCTTCTTTCGCCTCGCGGCGATTATCCAGGGTGTGGCCAAGCGCGCGCACGATGGCAATGCGTCCAGCAAGGATGCAGCAAAGTTGGGTGCGCTGGTTGGCCCCCTGGCGGCACTGGCGCTGGACGTAATCGAAAAAGAATCCTGAAACCAAATGAATACTAAAAGACAACGAAACGACTGTTGGGAGAATTTTATGGCGACCAATCTTTTTGATCTGAGTGGAAAAATTGCCCTAGTTACTGGTGCGAGCCGCGGTATTGGCGAGGCCATTGCCAAACTGTTGGCGGAGCAGGGCGCCCATGTGCTGGTTTCCAGCCGCAAGATTGAAGGTTGTCAGGCGGTAGCCGACGCGATTAATGAAGCCGGAGGTAAGGCCGAAGCGCTGCCCTGCCATATCGGCAATATGGAAGATATCGAGCAGGTGTTTACCCATATCCGTGCGCAGTACGGCAAGCTGGATATTCTGATCAACAACGCCGCAACCAACCCGTACTTTGGTCATATCCTGGATACGGATATCGGCGCCTTTGAAAAAACCGTGGCGGTGAATATCCGCGGTTACTTCTTTATGTCTGTGGAAGCGGGCAAGCTGATGCGGGAAAACGGCGGTGGTTGCATCGTCAATACCGCGTCCATCAATGCTCTGCAGCCGGGTGTGGGGCAGGGCATCTACTCCATCACCAAGGCGGCAGTGGTGAATATGACCAAAGCCTTCGCCAAGGAATGCGCCCAGTTCAATATCCGTGTCAACGCCCTGTTGCCGGGTCTTACCAAAACCAAATTTGCCGGTGCGCTCTTCTCCCATGAAGAAATCTACAACACCGCCGTCAGCCATATTCCCATGCATCGCCACGCCGAGCCGGAAGAAATGGCCGGTACCGTGCTGTACCTGGTTTCCGATGCCGGTAGTTACACCAACGGCGAATGTGTGGTGGTGGATGGCGGCCTGACTTCCTGTGGAGGCCTGTAATCATGAGCCAACTATCCAGGGAACAGTTCCAGAGAGACCCGATACTGGACTTCACCGGCAAAGTCGCACTGATTACCGGCGCCGCCAGCGGGTTCGGCGCACTGATTGCCGAGGAGCTCGGCCGCCGCGGTGCGCGACTGGTACTGGGTGATATCAACGAGGCGGGCCTGGAGCCGGTGGTGGAAAAGCTCACCGCGCAGGGCGTCGAAGTACAAGCGGTGTCCTGCGATGTTTCTTCGGAGACCGATTGCGCCGCCATGGTGGCGCTGGCACGGGAAGATTTCGGCGGGCTGGATATTGCCATCAACAACGCCGGTATCGCGCCGCCTCTGCAGTATTTTGAAGAAGTGGATGAAGAAACCTTCGACCTGCAACACCGGGTGAATGTGAAAGGGGTTTTCTTCGGCATGAAGCACCAGCTAAAGGTGATGCGCACCCAAGGCAGTGGCGTGATCCTGAATGTGAGCTCCATGGCCGGTATCGGCGGCGCACCCAAGTCTTCCCCTTACTCTGCAGCCAAGCACTCGGTGGTGGGCCTGACGCGCACTGCAGCGGTGGAGTATGCCCGTCACAACGTGCGTGTGAATGCCATCTGTCCTTTCTACACCCTCACGCCGATGGTTGCGGATATGCAGGCTCCCGAAGGCGCTACGGTGGATCAGGTACACGCGATCTTTGCGTCCGGCTGCCCCATGAAGCGGTTGGGTAAACCGGAAGAAGTGGTCAGTGCGATGTTGATGCTGTGTTCTCCGGCGCTGACCTATGTCACCGGACAAACGCTGGCTGTCGACGGCGGTGTGTCCGCGTTCTGATTTTTAACTGAAGAATAATTTTTACATTTTTGAGAGAGGGAGTTCCCATGCCGACGATTATTTCCCCCAGCAATTTTCAGGCCGCGATCGGCAGTGAAACCCAGGCTACCGACTGGTTCCAGATTGATCAGGACCGTATCAATGCGTTTGCGGACTGCACCCTGGATCATCAGTTTATTCACGTCGATCCGGAAGCTGCGGCCAAGTCGCCTTTTGGCAGCACCATCGCCCACGGCTTCCTGTCCCTGTCCATGCTGTCCTACTTCGCCGAGCAACTGGAAGTGGTGATGGAAGGGGTGAAAATGGGCGTGAACTATGGCCTGGATAAGGTGCGCTTTATCAACCCGGTCAAAGTCGATCAGCGCGTGCGCGCTCGTGCCAAGGTGCTGGATGTGACGGAGAAAAAACCGGGTCAGTTCCAGCTCAAACTGGAAGTCACTGTGGAAATTGAAGGTCAGGACAAGCCCGCACTGATTGCCGAGTGGCTTGTTATGCAGTTTGTTTGATTGTCGAAAAATACAGATAACTCGCGTTAACGGAGAGAACCATGTCTATTTCATTCGAAGGTAAGGTGGCCATCGTCACCGGTGCGGGCAACGGCCTCGGCCGCTCCCACGCTCTGGAACTGGCCCGTCGCGGCGCCAAGGTTGTGGTCAACGATCTGGGCGGTGCCCGCGACGGATCCGGCGGCTCGCTGAGCGCTGCGGAAACCGTTGTACAGGAAATTATCGCGGCCGGCGGTGAAGCCATTGCCAATGGCGCCAACGTGACCGACTTCCAGCAGGTGCAGGACATGGTCAAGGAAGCCGCCGAGCGCTGGGGTCGCGTGGATATTCTGGTGAACAACGCCGGCATCCTGCGCGACAAGTCCTTCGCCAAGGCGCCCATGGACGATTTCAATCTGGTGGTAGACGTACACCTGATGGGCAGTGTGAACTGCACCAAGGCCGTGTGGGAAATCATGCGCGAGCAGAATTACGGTCGCATCGTGATGACCACTTCTTCCTCCGGTCTTTACGGCAACTTCGGTCAGTCCAACTATGGCGCCGCCAAAACCGGTGTGGTTGGCTTGATGAATACCTTGCACCTTGAAGGCGAGAAGTACGGTATCAAGGTGAACTGCCTGTCGCCCACCGCCGCTACCCGCATGACCGAAGATATTATTCCCGATCCAAAAGCCCTGGAACTGTTGACCCCGGAATCCGTGACCGCGGGCCTGATTGCCCTGGTCGCTGAAGATGCGCCCAACCGTTTCATTCTGTGTGCCGGCGCTGGCGCCTACGCCAAGGCGCGCATTCTGGAAACCGAAGGTATCTACCTGACACCAGATCAGCAGACTGCGGAAAACGTACTCGCCAACCTCGATGCCATTGCCGATGAAACTGGTCAGCAGGAACTGGTGGGTGGTCTCAATCAGACGGTGAAATTTATTCAGAAAGCAGCCAAGGGTATGGGCGTCAAACTGGGCGGCTGATCCGCAGGGAATTTGGAGAATTTGTTATGAAAGAAGCAGTTATTGTTTCCACCGCACGCACGCCCATTGGCAAAGCCTACCGGGGGGCCTACAACAATCTGGAAGCCGCGAGTCTCGGCGCCCACGCGGTACGCGCTGCCGTTGAGCGCGCCGGTATCGAATCAGGCGAAGTGGACGATTGTGTCTTTGGCGTCGCCCTGCAGCAGGGTACCGCCGGCCAGAACGTAGCCCGTCAGGTAGCACTGCGGGCGGGCCTGCCCACCACCGTTGCCGGTATGACTATCGACCGCCAGTGTTCCTCCGGTCTGATGGCGGTAGCCACCGCGGCCAAACAGATTATCCACGACGGCGCGCCGGTGACCCTGGCGGGCGGTATGGATTCCATCTCGCTGGTGCAGAACCAGAAGATGAATAACTTCCGTGCGGCGGATCCGGCCCTGCTGGAAATGCACCCGGCAGTGTATATGCCGATGATCGATACCGCAGAAATTGTGGCCAAGCGCTACGGCATCAGTCGCGATCTGCAGGACGAGTATTCCCTGCAATCCCAGGTGCGTACCGCTGCCGCACAGAAGGCCGGCCTGTTTGCCGATGAGATCATCCCGGTCACCACCAACAAGATCGTGGTGAACAAGGAAACCGGTGAGCAGTCCGAAGAGGAAGTGACACTGACTCTGGATGAAGGCAATCGCCCATCCACCACCATCGACGGCCTGCGCAGCCTGAACCCGGTGCGGGAAAACGGTGTGATCACCGCCGGCAATGCGTCTCAACTTTCCGATGGCGCCGCGGCCATGGTACTGATGGACAGCAAACTAGCGGAGCAGCGCAACCTGAATCCGCTGGGCATTTATCGTGGTATGGCCGTAGCCGGGTGTGAGCCCGATGAGATGGGCATCGGTCCGGTATTCGCCATTCCCAAGCTGCTGGCCCGTACCGGTCTGTCCATCGACGACATCGGTCTGTGGGAACTGAACGAAGCCTTTGCGGTGCAGGTTCTCTACTGCCGAGACAAGCTGGGTATCGACAACGAAAAGCTCAACGCCAACGGTGGTGCTATTTCCATTGGTCACCCCTATGGCATGAGTGGTGCGCGCATGGTTGGTCACGCATTGCTGGAAGGCAAACGCCGCGGTGTGAAATACGTGGTGGTGACCATGTGTGTCGGTGGCGGTATGGGCGCGGCCGGACTTTTCGAAGTCGTATAGCCATTGAAAGAACTCGGTGAAAGAACTCAGTAAAAGAACTCAGTAAAAGAACTCAGTAAAAGAACAACAGCGGGAGAAAGAAATGCGAGCACTGGTATGCGAGGCCTTCGGCCCGGTTGAAAACCTGACAATCCGCGACTGGCAATTGCCGGCCCTGAAGCCCAACGAGGTGCGACTGGAAGTGCACGCGGCGGGCGTTAACTTTCCCGATGGACTGATGGTACAGGGCAAGTATCAGGTAAAGCCCGAGCTTCCGTTTGTAGCCGGTGGTGAATGCGCCGGCATCATTCGCGAGGTGGGAGAATCCGTAAAAGGTTTCTCTGTGGGTGACCGGGTAATCGCCATGCCCGGGCTCGCTGCCTTCGCCGAACAGGTCAATGTGGACCACAAGCTGCTGATGCCGATGCCTGCGGAACTGGACTTCCAGCAGGCGGCAGGTTTCTGCATCACTTATGCCACCTCTTACTACGCGTTCAAACAGCGCGCCCAGTTGAAAGAGGGGGAAACCCTGGTGGTACTCGGTGCCGCCGGCGGTGTGGGTGTCACGGCTATTCAGCTAGGCAAGCTCATGGGCGCGCGGGTGATTGCCTGCGCCTCCACAGATGAAAAGCTCGCGTTCTGCCGCGACCTGGGTGCGGACGAAACCATCAATTACAGCAAGGAAGATCTTAAGGATCGTATCCGCGAACTGACCGATGGCAAGGGCGCAGATGTGATTTACGATCCGGTAGGTGGTGACTTTACCGAGCAGGCCTATCGCTCCATTGCCTGGGGCGGACGTTACCTGGTGATCGGCTTTGCCGCTGGCGATATTCCCAAGATGCCGTTGAACCTGCCACTGCTAAAAGCGGGGGATATTCTCGGTATTTACTGGGGCGGCTGGGCCGCGCGAGACCCGAAGGGCAATATGCAGAACTTCAGTGAACTGCTGGGTTATGTACAACAGGGGCGGCTTCAGCCCCTGACCACTGAAGTGTACAAATTGGAGGCCTTCACCCAGGCGTTCGCGGCAATCGGGGAGCGCCGTGCGCGAGGGAAAGTCGTGTTAACCATGGCCCAACCCGAGGGTTAATCAGGGCAAAATACGGCAGTGCTGCCGGGCCTTGTTGGCCAAATCTGCGGGCAAGGTATCCGCTGTACCAGAGCGTTGCTGACGTCGCCACTGAGCGCACAATTGCATATAGCTTCCGGCTTCCACTTCTGTTCTCAGTGCATGCCACTTGTCTGTGGCTATCTGTGCCGCGCCGGTTTTCGATCGATAGCGCTCTGGCCCTGCGGTCGGAATCTGGCCCGCATCGGCTAACCCGGACTGACCGGGAGCCGCGCCGATATACTGCGCCGGGTGCAATAACACCACTACAATGGCGAGCGCACTGAAGCTGGATGCTGCCTTCGAGAGCAGGCCACTGCTTTGGCGTTGTGGGCGCGCAGGGCGGAGGGGCTTCACTCCCCGAATACCGTTGAGTACCTTGTCGTCCAGCGCTGTCGGAGTCTGAATTTCCGAAATGGCGCGCCGGTACGATTTTTCCCAATGTTTGCTGCTCATGCTCGCGCTACCTCAGCAGGTGAATTCGCCGTGGATGAATTGCCAGAAACGGAGTTGCCATCCGCCTTTTTCGTACCCCACGGGAAACGCGGTCTGGATTTTCCGGATTCATCTGCAGTCGTGGGTTGTGACTGCGCAAGGGCTTCCTGCTCCGCGGCCTCTCTGGCAAGAGTGACGCTGGATTTCCAGGGCTTGCGGGCACTACCGTGGAGGTTGAAGGCTACTGACTGTCGTCCGTCTGCTAGCTCCTGGCGGCACAGGGCGAGAGATATTCGCTCTATATCGGCGACGGTCGCCAGCGACAGGTTGCACTCATTGAACAGCAGGAAAATATTGCGCTGACGTCGCGGCAATTGCTGGACCGCCTTGAGTACTTCTGAGCCGTCGAATACGGAATGCAAGGATGGTTCGTCCGGATCGTAAGGCTCAGGCGCTGCGGTATTGGTTGAATTCAATAGTCGATTCAATCGGATAAACAGCCAGTTCCTTAGACGCTGGCCGTGTAGCGCAGGCGGCTCCTGGAGCAGGTTTAACCAGAACTCTTCCATCAGGGATGTACAGCGGCCCAGGTCCATCTGGGCACAGTAGCGAAACAGAGGGTCTCTGTACCGCTGGTAGATTTCCCGAAAGGCTTTCGGATTGCGAGTGTTGTAAAACTTTTGCAATAAGTCTTCATCACTGAGACTGCACAACTTGTCCGCAAACATGGGATTTGCCTCCTTGGCTCCAATTCCCATTGTCACTTACTCGGTTGCACACCCCCCGAAGATTCCGTTTCGGGAGTACATCGATGAACCAGTAAATTGTCTGTTAACGTTATTTCGCCGCAACATTCACGCGGCGAATACCACTCTCTGACTCAGTGTTTTCCGTATTTTGTTTTTCCTGCAGGCGGCGCATATGCGCTGCTTTTCGGCTCCGGGACTTTTTCTGTGGTCCCTTTTACGACGCTTTCCTCGCGCTCAGGTGGGTCTCTCAGTTCTTCGCGACTTTTGCGCCATGAGCCTAGAAAAATCGTTCCAAGCCCCAAAAGAATTTCATCTACAAATGGCACGAAATCGGGAATGATCAGGTCGATCAGAAACAGGGCACACATCCACTTGAATAACTGTGGGTGCTTTAGCTTACGCGCGTAATTGAGAAACCAACCGACAAAAGCACTGGGGAGAACACGCTTCATAAACTGTGTGAGGCTGCTTTGAGGACCGTGTTGGCAGTATAGCCCGGAGGGGGCAGACCGGTATCTTGTGAAAAGGTTCCGTGTTTGAAAAGGCGCAAGGGCTGGCGTTCCATCCTTTTTTCTGCGGCCCTTCTCGTGACATGCGAGGCGCGGCAGTAGACTGAAAATTGAGCAATTTCAGGTGTTGACGGGGGACCGGTAGCGGAGGGGTAGCGGCAACTGTTCCGGGCCCAATTCGGCGCGTAAGTCCTTGAGTTTGATGCCGACCCCGAGTAGCCGGATGGGGTCGCTGCGCTTGTCCCAGCACTCTTGCAATAGTTGTTTAAACTCGCTGATGCGACCCGCTTTACTGGTTCGCTCGTGCGTGGATTGGGTGAAATCGGCATATTTAACTTTGACAATCGCGCCGGCTATTTCATAGCGGTCACCTAGTTTTTCAAGGCGCTCCTGTAGGCGGCCATACAGGTCCACCATTTGTTCCTGCCAGGCTTCTTGCACCGCGAGATCTTCGTTGAATGTGCACTCGACACTGACGCTTTTCCGGGACCCGTCGTTACTGACTGCCCTATCATCGATGCCTCGACACAGGTGATACAGGCGATTGCCGAACTTGCCGTATTTCTGCACCATTTCCACTAGACTAAACCGCCGCAAATCACTGCAGGTACGTATGCCCTCACGTTGCATCTTTTCCGCTGTTACTCGTCCGACACCGTGGATTTTCTTAATCGGAAGTCGCAGAACAAAGTCTTCCACAGCATTGGGCGGAATGACGGTAAGTCCGTCCGGCTTCTCCCAGTCACTGGCGATTTTCGCCAGGAATTTATTCGGTGCTACCCCAGCAGAAATAGTAATTCCGAGGTCTTCGCATACCCGTGCGCGAATTTCTTTGGCGATCAAAGTTGCGCTGCCACTGCAGTGAGCACTGTCAGTAACATCGAGGTAGGCCTCATCAAGGGATAGCGGTTCTATGGAGTCCGTATAGAGTAGGAATATATCCCTGATCTGTGCACTCACTTCCCGATATTTTTTCATGTTTCCCGGCACTACAATCAGATCAGGACACAGCTTTTTGGCGTGTGCTGTCGGCATGGCCGAGCGAACCCCGAAGCTGCGTGCCTCGTAGTTACAGGTAGAGATAACGCCCCTGCGATCACTGGCTCCGCCCACGGCAATGGGGCGCCCGCGTAAATTGGGGTCGTCCCGCATCTCTACCGAGGCGTAGAAGCAATCACAGTCGCAGTGGATGATTTTGCGCATGCTGGGATTATATCCAGTATTCAGGCGCAGCCAACCAGAATCTGTGCCGCCTGCGGCAGAGACGGAGGTGGATATGAGCAACATGCCATTGGTTAGCAAAACGACTGGAATACCGAATGAAGCGCAGGTGACCGCGGTGCTCGACGATGTGCGCACACAGCTGGGTTCTGTACCGAATCTGTTCCGCGCTTATGCCAACAACCCGACGATCCTGACCCAGCTCTGGGACCGGTATCAACATGTGATGCTTACCGGGCACCTGTCACCAAAGCTGAAGGAGGGGATTGCCCTGATGATCGCTGCAGATGAACATAGCGATTACGGTATTTCACAGCACAGCGCTTTGCTGCAAAAGCTCGGTGTAGACCCCCATGAGATTCTTCGCATTCGGACTGATCCGGATCACGCCCATTACAACCGGAAAGAGCACGCTCTACTGGAAGTCGCGCGCCACGGAAATAGCAGTCCCCATGATCACGGTGACAAGGTGGTTGATGCTGCCCGGGAGGCGGGTGCCAGTGATGCGGAAATCCTGGAAGCCCTGGCAGTAGCGGGACTGGTGGCCGAACTGTGCCACGCCGCCTCATTCTTACATGTGCCCGTGGAGTAGGCTCCCTGCATTAGCGCTTCACTTCTGCTTGTTTTTTGACCGGGTAGAGAGTGGCGACGAAGTCATGGAGGCTGATGTGTCTTGTGTCACGATTCGAGGGGAATAAAGTCCCATAAATTTTGCCGTGTTTTTTTCAGATTGTCAGCGCAATGCGAGCCCTACATAATCGGTCGTTTGTTCGACGACTTAATAATAATTTGGGGGTTGTATGGAGCTGTCCAAGCTCGGCGCAGTAGTCCTGCTCAGTCTATTACTTTCTGCTTGTGGCGGCGGGGGAGGTTCCGATGGTGGTGCATCGGGTAGCTCGTCCAGCAGCAGCTCGTCCAGTAGTAGCTCGTCTAGTAGTTCCTCAAGTAGTTCTTCTTCCAGTAGCGGCAGCTCTTCTGGTAGTGGTTCTTCCAGTGGAAGCTCCTCCGGCGGAACTGAACCGCCGGTGCAGGAGTTCGAGGTTACTGCTCAAGCCAGCGAGGGCGGTTCCATAGACCCGCTGCAGTTGATGGTAGAAGAGGGAGCCACCGCGGTATTTACACTTACTCCCGATGAGGGGTATGCCATTGATTCTGTTTCTGGTTGCGATGGCGTTCTGAATGAGCTTCAGTACGAAACGGCCGCTGTAGATGGTGTGTGTGAAGTCATCGCTACCTTCAAGATGGCGGACGTCGTGGGGCCCAGCGCGCGTATTTTGTTCCCCTGGAAAGTATCCCGCACAGAGAGTGGACTCATCCTGGTAAAAGGCACAGCGAGTGATGATGCCGGGGTTGCATCCGTCAAGGTCAATGGTGTTGAGGCGGAGATCAACCCAGTTGCGTCCCCCTTCGCAGTGAACCGCTCCGCCCCCGCTGCGTTCAGCACGGGCGTGTCCAGCAATACTCCTGCCGCTGAAGAGTCTGCGACTACCCAGGTTACGTGGGAAATCACACTGCCAGTGGAGGCCGGAGACAGTACTGAGCTCGTGGTGAGTACCGAAGATGGACTGGGGAACGTGGATGACTCCGCAGGTTTTGCGGAAGTGATTACCCGAAAAGTGCCCACCCGTTTCGTTATCGATGACGTTAATCGCCGGTTGGTGGGGCAGGCCCAGCGTGACCAGCTGATTTCCTATGGTCTCGATGATAATCAGTATCAGCCACATGATGTGGCGGAGCTCGGCTGGTGTGATGTGCTGACTTACCGCGGAGATACCGATAGCGTTGTCTGCGGAACTTTGAATGGAAGTTGGTTGTTGTTGTCTGAAGTTTCTCTGGAAACCGGCAGTAAATCCAGTCTAGCGCTGCGCGACCTCTCCTATGACACGAGTGAATGGAGCTTTGTACATTTGCAGGAAATGCGATCCTCAGCCGATAACGCGAGTCTTTACCTGCTATTCAAATATTTTTCTGCAGACAGTGATGTATCACATAAATCACAAGTCCTTCGATATGACTTTGGTGGTGACTTCACCTCGGTTTTCGATGGTGAAACAACCGATGGAAAGGTCGTAGCCTCAAATACTTTTGAGTTGCTGTCCGATGGTTTACTGGCGTTCACTGGCTATTGGGGGGAAAGCGATGCGGATGGATTGCGCAAGGTTGCCCTCGACGGGTCCGTGACGACGGAGATTGCCCCATCACCAAACCTCCTCTTGGCCGGTATTGCCGCAAATGCAGCGGAAACAACGGCCTATTTGGCGGGTTATGAGGGGATTGCCAGGGCTGACCTTGCTACCGGGGAAATCCATACGTTGTCCCTGGAGGCTGATGAGCTGGAAATGAACATCGATCAGATTCGCTCTGTTGGCCTGGATGAAGCCAATAACCGCTTGTTGATTGCCGATTCCGGGTTTGACTATGTAATGGCTGTGAACACCGAGACCGGTGAAAGGTCAGAATTCGCCGGCAACGGGGTTGGCAGCGGCAAACGTATGCTTGCTCCACGCGGTGTAGCGCTTTACGAAGAAAAAGGTAAAGCGTATTTGTTGGACGATGGCGGAAATGCTGCGGAGTATCTAATTGAAGTGGACCTGGATACCGGTGACCGGAGTATCCTGACCGGGTTTGATATGGAATGTAACCATACTGCCCAGGATGTAGTTCTGGATAAAACCGGCAATCGAATTTACGCAGTATTTGGCAGTACTATTTATAGCGTGAGCCCGGATGATGGCAGCTGGACCAGGTTTGTTAAAGGATATTCAGGATCTGACTGCAGTGGTGGGTCTGTGTTTGCTTTTACCGGAGCGACACTCGACGAGGAAGGGCGCCGTCTGCTGGTATCGGATACCAAGTTTAACGGCGTGCTGGCGTTTGACCTGGCGACAGGGGGCACGGATGTGCTGGTCCAGTCCGCCGAGAAGTTCGATGTGCCGGTAGACGTCGCCATTCACCCGGATTCCGGCCTGATCTACATATTGATGCAATCCGCAGATGGGCTTTACAGCTACAACCCGGAGTCTTCGGAAATCGTCGGGCTACTGGATAATTGCACGAATGCCCGAATCAATAATGAGCTTGATCCCGAACAAGGCGCTGTGCAAAGCCTGTTACTGGATGCCGAGCAAAACACATTGTGGATTTCTGGTGGCACACTCGGGAAGGCGGATCTGAATGGAGATGCCTGTAACGCCGAGTTTTGGAGTGTGAGTTCGCTGTTCGATATCGATATCACCAGCGACAAGCAGTTGTTGGGTACGTTTTTCAATGAGTTGAAGCAACTGGATTTTGATAGTGAGCAATCTGTCACCATTTCAAAGTAAGTAGTACCCGATTCTCTCGAGGGGCCGCGAGGCCCCTTTTTAGTACCCGTAGAATAGTGCCCGGAGAAACCGGATTTCTTTCACGCACAAAAAAGCCGTCTCGAAAGACGGCTTTTGGGGAAGTGTGTGCAGCGGGTTTATCGCTCCAGGTACTGCAATTTCCCTGTCTTCCCATCCCACTCTTCCGCATCCGGCAGAGGGTCTTTTTTCTCGGTGATGTTTGGCCACACCTCAGAAAGCTCGGCATTGAGCTCGATATATTCCTGCTGATCGTCCGGCACCTCGTCCTCGGAGAAGATGGCGTTGGCCGGGCATTCCGGCTCACACAGGGCGCAGTCGATGCACTCGTCCGGGTGGATTACCAGAAAGTTGGGGCCTTCATAGAAGCAGTCTACCGGGCAAACTTCCACGCAATCCGTGTATTTGCACTTGATGCAGTTTTCCCCAATTACGAATGTCATGCTTGTCCCTCGATAATGCTGATGCGTTGCCGCTGCCCGGCCGGCTCCGCATGCCGGAACCGGACCTTATTCTTGAAAGCTGCGGATTTTAGCAATAACTGGCGCGAATTGTAGTGGCTTTTGAGTCGAATTGGTTGGGTGCTTATAACAGTTTGCGCAGGGCGTAGAGCTGTTCCAGCGCCTGGCGCGGGGTCAGGTCATCCGGGTCCAGTCCTTCCAGGGCTTCTACCGCCGGGTGCGGTGCGCTGCCGAACAGGTCGACCTGTGCCGGAGCAGCGGGTTTTGGTTGCGCAGTCGGGGCTTTTGTCTCTGGTGCAGGAGTCGGAGCAGGAGCTGGCGTGGGAGCGGGCTCTGCAACCGGTTCGGTAACCGCTTGCTGTTGCGGGGCGCCCGGACCAGAGTCGCGAGTGGTGTGCCCGGCTTCCAGTGCCGCCAGCCGTGCCTTGGCTTCCTCCAGAACTTCCTGCGGAATCCCCGCCAGCTTGGCCACCTGCAACCCGTAACTCTTCGACGCCGGCCCCTCCTGAATACGGTGCAGGAACACGATGGAGTCTCCGTGCTCGGTGGCATTCAGGTGAATGTTGGCCGCATCCGAGCATTGCTGGGGCAGTTCGGTCAGTTCGAAATAGTGGGTGGCGAACAGGGTAAAGGCGCGCACCTTGTCGGCGAGGAAGTGCGCACAGGCCCAGGCCAGGGAGAGGCCGTCGTAGGTACTGGTACCGCGGCCGATCTCGTCCATCAGGATCAGGCTGTGCTCGCTGGCATTGCGCAGGATATTTGCAGTCTCGGTCATTTCCACCATAAAGGTGGAGCGGCCGCCGGCCAGGTCGTCGGCGCTGCCGATACGGGTAAAGATACGGTCCAGCAGGCCGATGCGCGCGCTGTCAGCGGGTACAAAGCTGCCGCAGTGGGCGAGCAGGGCGATCAGCGCAGTCTGTCGCATATAGGTAGATTTACCGCCCATGTTCGGGCCGGTGATCACCAGCATGCGGCGGCTCTCGTGCAGCTCGATATTGTTGGCCATAAACGGGTCGTCCAGCACCTGTTCCACCACCGGGTGGCGGCCGCCTTCCACGTGAATGCCGGGGGCCTCACTCAGCTCCGGCTGGGTCAGGCGCATCTGGTCGGCACGTTCGGCCATATTTGCCAGTACGTCCAGCTGGGAAACTGCCGCAGCGGCGGTCTGCAGTTCTGCGAGCGATTCGTTCAGGGTGGTGAGTAGCTCCTCGTACAGGAACTTCTCCCGGGCCAAGGCGCGGCTCTTGGCGGAGAGCGCCTTGTCTTCGAACTCTTTCAGCTCCGGAGTGATAAAACGCTCGGCGTTTTTCAGGGTCTGGCGGCGGATATAGTCCGCCGGTGCCTTGTCACTCTGGCCGCGGCTGATCTCGATAAAGTAGCCGTGCACCCGGTTGTAACCGACCTTCAGGGTGGGGATGCCGGTGCGCTCTTTCTCGCGCACTTCCAGCTGCACTAGATAGTCGCCGGCGTTTTCGCTGATACCGCGCAGCTCGTCCAGCTCCTCGTCAAAGCCGTCGGCAATCACGCCGCCATCGCGCAGCACCACCGGTGGGTTTTCTACCACCGCGCGTTCCAGCAGCTCCACGGTTTGTGGCCACTCACCCATTTCCAGGCTGAGCTGTTTCAACAAGCCGGCATCGGTTTCCGAGAGCTGACGCTGCAACTCGGGGAACTGGGACAGGGACATACCCAGGCGGGACAGGTCTCGCGGGCGCGCGGAGCGGAGGGCCAGGCGGCCGAGGATACGCTCCATATCGCCGATGGGTTTCAGGGCTTCGCGCAGGGGCTCGAAGCGGTAGTCCTCGATCAGTGCGGTGATCGCCTGCTGGCGTTGTTGCAATGTGTGCAGAGTGCGCAGGGGATTGTTCAGCCAGCGGCGCAGCAGGCGGCTGCCCATGGCGGTTTTACAGGCGTCGAATACGGAAAGCAGGGTGTTGTCGTCGCCGCCGTTCAGATTGGTATCGATTTCCAGGTTGCGGCGGCTGGCCGGATCCAGGGCCACGGTGTCTTCGCTGCGCTCGGTGCGCAGGGTGCGGATATGGGGCAGTTCGGTGCGCTGGGTATCGCGGGCGTACTGCAGCAGGCAACCGGCGGCACAGAGTGCTGCGTGCAGTTGGCTGCAGCCAAAGGCTTCCAGGTCCATGGTGCCGAACTGGCGGTTGAGCAGGCGCAGGGCGCTTTCCAGATCGAATTCCCAGGGGGCGCGGCGGCGCATGCCCGGGCGGCGTTCGATTTCCGCGGGCAGGGTGAGATCTTCGGAAACCAGCAGTTCGGTGGGGCTGTAGCGCAGTACCTGTTCTGCCAGATCTTCCAGGGTTTCCACTTCCTGCACGGCGAAGTGGCCGGTGCCCACATCCAGCAGTGCCAGGCCGAATTTCTCGCCGACGAGCACCGTCGCTGCCAGCAGATTGTCCCGGCGTTCGTTCAGCAGGGCCTCATCGGTCACCGTACCCGGGGTGACGATGCGCACCACCTTGCGCTCCACCGGCCCTTTCGAGGTAGCCGGGTCGCCAATCTGCTCGGCGATTGCCACGGAGACACCGGCCTTGATCAGCCTCGCCAGATAGCCCTCGGCGGCGTGGTAGGGAATACCCGCCATGGGAATCGGCTGACCGCCGGACTTGCCGCGGGCGGTCAGGGTCACATCTAGCAACTCCGACGCGCGCTTGGCGTCGTCGTAAAACAGCTCGTAGAAGTCGCCCATGCGGTAAAACACCAGCTCCTGGGGGTGCTCAGCCTTTATCTTCAGGTATTGCACCATCATCGGTGTATGTTCGGGCTTGGCGGTTTTGGCGGCTGTTGCGGGCATTTGTGAGAAATTCTTGTTAAATCAGTGGGTTATCTAGATGGCTCGGGCGCGAATTACCCCATTGCAGGGTGCCGCGAGCAAGCCGCTAAGGATACCAAAGCGCCATGGATCAGACTATCGGGATGAGGAAGCGCAGAGAGGGGACTTCCCGGTCATAGAGGTGGTCGACGGGTTGGCGTCCACTGTTCTGACGTTCAGGAAGGGAAATTCGAACAGGCTCGGTTTTGTAGGCAGTTCCTGTATATTGGCCGTCTTTCTATTTCCCTCACGGATAGCGATCAGAAAATGAAATACATCTTAGGTGCCTATGCCACCGCCCCAATCACCGAATCCTGGCAGCCGGAAGTTCAGGAGGAATACCTGAATGGCATCAAACAACTGAAGAATCTTCGGGGCCTTGAGCACCCATTTACCGGTCAGTTGCACGGCCATGATGATGACTGGTTTCTGCGTAATATCGGTCCCAATTGGGATTTTGTCTTTACCGGTGTACCCGGGGTGATGGGGTGTCTGGGAAAGAATGCGGCCTTTGGTATTGCCTCTGATGATGAGGCGGGTCGTGCAGAGGGTGTTGAGTTTTATCGCCAGATGCATGCCGCTGTACTGAAACTGAATGCGCACCTTGGCCGCAATGCGGTGGAAGCGGTGCAGCTGCATACCAGCCCCAACCGCACTGCGGCTCAGTCTTCCACTGCCGCGTTGAAGCGCTCACTGGAGGAAATCACTTCCTGGGATTGGCAAGGTGCGAATCTGGTGATCGAGCACTGCGACGCGTTTGTTGACGGTTTAAAGCCGGAGAAAGGTTTCCTTTCCCTGCAGGAAGAAATCGAATGCCTGCAGGAAATCAATCAGCGTAGCGAGCGCAAACTGGGCATCTGTATTAACTGGGGCCGTTCGGCACTGGAAACACGCAATACGGAAGGCCCACTGGAACACATTCGACTGGTGCGCGAGGCGGGGCTGTTGCGCGGGCTCATGTATTCCGGAATTTCCGATACCGATACCCCTTACGGTGTTTGGCGCGATACCCATATGCCACCGGCCGAAGTGTTTGAGGGCGGCCAGTTTGCCGAGGGTTCGCTACTCACGCGGGAACAGTTGGCGCTGACGCTGGAAGCGGCGGACTGGCAATCACTGGATTATCTGGGGGCAAAAATCGGTGTGCGCCCGGCGGATCTGGATGCTGCCGCGCGGGTTGCCTTTAACCGGGATTGTCTGGCGGCATTGGACTTGCTGACGTCGCAGTGATGTCGTTAACCTCATCGGTTTGTGGCTGACCACTGTTATCAAAATACTCTTGAAGTCGTTTCCTTGGCTACCTTGTTTGTCGCCTGGAGCGCACTAGTAGTAGTTCCGGTGGAGGGATTCTAGAGCGGTATTTGATAGCTCGGAGAATGTCTTCCTTGCCCTGGGGGACCATGTGGTAGGCTGGCAGCCAGTACTCGGCTTGTGGTTGTGCACTTCTATGGAACAGATCTTCTCAAACCCCATGGCCATGCTGGTACTGGTCGGTATCGTTTCGATTGCCTGTCAGTACCTCGCCTACATGCTCAAGCTTCCGGCAATTCTGCCGCTTCTTTTGGCTGGTCTGGCATTGGGTCCCATGACCGGTGTACTGGACCCGGATGCACTGTTTGGCGATCTGCTGTTCCCACTGGTTTCCCTGGCCGTCGCAATTATCCTGTTTGAGGGGGCGCTGACCCTCAAGCTTTCCGATCTTGCCGGGCACGGCACTATGGTGCGAAATCTCTGTACCCTCGGTGCTCTGGTAACCTGGCTGATCGCAACACCCGCTGCCTACTATATCCTCGGTATGCCCCTGCAGTTGGCGGCACTGTTCGGCGCCATTGTGACCGTTACCGGGCCGACCGTGATTGTGCCCATGCTCCGCACCGTACGCCCGAATACCCGGATTTCCAATATCCTGCGCTGGGAGGGGATCGTCATCGATCCGATCGGCGCACTGCTTGCGGTACTCGTTTACGAATATATCGTTGCCGCGCAGAACCCGTTTGAACACTCACTCATTTTGCTGTTGAAAGTGGTGGTGATCGGTTTTGGGTTGGGTTCCCTGATGGGACATTTTCTCGGAACCCTGCTGCGAAAAAACTGGGTGCCGCACTACCTGCGCAATACGGCGGTGCTGACATTGATGCTCGGCGCCTATGCGGCTTCCGATCTGATGGCCCATGAATCCGGGCTGCTCACGGTGACGGTGATGGGCATCTGGATGGCCAATATGAAAGGCCTGGATGTGGACGATATTCTCGAGTTCAAAGAAACTCTGAGCGTCCTACTGATTTCTGCACTGTTTATTTTGCTGGCGGCGCGGGTAGAGTTGTTTACGCTTGCCCAGCTGGGTTGGGGGGCACTGCTTGTGCTGGCCGCAATCATGTATATCGCCCGCCCGCTATCGGTTTTTCTGTCGTCGCCGGGATCCGGCCTCAACTGGCGGGAGCTCGCGTTGCTGAGCTGGATTGCTCCGCGAGGCATCGTCGCGGCCGCGGTCTCTGCGCTGTTTGCCCTGAAAATGGAATCCTTCGGATTGCCGAAATCCGAGTTGCTGGTGCCGATGGTATTCCTGCTGATCATCACTACGGTGGTTATCCAGAGTCTTACCTCAAAACCGATCGCCAAAGTGCTGGGGGTGAGGGCGCCGTATCCCAACGGATTCCTGATTTTCGGGGGTGGGAAATTCGCCCGCATGCTGGCAAAAGATCTGGTGCAGAAGGATGTGCCGGTCCGAATTGCCGATACCAACTGGGACACCATCCGCGAGGCTAGGATGGATAACATTCCTACCTACTACGGCAATCCGATTTCAGAACACGCCAGTCTTACCATGGATACTTCTACCATTGGCAAAGTACTGGTGCTATCGCCATACAAGCAGCTCAATCCACTGGTGACTTATCATTTTGAACACCTACTGGGGGACGATGCGGTATTTGGCCTGAGCCCCGGTGCACAGGAAGGACGAGCCAGCCATCAGATATCCGAGGAATATGCGCGGAAGTTGACCCTGTTTTCGGAGAATGCGACTTACAGCCGTCTTGCAAGCCTAACGGCGAAGGGTGCGACTATCCGGACAACGCGACTCACAGAGGAATTCACCCTGGACGACTACCGGGAAACCTACGGCAATCGTGCCACGCGACTTTACGCCGTGGACCCACAGGGGAAAATCCATATCTGCACCATAGGGCACGAGTTTGAGATAAAAGAGGATTGGCAGATTGTCAGCCTGATTGCTCCCGAGGAGGAGGTGGAAGCAGCAGCAAACGGTGCCGAAGCGGAAATGAAAACCGCCACCTGAACAGGTGGCGGTAAACGTTGATAAAAGGTTCGTTAGTCCGTAGCGATGGTGTAGCAGGGTTTGTACGCTTTCCCCGGCAGTTTCATCCGCTGCTGTTTTACAAAGGAATTCAGCAGCGTATCCATGCTCCGCATCAAGGCCGGATCACCGCGTAGCTCGTAGGGTCCATTATTTTCTACGTTGCGGATCCCTTCGTCCTTTACGTTCCCCGAAACAATTCCCGAAAATGCACGGCGCAAGTTGGCGGCGAGCAGGTAGGGTTCCTGGTTATTGTGCAGGGCCAGGTCGCGCATGTTTTCATGGGTTGGCATAAACGGGCGCTGGAACTCCGTGGAAACCTTCAGCTTCCAGTTGTAGTAGTACGCATCTCCCGTGTCCTTCCTGTATTGACGTACCTTGAGAATTCCCGCAGACATCTGCCGGCCCACTTCCTGCGGATCATCAATGATGATCTGGTAGCGCGACTGCGCCTCTTCTCCAAGGGTTTCCCCAATGAACTGATCGATCTGCTCGAAGTACTCCGCTGCGCTGGCGGGCCCGGTAAAAATGACCGGGAAGGGCTGGTCCCGATTGTCCTGATGCAACAGAATGCCCAGCAGGTACAGAATTTCTTCTGCAGTGCCTGCGCCACCGGGGAACACCACAATACCGTGGCCGGTACGCACAAACGCTTCCAGCCGTTTTTCAATATCCGGCATGATCACCAGCTGGTTCACGATCGGATTGGGCGCCTCTGCGGCAATGATTCCCGGTTCGGTAATGCCCAGGTATTGCCCGTGGCTATCGCGCTGTTTGGCGTGGCCGATGGTGGCGCCTTTCATCGGGCCTTTCATGGCGCCAGGCCCACAACCCGTGCAGATATCGAGGCTGCGCAGGGCCAATTCATAACCGACTTTCTTGGTGTAGTCGTACTCTTCGCGTGAAATGGAGTGGCCGCCCCAGCACACCACAAGGCGCGGTGCGCGAGTGCGGTCGAAAGTGCCCGCATTTCTCAGGATATGGAACACCGCATCGGTCACCCCCTGTGCAGAAACCAGATCGTAGCGAGGGTCGCCGGTGATTTCGCTGCGTACGTAAATGATGTCCCGCAGTACGGCGAACAGGTGTTCTGCAATACCCTGGATCATCCGGCCATCCACAAAGGCAGTGGCCGGTGCATTGCAGACCTTGAGTTTGACAGAGCGCTCGGTAGGAATGACGGAGATGTCGAAGTCGGAAAATTTTTCCAGTAGCTCCTTGCCATCATCCATATAGTTGCCGCAATTCAGAACGGCGAGGGCGCAGTTGCGGAAGATGGTGTTTTGCGGGCCGCGGCTGGTGTCGGTGAGTTTGTGGATCTCGTACTTGGAAAGAATATCGAACTGCCCGGTCGGGGAGACTCGTGCATCCACGAGTTCGATAAGTTCTGTGGTCATACAACCCCCAGTAATGCTTGTCGTTCAATGCCCGCTGTACAGGGGCATTTGATTATCAGATTGCGTCTGGCGGAAAAGGTTTTATTTGCCGGTTCCTGACTAAGGATAGCTGACGGGTGCGTCGAGATTGGAAATTCCGGGGGAGGAAGAAAAGAAAAAGCCCCGAACTCTTGCGAGATCGGGGCTTTTCGATATGGCGCACTCGGAAGGATTCGAACCTTCGACCGCTCGGTTCGTAGCCGAGTACTCTATCCAGCTGAGCTACGAGTGCGTCGTTGTGGTTGCGAACTATAGTGACTTGCCTTGGCTTCGTCAACTGTTTTTTTAAAGATTTTTTGAAAAACTCTTTAAAAATCCGCAAGTTACCGAGCTTTTGCTTGTGGCCGAAACCTTTGCTTCAGCTCGATAGGGCGCGCATTCTGCCGCGGCTTCTGACCCAATGCAAGCAGTTTTTTGAACTTTTCTCAGGAAGCCAGCTGAACCGGGGAATCCGCTTCTGAACCGTCTAAATGCTGAGCAAACGCCCGCTCCAGAATCTCTGGGTCCCGGTGGCGTTTGATCTGCTCGAAGAATAGCTGTGCCTGGGGAAAACTCAGCTTCAGATAGGCTAGCCACTGCTTGACCCGGTTGCCCAGGTATTTGGCGGGGTAAATATCTTTGGTGGTGGTGTAGTACTCGTAAAGGATGGCGGCGACCTGGGGCCAGGGGAGGGGGTTCACTTCCTCTCCGGCGCACAGTGCGCGGATCTGCAGGCCGATATCCGGGCGTGCCAACAGGCTGCGACCAAACATGTACGCGTCGCAGCCGGTCACCTCCCGGCAGCGTTGAAAGTCCGCCAGCGTCCACAGGTCACCATTGGCGATCACCCGAATGCCCAAAGCCTCACGAATCTCGCCAATGTATTCCCAATAGGCGGGTGGACGGTAGCCATCCACCTTGGAGCGGGCATGCACCGCCAACTCTGAAGCGCCGCCGTTCTCGGCCGCGCGGGCGTTGTCCATATAGGTGCTGCGATCTTCAAACCCGAGACGGATTTTTGCCGATACCGGAATATGATCCGGGACCGCATTTCGCACCGCCGCCACAATGCCTTCCACTCTGGAGGGAGACTTCAAGAGGCAGGCGCCGCCATCACTGTTGTTGACCTGCTTGGCGGGGCAGCCGAAATTGAGGTCGATCGCCGTAGCACCGGCTTCCACTGCGCGGATGGCGTTAAACGCCATGGCATTGGGGTTACCCCCCAACAGCTGCAGCTTCACCGGTGTTCCCGTAGGCGTCACTGCACCCTGATCCAGCTCGGGGCATAAACGGGTAAATACCCGGCGTGGAAGTTTGGTGTGGGTGACGCGCACAAACTCCGTGACACAAGTATCCACGCCACCAATCTTCGACAACAACGCTCGAACGTGGTGATCAATCACGCCTTCCATCGGTGCCTGATAGATCAATGGCGTTTTGCTCGTGGTGAAATCTGTGCTCATGGACTGTGAAGCTGGCCGTCAGTACTACTTAAGAAGGGTTTGGGTGCGCATTGTACGAGAAATTATTCGGCCTGGTTAGTTATTGTTCAGTTTCCGGCTGGAGAGGCGGAAAGTCACTGCTGATGGGCGCGGGAGGCTGGGGGAGTTTATTGCGGCTTGGTGAACTGGTCGGATCTGGCAGGGAAAATGGTCGAAATTGGCGGTTTTATAGGGGTTCTTGGTTGCTTCTGTAACTAATAAGTGTTTGATTTTGAAAGGTTCTTTTATTGATAATATCGCCCGCTGAATTGCAGGTTAACAAAATCTGCGCAATATCCTGGTGACGCTATGCCGGCGACCCACCGGAACCCGGTGGACTGCCAGGGCAAGAATCAGAGTAATAAAAAGCAACGAAGCGAGGGGATTACCGTGCGAGACGCACTTCTACAGCAAGGCCTGGACATCACTTTGTTCGGCATGGGTATCGTTTTTACATTTCTGCTGTTGCTGGTGATCTGCACCACCATCATGTCCCGCGTGATGACCCGCTTTTTCCCTGAGCCAGAGCCTGTTGCGGCTCCCGCTTCTGCGCCCGCCCCGCAATCTGCCGCTGGTAACCAACGCCTGCGCAAAATCATTGAAGCCGCCATCGAGCAGCACCGCAATCGCCGCAAATAGTTATCACATCAGTATTTATCTGATTTTATGACACTCTTTGCCGGTCTTTCCCGTGCGATTTTTCGGCGCGGGTAAGCGGATAAAAAACATCACCCTTTTTCATTTGCCAAGATCAATTTTGAAGAGAGACCACCCATGACTGAGGTTAACTCTTTAGTTAAAAAGTCCCCCCTCGGGATTACCGATGTAGTTTTGCGCGACGCTCACCAGTCGCTGTTCGCCACCCGCCTGCGGCTGGATGACATGCTGCCGATTGCGGAAAAACTGGATAAAGTCGGCTTCTGGTCTCTCGAATCCTGGGGCGGCGCCACATTTGATGCCTGTATCCGCTACCTGGGTGAAGATCCCTGGGAACGCATCCGCGAATTGAAAAAGGCCATGCCCAACACGCCGCAGCAGATGTTGTTCCGCGGCCAGAATATCCTGGGCTACCGCCATTACGCGGATGACGTGGTGGAAAAATTTGTCGAGCGCGCAGCCACTAACGGTGTAGACGTTTTCCGCGTGTTCGATGCCATGAACGATATGCGCAACCTGCAGACCGCACTGGCGGCCGTGAAAAAACAGGGTAAGCATGCGCAGGGCACCATCTCCTATACCGTCAGTCCAGTGCATAACATGGACATGTGGGTCGACCTGGGTCGCCAGATTGAAGATATGGGTGCGGACTCCATCGCCATTAAAGATATGGCCGGCCTGCTGCGTCCGTACGAAGGTTACGAGCTGGTTTCCAAACTGAAGGCGGCGGTGGATATTCCCATCCACATGCAGTGTCATGCCACTACTGGCCTGTCTACCGCGACTGCGCTGAAGTGTGTGGAAGCGGGCATCGACAATATCGATACCGCAATTTCCTCCATGTCCATGACCTACGGCCACAGCCCCACCGAGGCCGTCGTGGCGATTCTGGAAGGCACTGATCGCGATACCGGCCTGGACATCAACCTGCTGGAAGAAATCGCGGCTTACTTCCGCGAGGTACGCAAAAAGTACGCGAAGTTTGAAGGTTCTCTGCGCGGCGTTGACTCCCGTATCCTGGTCGCCCAGGTGCCCGGCGGTATGCTGACCAATATGGAAAATCAGTTGCGCGAGCAGGGCGCTGGCGATCGTCTGGACGAAGTGCTGGAAGAAATTCCCCGAGTGCGTAAAGACCTGGGATATATCCCACTGGTAACACCGACTTCGCAAATCGTTGGTACCCAGTCTGTATTGAATGTTCTGACTGGCGAGCGTTACAAATCCATCTCCAAAGAAACTGCCGCAGTATTAAAGGGCGAATACGGTGCGACGCCGGCAGACGTCAACAAAGAGCTGCAGGACAAGGTTCTGGAGGGGGGTGAACCCGTGACCTGCCGCCCGGCTGACCTGATTGCGCCAGAGCTCGACAAACTGTCCACAGAGCTTAAACAGAAATCTTCGGAAGACAGCATCCCCCTGACCAGCGGCGAAGGTGAAATCGACGATGTGCTCACCTACGCACTCTTCCCGCAAATTGGTTTGAAGTTCCTAAAAAACCGTGGCGACGCTTCGGCCTTCGAGCCAGTGCCCACCGGCAACGAATCCACCGAGGTCAAAAACGATCAGGGTGATTGTGTCTACACCGTCTCCGTGGAAGGTGAAAGCTACACCGTTACCGTGGCCGACGGTGGCGATGTGACCGGCATGGTGAAAGTGGGTGGTGAAGCCCCGGCTGGCGCTGCCTCCTCGCCTGTGGCAACGGGCGGTGGCGAACCGGTAAAAGCGCCGCTGGCGGGCAATATCTTCAAGGTTTTGGTAAAACCCGGTGACCAGGTCACCGAGGGCCAGAGTATTGTGATTTTGGAAGCCATGAAAATGGAGACCGCAGTCAGCGCACCGCGCGCGGGTAGCGTGACCGGCGTGACCATTAAAGAAGGCGACTCCGTGGCGGTGGGCGACGACCTGCTGACCATCGCATAACGGGGGCCACAGTGGAAAATTTAACCAACCTCTGGCTCTCGTCTGGCGCAAACCAGATGACCATCGGGCAGTTCTCGATGATCGTGGTGTGCCTCGGTCTTCTGTTCCTGGCGATCCGCAAAAACTTCGAGCCGCTGCTGCTGGTACCGATTGGTTTTGGCGGTATTCTGGCGAATATTCCCGGTGCCAATCTGGCAATACCGGCAGTAGAAGCGGCGATTGCCTCTGGCGATGCCGGTGTATTGGCGCAACTTTCCCAGGTGCTTGGCTTGGGGGCCTTCGAATCCGTCGAAGGCCTGAAAGCGGCACTGGAAAGCGCGCCGGCAGCGGCCGCGGAGCGGGCATCTCAGGTGGCCGCAGATGCGGGTTTCTCCAATGGCATGTTGTACAACTTTTATAACGTGGCCATCGCTTCCGGTGTTGCACCCCTGGTGATCTTTATGGGCGTTGGCGCCATGACCGATTTCGGTCCGCTGCTGGCCAACCCGCGCACCCTGTTCCTCGGCGCCGCTGCACAGTTCGGTATCTTCGCAACGGTACTGGGTGCGGTGGGCATGTCGGCCGCTGGCATTATGGATTTCTCCATCGCCGACGCCGCCGCCATCGGTATCATCGGTGGTGCAGACGGCCCCACCGCGATCTACGTATCCAGCCTGCTGGCACCGGATCTGCTGGGTGCCATTGCGGTGGCTGCCTATTCCTATATGGCACTGGTACCACTGATCCAGCCGCCTATCATGCGCGCCCTGACCACGGAGCAGGAACGCCGTATTGAAATGGTGCAACTGCGCCCGGTGAGCAAGCGCGAGAAGATCGTCTTCCCGCTGGTGCTGTTGATCCTGGTTGCGCTGTTCCTGCCAGACGCGGCGCCACTGCTGGGTATGTTCTGTTTCGGTAACCTGATGCGCGAGTGCGGAGTGGTGTCCCGCCTGTCCGATACTGCGCAAAACGCACTGATCAATATCACCACCATCTTTCTGGGGCTTTCTGTTGGCTCCAAGCTGGCGGCGGATAAATTCCTCGACCCGAAAACCCTGGGAATCCTGGCGCTGGGTATCGTGGCGTTCGCGATTGGCACCGCGGCCGGTGTTCTGATGGCGAAGCTGATGAACGCCGTCAGCAAGAACAAGGTGAACCCGTTGATCGGCTCTGCCGGTGTATCCGCGGTGCCGATGGCCGCGCGGGTATCCAACAAGCTGGGCCTGGAAGCTAACCCGCACAACTTCCTGCTGATGCACGCCATGGGCCCGAACGTGGCCGGGGTGATCGGCTCCGCGGTCGCCGCGGGTGTCATGATCACCATGGTGCGGGCAATGACCGGCTGACCTTTGTCCTGGTGACCGATATAACCCCGCTCCGGCGGGGTTTTTTGTGTCTGGAATCAATCGTGTGACTAGTGAGTTCTGTTCGGTGTGCGTGAAATAGGGGAGTGGCGCGCCTCGTGGTAATATGGCCGCCGTTTTACTATCAGTGGCACCAGTGCGGGTGTCCGGAAGGAGTAGATATGTCCTGGTTGGGAGCGGGTATCGGTGCCGGTATCGGCATGATGTTTGGCGGTCCTATTGGTGCAGCCCTGGGCGCGTGGGTAGGCAGCTCCTTTGGCTCTGGCCTGAAGAGGCTCAGCGAAGCGGGAATTACCCTGAATCGCGACGGCGCCCAGGCGGTATTTATCGTTGCCCTGTTTTCCATGCTGGCGAAGATGGCCAAGGCGGACGGCCAGGTTTCCAAGGCCGAAGTACAGCTGGTTGATGACTTTATCAACAACAATCTGCGCTTAAATGCCGAAGACCGTCAGCAGGCGATCAAGATCTTCCAGAACGCGAAGACGGACGAGTACTCCATCTACGATTACGCCCGTCAGTACCGCCAGCTGATTCGCAACCAGGCCATGCGCGAGATGGTGTACCGCCTGCTGTTTGCCGTGGCCTTTGCCGATGGCGAACTGCACCCGGCAGAAGAGCAGATTCTGCGCAAGATTCCGGAAGATCTTGGACTGCACGCTTCCATTTTCACCGCTATGTTCAACGAGTTTGCCCGCGGTGCCGGCCCAGTGGCCAGCGGCGATAGCCTTAAGGCACATTACGACGTGCTGGAGTGCAGCCCGGATGTGAGCGACCGGGAACTCAAACTGGCCTACCGTCGCAAAGCGGCGGAATTCCACCCGGACAAGATTGCCTCGAAGGGCTTGCCCGAGGAGTTTATGCGTCACGCGGAAGACCAGATGAAAAGTGTTACTGTCGCTTACGACACCATTGTTGCCGCGCGCAAGCGCCAGGCGGAAGTCAATTAGGGCTGACCCGGTAATTGAATATGGTAGTGGGATATAAAGAGGGAAGTTGGAAATGTCTTTAGCGCAACACATCCAGGAAAAGCTGGCCGAGGCATTCGGCCCGTCTCATATTGAGGTGGAGTGCGAAAGCCATATGCACAGTGTGCCGGAAGGGGCTGAAATGCACTTTCGTGTGGTACTGGTGAGCGAGGCTTTCCATGGGCTGCGCAAGGTGCAGCGTCATCAGAAAGTGTATGGCGTGCTGGCGGATGAAATGGCCGGCCCGATCCACGCACTGGCGCTGCATTTATATGATGCAGACGAATGGCAGGGGCAGGCTCCGGCCAGTCCGCAGTGTCTTGGAGGCGGAAAAGGCTAACTCTCACTGGTTCAATTGAAGTTTATCCCGCCAATTTTTCTCCGCTCAACAATTCTTTACGCTTGCAAAATTTCCGTCAGAGGGACCTGAATGTCGCCTGAATAACTGACGGAAATTTTCCTATTTTGATTTCCTTCCCGAATAAGTCGGAGGCTTCTCTGGCGCACTAATCTCTCCGTCACCCTTCTATGGCGCATGAATTCCCCTTCGTGTCGCGAAATGCCTTCTTCTGCAGTCTGAAAATCACAATGAAGAAATTTGCGCCTGGCGCATGTGTCATTTTTTCGGAAGAAACGTGCGACGAATTTGCACAAAAGTTCCACAACTAAAGATTTTTTTTGGTTGTTTTTTCTACAGCCACTCACAGGCCTGTCTAGACTGACAAGTGATTGGGTTAATTGCTGTTTAATTTGCCGAATACGATGGAGTTCTCAATGAAAATGACACGCGTTCTGACACCGCTTGCGATCGCTGTAGCTGCACTGGTCAATGCCCAACAAGCTTCTGCCGGTTGGTTGAGCGATGGAGATTTTATTGTACGTGTAGGTGCCAGCTGGGTAGATGCTAATGATGATCATGATCAGTTTCGTCTGAGCGATCGATATAGCACTGCGAAGTTTGACGTCGATTCCGACACCACCTGGAATATCTCCGGTGTTTGGCTGCCGGTAGAACACTGGGGTGTCGAACTGATGTATATCGGTTCTACCCAGCATGATCTGAAAGCGGAAGATATTCGTTTCGGCGATATCACGTACGACACAGATCGCTACCGTGTAGGTGACTTTGACGCTAGTTACGCCAATGCGTTCTTGAACTGGTATCCGCTGAGCCGCGACTGCCTGGGTCAGCCATACATCGGTATTGGTGTGAACTACACCGATTTCAGTGATGAGCATCTGCGCGGTCAATTCCGCGACGATATCAATAACTGGGATCCGGATCTGGGTATTCGCAATGTGCAATACGGTCTGGGACATTCCTGGGGTATTGCCGGTCAGCTGGGTGTGGATTTCCGCTTTGGCCGTGACAGTGCTTTCCTGGTAAATGCCGCGGTACTGTACATGGATGCTGACACCAATATGACCACTTACTTCACGGATACCACTCTGCCGCGTAACCCACGCTTGAGTGTATCCGACGACGTAGATTACAGCCCCTGGGTATTCAACCTGGGCGTTGGTTACTCCTTCTAATCACACCTGGTGATTTAACGAGTAGCGTTCAAGGAAGAACGGAAAAAGGCACCCTCGGGTGCCTTTTTTCTTTTACTGGTAACTAATGGGAAGTGGCAATCGTCCATGGAGTACCACGATTACTATCAGATTCTGGGTGTTGAGCGCACTGCCTCTCAGGATGAAATCAAGAAGTCGTACCGCAAGTTGGCGCGCAAGTTTCACCCGGATGTGAGCAAAGAAACTGATGCGGAAGAACGCTTCAAGGAAGTCAATGAGGCTTACGAAGTGCTGAAGGATCCGGAAAAGCGGGCGGCGTATGACCAGCTCGGAAAAAGCTGGAATAGTGGAGAGGATTTTCAGCCACCACCGGACTGGGAGCGGGGGTTTGAGTTCCGAGGCGGCGGCTATACGGAAGCGGACCCGGAGGCGTTTAGTGACTTTTTTGAAAGCCTGTTTGGGCGCGGCGGTTTCCAGCAGGGCGGCTTTCAGCAGGGAGGTCAGCGATTCCACGCTCAGGGGGAAAACACGCATGCGCGTATTGCGATCGATATCGAAGACAGTTATCGGGGCAGTAAGCGCCAGATTACGCTTAAACATCCCGAGCTGGGTGCCGACGGCCGCCCGGTGGTGAAGGAGCGCACGCTGAACGTGACCATCCCGAAAGGAGTGACCGAAGGCCAGCAAATACGCCTGGCGGGGCAGGGTCAACCTGGTATTGGCAATGGAAAGGCGGGCGATCTGTACCTGGAAATCGTGTTCAACCGGCACTCACGCTATAGCGTTGAGGGTAAGACAGTCTATCTCGAGCTGCCGGTGGCACCCTGGGAGGCAGCACTGGGTGGCAAGGTCCCGGTGGTTACACCAGATGGCACGCTCAACCTTACTCTGCCGGCGAATAGTAAAAACGGGGGAAAACTGCGCTTGAAAGGAAAGGGGCTGCCGGCAAAAAAGCCGGGAGATCTCTACGTGGTTCTGGATATTGTCACGCCGCCTGCAAATACCGAAGAAGAGCAGCAGGCCTATCGGCAATTTCGTGATAGCTTTCAGTTTGACCCCCGCAACGCAAGTAATGGAGGAGGTGTCTGATTATGCGGTCACAGAATAGACCCGAGAGCGCTCTCGTCGAAGTGCTTGACGAGCACAGCATACTGACCCTGCGAGAGCTTTGTGTAGCCTGCAACCTGACGGCCGAGCAGGTTCTGGCGATGGTTGATCACGGGGTCATTGATGCGCAAGGAGAGGGGGCTGGATTGCGCTTTAGTGGAATTTGTGTGCGCCGGGTGCGCCGCGTTTACCGCCTGGAGCGGGATCTCGGGGTGAATCACGCGGGCGCTGCGTTGGCACTGGAGCTGCTGGAAGAAATTGAACAGCTCCGAGCGCGCGTGCGGCGCCTCGAGCGGCGCTAGCGGGATGGCTTGAGTGGTATTGAATTACCCGGCGGTTGCCTTACTGGTGATTTCGTATACCAGGTAGGTGGTGTAGGCCACGTAGGCGGCAAGCAAAGCAGCACCTTCGAAGCGATTGATACGGCCCTGGCGTTTGCCGAACCCAAAACCGAACACAAACAGGGCAATGGTCAACCCCATAACCATCGGCCAATCCCGGGTGATTAGCTCGTGCGGTACGTTGGGCATGGGTGCAATTACGCCGGCGATACCGACGACCGCCAGCAGGTTAAACATGTTTGAGCCCACCACGTTGCCGATGGCGATATCGTGCTGGCCTTTTTTGGCGGCTACCAGTGTGGCCGCGAGTTCAGGGAGTGATGTTCCCAGTGCGACAATGGTAAGACCGATAATCAGGTCGCTTACACCCAGCTGGTGCGCGATGGTGACGGCGCCCCACACCAGTAGCCGCGAGCTGACGATCAGCAGGATCAGGCCCGCGACCACCCAGAACAATGCTTTCCCCAGGGGCATATCGTGTTCATCGAGGTTTTCCTCCATACCACTTTCGATCAGGTCGCCCTTGCCTTTGATCGCCGAATAGATGGACCAGCCAATTACCCCAAAGAAACCGGCCAGCAGAATCATACCCTCGGCTCTGCTTAACGTGCCGTTCCAGAAAAAGGCCGCAGTCAGTATGGTGATAACCAACAGCAGCGGCAGTTCTTTGTGGATGATCTTGCTGTTGACCGTCAGGGGAATTATCAGGGCGGTCACGCCCAGGATCAGACCGGTATTGGCAATGTTGGAACCGTAGGCATTGCCCAGCGCCAGCCCTGGGCTACCGTCCAGCGCTGCCATGGCAGATACCACCATTTCCGGTGCCGAGGTACCGAAGCCCACGATCACCATGCCAATTAACAGTGGCGGCATACCCGCGTGTTTGGCGGTTGCGGCGGCGCCATCGACAAATCGATCGGCACTCCACATCAGCAGGAGAAATCCGGCAACAATGGCGAGCGAGGCAAAAATCATGGGCGTCCTTAGTCAATATGGATGGCCATTCACCACAATCGCGCGGTGCGGTGAATGCGGTGAGACCGAATTTGGGGGCCGATTGTAACGGCAATACAAGCCGCTTGCAGCGTTCAAACCCCACTGCGGTGTAGTTGGTGGCTGAATCCCGCGGACCCTACAGTTTGGTCTGATTTTGCACCGAGTGCTGGGCTGTCGCGCAGACCACAAACTGGAGAGCCGGACGATGAACAAGAAGTTACTGCTGGGCGCCCTGATCGGCGCGGGAATGTCCATGTTGAATAAAAAGATTCGTCAGCAATCGGCCCCAGCACCGGGTACACCTCCGCCGGATTTTTCCAAGGTGCCGCCGCCCCAGCAGTCGGATAACTCCGGTGGCGGGCCGAGTCTGGATGACATCCTCGCCCGTGCCGGCCAGCCGGGCGGATTGAACCCCGGCGGTAGCGTTGGTGCCTCGCCCCAGGGGGGGGCGGCGGGCGGTGCGTCTGGTGGCGACATCTTTGGAGGCGCCATTCCTGCAGGTGCTGGCGCCGGCGGTGCTGCTGTGCTGATGGAAATCGCGCGGCGGATTTTCGCGCAGATGCAGCAGGGTGGCGGCGCGATCGGAGGCACTTCAGGCGGCGGTGCCGGACAGGGAGGCGCAGGGGGAATGGGCGGTCTGGGCGATATTCTCGGTCAGATTTTCGGTGGAGCCGGCGGTAAGTTCGGCCAGCAGGGATCGAAAGGTCCCCAGAACAATCCCGACAGCTGGCAGAATATGCAGCCGCGAGGCAAAGGCGGTTTGTTCGGATTCGTGAATTCCGAGGCTGCGGGCGATGCGCTCAATGCCGAGGGTGACGAGCAGGCCGAGGCCATGTTGAAAGCGATGGTGGCCGCCGCCCAGGCGGATGGCCGCATCGATGAGACGGAACAGAAAAATATCATGCAGGCACTGGACGGGCAGGTCGATGCCTCGCAGCTGGATGAATTGCGTCAATTTCTCACCACGCCCATCAGCATGGATGAGGTGGTTGCCGCGGCGGATGATCCGGCCACGGCATTTAACCTGTACCTGGTGTCCGTGATGACGTGTAATCCGGATAACCCGCAGGAGAGGGCGTACTTGTCGGGGCTGGCAGAGAAACTGGGGATTTCCCCTCAGGCGGCACAGGTAATCGAATCACAAGTGCCGCACTGAATTGCCGGGGTGGGGGGAAAAGCTTAGGGCAGAAGCTGGGCGAAGTTGGGTCCGGTGGGGTAGTCGCCTCTGGTCCAGCCGAGGCGGACCACGACAGTATTGGTGGAGGGTGAAATCATCACCGCCTGTTCGCGGTTGCCCAGCATAAAGTAACTGTCTTCGGGCAGCTCCGGGTAGCGCAGCGCCTCGCCGCCGCCATTCAGCCAGAACTGGTAGCCATAGCGCGGCTCGTTCTGGCTTTTGTTTGGCTTGCTGGCCGCGTTTACCCAGTTTTCAGGCAGCAGTGCCACTCCTTCCCAGTGCCCGTCGTTCAGCATCAGCAGGCCGAGCCGCGCCCAGTCCCGGGCGGAGGCGTAAATGTAGGAACTCCCCACGAAGACACCACTGGCATCGACCTCAAAGGTGGTATTGCGCATCCCGAGTGGAGCGAGAATCTGCTGTTGAAAGAAATCCACGTTGGCCTGGGGATTGGCACCTACCCGGTCGTAAACCCAGCGGGCCAGTAGGTTAGTGGTACCGGAGGAGTATGAGAAATGCGTTCCGGGAGAATGTGCCAGAGGACTTTGCAAGGCGACATCGGATGCGCTGTGGGCGCCAAACAGCATCTTCGTTGCATCACTACCCGGGGCATAGGTTTCGTCGAAATCGAGCCCTGAAGACATTTGCAGCAGGTTCTCAAGGCTGATTTTGCTGCGATCGTCGCTCCATTGCGGGAACAGCGGTGACGATGTGTCTAGTTGTGGTTGTACTGCTTGCAGGCGCCCCAGCAACATTGCCGTCAGGCTCTTGCCCATCGACCAGCCCAGTAGTTGCGTCTGCGGAGTAATTTGATCGCCGTAGGACTCCGCCACCAATTTGCCATCCTGCACGACCAGCAAGGCGCGGGTGTTGAGCCCGGCACTGTTGTCCTGTGTGACAATCTCGTCGAGGATTTTCTGTAGCGCGGGGTCGATATCCGGGGCCGTATTCCCCGTTGGCCAGGGCGCAGAGGACTCGGCAACCGGTGCGACGGTTACCTGGGCCAGCGCACTGGTATCGCCAATATCCAGCGTGCAGCCGAGCCCCGGCCGAAAGGTCGCGCTGGTTTCGCCCATCCCCATCAGCGTGGCGGTAACCCTTTTGGCCTGGTCGTCATAGTGCAGGTCCAGCAGACGGTTCGCCGGAGAGTACGAGGCGAGATCGTTCAGGTTGCGGGTGTGGTCAAAGCCGGAAAGGTAGCGCCCGGAACAGGCGAGCTTGGCACCCATGCCGGTGGAAACACGCACCGCATTGCCCAATTCGGTAATGGAAAACCCCAGCAGTCGCGGGGCGAGTAGCGCGAGCGCGAGTATTAATACCGCGATAACGGCGAGCAGACTCAGAATTATTTTTTTCATTCGATCTCGGCACCTTGAATCAATGGCTCTTCAATTTAGCCGTAAATCATTGCCGATGCGCCAGTGGATGGACAGGTTATTAAGTGTCAGCCTCGGTGACGTTTTCAAATTCAGACAACAGTTTCAAAAACGGTTTGCCAAATTTTGCCAGCTTGCTGTCTCCGATTCCGGAAACCGCCAGCATTTCCTGCTCGTTGCGCGGTCTTGCGCTGAGCATTTCCCGCAGGGTGGCATCGTGGAATACGACGTAGGGCGGAACCCCAAGGTCTTCCGCCAGGGACTTGCGCAGGCCGCGCAGGGCATCCCAAAGCGGTAAATCGTCCTCGGCAATTTCCACCGCGGCGCGGGTGCGTCCACTTTCTGATTTTCCGGAACCTTTTGCGGCTTTTGGCAGTGTTCGCAGCTGTACCGATTCTTCAGCGCGCAACACCGGGCGGCACTGCTCGGTAAGTTGCAGGGCGTTGAACGCTTCCGCGTTCACGCGCAGGTAACCGCGTACTACCAACTGGCGGGCAACCGCGCGCCACTCATTGGCACTGAGATCGGCACCTATACCGTAAGTGGACACCTGGTTGTGATTGAACTGGCGGATTTTTTCCGTATCCGCGCCGCGTAAAACGTCGATCACATGGGCGGCACCGAAACGCTGGCCGGTACGGTAGATACAGGACATGAGTTTGCGGGTGGCATCGCTGGCATCCCAGGTAACAGGTGGGGTCAGGCAGGTGTCGCAGTTTCCGCAATCCGCGGCGAGCGTTTCATTGAAGTATTGCAAGAGCGCACGGCGCCGGCAGCTGGTGATTTCACATAAACCCAGCATGGCATCGAGACGCTGGCGCTCCTGACGCTTATGCTCCTCACTGCCCTCTGAGGTGCTTGCCATCTGGCTCAGCTTGACCACGTCTTCCAGGCCGTAGAGCAGCAGGGCGGATGCCGGCTCGCCGTCGCGTCCCGCGCGGCCGGTTTCCTGGTAATACGCCTCGATACTTTTGGGTAGATCCAGATGAGCCACAAAGCGTACATCGGGCTTGTCGATCCCCATACCGAAGGCAATGGTAGCCACCACGATGACGCCTTCCTCCCGCAGGAAGCGGCGCTGGTGATCCGCGCGGGTGTCTACCGCCAGGCCGGCGTGGTAGGGCAGGGCATTGAACCCCTGCTGTTGCAACCAGGCTGCGGTGGTTTCTACCTTGTTGCGTGACAGGCAGTAAATGACCCCGGCGTTACCCTGGTGCTCTTCTTTGAGAAAATGCAGAAGCTGGCGCTTGGGGTTGTCCTTGGGGGCAATGCGGTACTGGATATTGGGCCTGTCGAAGCTGCTGACGAAATGGCGCGCGGATTCCAGGTCGAGACGGCGGGCGATCTCTTTTTGCGTGCGCTGGTCGGCGGTGGCGGTCAGCGCTACCCGCGGCACATCGGGGAAGCGCTCGTGCAGGCAGGACAGGTGCAGGTAATCCGCACGGAAATCGTGGCCCCACTGGCTCACGCAGTGCGCTTCGTCGATGGCAAACAGGGAGATATCCGCCTGATCCAGCAGCTCCAGGGTGCGCGGTTGCAGCAGGCGCTCCGGGGCCAGATACAGCAGGTCCAGTTCGCCCCGTAGCAACTGCGCTTCCAGCTCCTGTGCCTCGTGGAACCCCAGGGAGGAATTCAGGAATGCCGCGGCGACGCCCACCGCACACAGCGCCTCTACCTGATCCTGCATCAGCGCGATCAGGGGGGATATCACCACGCCGCAGCCCGGGCGGGCGAGGGCGGGGATTTGATAACACAGGGATTTGCCCCCGCCGGTAGGCATCAGGACCAATGCATCCTGCCCGCTGACCAGCGTGTCGATAATGGCTTGCTGGTCACCCCGGAATTCGGTGTAGCCGAAGGTGTGTTCGAGGATGTAGTGGGGCGAATCTGAGGAGGGGGCGGCGTCATTCATGGCGGGCAGTATACCGCCTGAATTTGACCGAAGGCGAACTGGTACGGCCATTCGAGGTCATCAAAGTTGGCGCGCTTTGCCTTGGGGGTGGCGTGCAAGCCCTCCATATTTTGAGAACTTTAGCTATAATCGCTGCACCGCTGACATAGACAGGGATAAAGCTATGCGCGCAAAGACAATGAAGTCTATGGCCACTACTCGCATTGGGGTTGCTGCTTTTTTGATCGGTCTTGCCGGTTGTATGAGTCAGGCGCCCGAGCCCATCAATCCGCGCAATCTCGCTCAATCCGCGGTGGCTGATACCCATCTTGGCTGGAAGCCCGCGCCCGCGCACCATTTAAATTATTCGCTCGCGACCTCTTCAGGTATTGCGCGCATGGAGATGCGCCAGTTACCTGAAGATTTGCAGGCTGTGACCATCGAGTTACCCGGCATGCGGAATATCGAGGGGATTCAATGGCGCGCTTTCAATGGTGAGCATGCCATGCTGTTCGATGGCGACAGAGGTTTGGAAGGTGTGACCGTGGAGCGCCAGCAACGAGGCTACCTTTTGCAGGTTCGCGGCGCGGCCCTGGAATCTATTCGCCCTGGAGGCTTTTTGACGGTCATCGACTACTACCGGAATTGAACCGGTACTAGTGGTCCTGCTCCGTATCTGGAGCAAGTTCGTCAAACCCGAATCCCAGGGGCCGGATAAGATAGAGCTTCGGCCAGAGCTTTCCTGTTACCCAGAGGCCATTGCGGGCCTTGTCCCAGGCGATGCCGTTGGCCACGGCATCCACATGCCGCCCCCCGGGCAGGCTGTCTTTCTTCAAGTTCTTCAGATCCACCCAACCCTGCACCTCTCCCGATTCCGGGGCAATGGCGATAATCCGGGTGTCCTGCCAGATATTGGCCCAGATCAGTCCGTTCACATACTCCAGTTCGTTCAGTTGCGACCACTGCTGTCCGCCGCCGGTGACCTTGAGTTGGCGAGTCACCTTGAAGCCGTCCGGGGTGCGGAAGGTGAGGGTATCGCTGCCGTTACTCATGATCAGTGACTTGCCATCACTGGTCAGTCCCCAACCCTCTCCGGAATAGTGCAGCAGGTGTACCAGCTGGAAGTTGTTGCGATCGTAAATCTGCAATTCGCCCGCGCGATAGGTGAGCAGGTACAGGTAATCCCCAAATACGGCGAGCCCCTCCGCAAAGCGGTTGCCCGCCAGCCACTTGCGTCTTACGGGATTGCCACCGGGGTCGGTATACTCCGCCAGCCATGAACGACCGTAGAGGCCGCTGCTCTCCAGCCACCGCTCGCCATCGAAATAGAGTCCCTGGGTGAAGTGGTCCGCGGGGCGAGACTTGCTCTCCAGAAGCTGATATTCCACGGGTCCTGGAGCAGTCGTGGCAAAGGCGGGATTGCACAGTGTGAGCAAGAGCAGAGCGGTGAGGGCGGCTTTCATGGTCTGATTCGGGCTTCCCGATGTTCGCCGGCGAAGCGCCGGTGTTCCTTAACGATCAATGCAGTGTTTGCTAGAAACCAAGATGACCAGAATTAAAACATTTATCACCCTGACCCTGTTAGGTGGCCTGGCGGTTGTACTGCCCATCGCTATTTTTATTTTGCTGTTCCAGTGGCTATTCGGCCAGATCAGCGAGCTGGTGGCGCCGGCGACCGAATGGATGCAGGCGCATACCGAATTAAAGGATAACTTTGCCCGCCTGATCGTCATAGCGCTGATCCTGGGCATCTGTTTTGTGATCGGCCTGCTGGTGAAAACCAGTGTGGGGCGCTGGGTACACAAGCACCTGGACCACTGGCTGGGCAAGTTGGCGCCGGGCTATAACACCATCAAGGAACTGGTGCTGCAGTTTATCGGTGGCGGTGGTACCGAGGGTGTACTGTCCGGGCCGGTAGCGCGAGCGCGGATTCACGGTGCGGACAATCCGCTGTCGGTGACTGCGATTGTCACATCCACCCACGCCGATGGCCATTTCACGGTATACGTACCCACTGCACCTGTGCCGACCTCCGGTTTTGTTTATCACCTGCCACCGGAGTGCGTGGAGATTCTGCCTCACGTTACCGTGGAGGCGGCGATGAAATCCATCGTCGCCTGCGGTTCGGGCAGTGGGCAATTGCTGGCGCAGCCCAAGCTGGAAGAAAAAGCTTAAATGTCCCGGTTTTTACCCAATGCGCGAATCGCAAAGCGCATTGGGTGCAGTGCCTTCACCAGATCTTCTGAAACCGGCATCACCTCGTTATTGATCCAGGCGGCCAGTACCTCTGCGGCCAGCGGTGCATAGGTAAAGCCCCGCGAACCCAGGCCGGCGAGCACATACAGGTTGTGCTGGTAAGGCGTGCGCTGAGAGATCAATTGCTTGCGATTTTTTCTGAGTGCACCGTAGGTGCTTTCCAGGGTACCCCACTGTGCTACGGGGCCTGCCATGGGCAGATAATCCAGTGTGGCGGCGCGCAGGGCGCCGCGGCCCTTGAGGGGCTGCCCTGCAAATGCTTTCGCAAATTCCGGAAGCAGGGTGCCGAGGGTTTCCAGGTTTTCCCGGTGCTCCTCTTCGCGAATTTCCGTTTCCATTTGCTTGAGTTTAAAAGTGGCTCCGAAGCTGTGCTGCGAGGCTTCTTGCGTATCCGCAGCATCCGTTGCCGGTGCGATATAGCCTTCGCCGCACAGGGCAATCTTCAGCTGTTCTGTGGCCGTGGTTGCCTGGGCAAAAGAGACCTGGCCGCGGATTGGCTGCAGGGGCAGGGGGGCGGTTTGCGGGAACTGGCGATTGAAGTTGGCGGTACACAGAATCAGGGCATCAAAGCATTGCGCCGGATTCGGATTTTCGCCGTCCAGTTGCAAACGCCATTGATCTTCCAGGTATCGAGCCTCGGTGACCCGGGTATTGAAGCGGGCGTGAATATTGTCGTGCTGCAGTAAGCTGCTACAGACCTGTCTGGGGCGTAGCCAGCCTGCGTTAGGAAAATACAGGCCGGGAAAGTCCAGTGCTACGCCAGCGAGTTCAGCGGCCCGCTCTGCGGTCACCGGCTGCGCCAGCAGGCTGTTGCTCTCCAGATCCGAATACAAATCCAGCTGCTCGCAAATCTGCTGCTGCAACTGCCGTTCTTTATCTGTTTGCGCCAGTTGCAACAGGCCGTCAAAGTGCGCTGCATGCGGGCAGGTGTTCGGGTAAAAGCGCTGGGCAAACTGCAGTGCCTGCAGATTGAAATCCCCGTTGGGGCCAGGTTTGGGGGAGAGCTTTGCGTACAGGATACCCTGATCGTTTCCCGAGGCCCCGCTGCCAGGTTGAGCACCTTCCTCGAAAACCGTGACCTGATAGCCCCGTACCGCCAGTGCCTGTGCGGTAACGGCACCGGCGATACCGGCACCGACTACCGCGATGGTTTTTGGTTTTTCAATGGAAGAGGGCGGCAGGTGCCAGGGGGTGGCGGAATAGGTTTGCCCGTTACCGCCTTCCTGCTCAGGGGCAAACTGCCCGCGCAACATTTCCCGCTTGCGCCCAAACCCCGGCACTTTTTCCAGGGCAAAGCCCACGGATTTGAGCCCGCGTTTCACAACCCCTGCACAGGTAAAAGTGGCAAAGGTCGCGGCCGGTGCACTCAAGGTTGCGAGGGACCCGAACAGTGCCTCGCTCCACATATCCGGATTTTTCGACGGCGCAAAACCATCCAGAAACCAGGCGTCGATCTGCCGATCTCGCTGAGGGTCTTCCAGAGCCAGAGATTCGAAACCATCACTGGCTTCACCGATCACCAGCGTCAAATGCACATTGCCCGAAAACTTGATCCGGTGCACGCCGGGCGCGAGATACACCGGATAATTCGCAATCAATTGCGCACTCAGTGCCTCGAGCTCCGGCCACATCGCCAGCGCCCGCGCCAGGTCCTGGGGGTGCAGGGGAAACTTCTCCACACTGACAAAGTGCAGGTGCGCGGAGGTCGGGGCGGCACTCTGCCAAAGCTGCCACGCCGCGAGGAAATTCAGCCCGGTCCCGAAGCCGGTTTCACCAATGGTAAAGACGGAATTCTCGGCAAGCGCCGCCCAGCGTTCGGGCAAGTAGTTCTGTGTGAGAAAAACGTGGCGGGTTTCTTCCAGCCCGGAAGCGGTGGAAAAATAGATATCGTCAAAAGCGCTGGAAACCGGCTGGCCGTTGTCACGCCACTCCAGCTGCGCGTGGCGAACAGAGCTTTGTTCTTGTGAAGGAACTTGCGGCTGCTCGCCGGGCTGCCTGTCGACTTGGTTGTCGGGGGGGAGGTGGTCGCTCATGTACCGGGCGTTACCTTAATCCGCAAGGCCAAATTCGCGCATAACCTGCGCGCACCACTGATCCAGGCGTTCGTCGCTGCGATCAAACTCGTTCTCTTCATCCAGCGCCAGCCCCACAAACTGACTGCCATCCGGCGTCAGCCCCTTGGACTCTTCAAACTCGTAGCCGTCCGCAGACCAGTAACCCACCGCCTTGGCCCCAACCGCCACCACCTGCGCATGCAGATAACCCAGCGCATCCTGATACCACTGCGGGTAACCTTCCTGATCGCCAAGCCCGTAGCAGGCCACTTTCTTGCCGCTCAGATCCAGTTCCGCCAGCTGATCCCAGCAATTCTCCCAATCTTCCTGCAACTCACCATAGTCCCAGGTCGGTATACCAAGGATCAGAAAATCGTAATCCTGCATCAGCGTAACATCGTCCGTCGCCACATTGTGCAGATCGATCCACGCCTCACCGAGTCGCTCGCGAATCTTCTCCGCAGCCATCTCCGTGTAACAAGTGCTGGAACCGTAAAACAGGCCGATCGGGGCCAGGGACGTATCGTGGGAAGTGTCTGTTGTTTGCATGATTTACTGAGCGTTCACATAGCCCAGCTGACGCCAGGCCTCATAAATAACGATGGCTGCCGCGTTGGACAGATTGATACTGCGGCTGTTGGCACACATGGGAATCCGCAGCGTATTCTCCGGCCCCGTCATTGCCAGAAACTCCGCCGGCAAACCCCGCGTCTCCGGCCCGAACACAATCGCATCATCCGCCTCAAACACCACATCCGAGTGTGGCTTACTGCCCTTGGTGGAAAGCGCCAACACCCGCTTCGGCTGCTCCGCCTCCACAAACGCCTTCCAATCCCGGTGGCGCACTACACGGCTGTACTCCGCGTAATCCAGCCCCGCACGGCGCAGGCGCTTGTCATCCATCGCAAACCCCAGGGGCTCGATCAAGTGCAGCTCCGCGCCGGTATTGGCACACAGGCGGATGATATTGCCGGTGTTCGGGGCAATTTCTGGTTGGTAGAGGACGATTTTGAACATGTACGCAAAGGAGTAGTAGTAGCTGCGGCTGAACTACAGGGGTTAACGTGAAGGTGTCGGGATCGGGTACTGCCTTGCGAGACCTTCACCGCCATGGATGGCGGTGCAGAGCCCCCAGGGATGGGTTCACGGCGTGTCTCGCAAGGCAGTACCCGATACCGGCACCGCCCAGAAGCAGCTTAAGAACCCTGGGGCTGGAGGTCTGAATTGGCGGTGGTTGCCCAACAAACAGGCGCGCATTATAACGCGGAGGAGGTCTCTTCGCAGTCTATCTCGACGCCCAGCTCATCGGCGATCTCGTCGAGCTCATCGTGCAGGCCATCGATACTCACATCCTCGGCCACGCTGATCGTGCACTCTGCAGAGAACAGCGGCTCACCACTCCACGGCGTACTGCCGTAACGGGTATCCAGCGTCTCCACATTGATCTTGCGGGCCGCCAGCGCCCGGGAAATCTCCTTCACAATCCCCGGTCGATCATTGCCCACCAGCTTCAACTGCAACGTCTGACGACTATCCGCCGCCACAGCCAGCGCATCCTCAATCTGCAGTTTGAAATCGTTACCCGCCAGATGCTGCAGCGCCTCCCGCAGGCGGGCACTATCCTCCGCCGTCACGCTAACGCGCAGAATACCCGCGAACTTGCCGGCAAAATGCGCCATTCGGCTGTCTTCCCAGTTGCCACCATTCTCCGCCACCGCAGCGGAGAGCATCTCCACCACACCGGGTTTATCGTCGCTGATGATCGAAATGACGAGGTGCTGTTGCATAGGGGCATCCTTCCTGGCACAGATAACAATGTGGTGAATTGTAGCCAGTGAGAGCCTCGGTGGGGAAAAAACGTGAATAGGCCTCAACTAGCCGAGAATGCCACTCAGTAGCCTTTACATGGCGTCGGCCAACGTGTTGAATCCGTGAGTGCAGAAAATAATTCCAACCACCTGAATCACTTGGGAGATTCTTGATGAAACTGACTCACTGGCTCGCCGGTATGGCCTGTGCCATGACCATCGCAGGTACCGTACAGGCCGATCCCATCAAAGACGCCGTCGCCAACGACAAGCGCACGGAGAAGTACACCGAGCGCGACCAGCACCGTCATCCCGCGGAAACCCTCGAATTCTTCCAGATCAAACCCGATATGACCGTGGTGGAAATCTGGCCGGGCGGTGGTTGGTACACGGAGATTCTGTCCCCGCTACTGAGCGATGAGGGCAAGCTGTACGCGGCTCACTTCCCCAAAGACACCGATGTGGGCTACTTCAAACGCTCCCGCGAAAGCTTCGAAAAGTGGCTCGCGGACGAGAAAGAAACTCACGGCAAAATCGTACTGACCGAATTTGCACCGGGCAAAGACACTGAAATCGCCCCTGCAGGTACTGCCGACGCCGTCCTGACCTTCCGCAACGTGCACAACTGGATGCGCGGCGACAACGAAGCCGCGGCCTTCAAGTCCTTTTACAAGGCCCTCAAACCCGGTGGCGTTCTGGGTGTGGTCGAGCACCGGGCCAAGGCCGGCACCGAGCGCGATGCCATGAAAACCAGCGGCTACATGACCCAGGATTACGTGGTTGAGCTGGCTACCAAGGCCGGGTTCGTACTGGAAGAAACCAGCGAGGTGAATGCAAACCCCAAAGACACAGCAGTACACCCGAAAGGCGTCTGGACCCTGCCGCCGTCTCTGGCGCTGGGTGATGAAGACAAGGAAAAGTATCAGGCCATCGGCGAAAGTGACCGTATGACCCTGCGGTTCCGCAAGCCCAAGTCCTGATCTGCAGGGCGAATGCCTTTGCCCTGATTCAGACGGTAAAATGCCTCGAGCCCTAACGCTCGGGGCATTTTTCGTTATTGAATAGCCAATCCAAAATTTACGCATTTATTGAATCGCACTTCATGATCATTCCCTACAAGCAATTGGACCCGGAAACCCTGCAAAACCTGCTGGAGGAATACGCCACCCGCGACGGCACCGATTACGGCGAGCGGGAAGTGAGTCTCACCGACAAGGTCGCCAACCTGCGTCGCCAGCTGGACAACAAAACCGTGGTGATCTGGTTTGAGCCCGGGGAAGAATCCATCAATCTGGTTCTCGCGGAAGATATTCCCAAAGACGGGGATTACTGATGGCTGCGCCTGTGAATTGGCTGATTAATCGCCCCGAGGGCGATCCCATCGCCTGGTTCCTGTTCGCCCACGGCGCCGGCGCGCCCATGGACAGTGATTTCATGCAAGTCATGGCCGAGTTACTGTCGGAGCGGGAGATAGGTGTTATCCGTTTCGAGTTTCCCTATATGGCGGAGCGCCGGCAAACCGGCAAACGGCGCCCCCCGAACAAGATGGACGTTCTGCTGGTATCGTTTCAGGAACAGATCGATCGAGCGGAATCGGAATTTCCAGGTGTGCCGCTGACGATCGGTGGCAAATCCATGGGCGGACGCGTGGCGAGTATGCTGGCTCAGGAGAACGTCGGCCGCGGTGCGGTTGCTGGCGCTGTGTGCCTGGGCTACCCGTTCCACCCCTCGGGCAAACCGGACAAGCTGCGCACCGAGCACCTGGCACCGATGACTTGCCCCACCCTGATTGTCCAGGGCACCCGGGACAAGCTCGGATGTCGGGAAGAAGTAACCGAATACCCGTTGGGATCAGGTATTCAGCTGCACTGGCTCGAAGATGGCGATCACGACTTCAAGCCACGCAAAGCCAGCGGTTTTACCCAGAGACAACACTGGCAGACGGCTGCTGACCAGGTACACCACCAGATACGCCAATGGCTGCGTCCTCAAGGATCGTAATTCTTTCCTCACTGGCCATCATGGGTGACAGCTGGGCCATCTGATCCCGCCGTTCCTCACTGTCGTACCATTGCTGCCAGTGCAGCACCGATTTCCAGCGGGAGAGCGTAAAGCGGCGCAGCGGATTGCCCAGCTCGGTGTAGGTGTGCCCGTCCACAAACCCGGTGGTCTGGTAGGCATTGGTCAGCAGCTTGCGGGCCGCGTCTTCGTAGGTGGTTTCCAGGTCTTCCGCGATTTCTCGCTCAATCAATACGTAAATCATTTTGCGTTTGAATCCTGCTAGCTCTGGATTGGTGGTCTCGGTGTACGCAGTTTAGCCTTGGGCGCCGGTGGTCGCTCTTCAAACCTAGACCCACCAACCAAGACCGCCAAACCGAAACCAATCGGTCCTACCATACCAGATGACGCGCCCGTGCAAATCCCCGACAATAGCCCGATGAAGTCACACCATACCCTCGATGCCCGCGGCCTCCTGTGCCCGGAACCCGTCATGATGCTCCACACGGCCGTGCGCAAAGTCGCCGCCGGCGAAGTGCTGCAGATGTTCGCCACCGACCCCTCCACCCAGCGGGATGTGCCCAAGTTCTGCCAGTTTTTGGGTTATGAGCTTGTTAAGCACGCCGAGGAGAATGACGAGTTTGTTTATTGGATCAAAAAGGCCGACTGACCCACAGAAGCCAGAAGCGAAGGCCGAGCACCGGGTATAGGTTTTCAAAACCGTCGGTGCCATGGACGGCACCGCCGGAGCTTATATGGGTGAGGCAAGCGTTTGCGAAGCACTGCTTCGCGCGTAGCCGAACGACACCAATCTATGATTGGTGGCTGGTCCCACGCAGTGGGTACTCGCTGCGATTTTGAAAACCTATACCCGGTGATTGGCCGCCACAATAGAACGAAAGAATCCAGAAATAACAAGGGCGACCACTGGCCGCCCTTGTTTTACATGTATGAGAGGGAAGTAAGTTAGGGCGAAGTGACAAGCGCCGCGATCGCAGCCAGGGCCTCCGGGTCCTCAGATTTGATCTTGTTGGCGATGTGGTGTTGGAAGAAGTAACGGAAACACTCCGACTCCTGAGCCGGGTACAGACAATCGTCCCCGGGGAGCACAGGTGTAGTCTCCACACTATTGTGATCAATCAGCATGCCGTGGATCTCACCGCTGGCAAATAGACGCCAGCTTACGACTTCAGTAAGGGTCAGATTCTCCTTATCCGCATCCATAAACACCGCATGAGTGCCAATGGTATCGGGGATCTCCTGAACCACTTCATCTGCTTGATTGCTTTCGTACTCGAAGTATTCCGCCGCAGTCTCCAGCTCGACGATCTTATGGATGGGCGGCTCGTGGAAAATTTCCTCGATGCCAGAGTCGTAATAGCCTTCAAACCGTCCATCCAGGGGATCCTGAATATCCGGACAGGCGACGATGGAGTTCAACCAGGGAACCAGCCCGACCACCTCACCGTTGGCACGAAGCCCCCAGCAAAGGATTTTCAGACTGTAGAGATCCGTTCCACTGGAACTGTTGGAGTAGAGCATTTCCAAGCCATCCAGCTCCGGAGACAGACGGATAAACCGCAGATTCTCTGAAGTTTCGATAGGCTTGCCGGTGAAGAGGTCAACCACGTTGTTAGTACTGTGGTCGGTCATGGAGCACCTCCTTGCAGGGCCGGTAATAGGGCGGAAGGTCTTGTACTACTTTTTGTGAGGGCTCTGAAAGAGCAGCTTCAGTCCCCTAAAGAAGCAACCGGCGTAGGGATACTGTGCGAAGGCCTGCTGGCCATCGCCAAATCCAGACTCCGGAAGCAACTTTTTTGCCTCCCTGGGAAGCCGGTACCGCAACCGAAAACAACCACCCAAGGCGCTCGTGAATGATGGCATTGAGCAGCAGTAGGTTTCCGGTATCCCTATATTCAAAGGTATATTCTGATCCGCAGAAATACAACCAGCGGAGCAGGGTTCTTTGCCTCTAAATGTCTCCTTTTTGCGTGAATGGGGAGGGTGCAGTCGCGGACTCCGTATTCGGCGCCCGTGTGATAGCCGTGTATTCGCCATATGAGAGAAAGGCGGCATCAAGGCCTTCCGACCTTGATCCCCCCATTCTCGCTGATATAGTCCGCGCCAACCGGGCACACTGCCTGTTGCCCACCACCGACAGTGACAACACGTTTTGCCGAATACAGCGACAGCTTTAGAAAAAGAGCAAGTTCCGTACCATTCTGACCCCGCCGGGGACGGGAAAGTCCCTGTGCGGGAAGATTCTGTGACTGAACGAATAGTCACCGTCTTTGATGGCTGTTTTTCCGCCCGGCAAGCCCTTAATACCCGCCTGGTGGGAGGCCACTCCGAGCCTTTTTACCGCCCGGCGACTACCGCCGGTGGATGCCACCGGGTGGAATTCACGTTTGACTACCCGGCCAGCGCTCTGCACGAGGCCGCCCACTGGTGTGTGGCCGGTGAGATGCGACGCCAGCAGCCGGATTACGGCTACTGGTATGCCCCAGACGGACGCAACGAGGCACAGCAGGCGGAATTCGAGCGGGTGGAAGTCAAACCTCAGGCTCTGGAGTGGATATTTTCCAGGGCCTGCGGTCTGGGCTTTCGGGTCAGTGCGGACAACCTCGACGCGGGCCTCGGCCCCAGTGATGCCTTCAAGCGGGCCATCTGGCAGCAGGTGCAACGGAACTGTACGGAGGGGGTGAATTCGCGGGCGCGTCAGTTTGCACTGTCTTTAGCGGTGGCCTTTCGCCAGCCCGACCCCTTTCAGTCCCGGGACTATCGCCTGGAGGATCTCGGGTGAAGCAGATCTATCTGGTAGATGCCTCGGTCTACATCTTCCGCTACTACTTCGCGTTGCCCCCCAATTGGGAAAGTCGCTCCGGCTACACCACCGAGGCGGTCTACGGATTCACCAATTTTCTCCTCGACCTGATGGCCCGCCGACCGGATGGCATAGCCTGCGCGTTTGACGAGTCTCTGGGCAGCTGCTTTCGCAACGAGATCTATCCAGACTACAAATGCAGCCGGGTACTGCCGGATGAGGCACTGGCTTTCCAGCTGGCTGCCTGCCGGGAAATGGCCGAGGCGCTGGGGATTGCCAGCTTTGCCAGCGATCGCTATGAGGCGGACGATATCCTGGCGACCTTGACCCGGATCTGTGCGGAGGCGGGGGAGGCGCCGGTGGTTGTCACCCGCGACAAGGATCTCGGCCAACTACTGGACCGCGGCGCTGCCAGTCTGTGGGATTTTGCTGCGGATGATTTCATCGCTCACGGCGAAATCGAAAAGAAATTTGGTGTGCGCCCGTCGCAGATTGCCGATTACCTGGCACTGGTCGGCGACAGTATCGACGATATTCCCGGTGTGCCCGGTATTGGCGCCAAGACCGCATCGCAATTGTTAGGCGCATTCGACTCGGTGGATGAATTGATCGCGAATTCCGAGCAGATCGCGACGCTGAAAATTCGCGGCGCTGCCAGCCTCGCGAGAAAAATCGACGATCACCGTGAGCAGATTACGATGTCCCTGAAACTGGCGCAACTGGCTTACGATGTGCCGCTCAGGTTGACAGTCCCTGATTTAAGCTGCGCGGGCATTGAGCCAGATCTTGCGATTGCGCTGGCAGAAGAGTTTGGCATTGCCGGACTCGCGAGCAAGATCAATCGTACATTGAGTGCCGAACACGCAGCTACCTGAACCCTCCTGATTTAAAACGGAATTGTCCCTCTGTATGAATAGTTCCCCCGTTGTGCCGCTTCTGAATATCGTCGCCGACGAAAATATTCCCGGCCTGGATCGCTGGTTTGGCGATCTGGGCACTATTACCCGCGTCCCCGGCCGCACCGTAAGCCGGGAGCAGTTGGCAAGTGCGGATGTTCTGCTGGTACGTTCCGTCACGGAAGTGAATGAAGCGTTGCTCACGAACACGCCGGTGCAATTTGTCGGCAGTTGTACCATCGGCACCGATCATCTGGATATCGGGTGGCTGGAGGCTCAGGGTTTTGCCTGGAGTGCGGCGCCCGGTTGTAACGCCAACTCTGTTGTGGAGTATGTGTTCTGTGCTCTGGCAGCGCTGGATATTGACTGGCGCGCGCGCAGCTTCGGTATTATCGGGTGCGGCAATGTCGGCGGCTCCCTGCAGCGCAAGCTGCATGCACTGGGTATATCCTGCAAAATTTATGATCCTTGGAAAACCGACAATCCGGATAGCGCAAGCCTCGATACGGTGCTGCAACAGGACGTGATTTGCCAGCATGCACCGCTGGTGAAAGGCGGGCCGCATCCCAGCCTGCATATGCTGGATGGCCAGGCACTGGAAAGTATTCGCCCAGGCTCCGTACTGATCAGCGCCGGCCGCGGTGCCGTAATTGACAACCGAGCCCTGCTGACACTGCGCGAGCGTGAGCAGAAATTCACCACGGTTCTGGATGTATGGGAAAACGAGCCGGATATCAGTCTGGGTCTACTGGATTCCGTCGACCTGGGCAGCCCGCATATCGCCGGCTACAGTCACGATGGCAAACTGGCCGGCACGCGTATGGTGCGTGAAGCGCTCGACCGTGCGCTGGGTTTGCCGGGTGTGACTGCCACTGAGTCATCGCAAGCGGATACGACCCCGCTTGCCACGGAGCAATCGGGATTCACCGCGATCCGCGAGCTGCTGCTCTCCATGTATGACCCGCGGGAAGACGACGCCCGCCTGCGCGCTGCGGCAAATGAAGCCGATAGTGGTGGTGAGCCCATACAGAGCGCGTTTGATCAGCTGCGCAAGCAGTACCCGAAGCGCCTGGAGTTTTCCCACTACCAGCTGGCGCAAGCGCCCAATCTTGACGACGTCACACGCAATCAACTGGCCATTCTGGGGCTCAAGTGAAACTGAAAAAACTCGGACTCATTATCAACCCCTGGGCGGGTGTCGGCGGTCCCGCAGGTCTGAAGGGCAGTGACGGCGCCGAGACCGTGGCGCGCGCACTCGCCGCCGGTATTGAACCCCAAGCGCACAAGCGCGCTGCCATTGCGCTCGCGGCGCTTCAGCCATTCAATAATGCGCTGCAAATTGTCACCTTCGCCGGTGATATGGGAGAGCAGCTCGCGACCGGGCTCGGGTTCAATGTCGAAGTGGTCGGCGAGGCTGCGGGTGATCGCTCAACGCCCGAAGATACTGAGCGCGCAGCAACGGCGATTCGAGAAGCCGGTGCAGACCTGATTGTATTTGCTGGTGGCGATGGTACGGCGCGCAATATGGTCAATGCCCTTGGCGATGCCTTCCCTGTGCTGGGGATTCCCGCCGGCGTCAAAATGCATTCCGCCTGTTTTGCCATTTCTCCCCGCGCCGGCGGCGAAGTGTTGCGCCGGTTGATGGCCGGTGAGCTGGTGGACCTGCATCAGCACGAGGTGCGGGATATTGATGAAAAGTCTTTCCGCGAGGGCAGGGTAAGCACCCGTTACTACGGTGAGCTTCTGGTGCCGGAAGAAGGCCATTTTCTGCAGGCGGTAAAAAATGCCGGGCGCGAAGTAGAGGAGCTTGCAGTTGCGGATATCGCCGCGCAAATCGTGGAAGAAATGGACGAGCTGGATCCCGATACCCTCTATGTTTTCGGCCCCGGTTCCACCACCCTCGCGGTGCTGGGCGAGCTCGGCGGTGATGGAACCATAGAAGGAACCCTGCTGGGGGTGGACCTCTGGCGGAAAGGCGCACTGCTCGCCGCCGACGTCAATGCGCCGCAGATCAATGACGCGATAACCCGGCACCGCGAAAGCGACCATGAGCGCCCGGTAAAAATTATCCTCACCGCTATCGGCGGCCAGGGGCATCTGATTGGCCGCGGTAACCAGCAGCTGAATCCGTCCGTGCTGAAGGCGGTGGGTCGCGACAATCTGATGGTGATCGCCACCAAAACCAAAATAACCGAACTGGGCGGCCGCCCGCTGTTAATCGATAGTGGCGACCCGCAACTGGATGAGGCCTGGAGTGGCTTTGTGCGTATTGTGACTGGCTACCGCGACGAAATTCTTTACCCGCTATCTGGCGATGGCAGTGGCGAAGCGCCCGCAAATTCAACCGTGAGTGATTGATATCTTGAATTGGGAATCTCTGCTGCAGGAAGTGCGCAGCAAACTGACGGCATCGGACCCGGGTAAAACGACCGACAGCCGCCGCTTGTTTCATGGCCGTGGCAACTGTTACCCGGGACTCGAACGCGTATGTGTGGATAGCTACTACCCCGCCATACTGGTGACCCTGTTCGATGAGCACGAAGGGGAAGATGCGCTGGCTGAGGCCTTGTGGTCTCTGGTGGAACCAGCCGGGTACTCCGGGGTGGCGGTGCAGCGGCGCTACGTGCGCAGGTCTCCGATTGAGTGGCACTGCGGTGAGCCCGTGGATGCACCGGTAGCGTACCGCGGTGATCTGAAGTTCCCGCTGACCTTTGATCACCAGAATGTGGGCTTTTTTCTGGATATCGAGCCTGGCCGCCAGTGGTTGGAGCAACAGGTGCAGGAAAAATCCGGCAAGGTAGGAAACCTGAAGCTGTTGAACCTGTTTTCGTTTACCTGTGCGTTTTCTGTGGTGGCCCGGGCGGCAGGCGAGCTGGAAGTGCTGAACGTGGACCTGAATAAGGGTGTATTGAAACGGGGACAGGCCAATCACCAGATCAACAATCTGGCGAGCAAGGGTATTCGCTTTCTGGCGATGGACGCACTGCGGGATTTCAGGCGCTACGACCGCCGTGGACCTTTCCAGTTGGTTGTCGTGGATCCACCCACGCGCCAGCGTGGCAGTTTCGATGCGGCGGAAAACTATCCGCGCCAGCTGGAATTGTTGCCAGGGTGTCTCGCGGACGAAGCGGATTTGCTGTTGGTGCTGAATTCGCCCGCCCACAGCGAACAGTATTTCAGGGATTTAATTGAGGCGGCGAATCCCGGCTACTCTGTGGTGGCACGCCTTCCACAAAGCCCGGATTTTCCCGATAGCGACCCCGATGCGGCGTTGAAAATGCTGCATGTAAAGTTCAGACGGGGGTAAATAACAAACGTGGGGAAAGCTTAGAGCGAGCGCATCAGCTCAACGACCAGTCCTTCGAGTTGGGGAGAAGAACCACTGCGCACCACCTGGTCCAGTTTCTCCGCATTACTCAACCCATCGTCCCCCCTACTCACCAGCAGCAAAAAGCTGCGGTGGGACAGGGTGGCATCTTCGATCGCTTCCTGGCGCACCAGCTGGGTGAAGTTGATATAGCCACACTCTTTCAGCCAGGTCATGGCGCCCAGGCAGGCCAGGTGCCGGGGCGAGTGCAGGCCGAATTCATCGGGCGTATCCGGTCCGGAAATATCTTCTACATAGATGGTGGCCGGAGCGGGAAACTGCTGGAACAGAGCCAGCAGTGTTCTCCCCGCATCGCGGTAAAAGTCGTGAATGTGCAGATCGTCCAGCATAGGCTCAAGTTTACAGTAGTTCTGTCTGCGCCAATTAGCGGGTGTAGCGCTCGAGGAAGTCGCCCAGTCGGCTCACCGCGTGGGACAGGTCATCTGCGCGGGGCAGGAACACAATCCGCAGGTGATCCGGTGCGTCCCAGTGAAACGCACTGCCCTGTACCAGAAGGATTTTTTCCTGGCGCAGGAAGTCGAGCACGAAGCGTTCATCGTTTTCAATCTTGTGGCGGTCCAGATCGATCTTGGGGAACATGTAAATTGCACCCTGCGGTTTTACGCAGCTTACCCCAGGGATATCGTTCAGCATGCGCCAGGCTAGGTCCCGCTGCTGGCGCAGGCGGCCGCCGGGCAGTACCAGATCCTTAATACTCTGGTATCCACCGAGTGCAGTCTGTACGGCGAACATCGCCGGAACATTGCCGCACAGGCGCATGGACGACAGTATATCCATGCCCTCGATAAACCCGCGCGCGCGCTGCTTGGCACCGCTTACGATCATCCAGCCAGAGCGAAACCCGGCCAGGCGGTAGGACTTGGAAAGTCCGTTGAAACTCAGGCAAAGCACGTCATCGGCGAGTGACCCCATGGGAATAAACTCGGCGTCGTCATACAGGATCTTGCTGTAAATTTCGTCGGCAAAAATGACCAGATTGTGCTGGCGCGCTACTTCCACGATCTGTTCCAGCAGCTCGCGCGGATAGACAGCACCGGTTGGGTTGTTGGGGTTGATCACCACGATGCCGCGGGTGCGCGGGGTGATCTTGGATTTGATGTCATCAATATCCGGCAGCCAGTCCGCCTGTTCGTCGCAGCGGTACAGCACTGCCTTGGCTCCGGTCAGGTTGGTGGCGGCCATCCACAGTGGGTAGTTGGGCATCGGCAACAGCATTTCATCGCCGTTGTTCAGCAGTGCCTGGGTGGACATGGAGATCAGCTCGGAAACGCCATTGCCCAGGTAAATATCATCGATGTCGACGTTGGGGACACCGAGATTCTGGCACTCGTGCATGATGGCCTTGCGCGCTGCAAACAGCCCTTTGGATTCCACATAGCCCTGCGCCTGGGACAGGTTGTAGATCACATCCTGGAGGATTTCATCTGGCGCGTCGAAGCCAAACGGGGCCGGGTTGCCGATGTTCAGCTTCATGACCCGGTGGCCTTCTTCTTCCAAGCGTGATGCCTGTTCCATGACCGGTCCGCGAATTTCGTAACAGACCCCGTGGAGTTTTTCCGACTTGTGAATATCCTTCATTGCTGTGTTCTTTGTGTGGGCTTCTTCTAAAAAGGGTTTGTGTCAGTCAACCAGATGGTCTCGGGAGGACGATCGGGCAGGCAAAATCGTTTCTACCAAACGCTCGGACCTAGTAGGCTGTGCTACATCTAGGCGGGTAACCGGCCGGACGAAGGGTGGGCCCCTGGATATAGGGGTGCTGCCGCAAAGCGTTTTGCCGGGCAGGGTAATGCCGCTGGGTACTGACTTATCAGGCAAAAAAGGAGTCACAGTATGGCAAAAGAAAAAGATGATAACTACTGGCGCGAACACCTGACCCCGGAAGAATTTCACGTTTGCCGGGAAGCCGGGACTGAGCGTCCATTTAGCGGTGAGTATTGGGATACCTTTGAGGATGGAAAGTACCACTGCCGTTGCTGCGGCGAGCTGTTGTTCCGCGCGGAGTCCAAATTCGACGCCGGCTGTGGCTGGCCGAGTTTCGATGCGGAAGCGGAGCAGGGTGTGGTGGAAGAGCGCGTGGACAGCAGCCTCGGTATGCAGCGTACGGAAATCGTCTGTGCCAGCTGCGGTTGCCACCTCGGGCATGTCTTTCCGGACGGCCCTACAGAGACCGGCTTGCGCTATTGTGTTAATTCACTGTCGGTAAAACTGAACCCGGACGAGAAACCCGAATAGCGGGTAGCACCGGGCCCTATAGGGGAGTTCGAACATGCTGCGATCCGGTCGTCCGCGCCATTGGAGCCGCTGGCTGTACCGATTCCAGTGGCTACTGCTGACCCTGATAGCGCTCACTGTGGTGGCGGTGCGGGTGGGCGTGCTTCACCTGGATACCTCATTCTCGGTGTTTGCGAGTCTGGGGCTCGCCATGGTGGCGCTGGCACTGTTATCAATGCTGGTTTTCCTCTGGGGCCTGATCCAGCGTCACTCCGAAGCGAGAACGGCGGCCCTCTGGGCCATGCTTATGGGCGTGATTCCTGTGGCGCTTCCCCTGTTTGCGGTGGGGCAGCAGAACCTGAGTGCGCCAGCACTGTACGACATTACCACCGACCTGAAAGACCCGCCCCAGTTCGACCTGCTGTTGTCGTTGCGCAGGAAGGGGGACCACAGTCCCGACTACCCGGGGAACACCGCGGCCGAGGTGCAGAGCAAAACACCATCCTATGCGGATATCCAGCCCCTGGTCTTGACCGCCCCGCCCTCTGAAGTCATTTCTCAGGCGGAGCGGGTCGCCCGCGACCTGGGGTGGCGTATCATTGCGGTCCAGGCAGGGAAGGGACAGCTGGAAGCCGTGGTGCGGACACCGATACTGGGCATCACTCAGGATGTGGTGGTGCGTATCCGGCCTGAGGGAGTACAAGGCGATACTCAAGCGGGGGAGGGGAAGGGCGCGTCAAACGGGGGCAGCAATGGTAAAGACGCTGCCGCTGCCGCAGCACCGGCCACCACTCGAGTGGATATGCGTTCAGCCTCGCGAACCGGCAGCCGGGATCTGGGCAGTAACGCGGACTCGATTCGTACCTTTATGCGGCACCTGAAGGAACGGGTGACCGATGGTGCCCAGGTGGCGCAGTAATAGTTGGCCAATCCGGCTGGCCATTTCTGCGGGTTTTGTGCACAGGTTATGTAAGTGCCTGTATGGAAAGGAAAAATTTGTAAAAAAGTTTTCAATCGGGTGTTGACAGCCCCCCGGCCCGTCCATAGAATGCGCACCACTTCTGAGGCACTGCTGATCTTTCTTCACCGAAACAGCGGCACCGAAAGAAGCTTCTGGGTCCCCATCGTCTAGAGGCCTAGGACACCGCCCTTTCACGGCGGTAACAGGGGTTCGACTCCCCTTGGGGATGCCACGCGGGAATAGCTCAGTTGGTAGAGCGCAACCTTGCCAAGGTTGAGGTCGCCGGTTCGAACCCGGTTTCCCGCTCCAATTTCCTACGTGTTGTTACAAAACATCCGCGTTTTGAAACAACACCTCGCGAAGGAAAAGCTGGCGAAGAATGTGATTCTGCTGGTTTTTCTCCGCTCGCGCCGGCAAGCCGGCGGTGGTGCATACATGCACCGCAAGGGTGCCGCCAAATTATTAATTTGGTGGCACGACAGAAAGTTTCTGTCCCCATCGTCTAGAGGCCTAGGACACCGCCCTTTCACGGCGGTAACAGGGGTTCGACTCCCCTTGGGGATGCCAATGCTGTGAAGTTGCCAAGGCAGCTTTACCACAGGATTGCGGGAATAGCTCAGTTGGTAGAGCGCAACCTTGCCAAGGTTGAGGTCGCCGGTTCGAACCCGGTTTCCCGCTCCAATCTTAAAAGCCGCTCAACGAGCGGCTTTTTTTTGCCTGTTTTTCGGCGAGTTTTTTCTTCAATGCTTTTCGGTTGCTTCCCCGCGGTTGAAATGTTGTCGCTGCGGGCGTTGAATAGCGCCTACCTTTTTCAGATTCAGTACTATCTATGACTGCCGCACTTTCCATTCGCGACCTCCAGAAGACCTACGACAATGGCTTCGAAGCGCTGAAAGGCATCAGCTTCGATGTGCAGCCTGGTGATTTCTTTGCCTTGCTTGGCCCCAACGGCGCGGGCAAGTCCACCACCATCGGTATTCTCTGCTCTCTGGTGCGCAAGACCGGTGGCAAGGTTTCCATCTTCGGTATCGACATTGACGAGAACTTCCCGGCCGCCAAGCAGATGCTCGGTGTGGTGCCACAGGAGTTCAATTTCAGTCAGTTTGAAAAGGTGTTCGACATTGTCTGCACCCAGGGCGGCTTCTACGGTATGCCACGCAAGCTGGCCGAAGAGCGTACGGAAAAATACCTGCGCAAGCTGGGGCTGTGGGACAAGCGCAGCACCCAGGCGCGGATGCTCTCCGGCGGCATGAAGCGCCGCCTGATGATTGCGCGCGCACTGCTGCATGAGCCCAGGTTGCTGATCCTGGATGAGCCTACCGCTGGCGTGGATATCGAATTGCGCCGCTCCATGTGGGAATTCCTGCAGGAAATCAACGCGCAGGGCACCACCATTATTCTCACCACCCACTACCTGGAAGAGGCCGAAAGCCTGTGCCGCAATATCGCCATCATCGACAAGGGCGATATCGTCGAAAACACCTCCATCAAGTCCCTGCTTAAAACCCTGAGTCGCGAAGTGTTTATTCTGGATACCCGCGAGAGCCTGATAAGTCCACCTGACTTTGGTGGCTTTGCGGGGCGTGTGCTGGATGAGCACAGTCTGGAAGTGACTATCGAAAAGGGGCAGTCCCTGAGTGATCTGTTTGTGCAGCTGAGCGCGCAGAATATTGCGGTCACCAGTATGCGGAATCGTGCCAACCGGCTGGAAGAACTGTTTGTCTCTCTGCTGGCAGAAAATCAGCAGTCGGCGGCTGAAAAGGAGGTCAAGTAATGAGCCCGCAATTAATCTGGACGGCCTTTTCTACAATTTTCCGTCGTGAGGTGCGCCGCTTTACCCGCATCTGGCCGCAGACCCTGGTGCCTCCGGTAATCACCATGTCCCTGTATTTTGTGATTTTCGGTTCGCTGATCGGCAAGCGTATCGGTGAGATGGGCGGATATTCCTATATGGAGTTTGTGGTGCCTGGCCTGATCATGATGGCGGTGATTACCAACTCCTATGGCAATGTGGTGTCTTCGTTTTACAGTGCCAAGTTTCAGCGCAGTGTCGAAGAGCTTCTGGTATCGCCCACACCCAACTGGGTGATTATGGCCGGGTATGTGCTTGGCGGCGTGGCGCGGGGCCTGATTGTCGGTCTCATCGTAACCCTGATCGCACTGGTGTTTACTTCACTCAAGGTCCAGCATATCGGCATTACCGTCCTGATCGTGTTCCTGACTTCGGTGTTGTTCGCACTTGCCGGTTTTATCAATGCGATTTTCGCCAACAGTTTTGATGATATCTCGATCATCCCGACGTTCGTGCTGACACCTTTAACCTACCTGGGCGGAGTGTTCTATTCCATCGAGCTGTTGTCACCTTTCTGGCAGGCGCTGTCAAAGCTGAACCCCATTTTGTATATGGTGAACGCTTTTCGCTACGGTGTGCTGGGTGTGTCGGACATCAACGTGGGGTGGGCGTTTGCCGGAGTGCTGGCGTTTATCGCGGCCCTGTCTGCGTGGGCACTATACTTGATGAGCCACGGTAAGCGCCTGCGTCACTAACTGAAGTATTGAGTGTTCGCTCGCTTGCAAACGAGCAATGTTGGATCGAGAAACATGAACCGAGAAGATTGGCAAAACCTGCCGCTGGGGCAGGAAACCACCTATGAAGCCAAGTACAACCCTAATCTCCTGCACCCCATACCCAGAGCGGTGTCTCGCGCGCAGTTGGGGCTGGATGGTGACGCTCTGCCGTTCAGTGGTGCCGACGAGTGGTGGGGCTTCGAGCTTTCCTGGCTGAACCCGAAGGGTGTGCCTCAGGTTGCGGTGGCCCGGTTTCGCTTCGCCGCGTCCAGTCCGTTCATGATCGAGTCCAAGTCGTTCAAGCTGTATCTGAATTCATTCAACCAGAGTGAGTTCGAGTCCCGGGGCGCTGTGCGCGAAGTACTGGAGCAAGATCTGAGCGCCGCCGCCGGCAGCGATGTTGCGGTGACGCTTTATGACGTGGAGAGTCCGGAACTTGCGGTGCACAAGCCCCAGGGGACCTGCGTCGATCACCTGAATATCGAAGCCCGACAGTATCAGCCGGATGCGAAACTGCTGAAATTGGCGGGCGTTGGTGAATCGGTGAAGGAAACCTTGTACAGCCATTTACTGAGAAGTAACTGTCCGGTTACCGGGCAGCCAGACTGGGCGACGGTGAGTATCGAATACGCCGGGCCAGCACTGGATCAAGAGGCGTTGCTCGCCTACATCATCTCGTTCCGGGAGCACCAGGATTTCCATGAGCACTGTGTAGAACGCATATACTGCGATCTACAGCAGTTGGCAGACTTCCAGCAGCTGACCGTGTGCGCGCGCTATACCCGGCGTGGAGGGTTGGATATCAACCCGTTGCGTACCTCTAGCGGTGAGATTCACTTCCCAGGCCGATTCGCTCGCCAATAACTCCTCTGGGGCGCTGTTGCCGGTTGGCAGCAGCGCCTGCGCGCCGCGAACAATTTTCAAGGTTTTCACCTCACCCGATCCCGCCATCTATATACCCTGTTCAGGGGTATGTCCTTCGTCCAACTGACTTCCTGTTGGCGCTTTACCAAAAAATACAGATTTCTTATTTCCGGTTTGAGGGGATTACCCCTCCGGTTACGTATGTATCTATTGTGCCAGGAATGCAAACGTAAATTCGCGCCGTTCCCGTGCCTTGATCAGAACTCCAAGACCGAATAAAAGAGCTGTTGGCAATGCCGTTGATAAAAAATGTGATCGGGTGTTTTTTCCTTAAGTGGATCGTCGCCGTTGGTTTCCTGCTTTCTCTGGGGCAGGCCCAGGCGGAAAGCGGCCGGTCGGATTACGACCTGGACAACGATGGTCTTATTGAGATCAACGATCTCGCGGACCTCAATGAGATTCGCAATGATCTGACGGGAGCCAGCCTTTACGGAAGTAGCAGTGGCTGCCCTGGATCGGGCTGTAACGGCTATGAGTTGACCACAGACCTGGACTTCGACACCGATAGCGACGGCAAGTTGAATGACGAAAGCTATTACAACAGTGGTAGTGGCTGGAGGCCAATCGGGGCCAATGATGATGGCAGCTACAGCTGGTTTAGCGCCATTCTCGAAGGCAACGGATACAGTATCCGGAACCTGTATATCAACCGCGGCAGTACCAATAATGTTGGCCTGATTGCGATAGTAAAAGGCGCGACCCTGCGCAACCTCCATATTTCCGGGAGTCTCACCAGTATCACCGGTGGCGTTTTTACCGGCGGACTTTTCGGCTTCTCCCAGGGTACCCCCGACTCGACCATCAGTAACTGCAGTATCAGCGGCACGATCAGCGGTAACAGCTTTGTCGGCGGATTTGGCGGTCAGGCTTATATCAGTAGCGTAAGCGACAGTTACGTGGATGCGTCGGTCACTGCAAGTGGCAGTTACTCAGGCGGCCTGTTCGGCAGCTTGCCATCGACTTCCGGCAGCACGATCGAGCGCACGTTTGCTCGTGGCAGTGTGTCTGGCGGCAGCTATACCGGCGGTCTGATTGGTTTTGTACCGAGCACTCTGACGCTGCGCGACAGCTACGCAGGTAACAGTGTTTCCGGTGGCCAATATGTGGGCGGCCTGGCAGGGGCTCTGAATGATGATGCAACCCTGCAGCGCCTTTATGCGCGCGGCAGTGTCACCGGCTCCGGCGATACCGGCGGGCTGCTAGGCAGTGCCTCCGGTACGGTGAGTGTGACCCGAATCTACTGGGACACTGAAACCACTGGGCAAAGTGGCAGCGCCGGCGACTACGGCAGTGGCCTGACCTCTACTCAGCTGCAGTGTCCAACTTCACCGGGCGACTCCAGTTGCCAGACTTCGGTCTACGCTGGCTGGCCTGCTACGCATTGGGATTTTGGTACCAGCAATCAATACCCGGTATCCATCCTCAATGGCTTGACCTTTCGTGATACGGATGGCGACGGCGAATACGATCCCTACGACTCCGACATTGATAACGATGACGTCGAGAATGATAGCGATGCTTTCCCCTACGATGACTCGGAATCGTCTGACAACGACGGCGATGGCATCGGTGACAATGCGGACACCGACGATGACAACGATGACGTAGAAGATGCGCAGGATGCGTTCCCGTTCGATGACACAGAAACTTCCGACGCCGACGGCGATGGCATCGGAGACAATGCCGACCCGGACGACGATAACGACAACGTAGAAGACGCGTTGGATGCGTTCCCCTACGACGAAACCGAAAGTGCCGACAATGACGGTGACGGCATCGGTGACAATGCCGATACTGATGACGACAACGACAATGTGAACGACGACGAGGATGCCTTTCCCTTCGACCCCACTGGCTCTTCGGCATCGGATGATGTGGACGTTGATGATAACGGCTTGATCGAAATCGATTCCCTCGTGGATCTCAATGCGATGCGCGATGATCTGAGCGGTAGCTCACTGTCTGGCATTACCGCCGGTTGCCCGGAAGAAGGCTGTATCGGATATGAGCTCACTCGGGATCTCGATTTCGACAGTGACACCGATGGCGATCTCTCAGACGAGGTTTACTGGAATAGCGGGAACGGTTGGAGCAGTGTCGGAACTTACAGCGCTCCGTTCGCCGCCGTGTTTAACGGCAACGGCTATCGAATTAGCAACCTTTATCTGGATCGCAATTCAGATTACCAGGGGCTGTTCGGGTACACCCAGAGCGCGACACTACTGAATGTCGGCCTCAATGGCGCTCTGATGAGTATCTCGGGTCAAAATTCTACCGGTGGGCTTGTGGGCTTTGCGGGCAATACCGTGATTGCCAGCGCCTACAGCACCGGGCCGGTCACTGGGCACGACAGGGTGGGCGGACTTGTCGGCACCAGTAGCTTGTCGCAGATCCAGGATTGCTATGCCACTGGTGACGTTCGTGGTACCAGTGATGATGTCGGTGGCCTGGTTGGGGTTGTAGGCAACAGTCAGATCAGCGGTTGTTATGCGACTGGTCAGGTTTCCGGTACCGGGGAGGACTCCTTTAACGCCGGTGGTCTGATTGGCAGCCTGATCGCCTCAGATATATCGAGCAGCTTTGCCACCGGTAAGGTGTCTGCATCGGAAAATGCTGGTGGCCTTGTTGGCTATGCCGCTACTAATGCGAGCATCGCCGCTACCTTTGCGGTGGGTTCCGTGTATGCCAGCGCGGATGCCGGTGGCCTGATCGGTTTAAATCAAAGTAACTCCGTAACCTACAGCTACTGGGCAACAGACACCAGCAGTCAAAGCAGTAGCGGCAATCAAATTGTCGAGAACGGCTACTTCGGGAAAAACCTGGTTGAACTGCAATGCGCGACGACGGCCGATGATTTCTCTTGTACCAGCGATACCTTGTACAGTGGCTGGAGTAGCTACCTTAATACTGACGATGCCCTTTACTGGGATTTCGGCACCGAAACGCAACTGCCGGGCCTGCGAATTAATGGCGTTGTGCACCGCGACAGCGACGGCGATGGTGTACTCGACGGTGATGATAGCCGGCCGTCAGACCACGATAACGACGGAATTCCAGATGCTGTCGAAGTCGATGCCGGTCTCAATGTGGCTGATCCGACCGATGCGGAAGGTGATCGGGATGGCGATGGCCTGAGCAATCTGTACGAGTACGAAAACGGATCAGATATCACCACAGACAGTGTCGCTCCTGTGATTACCCTGTCAGGCGATGCCAGAGTGATGCTGACATTCGGTGACAGCTACACCGATGCGGGTGCTACTGCAGAAGATGGCGTTGATGGTGACATCACCGGCAGTATTGTCGTAGTCAGCACTGTCGACACTTCGGCAGCTGGTATCTACAGCGTCACCTACGATGTGAGCGATGCAGCCGGTAATGCGGCCGACACCGTGATTCGTTCGGTAGCCATCGAGAAAGCCGCGCAAACAATCACGTTTTCCGCACTCGAGAATAAAACACTAGGTGATGGAGATTTCACCATCAGCGCCACGGCAAGTTCTGGCCTGGATGTAAGTTTCGCATCGACTACCGCATCAGTGTGTAGTGTGAGTAACACCACCGTCACCCTGACTGGCTTTGGTGAATGCTCGATTGCTGCTTCCCAATCGGGTAATGACAACTATCTTTCCTCGGAAGCTGTGACCCAGAGCTTTACTGTCAGCGACATGGATTCCGATGGAGATGGAATCGAAGACTACCTGGACGCTTACCCATTCGATTACGACAACGACGGTGTCAACGATAGCGACGACGCTTTTCCTTACGACGCGAATGAATCGGCAGATAGCGACGGCGATGGCACTGGTGATAACAGCGATCCGACTCCCAACGGTGATGACGCTGACAGTGATAATGACGGTATGCCGGATGCATACGAAGTGGAAAATGGTCTGGATATCGACGATCCCAGTGATGCCGACAGCGATCTGGACGGCGACGGGCTCAGTAATCTGGCTGAGTATCTGGCTGGCAGTGATATCAATGTCGACGATGTACCGCCTGTATTGATGGTGCCGGCAGATATTGAAGTAGTGTCGACTGGTGCAACCACCGCAGTGGAATTGGGCAGTGCCTTCGCAGAGGACGCGAAGGACGGAACGATCATTCCTGTCGCCGATGATATTGGCCCTTTCGTTCCCGGCCGCCACCGAATTATCTGGACCGCAGAAGACGCTGCTGGCAATAGTATCAGTGCCGAGCAGATAGTGGATGTGATTCCCCTGGTGAGTATGGCAGCCGCGCAAACCGTGGAGGAAGGTACTTCAGGTTCAATAGAGGTACTCCTGAATGGTGCGCCGGTGACATATCCGGTTCGCGTAACTTACCTCGTAGGCGGGACCGCGGATGGCAGCGACCATGGCCTGTTGTCGGGGAGCGTCGATATTACCTCTGGGCTGTCGGGCAGTATTCCGTTTGAAACCTTGAGTGACGAAATTTTCGAAGGCGACGAGACGTTGGTCGTCACTCTGGAAAACGCGAGTAATGCTGCTTTGGGCTCAGCAGCCGAGCAAGTGATTACCCTGATTGAGGGGAATGCAGCGCCCACAGTTTCCATCAGTCTTTTACAGGGTAACTACGCCGTATCCACCGTTTATTCGGACGCTGGTATGGCGACCGTGATTGCTGAAGTAAGCGACCCCAATCCGTCAGATAGCCACACTTTCAGCTGGAGTAGTGAATCCCTCGCCCCCGTAAATGGCTACACCAGCGAGAGCTTTACCTTTGATCCCAACGGTTTGTCCGGTGCCTTCCGCGTGCAGTTGTCAGTGGTTGATGTGGCCGGTGAATCTGTCAATGCCAGCCTACTGTTGAGTATTGAGGAAAATGCACCCGACTTGAGTGCGTCAGAAGATTCCGATAACGACGGTGTTAATGATGTGATCGAGGGCTATGGCGACAGTGACGGCGACCGTATCCCCGACTATCTGGACGCGAATGACGCGACGAACCAACTGCCCATGGATGGACTGGGCGCGCTGATTCAAAGTGATAGCGGTACAAGCCTGCGGCTTGGCGATGTTGCTTACGTTGCGGGTTTCAGCATCGCCCAGATTGGCCTTGACGATATCGACGTGCTGTACGGTGAAAGCCTGGCTGGCTCCAGTGGCTATCAGTTCTTGCATGGGATTTTTGACTTTGAAGTACATGGAGTTGTAGCCGGAGCCAGCACGCGCGTTGTATTGCCGCAGACAAGCGCGTTGTTTGCCGGTGCCCAGTACCTGAAATATAAGCAAGGTATTGGTTGGGTAGCGTTCAGTGAAAATGCGGGCAATAGCGTTTCCTCCGCCCCAGGTGAGCTGGGCGTATGTCCTGCACCGGGAAGTGCCGACTACCAACCAGGTCTCGCTGAGGGGCATTTCTGTGTGCAACTTACCATTGAAGACGGTAGCGCAAATGACGCTGATGGTGTTGCTAACGGCATAGTCGTCGACCCTGGTGCGGTTGGTACGCTCGCCGTTTCACAACCTGTTGTGTTCGTAGCCGTAATCCCATTGGAAGAGGCTCAATTTTCTGCAGGGGATGGCGAGAAAGTTGTGCTTGCCTTTACCCTGGAAAGTGATTCCAGTGATGCCGAATTGAAGTCGCTTGCGCTCCAGGCCACTGGCGAAATGGAAGAGGGTAGTGAAGTCAGCGAAGTGCGACTGTATCTCGATAAAAATGAAAACGGCCAGGCGGACGCTTCTGAGTTGATTGGAAGTGGCAGTTTTACCCGAGACGATGAGACTTTAATCGTTGATCTACCTTCGGCTATTCAGTTGCCCGCAGGGCAGATCAAAATACTTGTTACTTATCAGTTTTAGATCGCGGTGACAGGTTTAGTTTTCGTGGGTTCCCAACCCCTTTTGGGGAAACAGTCCCCCAACTGATTTCCCATTTTTTATTCAATGTTGCTCCGGGTTGTGCTTCTCAGCCCGGTAGCAGATTTCTTATCAGGAATTTCTAATGTGCTCAATTAGATCTGTTCGTGTGCCTGCACTTTTCTTCAGTTTAATCACTCTTGTATTGCTGGGTGGATGTGGTAGTGGCAGTGGTAGCTCCGGAGGGGATGGCAACGGTGATCCCGATCCAGCACCAGAGCCAGTGGTGAAGACATTTGGGGTGAAACTCAATGCTATCGAAATCGTGCAAGTCAGTAGTGGGGAGATGATCCCTGTCGAAGTAGAGGATGTTGACAGTGGTAGCCTGGAATTTACGCCGTAACTGAAAAATGAAATCTATTAAAAACCAAGCGAGATAAATAATGAATTTTACTTTTAAAGCGATGGCGATCGTTGCCATCACCTGTGCCCCCTGGATTGTTTCTGCTGAGCAGGATTCAGCAAGCGCAGCCTCCGTCGTGGCTGCTGCACAAGTGACACTGGATGGTAGTGAGCTCACGATTGGCGCTGCCGGTGAGGTTTATGAGCTAAATGGACCCGGAGGTTTTTTCTATTCATCAGATAAGCCCTATTTCGATTTTGAAGGCGATATTCCTGATGGTGTTTACACCTTTCATGTGTACAAGTCGGTGGGCGTGCAAGGGAAAATAATTTCCGAGGGGAGCAATGTCAGTAACGGGCGCCAGTCTGGAACTGTGCCAGGTCAGATCATGGAAACAGTGATCAGCGGTAGCTTTGAGATTTCAAACAATACGATTTCCATCGTCAATCCGTAAACAACCAAAGGCCGTTAAAAGGCCAATTATCAAGAGTAAGATCATGAAAATTCAAGCAAATATAACCCGCCTCTGCGCAGCTATCGCTCTGGCTGGCGCCACGGCCAATGTTCACGCAGCTAAAGTGCATGCGGAGGATGTCATTGTTCAGGGTAGTGAATGTGTTGGGTCAGATTGTACCGCCAGTGAAACATTTGGTTTTGATACTCTGAGAATCAAGGAGAACAACCTTCGCATTCACTTCGACGATACCAGCAGCTCGGGGAATTTTTCGAGAAATGATTGGCGCATAGTCATCAATGACAGCAGCAATGGTGGCGAGAGCCATTTTTCCGTTGAAGATAGTACTGCGGGGAAAACTCCTTTCCGAATAGAGGCAGGGGCAAAGAACAATACGCTTGTGCTGGATAGCACCGGCAAGTTAGGGGTTAACACCGATTCACCTGCGACGAGCGTGCACTCAGCCTGGGGGGATACCCCGGCACTGCGTCTTGAGCAAGATGGCTCCAATGGCTGGACGCCTCAGATTTGGGATCTTGCGGGCAATGAGTCGAATTTCTTTCTGCGCGATATGAGCCACAACCAGAAATTGCCTTTCCGAGTTACACCTGACTCTCCCACCAGCTCGCTTTGGATTAAACCTCAGCATGTCGCTATTGGAAATCAAACTTACATCAAAGTTAACAATGACCAGTTGGAGCCCAGCCTTGTTGCGGAAAATACCAATGGCGTAAATTATGAAGCCATCCGTATTACCACGCCGCTGGATAGCATCGATTTGGCCAGTTCGGCCGATGAATTCCAGGTGAACTTTGTAAACACCGGTATTTCGGATGTACCAGAGATGTCTGTCGATAGTACCGGTACCCTGACCATTCCAGGAAACCTGGTGGCGAATGGTATTACCTACACCTCCAGCCGTTCGGCAAAAGCGAACTTCTCTCAAGTGGATTCGAACGATATTCTGGAAAAAGTAGACGCGTTGGATGTTCTGTCCTGGAACTACAATCGAGACCCAGAGTCCGTGCGCCACATCGGTCCGATGGCTGAAGACTTCCACAAGCAGTTCGGTTTAAATGGTGATAAAGACGGCGTTATTTCGGCGTCCGATATGAATGGTGTGGCTCTCGCGGCGATCAAGGCGTTAAAAGTGCGTGGTGATGCCCTGGAACAGGAGCTTGCGGAGAGAGATCAAGAGGTTGAGGCGTTGCGCCAGGCAGTGAACGAGCTGCGCGGTATGATCGCTCGTTAATGTACTGAAGTTTGTCGAAAACACGGGTGACCTTGACGGTCAGCTTACGACTTGGCGGCGTAGCCGCCAAGTCTAAATGATTACTTTGCTTTTCAATTGTGCCTGCGCTTTCTGGAGCGCCTTCAGCACTTTTTCCTTGTCGTAATTTCTGACCTTTTCCAGGTCCAGGTGCATGGCAAAACCCGGTGCGTGCTCTTCCAGGTAGCTCTGTTGTCCTCCAAGGTTTTTACGCAGGTCAGAAACCGAGTACACCTTAACCGGAGTGCTAAAGCCTTTTACCGTGACATGGCCCTTATCCCGGCACATGACCGTCTGTTTGATCATTGCCCAGGTTTCATGGCTGATTAAAATTTCGCCTGGATCCGCGGCGCTTTCCAGTCGTGCCGCAAGGTTTACGTGGGTACCCATTACCGTATAGGTCTGGTGATCAGCGGTGCCGAAAACACCGACCGTACAGTAACCGGTATTGATGCCCATACGAATCTGCAGGGGGTGAGATATGCCCTGGTCGTACCATTCCTGCATCATTTCCCGAACGCGCTTGCGCATGGCCAGTGCCATAGCCACACAGCGCAGGGCGTCTGATTTGGGGCCCTTGCTCTGGTCGTCACCGAATACCACCATGACGGCATCACCAATAAACTTGTCGATGGTGCCACCGTAGTGGGCGACGATTCGCGACATTTCAGTCAAATAGCTATTCAACAGGCGCGTCAGAGTTTCCGCTTCCATCTCTTCGGTCAGCTGACTGAAGTCCTTGATGTCGGAAAAGAAGACGGTGAGCAGCTTGCGCTCGGTGACGATCTCTTTCTCTTTGCCGGTGGTTACCGCACGCCAGAGACGATTTGGGAGGTAGCGGGAGAGTTTGTAACTGGCGAGGTTGGCGATGCGCTGCTCTTTCTGCAGTTGTTCATTGTTGCGCTTGAGGGTTGAGATCTGCTTGAACATGTAAAACGCGTGGCAGCAGAAATAGGTAAACACACCAATCAGGCTTGCAGCACTAATATTCAGGTCCGCATTGACCACCAGCGCAGGGCGGTGCACCAGATAACCGATACCCACGCCGAGCAACATCGCGGTGTTGTGCTCGAACCAGCTCCGGCCGCCACCGAGGGTCAGCGCGTTGAATTGCACCATGGTCAGGAAAAGCAGGCTTGGCAGCAGGCTGAAGTTCGAAAGTGCCATGGCCATGCCGACCAGTAGCGCATCCGTAAACGAAAGCCAGCGGTGCACCTCTTCCTGGCTCTCTGGGGCTGCGCGGCGGGAAATCTGGTAGGCGATGGGAATATAAGCAAGCAGTAACACTGCCATGCCCAGCGGGAGAAGTGCGCCCTGCGAGAACAGCGAGGACCAGGTAATACTGTTCAGAAGCGTCCCGGAGGCCGCGAAACAGATTAAAGCGCGAAAATACAGCGGGTACCGGGAATCGGACTTTGTGCTGTTGGTTTCTTCAGGCTGGTTCTGCATGAACGCTGGGTCTTACTAAAGCTGTGCTGCAAAAAACGGATCAGGTGATAATCGTCATTTGCAGGAGTTAAATGGGAGCTTGTTGTTTTCTTCTTGTCCGCATCGGCGCTGGCGCCAGAGAACCCCATCTCTTTTTAGTTGGTACTGTTTTTATTAGAAATGCGTGGCTCAGGTCACTGACAGGCGCAAAGTTTACCCTTATCTGGTAGTGAAAGCGACGCTAAATGAGGGGGTGATCCTAAAGGTGGACGATCGTCCACGATAATGGTGGCCCGCCAATAGGGTAGAATCGCCTGTCTGCATTCATTCATTTGGTATTTCAGGAGGCACAGATGGACGCGTTGGACGCACTGCACAACCGGGTTTCGATTGGTGTATTGACCGAGCCCGCGCCCGACGGTCACCAGCGCGAAAGAATATTCCGGGCGGCCCTGCGGGCAGCGGACCATGGCAACCTTCGCCCCTGGCGTTTTTTAACGGTCGAAGGCTCCGCAAGGGACAGGCTAGGGCAGATTTATCTCGCCGCTAGCGAGGGGCAGGAAGAGCTGAGTGAGGCCCAGAAAGAGCGCATTTCTGCCATGCCGCTCCGCGCTCCTCTGGTGATCGTCGCCATTACCCGGCTCCAGGAGCATCCCAAGGTCCCCTTCAACGAGCAGCGCATGTCCACCGCGGGTGCGGTGCAAGCGATGCTTACCGCTGCATTTGCACAAAATATAGGCGCATACTGGCGCACCGGTGCCCTCGCTGAGAACCGGCAGGTCGCGGAAGCTTTGGGCCTGGCAGATAACGAAGAAATCAGTGGTTTCATTTATATGGGTACCCCCTCCAAGCCCGCGAGACCCGCACCAGACCTCGCCGTTGAAGACTTCTTTGCCGAGTGGAGCGGCGAGTAACCGCGCAAACAGAATCGCTTGGCGGGTTTTTTTGCCGAATACACTTGCACCCGCCGCCGCCATTCTGTAAAGTTCGCGCTCGCTGATCGGGGCGCTATGTTACTGATTAGCAAGACAATTTGGTGATGCCTCTGAATGGTCGAGCCGTAGCAAAGCGGAGACCATGCCCAACGGGCATCACGAGCACGCAGGCGTGCGGACTGGAAGCTCGTAAAAATTCCAGAAAGAAACGCAACAATCAGTTTTGGTGAGGTGTCCGAGTGGCCGAAGGAGCACGCCTGGAAAGTGTGTATGTCGAAAGGCATCGAGGGTTCGAATCCCTCCCTCACCGCCATATACAAAAAAGCCCAGCTATATGCTGGGCTTTTTTGTATATGGCGGTGAGGGAGGGTGAGAACCCTCCGGTTCGATTAACTCGCGCCAGCGAGTTAAGACCGAGGCGCAGCCGAGCCCGCCAGGGTTGAAACACGCCCTAGCGTGTTTCAAGTCCATCCCGACCAGAGCCCAATTCCCGCACCGTTTCCGCTATCCGCTATCCGCTATCCGCTAAAAGTCAAAAATCACTCCGAATACCCCTCCGCCACCGGCAAATACTCCTCGTAACTAACCTCCAACCCCTTCGTCGTATTTAAAGGCAGCAACGCCGGAGCAGTAAGCCCCGCACCCTCAAGACTCTTCATCAATTTCGCCTGCCCGATCGCAAGAGATCTCAACACTTCCTCAGGATCCCCTGAGTTTATGGCTGCGTCATAGAGCGCGATCCGACCAGGCGCGTCATATACGAGGAAGTTAACAACCCCCTTCTCATATCCATACCTGACACCAAACGCAAAAGAGGGGAGAGCGGTAAGAACGGCTGTGAGCAGGTATTTCCGCATGGCAGGGCTCCAAGTCGGGTTTGAGAATTCGGAGTATAGCCAAGTGGTAATCCGCAGCGGCTTCCGGCCCAGAATTTGCCTGTATATGCCCGGAAGGTGACACGTCCGGCAAAAGCCAGTAAAACACCTCAAACAATGTTTATAACTGAAACCTTAGGGATCCTATGTCTCGTCTCAACAAATTGCGCTGCACCGCTATTTTCCTAGCCCTAATCTCCACCCAGGCCCTGGCCACAACCCACATCACCGCCGATCGCATGATCGACGTGGAAACAGGCAGGATCATCGAAGCCCCGGTAATCACCGTCGACGACAACCGCATTACCTCGGTCACTGCCAATGGCGAAGTGCCGGAAGGTGCCATTCGCCTGCCGGGCAGCACGTTGCTTCCGGGCCTTATGGACATGCATGTACACCTGACCGGGGATGCCCACACCCACGGCTACCGCCGCCTGGCGGTCTCCACCGTACGCTCCGCACTCACTGGTGCCAAAAATGCGCGGATTTCACTCGACTCCGGATTTACCACCATGCGCAACCTTGGAGCGGGTGGCTACGCCGATGTGGCCCTGCGGGATGCAATCAACGATGGCGATATTCCCGGCCCGCGCCTGTTTGTCTCCGGCCCGGCGATCGGCATAACCGGCGGCCATTGCGATAACAACTTGTTACCAGTGGAGTACAAAGCAGAAGGCGGTGGTGTAGCCGATGGCCCCTGGGCGGTGCGCGCGAAGGTGCGGGAAAATTTCAAATACGGCGCGGACCTGATCAAGCTGTGCGCGACCGGCGGTGTAATGTCCAAAGGGACAGAGCCGGGCGCGCAGCAGCTGGCGCTGGAAGAAATGCAGGCGGCGGTGACGGAGGCGCACAATCGCGGCACCACGGTTGCTGCCCATGCCCACGGTACTGCGGGAATCAACGCGGCCATTCGTGCCGGTGTTGACTCGGTGGAGCACGCCAGCTTCCTGGATAAAGAGACCATCCGCCTGGCGAAGAAGCACGGCACCAAGCTCTCCATGGATATTTATGTCACCGAGTACATTCTGTCTGAAGGTGAAAAGGCCGGTATCCTGCCGGAAAGCCTGGAGAAAGAGCGCCGTGTCGGTGGCCAGCAGCGGGAGAGTTTCCGTGCAGCAGTGGATGCCGGTGTGAAAATGGTGTTTGGCTCTGACGCCGCCGTTTACCCCCACGGTCAGAACGCGCGGCAGTTTTCCCGTATGGTCACATTCGGCATGACACCGCTGCAGGCATTGCAGGCCTCCACTATTAATGCGGCGCAGTTACTGGGTAAACAGGATGAGCTGGGCAGTATTAAAGAGGGCAAACTGGCGGATCTTGTTGCGGTACCTGGCAACCCGCTGGAGGATATTTCCGTACTGGAGCAGGTGCAGTTTGTAATGAAAGATGGCGAAGTGTTTAAAAATACGGCCAAAAATTTCTAAGTCATTCCAGTAAACAAAGTCCAGTAAACAAAAAGGCCCGTGGATGAAAATCCACGGGCCTTTTTAGTTGGCGTTGGGTGATTCGTTAGTTGGACAGAGAGTTCTCGGCATGGGCGGGTTGCGATTGGCCGCCCAGCTTCCCGATCACTTTTGCTTTACTGCGCGTCGCAAAGCGGCTGATATCCACACCAACCACATACATCGCCGGCACCAGCAGTAGCGTAACAAAGAACGCCACAAACACCCCGAACGCCAGCGCCACCACGATCGGCTGCAGGAAGGCCGCCTGAATACTCCGCTCCAGCATCATCGGCAGCAGGCCCACGATGGTGGTGACGGTGGTGAGCAGGATAGGGCGGAAGCGTGCTACGCCGGCTTCCACCACGGCTTTCATCGGTTCCAACCCTTTCTCCCGCAGGCGATTGCAGTGGTCCATCAATACCAGGTTGTCATTGACCACTACGCCAGCGGCAGCGGCGATTCCGAAGTAGCTGAAAATCGCCATGGTCATGCCCATCACGCCGTGACCGAGAATGGCGCCGACGAAGGCAAACGGAATGGCAATCAGGATCAGAATTGGCTGGAAATAGCTGCGGAACGCCACCGCCAGCAGGCTGTACATGGCGAAGAAGGCCATGGTGTACAACCCGAGTACCTCGGCAATAAAGCGTTTCTCACCTTCCGCCTGACCGACCGCGCCGCGCACAATACCCGGGTAGCGCTTTTCCCATTCCGGGAAAAAGTTTTCTTCCAGGTCCTTCATGATGTCACCGCGCACATCGTCTTTCAGATCCGCCATCACCCGTGCCGCGCGGTTGCCGTTCCAACGCTGAATGCGCTTGATACCCGGCGCATATTCCAGGTCGGCGATAGCGAGTAGCGGAACCTCGCGGCCGTCACTGGTGCGCACGCGAAAATCCTTCAGGCTGTCGATGGAGCGGCGCGATTCCAGCGGGTAGCGCACCATGACTTTTACATCCTGGCCGGCGCGGGGCAGGCGTTGCACTTCTTCGCCGAAATAGGCCTGGCGCACCTGGCGGTTGACTTCCGCCAGGGTCAGGCCCAGTTTGGTGGCGCCGGGTTTGAGGTCAATGCGGATTTCTTCCGATGCGCCTTCGAGGTTATTGCGCACGTCGTACAGGCTTTCGTAGGTGCGCAACTGGGACTCCAGGTCCGATGTGGCTTTGCGCAGTATCTCCAGGTCCGGATGGCGGATGGAAAGCTCGAAACCGGGACCATTGTTGTTATTGGTGTATTGAACGGAAACTTCCTTCGCGTCCGGTACGTCGCCCAGCAGTTCGCGCAGGCGCAGTGCGGCGTCTTTTGCCGACATCTCGCGCGTTTCCGGCGGCGCCAGTTGTACGATGGCAATGACGCTGTCGCGGCGGGAGCGCGTGTACCAGTTTTCGATCAATGCGCCCTCGCCGGATTTACCCTGTTCGGCAGCGCGCTGATTGACCTCTTCCTCCAGGCGCTTTTCCGCGTCCTGCAGTTGCGCCAGTACTTCCAGGGCACGACTGTACGGGGCGCCCTCCGGCATCACCACATTCACAATAATCTGGTCGGATTCAATATCCGGCATAAAGCTTTTCTTCACCCAGCCACTGCCGAAAGCGCCGAAGCCGATCATCATCACCGCCACGAAAATACTGACGGTGAGGTAGCGGCGATTTACCGCCCATTGGCCGGCGCGGCGGTAATGGTTTTGTGCAAAGTGCACAATGCCGTTGGCAATGCGCTGTTGAATCCGGCCAAAACGACCGGGGTTAGTCTGCGGCTTCAGATTGTTCAGGTGCGCCGGCAGGATAAACAAGGATTCGATCAGCGAGAACAGCAGGGCAAGAATCACCACCCAGGTAATATGCCGGGTGAATTCGCTGGTGGAGCCGCTGATAAAAATCCACGGCAGGAAGGCGAGAATCGTCGTTAGTACCGCAAAGATCACCGGCTTGGCCACCAGTTGGGTGCCGATCACCGCGGCGCTCAGGCTGCCGCCGGATTTTTGATGTTCCGGATTGTGGGATTCGCTGTGAATGCTTTCACCCACCACAATGGCATCGTCCACCACGATGCCGAGTACCAGCAGGAAGGCAAAGGTGGACAGCATATTCAGGGATACGCCCACGGTAGGCAGTAAAACAAAGGCGCCGGCGTAAGCGGTGCCGATGCCCACGGATACCCAGAAGGCCACTTTCGGGCGCAGGCTGAAAACCAGTACCAGCAGCACCAGCAGCAGGCCCATCAATGCGGAGCCGCTGATGGTTTCCATACGGCCTTTGAAGTCTTCCGCGTTGTCGGTCCACAGGGTGAGCTCCGCACCGGCGGGCAGGGTCTCACGGCGGTCGGCGATCCATTTGCGAATGGAATCCGAGGCGGTGACGATATCCATGGTTTCGGTGCTCATCACCTGCAGCAGAACTGCCGGCTCACCGTTCAGGGTGGCGAGGATCTCGTTGTCCTCAAAACCGTCCACTACCTTCGCCACATCGCCGACGCGGATGGTGCCGCCGTCGGCGGTCTGGCGCACGATGATATTGGCAAACTCCTGTTCGCTGTCCGCCTGGTTCCGCACCTTCAGTTGGTAGCTGCCCACTTCGGTACGCACGGTACCGGCGGACTGATTGATGGAGTTTGCACGAATGGCTTCCGCCAGTTCCTGGAAGGTCATGCCGTAGCGGCGCAGGGCCTGCTCGCTGACTTCAATGGAAACTTCTTCCATGCGTGTGCCGAAGAGTTCTACTACGGAAATAGCGGGCAGGGTGGCTACTTCACGACGCAGTTGTTCTGCCAGGCGTTTCAGTTCGCGCTCACCCAGGTCGCCGTGCACGGCCACGCGGATAAACTCGTTGCGGTTTACCCACTGGTGCACCTGCGGCGGTTCAATATCGCGGGGGAAGGAGGAGATACCATCCACACGGATTTTCACGTCGTTCATAAAACGGGAAAAATCCACGGTAGTTTCCGCGAGGATATACACCTCGCCAAAACCTTCGGACGATGTGGATCGTACCCAGTCGATATTGTCGAGGTCGCTCACCGCTTCCTCAATACGCGCAACGATCTGCTCTTCCACTTCCTGGGGCGCAGCGCCGGGCCAGGAAACGCGGATTTCCAATCCAGGGAAACGCACCTGCGGGTCCATTTCCCGTTCCATGCTGAAGAAACCAATCACGCCGGCTACAAGAATGCCGACCATGGCGAGGTTGGCGGCGACCCGGTTACGGGCCCACCATGCAATCAAACTGTTCATGGTGTGTTTCCTTAACGGCGGGCCAGGTGGGTGATGGGCTGCACTTCCATGCCGTCCACCGGATTGGCGACGGTGGAGGTCACCACGCGCTCGCCATCGGTCACACCGGCGGCAAGTACCACGCGATTGTCGGCAGTGGACAGCACCTCTACCGTACGGATATCCAGGCGGTTGTCGTCATCCACCACGTATACCTTGTCGGCACTGCGCAGGGCCTCGCGGGGAACGACGATGGCGTTCTGTTGCGCAGTGGATTCGGCCTGTGCGGTAACGAACAGGCCTACAGCCAGCGGTACGCCATTGCTGGCGCCTTTGCCATAAGGATCATTCACTTCAGCGACCGCATATATCAGGCGGGTCTGCGGGTCGATACTGGCCTGGGTACGCACGATACGACCTTGCCATTGCTGTTGACGGTTACCTACCAGTGCAGAAAGCGTGACTTCCGGGCCCGATGTCTTTTTGCTGGCGACAAAACCCAGGGGGAGATCGAGCTCCAGCAACTGGCTGTCGGTCAGTGGAAGTCGTACTTCGACACGATCGGTGGCAAACACGCGGCCAAGCGTTGTGCCGGCCGTCACGTACTGGCCAACACCTACCGCACGGTTCACCACGCGGCCGCGATAGGGCAGGCGGATTTTGGTGCGAGCAAGGTTGAGTTCCGCGTCGGCCAGTTCGGCCCTGGCGGCACGCAGATTTGCTTCTGCCTCCAAGACCTGGGGTTCGTTTACCTGTAGTGGTGTAGGTTCTTTATTGGGGTTCAGGGCGAGCCACTGCTTGCGTTTGATTGCCGCGGCGGCTTCCGCTTGTAATAAAAGTACTTCGGCCTGTGCAACGCGGGCTTTTGCCTGTGCAACATCCAGTTGGAAATCGGCATCGTCCAGCTGAATCAGGGTTTCACCGGCCTGAAAACCCGCACCTTCCGCGAAGCTGTCGGCGATGGCAGTAATTCGTCCAGAAATTTGCGGGGTCAGTTCAATCGAGGTGTGCGCGCGCACCTCCCCCTGTGTAGTGACTTGCAGCTGCACCGGCTCCGCACGGGCCTGTGACGTTACCAGCGATACCAGGCGCTGCTCTTCTTCTTTTTTCTCCGGTTGCGGTTTTGCCGCAGACATCCATTGCACTGCGCCAAATGCCGCAGCCAAGACGAGTACCGGTGCCATCACTTTCAATGGTTTCTTGTTCATTGTTTTTTCGCAGTTTTGTTGCGTAGTTTTCGGGAGGGTTGCCAGATGGACGGGGTGGTGTACCGAGATGGATGCAGGAGGGTAGAAAAAAATTTCGCCAGCGTGGGGAACTTTCTCATATAGTTATTGACGGGCACCTGATAATCATTATCATTACGCATCAAGTTTACAGCATGTTCATCATGTTTTACGGGGTGGTCGATGACAGGGGGGCGAAGGCTGACTTGGCAGCGACGTGAAGGATGATTAGAAAAGGGGTTTGAAAGGATGAAGGGCATCAAGAGCCAGGGTTTTAAATGGAATTTATTGGCGACCGCTGTTGTGGCGAGTCAGGTGGTGGCGGTAGCGCATGCCGAGGAGACGCTTTCGACGGAGTCGGCTACCGACGCCAGCATGGAAACTGTGGTAGTCACCGCCACCGGTTTTGAACAGAAAATAACCGATGCGCCCGCCAGTATCTCGGTAATCAGCGCCGACGATCTGAAAACACGTCAATTCACAAATCTTCTGGATGCGGTCAAATACCAGGAAGGTGTGGATATCGGCAGCACGCGGGACAAGACCGGCCAGGGCTCTATCAGCATGCGTGGCCTCACCGGCGAGTACACCCTGGTTCTGATCGACGGCAAGCGCCAGAACAACCACGGCGATATCTACCCGAATAACTTTGGCGGTAACCAGTTCAACCATATTCCCCCTCAAGACACCATTGAGCGCATCGAAGTGATTCGCGGTCCTGCGTCCACCCTTTATGGTGCAGACGCACTTGGTGGCGTAATCAATGTGATCACCAAGCGCCACTCCGATGAGTGGGGCGGCGGCATGACCTATGGTCGTAGTCTGCAGACCAACGATGATTTTGGTGACGACATCACTACCGATTTCGATGTGATCGGGCCAATCGTTCCCGGCGTTCTGACCTTGGGTCTGCACGGAAGCGTGTACGAGCAGATGGCTTCCAGCCCCGAGTTCCAGCCCGCCGTTGACCCGAATGGCGATGTGCACGTGCGCTCCATGGGCTTCGGTAGCGGTGGCCGTACGGTTGACAGCACTAGCGAGCAATACGGCTTCAGCTTGTCCTGGACTGCCAGCGACAACCAGTTTGTGCGCTTCGACTACGACACCTCCGAGCAGTCCTACGACAACACTCCGACTTTCGATATCAATACCGGTGAGATCAGCTACCCGCTGGGAACCAAAGACAATATTGAGTCCGTATGGCGGGACAGCCGCGGACAGGTCCAGCCGCGCACCGGCTACGCCGCGGATCAGGTATTTACCCGCGACTGGTGGTCTCTGAGCCACGAGGGTGAGTGGGGCTTTGCCACCAGCAGTGTTTCCCTGAGCTTTGTTGACACCAATAACGAAGGCCGCACCCTGCCGTTCACCGTGGCCGAGCGCCTGGAGCTTCAGGAAATGTACGACGGCACCGGTGAATACGCCGGCATGGATGAAGATGCGCGCAAGGCACTGGCGGAAGCCACATTCCTGCCGCGCCCGCAGCGTACACTCGCCAGCAGCCAGTACACTCTGGATGCGCGTGTGGATGTTCCCCTCAGCAATATGCTGGGTGAGCACATGCTAGTGATTGGTGGCCAGGTCATCGACGGTGAGCTGGAAGACGATGTCTTCGGCATGGAAGACAATGCGGCTGGTGGTGTTCAGGAGCAGCAAATGTACTCGCTGTTTGTTGAGGACAACTGGACGCCGGTTGGCGATATGACGGTAACTGCCGGTATTCGCTACGACGACCACGACACTTTCGGAAGCCAGGTTTCCCCGCGTCTTTACAGCGTTTACTCCCTGACCGACAGCTGGACCGTAAAAGGTGGTGTGAGCACCGGTTACAAAACCCCGCAAACCACCGATCTCTACGACGGTATCACCGGTTTTGGCGGCCAGGGTACTTCGCCGTTTGCAGGTAACCCGGATCTCAAGCCGGAAACCAGCGTCAATAGTGAGATCGCGGTTTACTGGACGGCACCGTCCGGCGCGCACAACTTCAACGCGACCCTGTTTCAGACAGACTTCGAAGACAAGATCGCCCGCGGTGACACCATCTTCAGCTGTGAGCGCACCGGTGGTGTTCGCCCCTGTGTGAATCTGGGTGCCTACGATTCTCTGGGGTACGAGTCCTACAGCCAGAAAATCAATGTGGATGAGGTGGAAATTCGCGGTCTGGAACTGGCCGGGCAGGTATCTCTGGCGGCAGACTGGTCTTTGCGCGCGAACTATACCTGGACTGACAGTGAGCAATTAAGTGGTCCGGAAGAAGGTCAGCCGCTTACCAACACCGCAGAGCATATGGCCAACGCCACCCTGGATTGGCAGGCGACGGGAGATCTCTCTGTGTATCTGCAGGCCGAATTGCGCTCCGACCGCTACCGCAGCTGGGACAATGTGCTCGACAAGCCCCTGTACTTTGAAAACTACGAGGTATTGAATCTGGGTGCACAGTTGCAGATTAACGAGTACGTCTCGGTCAATGGTCGCATCAACAACCTGCTGGATGAGGACTTCACCTCTTACAGCACTTCCTATACCGACCTCGATGGCGACGGCGTGTACACCTATGCATCCGGTCGCGGTGCGGTTAGTGAAGTGGTATTTACCGATGACTACAATGTGAAGGACAAAGCGCGCAGCTTCTGGGTGGGCGTAAACGTATCCTTCTGATTGTGCCGGATGACGTCCCGCTGCGGACGTTGCTGAAGCAATAAAGATTTCCGAACTCTCTAGTGGGGATAGGAATCAGCCAAAGGCTGGCGGTTGTTATGAACCGCCGGCCTTTTTTATGGGCGATTCGGCAGCGGTTGCAGCGAAACTTTTAACGTAATTTACATCGAGTTAACCCTTCTTTACGGATAACTCGGCCATCATGTATCTCTCTATATAGCGCTCTACACAGTGCTCTATGTATGTCTCCTTAACTCCTTTTGATAAGAACCCAATTATCACCGTGCGCAACATTCCACACCGTCAACGGACGACAGCCACCTTGCTATTTGCAATGGCCGCGGCAGCAACCTTATCCGCCACCCCGGTATTTGCCGAATCCCCCCCTTCGGCTGAGGTTCCGGTGGCCACTGATGCGACAGTGCAGGGCGATATCGCCACTGCCGACTGGTGGCAGCAGTTCGACGACCCGCTTATGGTCGACCTGATTGGCCAGGCGCTTGCCGCCAATCCGGATCTGCAAAGCGCCCAGGCCGCCCTGCGAGTCTCCCGCTCCCAGGCGGTGATTACCGGTGCCGCGCTAAAGCCGGATGTGGGCGGTAGTTCTTCGGCATCCCGCAACGACGAGCGCAGCAGCTACGGTGCCGGTGTGGATGCGGGCTGGGAGCTGGATATTTTCGGTGGCAACCGCGACAGCCTGCGCGCCGCGGAAGCCGATCTGGCAGCGAGCACCGCCAATTTGCAGGATGTGCAGATTTCCCTCGCCGCAGGAGTGGCCATCAACTACATCAACCTGCGTCAGGCCCAGGCCCAGGCCGATATTCTCGCCCGCAACCTCGCCGCCCAGCAGGAAACTGCGGAGCTGATTGAAGCGCGCTATAACGTCGGGCTCGACAGCGAGCTGGAATTGACCCAGGTCAAATTGAGCGTAGGGCAGTTGCTGGCGCAGATACCGGAACAGCAAAAGGCGGTCAGCCAGTCCATGCATAGTTTGGCACTGCTCGCGGGCGAAGAACCGGATGCCCTCACTGCACGTTTGCACAAGGTCACCGGCGTGCCCTATATGGCGGACCTGCACGGGAACCAGGCAATCGATGCGGATCTGGTGCGTCGCCGCCCGGATCTGCGCGCGGCTGAGCATGCAGTGGCTGCCGCAGGTCATCGCCGGGATGCCGCAGAGGCAGATCGCTATCCCAGTTTTCGCCTCGGTGGCGCGTTGAATTTCAGCAGCCTGGATGCCGCCGACCTGTTCGACTCCGCAAGTCTTGCCCGTTCACTGCTCGGTTCCATCAGTGTGCCCCTGTTTAACGGTGGTCGCCTGAAGGAGCAGGTCAAGGTGCGCGATGCACAGCACGAGCAGGCCATGAATCAATATCGCAAAACACTGCTGGCGGCCCTCGGGGAAGTGGCGGATGCCCAGGTGGATATGGCCAGCAGCGAACAGCGAATCCCGCAGCTCTCAGAAAATCTGGTCATGGCCCGGGATACCCTGGACTTGGCCTTTACCCGTTATCAGGCCGGTGCGGTGAATTTTCAGACGGTGCTCGACAGCCAGCGCCAGGTGTTAAGCGCCGAGGAAACGCTGTTGCGTGCACGGGCAGCCAACTCTCTGGCCGCAATCAATCTGTACCGCGCGCTCGGCGGCAGCTGGTAATACGAGAATAAAGATATGGAGAATCAATCAATGAGTGATCGTCACCAGTCGGTTCAGGAAATGCTGGCACAGTCTGCCAATAAACGCGGATTTTTTACGGGGCTGAAATCGGGAGGGTCGGGAGGGAAGGCCGCGAGTTTTTCTCGTCGCAGTAAAATCGGACTGGGTGTCGTCGGTGCGGCCGCATTGGCCTACTGGGGGTGGAGCAGTTTCTTTGGTGCGGGCGACGCGCCGCAGTTCAGCACCGCAACCATTGGCCGTGGCAATCTGGAAGTTTCCGTAACCGCTACCGGTAATCTGCAGCCGGTCAATCAGGTGGATATCGGCACGGAAGTTTCCGGTACCGTGGAAACCGTTTCCGTGGACTACAACGATCATGTGAAAAAAGGCCAGGAGCTTGCCCGCCTGATCACTGTGCAGTGGCAGGATCAGGTGCGCAAAAGCTCTGCGGCACTGACGTCTTCCAAGGCGCGCCTGCAGCAGGCCGAGGCCTCGCAGATTGAAGCCGCGCAAAATTTGAAGCGCCTGCAGGATCTGAAGGAAGCCACCAATGGTCGCCTGCCATCGCGCGCGGAACTGGAGGCCGCCCAGGCCATGGACCGCCGCGCCCGCGCCGACTATGCGGTTGCCGAAGCCAATGTGGATTCCGCTTCTGCGGATCTGGCATCGGCGGAAACCAATCTGGCCAAGGCCATTATTGTCTCCCCGGTGGATGGCGTAGTGCTGTCCCGCGTAGTGGAGCCGGGGCAGACGGTAGCGGCTTCTCTCTCCGCGCCGGTTCTGTTCACCCTCGCGGAAGATCTGTCAAAAATGGAACTGGAAGTCAGCGTGGACGAGGCGGATATCGGCCAGATGTCCAAGGGGTTGAATGCGCGGTTTTCCGTTGATGCCTGGCCCGGTCGGGAATATCCCGCTGCGGTGACCCGGGTGAGCCTCGGTTCCAGTATCGTCGATAACGTGGTGTCTTATTCCACCCTGCTGTCCGTGGAGAACCCGGATCAAACCCTGCGCCCGGGTATGACCGCCACCGCCACGATTACCACAGAATCCCGCGAGGACGTTTTGCTCGTCCCCAATATCGCACTGCGTTTTACCCCACCGGCGGAATTGATGCCGGAAATGCCAGCGCGTGGTGAAGGTGGTGAACGACGGGGCGAAAATGGTGAGCGCCCACGCCGCGAAGGTATGGGCCCCGGAGCCCGAGATGGAATGGGCCCGCGCCCCGAGCGCGCTGCGGGTCGAGAAAATCGTCAGAACGATGCCCCCGGTGGCATGTTTTCCCAGTTGATTTCCGGCCCTCAGCGTGGTTTCCGCGGTCCGCGCAATCGCAATCAGGGTAATTCCTCCCCGGCGATGCCCAATCGCGGGCCACAGCGCGTGTGGGTTATGGAAAACGGCGAACTGAAATCCGTGCGTGTACGTACCGGTATCAGCGATGGCCGCTACACCGAAATTATCGGCGGCCGCCTGGAAGAGGGCGTCGAGGTGATCACCGGAATGACGGGAGCGCGCGGATGAGTGCGCTGCTGGAATTTTCCGGGGTCACCAAAAGTTATGGCCAGGGCAGTGCCGCATTTCAGGCGCTGCGCGGTGTGGATCTGAAAGTGGAAGAGGGCGATTTTGTTGCGGTAATGGGGCCCAGTGGTTCCGGTAAATCTACCGTGATGAATATTATCGGTTGCCTGGATATTCCCACCACCGGTGGCTATCGCTTCCGCGATGTGCAGGTGGAATCCCTGTCGCGCAATGAGCGCGCCCTGTTGCGCCGACATTTTCTCGGGTTTGTTTTCCAGGGATTCAATTTGCTGGCCCGCACCTCCGCCCAGGAAAATGTTGAATTGCCATTGCTGTATCGCGGTGAACCAGCAGATGTACGCGCAGCTGCCGCCAAACGTGCCCTGGCTCAGGTTGGGCTTGCGGGGTGGGAGCACCACACCCCGGCCGAGCTTTCCGGTGGCCAGCAACAGCGAGTGGCCATTGCCCGCGCCATCGTCACCAACCCCACTTTACTGCTCGCGGACGAACCCACCGGCAACCTGGATACATCCCGCAGCCACGAAATCATGGAACTGCTGGTTTCCCTGAACCGCGACAGTGGCATCACCGTATTGATGGTGACCCACGAGGAAGAAATGGCAGCCTACGCGCGCCGTATGGTGCACTTTGTCGATGGCCGTGTGGCCCGTGACGAAACGCAGGAATCACGCGCGCGAAAAACTGGGGAGCACGCCAATGTTGTGGAGTAGTCTGCTGCTGGCGGTGCGCGAAGTGCGCCGCAATATCCTGCGCTCCTTCCTCACCGTGCTCGGCATCGTGATCGGGGTTTCGGCGGTTATCACTATGGTGACCCTGGGCAATGGCGCCACGGAATCCGTGCGTGAACAGGTGGAAAAACTCGGCAGTAATCTGCTGATGCTGCGCCAGAGCCGATTCCGCCGCGGCCCTCCCGGTAGTGCCGGTTCTGTTGGGCCGCCACCGTTCAAACTGGACGACATCGACGCAATTCGATCCTACGTTTCCGGTGTAGCTGCGGTGGCACCAGAGCTGGAAGTGAATACCACCGTTGTGGCCTATTCGAACAACTGGTCCACGGAAGTTGTCGGCAGCAATACCGAATATTTTACTGCGGCCAACTGGGAGCTGGATACGGGGCGCTTTTTCAGTGAGGAAGAGGCGCAGATGGGATCTACTGTGTGTGTGATCGGTTCCACTATCCGCAACGAACTGTTTGGTGACGCCGCGACTCCGGTGGGCGATATTCTGCGGGTGAAAAACTTTTCCTGCGAAATCATCGGTGTGCTGAAAACCAAGGGGCAGGCGCCCATGGGGGACCAGGACGACAAGGTGATTATGCCCCTGGGCGCGGTGCAGCGCCGCCTTGCGGGTAGCCGTCGCAATATCGACACCATTCTGGTCTCCGTGGTGAGTGCAGAACAGATCGATCAGGTGAAAGACGAGGTCACCCAGTTGATGCGCGAGCGTCGGCGGCTGTCGCCTGGAGAAGACGACGATTTCAATGTGCTCGATACCCGCCAGATTGCCGATGCGCTTTCCGGTACCACCCAGGTGCTCACCGGTCTGTTGGCTGCGGTAGCCTCCGTGAGCCTGCTGGTGGGTGGTATCGGCATTATGAACATCATGCTGGTGTCGGTGACCGAACGCACCCGGGAGATTGGTATTCGGCTGGCCATTGGCGCACTGGAGCGGGAGGTGTTGCTGCAGTTTCTGATCGAGGCGGTGGTGCTGGCGGCACTCGGCGGGCTGCTAGGGATCATTCTCGCCACGCTGGCGTCTGTGGTGCTTTCCGCGCTGATGGGGTTGCCCTACCAGTTTGATGTGGCCATCAATCTGATTTCCTTTGTGTTCTCCGCCGGTATTGGTGTGCTGTTTGGCTACATGCCGGCCAAGCGGGCAGCGCAACTGGATCCTATTGATGCACTGAGACACGAATAAGGCAACTGGTCATACAGGTGGCGGTGGAAAACCGCCACAGAAATGGAAACGGCAATAAAGTGCGGGTAGTCTTGGACGCCTGTACGACAGTGCTAACAGTGCCAGTCGTATAAATTTATTTAATAAGCCAGATTAAGCCTTTCTATAGATCTGTGGCCGCTGACTCTCTAGTTGAGTGATCTCATTTAGCGACCTTATTTAGCGGTCTCAGATAACGATTTTAAAAACAGGTGCCTGCTCAATGCCTTCTTCCTTTCTGCCCTGCCGCGTTTGTCGTTCGCTGGGCGTAGCCGCTGCGTTGCTGACTACCTCTGTTCTGGTCGGGTGCAACCCCGACGAGCCTCGGCAGACTTCCGGTAATGCGGCGCCCGCAGCGCAGCCGGTAGTGACTGAGGTGGTGGAGTGGCAGGCTCGCAAGGTGCGCATTGAGGCGGTGGGTACGTCGCGCGCGCTCAAGAGTGTCACAGTGCACCCGGAAGTTAGCGGCGAGGTTGTGGAAGTGAACTTTGCGGCCGGTGACAAGGTAAAGGCCGGGCAGACCATTGTGCGCCTGGACGATCGCGACCAGCGTCTCGCGGTACAAATTGCCCGTGTGGAACTGGAAGATGCCAAGCGCCTGCACAATCGCTACCAGCGCACCCGCGGCTCCGGCACCGTAACCGAGAGTGTACTGGACGATGCGCAGAGTGCGGTTGAGCGCGCGCGACTCAATCTCGACCGGGCAAAAGTAGCGTTGGATTACCGCAGTATCGAGGCGCCTTTTGACGGTTACCTGGGTATCAGCAATATCGATCCAGGCTCCCGTGTAGATACCGCCACCGCAATCACCACCATCGATGATCGCAGCAAGTTGCTGGTGACGTTTCAGGTGCCGGAACTGTTTCTCGGCCAGATCCAACAGGGGCAGGGGATCGCTGTTGCCACCTGGTCCAACGGCAGCGCGGCTCACACCGGCCAACTGGTAGAAATCGACAGCCGCGTCAATCCAGAGACCCGTACCTTTGCGGCCCGCGCCCTGGTGGAGAACGTCCGCGACCTGTTGCGCCCGGGGATGAGCTTCCGCGTATCCCTGGATCTGGAAGCCGGACGCTATCCGCTGATTCCGGAAGTGGCCCTGCAGTGGGGTAACGACGGTGCGTTTGTGTGGGGTGTGAACGGCGAAAAAGTTACGCGCATTCCCGCCACCATCGTGCAGCGGGTACCCGGCGCCATTCTGGTGGAGTCCGATCTGCCCGAAGGCATGCAGGTGGTGACCGAAGGTACCCAGCGCATGCGCGAAGGGTTGAGCGTTACCAATATCGCGGGGCTTTAATACTATGGACGAACAGAATACGACCCCGCAGGAAGTAATCCGTCCGGCGAGCAACGCGAAAAACGATCTCGCTTCTCTGGCCATCCGTCGCCCGGTGCTGGTGCTGGTGCTGAATCTGTTGATTGCCATTGCTGGTATTGCCGCATTCAGCACGGTGGAAGTGCGCGAGCTGCCGGATGTGGATGTGCCCATTGTTTCCGTGCGCGGCACCTTGCCCGGCGCCTCGCCGGAAACCCTGGATTCCGAAGTCACCAGTATTGTGGAAGGGGCGGTGGCGCGGGTTTCGGGTATTCGCCAGATTGAATCTTCCAGTGAGGAAAACAGCTTCCGCATCCATATCGAATTCAATTCCAATGTGGACCTGGATACCGCGGCCGCCGACGTGCGCGAAGCAGTCAGTCAGGCGGAGCGCAACCTGCCCAGTGATGTGGAGCAGCTGACGGTCGTCAAGGCCGCCGATCAGCCGGAGCCAGTAGTGCAACTGGCGGTCACCAGCGACACCCTGCGCGATGAAGCGCTTACCTATATCATCGAAAAAGACATCGTTCCCGAGCTGATTTCCATTAACGGCGTGGCGGACGTGCCCATCTCCGGACAGCGCCAGCGGGTACTGCGGGTAGTGCTGGATCCGTTGCGCCTGACAAGCTTTGGCCTTTCGGTGAGCGACGTGGCAGACGTACTGCGCAACGCGCCGCTGGATGTGCCCTCCGGCAGTTTCAATTCCGTGGACCAGCAATTACTGGTGCGCACCGACGCGTCCACGGTGACCGAAGAGCAGGTGCGTGAAACCACTGTCCGCGGCGATATCCGTATCGGCGATGTGGCCCACGTTTCGTTTGGGCCGGAAGATGTGCAGTCACTGGTGTATTTGAATGATCGCCCGGTGATTGGTCTGGGGGTGGTGCGCCAGGCCCAGAGTAATACCATCGAAATCAGTGATGCGGTGCATCGCAAAGTTGCGTCCCTGAACAAGCGCTTCAACAATCTTTCCATCACCGTTACCGAAGACCGCGCCGTATTTATCAAGGGCTCGGTGAAGGAAGTGGTCACCAGCCTGTTCTACACGGTGCTGATTGTAATCGCCGCCATTTGGCTGTTTTTCGGCAATATCCGCACCACCCTCGTTCCCAGTACCGCCATTCCCATCGCATTGATCGGTACGCTGGCGGGCATCTGGATGATGGGGTTCTCCATCAACATCCTGACCCTGCTGGCCATTGTGCTGGCCACCGGTCTGGTGGTGGATGATGCGATCGTGGTGCTGGAAAATATTCAGCGGCTACGTGGAATGGGTATGGGCGCGCGTGCGGCCGCGGTGCTCGGCACCCGCCAAGTCATTTTTGCGGTGTTGGCCACTACTGCGGTTCTGGTGAGCGTATTTATTCCTATCGCTTTATTGCCCAGTACCGCCGGGCGCATGTTCCGGGAATTCGGCATGGTACTGGCGACCGCCGTTGCGCTGTCATCCATTGTGGCGCTGACGCTGGTGCCGATGCTCACCGCGCGGGTCACCCGCAACGAGCAGTCCCAGGGCGGCAATCAAATCTACCCGCGGATTGCGGCACTGGGTGAACGCCTAGCGAACATTTATCAGCGCAGTCTGGAAGCCTGCCTGCGCCGCGGCTGGATCAGTTTTGCGGTAGCCATGTTGCTCGCAGTGGGCGCCGGTGGCCTGTACACGGTGATCGGCAAAGAGCTATTGCCATCGGAAGACCGCGGCATTCTCTACGTAAATGCCACCGGCCCGGATGGGGTGGGGCAGAACTATATTGCCCGTCAGGCGGAACATATCGAGGATGTGGTGCGGCCACTGGTGGAGCGTGGCGATATCACCGACATCATGACCAAGATCGGTCAGTGGGATCCCAACCGTGCACAGATTACTTTGCCACTGGCGGACTGGGATAATCGGACGGTTTCGCAGCAGGATATCAAGCGGGAAATCCAGGGCCCACTGGAGGCAATCCCCGGTGCCCGTATCCGTGTGGGCAGCCCCAATAGCCTGTCGATTCGCGGCGGTGGCGGCGGTATTGAAGTGGCACTGCTGGGGAATGATTACGGGCGCATTTATCAGGCATCCAGAGACCTGGCCCGCGCCATGGAAGATCGGCTGCCGCATTTCGGTCGCCCGGAAATCAGCTACCGTCCCACGCAGCCACAGCTCTCCATCGAAATTGATCGTCGCCGCGCAGCGGATCTCGGTGTGCCTCTGGACAGTATCGCGACCACGTTGCGCACCGTCGTGGATGGCCTCGACGTGGTGGACCTGAATGTGGGCGATCAGGCGGTGCCCATCATGCTGGAAACCTCCAACACCACCGTTTCCTCACCGGAAGACCTGGTCAATCTCTACGTGAAAAGTGAACGCGGTGACCTGCTGCCACTTTCCAGTATGGTGAAACTGCGGGAAGAAAGTGTCGCTGCCGAACTGGACCGCCAGGGCCAGCGCCGTGCCATTGAGATTGATGCGGGTCTGGAGCCGGGGTACCCCCTGGCAAGCGCGGTGGAAGATATCCAGAAACTGGCGGACGAGATTCTGCCGGAAGATATCGGCCTCGCGTTTCTCGGTGAAGCGGATTCTCTGGAAGAAAGTTCCCGTGAAGTGGCCATGACCTACGCCATTGCCGCACTGGTGGTATTCCTGGTGCTGTGTGCTCAGTTTGAAGGCGTGAGCAGTGCGGTGATTGTGATGGTCACCGTGCCCTTCGGGTTGGCCGCGGCGGTGTATGCGCTGTTTTTTACCGGCACCACCATCAATATTTTCTCGCAGATTGGATTGGTGATGCTGATCGGGTTGATGGCCAAGAACGGCATTCTGTTAGTGGAATTTGCCGATCAGTTGCGGGACAAAGGCCACAGTGTCTATGACGCCGTAACCGAAGCGGCGCGGGTGCGCCTGCGTCCTATCGCCATGACCATGCTCTCCACCGTGCTGGGTGGTTTACCGCTGATTTTAAGTAGCGGCCCCGGCGCGGAAGCGCGCTCCGCTATTGGTTGGGTAATGTTTGGTGGCCTGGGGCTTGCTGCGCTGTTTACCCTGTATCTCACACCGGTGGTGTACCTCGGTCTCGGCCGATTCCACAAGCCGCGTTCGGTGGAAAGTAGTTTGTTGGATGCGGAGCTGGACGATGCGCTGAAGGAGTGATTACTGGACTGTGTAGTTCGAAAATTCGTTATGCTTCAATTTCATCGCTGAAAATGAAGTAGCACTATGGCCTTTGAGGTTCTGAAAGACCGCAACTACGCGCTGTACCTGGGCGGGAATACCGTCTCCTGGATTGGTACCTGGATGCAGCGCACGGCCATCGGCTGGCTGTCGTGGGAGCTGACGGAATCCTCAAGCTGGGTGGGCTTTATTGTGCTTGCCCAGTACCTGCCTCTGGTATTTATTGCGCCGCTGTTCGGTGTGCTGATTGATCGCATGGATCGCCGCCGCTACGCCATCGCCTGCCTGCTGGTACAGATCCTGTTCAATACCGGGCTCTTTGTTACCCACGCCCTGGGTTTTCTCACGATTCACGCGCTGCTCGCCTGTTGCATATTGCTGGGTATTGGCAACGCCGCCTACCAGCCCATCCGGCTGACTCTGATTCACGATATCGCCCTGCGGGAATTCCTGACCCAGGCCATCAGCCTCAATGCGGTGGTGTTCAATGTCACCCGCGTGGTGGGGCCGGCACTGGGTGGCATTTCCATCAGTACCATCGGTGTTGGCGGTACTTTTCTGATCAATACCCTGACTTTTCTCGGGAGTTTATTTTCATTGCTGGTGGTGCAGATCCGCCCCACCGCGCGCAGTAGTACGGGCGGTGGAGTCCTTTTCCAGTTGTTGGAAGGCCTGCGCTACATCCAAAGCGTGCCGAAGTTTCTTGAGCTGTTTGTGCTCTCGGTGGCCATTGCCGCCTTTGGTCGCGGTGTTCTGGAGCTGTTGCCGGCGTTCGCCGGTGGTGTCTTCGAGCGCGGCAGCAGCGGGCTCGCGACATTGATGGCGGTGGCCGGTGCCGGCGGCATTGTGGCTGGGGTACTGTTGTCCGGAACGACCAAGCGCAGCACCCTGGTGACTTTCATTTCTGTGGGCTGTGCACTGCAGGGACTGTTTGTGGCACTGCTTGGTTTCTCCAGTCTGTTTTTGCTGGCCGCACTCAGCATTTTTGGCATCGCCGCCATGTCTACCCTTGCCAGTATTGGCATGCAGGCAGCACTGCAGGCGGATCTCGATAGCGCATTTCGCGGTCGTGTGGTCAGTATCTGGGGGGTGATAACCGTGGCGGGCCCGGCACTGGGAGCGTCGATCCTCGGTGCACTGGCGCAGGTAACCGGACTCCCGGCAGTCGCAATAATTAGTGGCGTGTTGTGCACACTGATCTGCTTTGGCGTAATGTGGCGCAGCCGCTTCTTCCCCCTTGGCGGCCGCGGCCTGAAGCGCACATCTGCTGCGCCTTGACTCTAGGAAAGGGCGCCACCGTGTCCGTCGAGACAAGGCACAACAGCTGCACGCTTCAGACCACGTCAGGGGTATTTCGGTAGCCTGCTAAACACTTATATTTTTGAATGGAGAGCCCCGTGCGTACTGCCGCCCCCGCAATTGCCCTTATTCCCGGTTTTATGCTGGATGAAACACTGTGGGATGAATTTCGGGATTATCTGCCCCGAGACTGGAGTGTTCATACCGCATCCCTCGGTGACGGGCCAACCATTCGCGATATGGCGGCCGACATTGCCGACCGCTTGCCACAGCGATTTGTCCTGATTGGTTTCTCTCTCGGTGGCTATATCGCAAGACAACTGGCCGCGGATTTTCCGGAGCGGGTGGAAGCGCTGGTGCTAGTTGCCAGCTCCCTGCGTGACGACACCGCGCAGCAGAGGAAAACGAAAATGCAGGCGGTGCAAACGCTAAACCCGGAGCGATTCCGGGGACTGAGCAACAGCACCATCGCCCATTCGCTGCACCCGGATAATGCTGCAGACAAGACTTTGATTGCGACGATCAAGGAAATGAGTCGCCGCTTGGGCTACCAGGCGCTGGCGACGCAATCCGCTTTGGATCGCTCTCAGGTTCCGGCGTCAGCAATTGATTGTCCGACACTGGTGATCGCCAGCGCAAACGATGCCCTGCGATCACTGGAAGAAGCAGAAGAGCTGGCGGCAGCCATTTCCAACGCCGAACTTCAGCTGATTGGAGAGTGCGGCCATATGATTCCGCTGGAGCAGCCACGGGCGTTAGCGGAATCCATCCGGCGCTGGCTGGATCAGCACAGATAACGAATTAGTTTTAGTGTGCTGCGGGCTTTCCTGTAGACCGGCTGCTGAACAGCCCGGTCAAAATGGAAATCAACGCACTGATCCCCAGTAGCCAGCAGTAGTGAATACTGCCCGCCAGTGCCAGCGGCGAGACTTTTGCCAGAGACGATGCCAGCAGTATCTGTGCACCGTAGGGTAACAATCCCTGCACGGTGCAGGAATAAATATCCAGCAGGCTGGCGCTGCGACGGAGATCCACGCCGTAGCGGTTGGCCATCTCTTTTGCGAGCTGGCCGGTTAACAAAATAGCGACGGTATTGTTGGCGGTGCAGACGTTGGTCAATGCCACCGCGGTACTGATGCCCAGCTCGCCGGTTTTGCGCCCGGGTTTACCGCGGCTGCAAAGTTGACTGACTCGGTCGATTTGTCGGCCCAGCCAGGCCAGTCCGCCACCGGTATGCATCAGGGCGCCGAGTCCGCCGATCATCAGCGACAGAATCAGAATCTCCTGCATACCGGTATAGCCCGCGTAAATATCCTTGGACAGAGCCGCGATGGAATAGTCCGGCTGCAGTCCCAGCCCAATGGCGCCCGCCAGCAGAATCCCGATAAACAGAACCAGCAGTACATTCACGCCGCTGACTGCCAGCACCAGCACCACGATATAGGGCAGCACCCGAATCAATTCATAGTCCCCCGGTGCCGTGACCTGCGCGGTCGTGCCGGAGAAGTACAGCCAGATCAATGCAACCACCGCGGCGGGCAGGGCGATCAGCAGATTCATGCGGAATTTATCCCGCATTTTTACGCCCTGGGTGCGGGTGGCAGCGATGGTGGTGTCGGAAATAATCGACAGGTTGTCACCGAACATGGCCCCGCCCACCACGGTGCCGATGGTAAGCAGCATCGGCAATTCCGTCGCATCGCTGAGGCCGACTGCGATAGGAGCGATGGCAGCGATGGTGCCCATGGAGGTGCCCATGGCCGTCGCCACGAAAGCAGTGATCAGAAACAACCCGGGCAGAACCAGCGTGGGTGGAATGACACTCAAGCCAAAATTCACCGTGGCATCCACACCGCCAACGGCCTTGGCCACACTGGCAAACGCGCCGGCGAGCAGGTAGATCAGCACCATGGTGATAATGGTCGGGTCACCAACACCCTGGATAAAGGTATCGATACGTCGGCTCAGGGAGCCGTGGGCGAGCAGGATAGCCAGGGCAATGGCCGGCAGAATCGCCACCGGTGCGGATACCTGATAGAAGGCCATCTCAATGCCCTGGGACTGATACCAGAGGCCGGCCCCAACAAACAGCGTGAGGAACAGAAGTAGCGGCAGCAGGGCAAGTGCCGATGGGGTGGGGGACAAAGTGTTAGGGGAGGCCGGCGCCTGCTCCACGGATTGATATGTCATTGATACCGCTTTGACAGCTGGATTTGGTGGGGGCGATCGAAAGGGTGCGGATTCTAAACAGTATAGAGGCCTCGGGCTAGGAACTTACCGCCTTCGGCTGGTCACAATTCGTTATATAGGAAAACTGGAATCCGGTACGGATCTTGTCTTTACAGAATTTTACGATTTTGTGGGCCGCTACGCTTTGAAGTCGTTAATGAGATCGATTATCATTTTGAGTTTGCGATAACTTCTTGCAGAACCCTCGATATACGCGCCCCATCACGGGAGTGCTATCGGGGCAGATTTACAAAACTTCGTATAAAAATCGGGCAGTTTCGGGGGCGAAACCATAGTGGCTATTTCTTTTGGGTCGGTGCGGCAGTGGCACTGGATCAGTTCCGCTGTCTGTTTGGTGGGTATGCTGCTGTTCGCTATCACCGGGATCACCCTGAACCACGCCGCTGAAATTCCCGCGACGCCAAAAATCGTTAGCCATGAAGGCCAGGTGCCTGATGCGCTATTGCAGGAATTGAGCGCGCTGAACGCCGAGGACGGTGAGAAGCTGCCCTTGCCGGTGTCCCTGAAAAAGTGGCTGGCATCGGAATACCAGATTCATGTGCCGCGCACGCGTGCCGGCGAATGGGACAGTGGCGAGCTTTATCTCGCCATGCCACGGCCCGGAGGTGACGCCTGGCTCTCAATGGATATCGAGAGCGGTGAGCTGATGTACGAAAGCACCGACCGCGGCTGGATTGCCTATTTCAACGATTTACATAAAGGGAGAGATACCGGCACCGCCTGGCGCTGGTACCTGGATATTTTCGCGGTTGCCTGCGTGGTGTTTTGCCTGACGGGGTTCTGGTTGCTGTGGCAGCAGTCTTCCCGACGAGTTTCTACCTGGCCGATTACGGCATTGGGGGTATTGATCCCCCTGGTAATTGCACTGGTTTTTATTCACTGACGGTTAATTTGGAAAAATCATGGAAAGAAAGTTGTTTGAAAGAGCGCTGATTAAAAGAACGTTATTTAAACGCCTGAGCGGCATCGAGGCCTTCGGAGCATTGTTCCTGGCCATGGGCGCACAAGCGCAAAGCCTGCAGGTAAGCATTGAAATTCCGCGTCTGAACGTGGCGGAATACCACAAGCCGTACGTGGCGGTTTGGCTGGAAGATGAATCCCGCAGCGCAACCCAGATTGCCGTGTGGTACGACCTGGAAATGCGCAATAACGAAGGCGAGAAATGGCTGAAGGATCTGCGCCAGTGGTGGCGCCGCGGCGGCCGCGCGCTGGATGTCCCTGTTGACGGTATTACCTCCGCAACCTACGGCCCCGGCGAGCACGCACTGGAAGTGGCCATTGCCGAGAGCGATCTCGCCAAACTGGCACCGGGCAAATACCGCTTGCGGGTTGAGGCAGCCCGTGAAGTGGGCGGTCGCGAGCTGGTGGAAATCCCGCTGACCTGGCCGTTGGAAAAATCCAGCCTGCCACTCTCGGCCAAAGGCAGTGAAGAACTGGGTAACGTGCGTGTTGTGCTGTTGCCCTAATGCTCCGGATGTTTTGAGCGAAACCTACTCCGAATAGTTAAGACTGAATCTTTAAAGACTGAAAAGGACATACACATGAAAAAGAATTTCACAGGCGTACTGATCGCAGGCCTGATGGCCGCCGGCGTTGCCATGCAGGCTGAAGCGCACCGTGTATGGATTCTGCCGAGCAGCACCGTGCTGTCTGGTGATGATCCCTATGTGACTTTCGATGCGGCCGTTTCCAACACCATTTTCTTCCCGGATCACGTAGCGATGGGTGTTGATGCCGTTACCGCGACCGCACCGAACGGTGAAAAAGTGGCTCTGGAAAATGCCGCCAAAGGCAAATACCGCTCCACCTTTGACGTGCAACTGAAGGAAGAGGGTACCTATAAGATCGGCCTCGCTTCTTCCGGCCTGCGCGCCTTCTGGAAAGATGCGGAAGGCAAACGCAAAATGTGGCCGGGCCGCGGTCAGCAGGCCAACGACGCCGAGTTCGAAACCGCTGTGCCGAAGGATGCGAAGGACCTGCGTGTCACTCAGAGCTCGCGCCGTATCGAAACCTTTGTCACTGCCGGTGCGCCCACCAACGACGTACTGCAGCCGGAAGGTGTTGGCCTGGAGCTGGTACCCGTTACCCACCCCAACGACCTCTACGCCGGCGAAGCGGCGAGCTTCAAGCTGCTGATCGATGGTGAGCCGGCAAAAGGTGCCGAAGTGGTACTGATCCCCGGTGGCAGCCGTTACCGCGATACCCAGGAGGAAATCAAAGTACAGGCGGATGCCAAGGGGCTGTTTAATGTGACCTGGCCGAACGCCGGTCAGTATTTTATGGAAGCGGAATACGAAGACGCGAAAGCCAATGCACCGGCGACCGTGCGCAGCGGCTCTTACTCCGCGACCTTTGAAGTCCTGCCGCTGTAAAGCAGCGGTAGAAAGAGCGGTAAAAAGAGCGAAAGATATAGAGGTGATGGGAGCCAGCCAGTGACCGAAACTCAGCGCATCGCACTTGCCTTTGGCTGCACACTGCTCTGGCTCCTGTGGGTTGTATTTCTGTATGTGCAGCACCGCCGCGCATTACATAGCACTCGTCGTCAGCAGCAGTCGCAAGCAGACGGCGGTGTTTTGATTGCGTACGCCAGTCAAAGTGGCACCGCCGCCACCCTGGCGCGCCAGAGTGCGGACCACCTGAGCGCATCGCAACCGGTGACCGTACTGCCGCTCAGTCAGGTTTCTTCAGAAACCCTGCAAACCGCGCGCAAGGCGCTGTTTGTGGTGGCCACCTATGGTGAAGGGGAGGCGCCGGACAACGGCCAGCGCTTTGCCCGAACATTCCTGGCAAAAGGCAACCTGGCCGGTGGTGGGGCGGCACTGGACCTCTCCCACCTCTCTTATTCCGTTGTCGCCCTGGGTGACAGCACCTACGAGCGCTTCTGTGCCTTCGGACAATTGATGTTTGATGGCATGGCGAAGCTGGGGGCAAAAGCCCTGGAACCGTTACATAAAGTCGACAGTGCCCTCGATGACACCAGCGGTGTTGCCAGCGCCATGCCTGCCTGGTTCCGCCAGTCATCCGCCACCGAGTCCGCCGCGATTGAGCCGGTTCAAAAGCCGGTTATCTGGTGGCGTCTGGCCGAACGTGTATTGCTGAATTCCGGCAGTCCCGGTGCCCCCCTGTTTGAACTGACCCTGCGTGCCGTTAGCGACTGGCCCAAATGGCGTGCCGGTGATGTTTTTGAACTGCAGCCACGCCAGCCTCGCGCGGTGGTGGCGGACTGGCTTGCCCAGCAGCAGCTGGATGCCAATGAATGGATCGTGGTTGGCGGGCGTGGCCAGACACTGCAGGCCTGGCTGCGCGAGCGCGCGCTGCCGGATGGGAGTTTTAATCGGGAAAAATTGCTGTGCGGCGATTTCTCCGAGTTTCCGCTGTTGCCGATGCGGGAGTATTCCGTTGCTTCGGGTCACTCCGAAAAAGTCCTCAAGCTGATCGTGCGTCAACAGTCCGATGTCAGTGGCAACCTCGGTTTGGGGTCCGGCTGGCTGACGGAGTTTTGTGAGTCTGGGGAGCTTTTCGGCGGGCGTTTGCGGGAAAACAGCAATTGCCACACTCCGGATCACAGTCGCCCACTACTGTTGATCGGCGCCGGCAGCGGTCTCGCCGGACTGCGTGCGCAACTAGCAGAGCGAGCCGCACAAGCGCGCTCTTCGTCCTCGCAGGGAAGTATTGGCCCGGTGTGGATGGTGTTTGGCGAGCGCTGCCCGGATGCGGATCGCCCGCTAGCCCGCGAGGTGGAGACCTGGCTGAAGCAGGGCACGCTTGCCCGTTGTGATCGAATTTTCTCCCGCGCTGACACCGATGGCCCCGGTTATGTGCAGGATTTCCTAGCTCAGCAATCGCCAGAATTGCGTGGATTTATTTCCCGCGATGCGGATATTTATATCTGCGGAAACCGCAGCGGCATGGGCGAGGGCGTGGATGGTGTTCTGCGGCAACTGCTGGGCGACGACGAAGTGGAATCGCTCCTCGACAGCGGTCGCTACCGCCGGGATCTGTACTGAGTTCGGTATTTCCAGTAGGGTTCAGTGAAATCAATAACGGCCACTCTCAAGGCCATTTGAAAGGGAGTCGGGTATGTGTGACGAGCTGAACACCAAAGATGCAGAGGCCTATTTTCTGCAACACGGACTCGGCAAAGGGGTAAGCCGCCGCGGATTTGGGCGCCTGGGTATTGGTGCTGGCCTGCTGGCCATGTTGCCATGGTCCGTCTCTGCCGAGAGCAGCGTAAAAGTCAGCGAAAACCGAGTCACTGTGCCGACACCGGATGGCGAGGCCGACTGCTATTTCGTACACCCCACCGAAGGCCGCCATCCGGCGGTCATCCTGTGGCCAGATATTTTCGGTATGCGCCCAGCTTTCCGCGAGATGGGCAAGCGCCTGGCGCAGTCCGGTTACTCGGTGCTGGTGGTGAATCCCTATTACCGCACCATGAAAGGCCAGTTAGTACCGGACGATGCGAAAATCATCGGCCCGGAACTGCGCAAAGAAATCTTCCCCAAAGGTCGCGAGCTGGCCGGCACGCTTTCCCCCGAGACCTGCGTTACCGACGGCAAGGCGTTTATCGCCTGGATGGACAAGCAACCGTCGGTCGATCCGGCGAAAAAAGCCGGCACCGCGGGCTACTGCATGACCGGCTCCTACACCTTCCGCCTGGCTGCCGCCATGCCGGATCGCTTCGGCGCCGGGGCTTCCTTTCACGGCGGTCGCCTGGTGACGGATGCTCCCGACAGCCCGCATCGCCTGATCCCGGAAATCAAAGCCGGGTTCCTCGTGGCCATTGCCGAAAACGACGATGAGCGCCAGCCGGAAGCGAAAGACGAATTGCGCAAAGCCTTTATAGCGGCAGATGTCGATGCCACGGTGGAAGTCTACGCGGGCGCCATGCACGGCTGGTGCCCACCGGATTCCATGGCCTACAACCAGGCCCAGGCGGAGCGCGCCTGGGAAGAAATGCTCGGCTTATTCGCCAAGCGTCTAGTCTAGTTTGGGTTAAGTAACCCCTGGAGGCTGAAAAGTGATGCGGCAATGCATAAATTGTTTCGTGGTAGTTTCGGTATTGTTTAGCGCGATGGCCTGGGCGGAAAAGCCCGATGCTGCGCCATTTGCCATCGCCATCCACGGCGGCGCCGGTACCATTGAAAAATCCTCCATGACTCCGGAGAAGGAACGGGCCTACCGCAGTAAACTCGAGGAAGCCATCAATGCCGGCTACGGAGTACTGGAAAAAGGTGGCTCCAGCCTGGATGCGGTGGTCGCCGCCATCAATATTCTCGAAGACTCCCCCCTGTTTAACGCCGGTAAGGGCGCTGTCTACACCTACGACGGCACCCACGAACTGGACGCCTCCATCATGGATGGCCGCGATCGACAGGCCGGCGCTGTGGCCGGGGTTAAGCATATTGCCAACCCGATCAACCTGGCGCGGATGGTGATGGAGGATTCCCCCTTTGTGATGTTGGCTGGGCAGGGCGCCGAGGATTTTGCCAAGAGCCGCGGCGTGCCCATGGTCGACAACAAAACCTTCGATACCGAACAGCGCCGACAGCAGCTGGAGCGGGCCAAAGAAAAGCTGGATAAGGAAAACAAGCAGGACAAGGATTATCGGGCCGCGGTCGAAGCCCTGCCAGAACCTTACCGCATGGGCACCGTAGGCGCAGTCGCCCTGGACAAGGAGGGCAATCTCGCCGCAGGCACCTCCACTGGCGGCATGACCGCCAAACGCTACGGCCGTATCGGCGACTCCCCGGTGATCGGTGCCGGCACCTTTGCCGACAACAAATCCTGCGCAGTCTCCGCCACCGGCCACGGGGAATATTTTATCCGCTACAACGTCGCCGCAGATATCTGTACCCGGGTGGAATACCAGAACAAGTCCGTGGCCCAGGCTGCAGACGAGGTGATCAACGATATTCTGCTGCCGGTAGGCGGTACGGGCGGGGTGATTGTACTGGATGGGAAAGGCAACATCGCGCTGACCTTCAATACCAAGGGGATGTATCGGGCCAGTCGGGTGGCGGGTCAGGACCCGGTCATCGGAATATTCGAAAAAGACTGAACGCGAGAACTGGCGCCCCCGGCAGGACTCGAACCTGCAGTCCGGACTTAGGAGGTCCGTGGTTTATCCTGTTAACCGACGGGGGCGTTTGTTTTGGTGTGCCAAGCCTGGATACTGAGAGTGTCCGGCTGGAAGGGTGGCCATTCTAGCGGCTGTTGGCGGTTCTGTCATGGCGCTCGCCTGATGCCTCTGCCGGTCTTTGGCGAGGAGAAGCCATCCCCTGGATTTGTGGTGATACCTCGGATCAATTTTGCTCGGCAGTTATACTGTCACCTAGCGTAACGCTTTTCCCAAATAGAGTTACCTCACTGCTCCCTTTTCGGCCGTTTCCGAACTCTGTGAAAACTGCGGAAAAATTTCGCAAATTGGTAACAATTTGCCGTTATTTTGGCGCCAGCTACCCAGGGGAGAGGATCGCTCTTCTCACGGCTTTGGGTATCGCCAGGATGGCTGGTGTAACCCGAGGAAAAACCTTGCTGAGTAGCTAAAAAGTTGCTTGACCGGAAAAGCCGGAGCTGGCTAATCTGCGATTGCACAACAAAAACAGACAAAGAGTTTCTGCCCTGGCAGATCGAGATTGTGGAGTTTTCTATGAGCGGCAACGTTATCGAAAATGACATGGATTTTGATGGATCTGATTCCTCTCTTGAAGAGAGTCTGCTCTATACCCCAGAGAGTCCCCGTGACGCACGTCGGCTGGTGGAAGACCGGCTGGAAGAAATGCGTCTGCGAAGGGAGTTGATGGACTACCAGTACGACTTCTGATCGGGATCGGAATCTCAGGCCAAAACCTCGCACCGGGATCTTCCCGGAATAGATGATCATCCCTGCTTCGCTGCATGGTGCATGAATTGAGCAGGAACCGCCAAAGGGTGCCATTGGCACCCTTTGGCTTTTCTGGAGGCAGGGCACTTGAAACGCGCAGGTGGCCGCGCCTGTCTGGCGTTGTGTGTCGGATATGTGCGACTCAGGTATGAGTCGACTCGTTCGCAACCAGTTTGCACGCTCTGCGGCGGGGTGTATATTGGCGGCAACAGGTTCTGCAACAGTCAGGATGCAGCAGGATATAGGGCGTTCAAATGGTGATTTCCGAAAGGTTCGAGAGCCGTGTGAGCTCGGAAGTTTCCGAAGGTGGCGAGGAGCTGGTGATTCGTATCACCGGGAGCTTCGACTTCAATATTCACCGGGATTTTCAGCGGGCCTATCGCAATGCGATCCCCGTACCCAAGGTCTTTCTGGTGGACCTGGCGGCCACAGATCATCTCGATAGCGCCGCCCTCGGTATGTTGCTGCTCTTGCGTGACTACTGTGTAGAGGCCGGTCGAGACGGGGAACAGCCCACGGTTGAGCTGATGAACGCCAACGCTCACGTTGCCCACATTCTTACCGTTTCCAACTTTGACCGTATATTCAGCATCCGCTGAATGCCGCACTTCTGTCATGCCCGCCTTCCGCATACTCATCATCGAAAGCGACCAGCAAGAAACGGGTGAGCTGCGGCAATTGATCCAGCACTGGGAGTATCGAAGCTCGGCCGGGTGTGTGGTGCCGGCCTCAACGTTGTGTGTGTCCGGTGCCGAAGCGGCCCTGCGTGCGTATGATGAATTTGTCCCCCATCTTCTGATTTTTGGGCCAAATGCGGCACGGGCGACGGAAGCGGAAGCCGTGCGCCAGTTGCGCCAGTGTATGGGGGTGGAACCTGTACCAATTCTGGCGGTGCAGGGGATGCAGGATTCGGATTCCGGCATTGTCAATCTGGCGGATTGCGACGATGTTCTCACCAAGCCCTACAGTTCCCGCCTGGTACAGTTAAAACTTGCTTCCATCCGCCGGTTCTGCGAGTTCAGCCGCTCGCTGATGGCCCAGCGCGACCGTCTGCGCCGGCACCATGCGGACTTCTTGCAAGAGCAGGCCAATGCCCGGGAAATTTTTGGCAACCTGGGTAATGAGAGTTGTCTCGACGACACCCCGGCCATCCGCTACCACCTTTCCCCCCGCGCCGTACTGAACGGGGATTTACTGGCAGCCACTTACGCCCCGGACGGCAAGCTGGTGTTGATGCTGGGCGATTTTGCCGGGCATGGTCTTGCCGCCGCGGTGGGTGCGGTACCGCTCACCTCGATCTTCTATTCGATGATTCCCCGAGGTTTCTCGTTTGGCCGAGTCGCCAAGGAAATCAATCGCAAGCTGTACGATATTCTGCCTCGCCAGATGTTCTGCTGCCTGGTGATGCTGGAGTTTGATCCGCGGCGCCAACACCTGCGTCTGCTCAATGCCGGTATGCCGAGCCCCTGCCTCAAGCGCGCCAATGGGAGCTTGCAGTTACTGGAGTCCCGGCATCTGCCTCTCGGGGTCCTCTCCTCAGATCAGATCAATTCGGCGATCGTAAATATTCGGGTGCTCCCGGGAGACCGGTTGTTCCTGTGGAGCGATGGTATTCATGAGGCGCGCAATGGTAAAGGCGAGCACTTTGGGGAGTCGCGCTTGCTGGCACTGCTGCGAGACAGGGGGCCCTCTGTTGGTGACTCCTACCCGCAGGCTCAGGTATTCGAGCGGATTCTTGTGGCCGTCAACGCCCATGCCGCGGAGCAGCACGACGACCTTTCCCTGGTGGAACTGGACCTTTCTGACCCGAAACTGCGCCGTAGCGGGTGTCCGGCTCAGGAGGCGTCCGGCGATCGCAAGGGAGGCCGAATCGGTGACTGGTCAATTCAGTTTCGGCTGTCTGAGAGTGAACTGCGCGAGACCGATCCGTTGCCGCACTTACTGAGTGTTTTGGGACAAATGCCCGGTGCCGCCCGCTTTCAGGAAGATCTGGCCATTGCGCTGGGGGAGCTGTTTCGCAATGCCCTAGAGCACGGTGTGCTGGAACTGGATTCCTCCATTAAGGGTGCAGACGATGGCTTTGTCCGTTACTACGACCTTATGGCGGAACGGAGAAGCCAGCTGAGTGCCGGGTGGGTGAGTATTTCGCTGTGTTGCCGTGAATGGGAAGGCGGCGGTCAATTGACACTGGTAGTCGAGGACAGCGGGCGCGGCTTTCCCGAGGTGCGGGAGTCGGGCTCCATCTATTCGGGTCGAGGCCTGGATCTGTTACACACCGTATGCTCCAAAGTCCGCTATTCCGCAGGAAGCAGCAGGGTGGAAGCGATCCTGCCTTGGGGGGAGGGTTGTACCTCTGCCCCTGGTGAAGATGAAGACATCGAATCGCAACACAATGCCATGCAAACCCCGCCAGTACCGGTATAATTGCGCTCAGTTTTTCATCAACGCCGGTGCTAAATGACCCTAATTGCCCATGAATCCACGCTTGCCGCTGGCAGCGAACTCCTGTCTGTACAGGGGTTGTGCTGTGAGCGCGATGGTCGGCAATTGTTTGAAGGCTTGAGTTTTTCAGTGAATAGCGGTGCTGCGGTGCAGGTGGAAGGGGCTAATGGGGCTGGCAAGAGCACCCTGTTTCGCACTTTGATCGGCAGTGCCTCGGACTTCAGTGGCGATATTCGCTGGCGGGGGAAGGCATTTCCCGCCGGGTTATCTGCGATGCGTGCTGAGCTGCTGTATATCGGTCACCACGCTGGCGTTCGCGGGGGGCTCACGCCTCTGGAGAATCTCGCCTGGTATGGTGCCGCTGAGAGCGAGGCCTATGATGCGCTCGAAGCGGTAGGTCTGTACGGGTTTGAGGACCTGATGTGTCAGCAGCTCTCCGCAGGACAGAATCGCCGCGTGGCGCTGGCTCGTCTGTACCTGCCCAATTCGGCTCGCTTGTGGATCCTGGATGAGCCACTGGCAGCGCTGGATGTGGCTGGTGTCGAAAGCCTAGAGTCCCAAATGCTCAGGCACCTGGAAGCTGGCGGCAGCCTGCTGTTGACGTCTCACCAACCGGTCGATATCCGGCCGATGACCAGGATCAATTTGGCGGACTTTCAGCCCCGTCACAGCGATTTTTTCGACGAAGATTCTCTGTCGGCAGGTGCAGGGAGTGCCGGGGTGCGCAATGACTGAGGCTTCAGTAATGCCTGTGCGCGGCACAATCGATGAGCTGGCAACGTCCAGACTACCGGGCTTTTTCACCCTGTTTCGCACCGAATTCAAACTCGCGGTGCGGCGCCGTTCGGATATCGTCAATCCGCTGCTGTTCTTCGTTACTGTGCTGGCGATGATGCCACTGGGAATCGGCCCTGAGCCCGAGATGCTGGCCCGTATGGCACCCGGGCTGATCTGGGTGATGGCGCTGCTGGCGACACTGTTGTCCCAGGAGTCGCTGTTTCGCAACGACTATGAAGACGGGTCTCTTGAGCAGCTGGCATTGCAGCCCCAGCCACTCTATTTCGCGGTGGTGTCCAAAGTCCTGGTGCACTGGCTGGTGACCGGGCTGCCCCTGGCACTCTTGTCTCCGTTACTGGGAATGATGTTGAACCTGGAGCAGGCGGGATATTGGCCGCTGGTTATATCCCTGGCGCTGGGTACCGCGAGCCTGAGCCTGATCGGTGCAGTTGGTGCGGCGTTGACCGTTGCCCTGCGGCGCCCGGGTTTGCTGTTGGCGCTGATCATTATGCCACTGTATGTGCCCGTGTTAATCTTCGGCACTGGAACGGTGCAGGCGGCGCTGGATGGGTACGGTTTTGGGCCGCAATTAGCGATCCTTGGCGCCATCTTGGCAGCATCTGCGGCTCTTGCGCCTCTGGCGTCCGCGGGAGCCATCCGAATCAGTCTCGAAAACTGACCTTTCCCCAACAGTTTCCATAAGCGGTGCGGGAATTGGTTGAGAGAAGGGCATAGGAGTACGTATTTTGTCCTGGCAATGGTTTCACAGATTGGGCTCGCCCCGCTGGTTCTATCAAAAGTCCAGTGCCTGGCTTCCCTGGCTTGGCGCGGCAGCGCTGGTGCTGCTTTCTATTGGTATTGTCTGGGGACTCGGCTTTGCGCCGCAGGACTCCAAGCAGGGTAATAGTTACCGCATTATTTATATTCACGTCCCCGCGGCTTTTCTCGCCCTGGCGGGCTATTACATCATGGCCATTTCCGGCGCGATCGGTCTGATCTGGAAGATGAAACTGTCTTTCGTGGTGATGCGGGCGGCGGCGCCGATCGGCGCAGCACTGACGTTTATTGCGCTCTTTACCGGTGCCGTCTGGGGCAAGCCGACCTGGGGTACTTACTGGGTATGGGATGCCCGTATCACCTCCATGTTGATCCTGTTCTTCCTGTACCTGGGTGTGATGGCTTTGTCCGGCGCCTTTAGCCGCGAGCAGTCTGGCGACAAGGCCAGCGCTTTGCTGGCACTGGTGGGCACGGTCAATATCCCGATCATCTACAAGTCCGTTGACTGGTGGTTCACCTTGCACCAGCCCGCCACCCTCAAACTGACCGAAGCGAGCACCATCGACCCGAGCATGTTCTATCCGCTGATTACCATGATTGCGGGCTTTTATCTGTTTTATGCCTGGGTTCTTACCTTGCACACCCGCACCATGATATTGCAGCGGGAAGGGCGCACCCAATGGGTTCGGGAATTGATGGGAGTGTCAGCTCCGGCCAGGGGCTGAGTGGTTAACGAGGATTCGAGCGATGGAATTTCAATTTGACAGCCTGGCCGGTTTTTTCCTGATGAATGGCCATGGCCCTTATGTGTGGGCATCATACGGGGTTGCGCTTCTGGTTCTGGTAACTCTGGCTGTCGTGCCACTGCAACGTCAAAGGGTGCTGCGCAAAGAGTTTGCTCGTCAGGTGCGTCAGGAAAATGCTCGCCGTCGCGCAACAAATGTGGCGCATGCGCCCCAGGCAGAGCCAGAGCTGGCTGACTGATGCCACCTGCTCCGCGGGAGTATTTCCGGCGGAGAGAACTAGTACAACGAATTGCGATTGAGAACAGGACAACCATGCACCCAGCCCGTAAACAGCGACTGATTCTGGTCGTTCTACTGGTGGCGCTCTCGAGCGTTGCAGTGGGATTCGTGACCTATGCCATGCGTGAAAACATGGATTATTTTTATGCGCCCAGCGCCTTTGCCGCTGGTGAAGTACCCTTTGAAAAGCGTATCCGCGCCGGTGGCTGTGTCGTTCCAGGCAGTATTGTACGGGACAGTAGCTCCCTGGATGTCCGCTTTGCAATCACCGATGGTGAGGCGGAGCTGGAAGTGGTGTTTGACAAAATTCTGCCGGATCTGTTTGCCGAGGGTGAGGCGGCGGTGGTCACTGGCAAGCTCCATCAGGACGGATATGTGCGTGCCGACCAGGTGCTTGCCAAGCACGATGAATCCTACACGCCGCCGGAAGTGGCCGAGACCATGGTGAACAAAGCGAGCTGCCAGGGAGATGCCAAAATATGAGTCCTGAACTCGGGCACTTTGCTCTGATCGTCGGCTTGCTGCTGTCGATCGCACTTTCGGTAGTTCCTATTCTTGGAACCTATACCGGCCGCGTGTTGTGGATGGATACCGCGCGCCCGCTGTCACTCGGCGTGCTCGCGTTTACCGCCCTGTCATTTGTGTGCCTGACGCTCGCATTTGTGAACAGTGATTTCTCGGTGGCCTATGTGGCGCAGAACTCCAATAGCATTCTGCCCATGGTGTACAAGGTAACTGCGGTTTGGGGTGGGCACGAGGGCTCGATTCTTCTGTGGTTGTTGATGCTGGCAGGTTGGACCGCTGCAGTTGCCGTATTCAGTAGACAGTTGCCAGACGTGCTGGTGGCGCGGGTACTGTCGGTTATGGGTATGCTGCTGATCGGCTTTTTCCTGTTTATCCTGCTCACGTCCAACCCGTTTGATCGCATCCTGCCGTTCCCGCCCGGTGATGGCAGTGACCTGAACCCCTTGCTGCAGGACCCGGGGATGATCATCCATCCGCCGCTTCTTTATATGGGGTACGTGGGGTTCTCGGTGGCTTTTGCGTTCGCCATTGCCGCGTTACTTGAAGGGCGCCTGGACAGTGCCTGGGCCCGCTGGGCGCGGCCTTGGACTGCCGTGGCGTGGGCATTCCTGACCCTGGGAATTGCGTTGGGTAGCTGGTGGGCGTATTACGAACTTGGCTGGGGTGGCTGGTGGTTCTGGGACCCGGTGGAGAATGCGTCGTTTATGCCCTGGCTTGTCGGTACTGCGCTGCTGCACTCGCTGGCGGTGACCGAAAAGCGTGGCCTTTTCCGCAGCTGGACCATCTTGCTTTCCATTTTTGCGTTCAGTCTTAGCCTGCTGGGTACCTTCCTGGTGCGCTCCGGCGTATTGACCTCGGTGCACGCATTTGCCACCGACCCACTGCGGGGCGGATTTATTCTCGCTTTCCTGGCGGTCGTGGTCGGCTTGTCCCTGCTGTTGTTTGCGCTGCGTGCCCCCACGGTGAGCGCGGGAAGTGTGTTTTCGTTCCGCTCGCGTGAAACCTTCCTGCTGGGTAACAATGTTTTGCTGGTCCTGATTATGGCCGTGGTACTGACCGGCACTCTGTACCCGCTGTTAGCCGATGCATTGAACTGGGGCAAGATCAGCGTGGGCCCGCCGTTCTTCAATATGTTTTTTGTTCCTCTGATGCTGGTGTTGTGTGTCCTTCTGGGAATGGGTATTCATGCCAACTGGAAAGACAGCCAGACGAAAAAGCTGTTGAAGTCCTGGGGCATGCCGGTCCTGGTTGCTGCTATCGGTGCTCCGTTGCTGACTTTGATGGCGGGTGACTTCCACTGGGGTGCGGTGTTGGGATTGTTTGCCGGACTTTGGGTAATTGCTTCCAGTGCGGCGGATATCCTGGCCAAGTCGCGCAATGCAGACAGTCTGATCGCGGGGCTCAGGCGCCAGCGCGCGAGTTATTACGGAATGCATCTCGGCCACATCGGTCTGGCGGTTTCGGTATTGGGTGTGGCGTTAACCACGGTGTACAGCGTGGAAAAAGACCTGCGCATGTCGCCCGGCCAGAGTGCTGTCATGTCTGGTTACGAGTTCACCTTCGAAGGTGTGCGACAGATTCGCGGTCCAAATTACCGGGCATCGGAAGGGGTGATACTGGTGCGTGATAACGGTCGCCAGGTGGCGGAGCTACTGCCGCAGAAGCGCAGCTATTTTTCCGGCGGAAATATCATGACCGAGGCCGCCATCGATACCAGTTTGTTCCGGGATCTCTATGTCGCGTTGGGTGATCCCATGGACAAAGACAATCTCGGTGGCGACTGGGCGGTGCGCCTGCAGTACAAGGCGTTCGTCATCTGGATCTGGTTGGGTTCTGCACTGATGGCCCTGGGCGGAGCAATCGCAGTGGCTGATAAGCGTTACCGCAAGGTGCGTGCGGCGCGCGCAAGTAAATCCGGTGCGAAGGCGGACGGCGGCGCGCTGGCCGGCGCCTGATTGGCAAACTGATTTTTGTTGAACGACTGAAACGATAGACGGATTTACCGATTACATGGCGAGACTCAAGCTGTTCCTTCCACTGATTGTATTTGCTGCGCTGGCGGTACTCTTCTGGCGCGGCCTTTCACTGGATCCGCAGGAAATGCCCTCGGCACTGGTGAATAAACCGGTGCCGGATTTTGCGCTGCTCGATGTGGAGTCCAATCGCGAGCTGAAAAAAACAGACTTGCCCAGTCGACCGCTGCTACTGAATGTCTGGGCTACCTGGTGTATTTCTTGCCGGGTAGAGCACCCGTATCTGAATGAGCTGGCGGAGCAGGGCGTGCCGATTGTCGGCATCAACCTGAAGGACGACAACGAAGCGGCGCAGAAGTGGCTGGAGAAATTCCAGAACCCCTACGTTTTTTCTGTATCGGATATCGAAGGGCGCCTGTCGCTGGACCTGGGAGTGTTTGGCGCCCCGGAAACGTTCCTGGTAGATGCCGGCGGTACTATCCGTTGCAAGCATGTCGGGGTGGTGGACGATAAGGTCTGGCAAACGAAATTGCAGCCGCTGTATCAGCGTTTACAGAATCAGGATTGGGACGAATTTTCTGGTGAGCTATCAGATTCCCTGCTCGCCCGTTGTCGCTGAGACGGAAGAAAAAAAGAGCCGCTTTATCTGCTGGCTGGGGCCGGTGACCGATAAAGCGGCTTTTTTGCATACCCTGGAAATAACCCGGGAGCGTTATCCGGATGCTTCCCACCACTGCACTGCGCTGGTGATTGGCAATCCTGCCAATCCGGAGGTGATGCAGAGCGATGATGACGGCGAACCCGGGGGTAGCGCTGGCAGGCCCATGCTGGAATTACTGCTGAAGCAGGAAGTGGGGAGCGTCGGCGCTATTGTTACGCGCTATTTTGGTGGCACCAAGCTGGGCGTTGGCGGCTTGATGCGCGCGTACCGCGGTGCGGTGGGCGCGGCATTACAGATGGCGGAGCTCGATGTCCATGTGCCCCTGGTCGATGTGCAGCTCACTTGTGACTTTTCCGGAGAATCCCGAGTGCGTTTCCTGGTAGCCCAGCACCGAGGCCTGTGTGGCGATGTGGAATATAGCGATTGCGTACGCATCGCAGTGACACTTCCTCAAGATCAGTGGCCGTCCCTGAAGGAAAAGCTCGCGCCGGAGGGCTTTTCATTCTCTTTGTGATAGCGCTGACCTTCCTTTTCGTCGTTTCTTTTTTTCATTCCCCACCCATTCCCACCTGTTTCCGCACCCGCTCGTGGAGATACTTGGCAATCTCTGCATTAAGTGGCGCCGTTCACTTCTATCTGTTTGACAGCGTTGTCAGGTGGCGGCTAGCTTGATCTGGCTAGTTGACAGCGCTGTCGGCTAAGGGCCGGTGGTGGCTTCCTTTTCAATCACTCCTCCACAAGAGGGGGATTCTTTCCTCTAGCGTTTTCTTTCCTGCGGTACAGAACCATTCATGCCGGCGGAATTACCCGCCAGAAAAATACCGACTCTTCGACTGGGAGAAGAAGAAAACATGAAAAAAACAACAATAAAAAGGATGTTGAATACCGGTGCCGCACTGCTTGGCCTCTGGGCGGCGGCAAATGCATCGGCTTACGATTGTTCAAGTACACCTGAGTATATTGACGGCGCCAGCTATGCCAGCGGTGCTGCCGTTCAAAGTGCCGGCGTTGCCTATCGTTGCGACGTCGGTGGCTGGTGCAGCCAGGGCGGTGCCTATGCTCCAGGTAGTGGCTGGGCCTGGGAGCACGCCTGGACAGGGCTCGGCAGTTGCGATGCGCCCGGCTCGAGCAGTTCCAGCAGCAGTTCCAGCAGCAGTTCTAGTAGTAGTTCCAGTAGTAGTTCCAGTAGCAGCTCCAGTAGTTCCAGCGGTGGTGGGAGCAGCAGCTCCAGTTCTGGCTCCGGAGGATCGTCTGGCGGTGGCGGCTCCTGTCCTGCCTATGTGGCGGGAAGCGGTTACGCGGCCGGCGATATCGTGACAAACAGTGGTGGTTATTACGCATGTTCCGTGGCGGGCTGGTGTTCATCCGGCAACTCTGCCTACGAGCCAGGCGTCGGTTGGGCCTGGGAAAATGCCTGGACCAGTAGCAGTGAGCAGGCCTGTTCCGGTGGTGGCAGTAGCAGCGGCGGCGGTAGTGGCGGTGGCACTGTGCCGGATGAATTTTTCTGCGCCGCAGAGTGGCAAACGGGCACCTTGTACACTGAAGGCACCGTGGTTGCCTATCAGGGAATTGCCTATCGCGCACTTGTGGATACCCACTCCATTGCGCCGGACAACACCGCCTACCCGGGACAGTGGGAAACCGCTGGTTATCCCGACGATGCACTCTGCCCGGTACCCATTCCCAACAGCATTGATTACGGAGAAGCGCAACCTGTTGACGGTAATCTGAGTGCAGGGGTGGTCAATCCCACCGGTGCAATTGCGCCCGCGCGGATTGCCGATACCCAGTCCCCGATTTCGGGTTACCAGGGGGGCGCTAATCCGGCGTCTGATAACGGTGGAGACCACGGTGGTCTGGATGTGGACAACGGAGCCCGCGGTACCAAACTGGTGCCGGGAAACCTACCGCTGCAGCACAATACTTATAGCTTGAGCTCAGGGACGGAAATCGTTACGTATATAGGCGACTGGGCAATTTACGGCCGCCAGTACGATTTCACGCAGTTACCGGCGGCCAACTTGCACCGCATTGTCTATGGCTTTGCCGGAATCTGTTACCCCGATGCGAAGAATGAGCAGGATGGCGGGTTTCCCACATCTGCTCCGGCAGCGGTGATGCGAACCTGTAACCAGAGTTCGCTACCTGACGGTGCCATGGCAGTGGCGGATTTTGAAGCGGCCTTCGTGCGAGATGTGGGCGTTGCGCCGCAAGGGGTTGTGGGTACGGAGAGTATGTATGCGCTCAACAAAGACAATGTCGGCGGCGTGTTCGGAGTACTCTACCAGCTCCGTGAGCAAAACCCGCAGTTGAAGCTCGACCTTTCCATCGGTGGCTGGACGCTGTCGGAAGGATTCCCGTGGATGGCGCATGATCCGGTAAGGCGCAAAGCTTTCGTCGATTCCGTTGTGCATTTTCTCGAGCGCTATGACTTCGATGGAGTGGATATCGACTGGGAATACCCCGGTAGCGATGGTGCTGTTGTGGGAATGGCGCGGGAAGACGATGGCGAAAACTACGCGACACTGATTCGTGAACTTCGTGCGGGTATGGATTGGTTGAGCGAGAAAACCGGCAAGCCTTACCGCCTTTCCTCCGCAATTCCGGCAGGGCTGGGTCGTCTCGAGAAAATCGACTGGTCTCAGGTGCATCCCTATATGGATCGCCTGTATGCGATGACCTACGACCTCACCGGTGCCTGGGAGCGGGAGCTCTCGCATCACACGCCGCTTTATATCAATCCGATGGCGGTGGGCTCTTCTGCGGGAACGTCGGCTAACTGGACTCTTACCTACCTTCAGAGTCTCGGTGTGCCGGCAAATAAGTTGATGATCGGCGGCGCGAACTATCACCGTTCGAAAGCGACCAATCCTGGCGATATTTCCGAGTTCACCTACGGCGTTACCGGAAATACCAGTTACGGCAATCCCAATTGGAGTGGGCCGGATTTGATTCTCGGTATTGCCGGACTTGGATCCTGGGAGGCCGGTGTGATTGAGGGGTACGATCTTTACCAGAACTATCTCGACAGCAACATGCTGCCGCGCAACGGGTTCTGGTTGTACACCGACAAGGAGTCCAATGCGGATTATCTGTACAACGACTCAATTGGTGCGTTCATATCGGTAGAAACGCCGCGGACAGTGGCGTTAAAAGCGCAGTACGCCAAAGACAACGGGCTGGCCGGAATCTTTTTCTGGATGGCGGAGCAGGACAATGGCTACAACCTCAATACGGTTAATCATGTTCTGGGGAATAGCCTGACGGCGGACCAGTCTGACGGCGATCCTGCCGATCAGATTCCCGTTTGTGGTCGCAATATCACTGCTGCGGAATGTGAGTCATTGATTGCCACCCTGCGCTAACGTCGCTGCGTTAGTCGAGGCCCACCCGTGCCACCTGCAGTGGCATCGGTGGGCCAACAATTACTGAATAAAAATAATGGGTATTTTATGAAAACGAGATTGTTCTCAGGGGCGATACGCTGGCTGCTGTGTATCGCTGGTCTGATAAGTAGTGGTGCCGCATTCGCCGTGGATTGCTCCGACCTCGCAGTCTGGAACAGTAGTAACGCATACAGTGGCGGAGCCGAAGTTCAGCATATGGGCACTGCATACAAAGCCAACTGGTGGAGTCAGGGTAGCGACCCTGCGCTGCATTCCGGCCAGTGGCAGGAGTGGTCGGTCATCGCTCAGTGCGACGGTGGGAGCTCTTCGAGTTCTTCGTCCAGCTCCTCCTCATCGAGTTCCTCGTCATCGAGTTCTTCCTCGTCAAGCTCATCATCCAGCTCGTCTTCGGGATCTTCCTCTGGCGGCGGTAGCTGTAGTTCCGTGCACTATGTGGCGGGTACGAGTTATGTGGCAGGGCAGCTGGTGCAGAACCTGGGTAACGAGTTTGTTTGCGACATCGCCGGCTGGTGTTCTTCCGAATCTGCCTGGGCGTACGCACCGGGTGAGGGGACATACTGGGAGCACGCGTGGACTCAGGTGGCCAGTTGCGGCACTTCTTCCAGCTCCTCTTCTGGTGGGTCTACTTCCAGCTCGTCCAGCAGCTCGTCCAGCAGTTCGTCCGGTGGTTCCAGTGGTGGCAATAGCAGTCGCCTGATTTCCGGTTACTGGCACAATTTCGATAATGGTTCCGGGGTTATTCCCATTGCGGATGTTTCCGATGCGTATGACGCAATCAATGTTTCCTTCGCGGAGCCTACTGGCGCTGCCCCGGGTGAAATTGGCTTTGTATTGGACCCGCTGTTTAACGAGCAGGACTTTATTGCCGGTATTCAGGCCAAGCAGGCGGCCGGGAAGAAAATCATCATCAGCATTGGCGGCGCCAATGGTCAGGTTCGCCTGGAAAGTGCCGTGGCTCGCGACAACTTTGTTGCGTCGATGATTGATATTATCGACCGTTACGGATTCGATGGTTTGGATGTGGACTTTGAAGGTCACTCACTGGAGTTGAATGCCGGTGATGTGGATTTCCGCAATCCAACGACGCCGGTAATTGTCTACCTGATTGAAGCGCTGCAGGCCCTGACATCCCACTACGGGGATGATTTCATGCTCACCATGGCCCCTGAAACGTTCTTTGTGCAACTCGGCTACAGTTTTTACGGAGGCTCCTGCTCCGGTTGCGACCGTCGCGCCGGCGCCTACCTTCCTGTAATTCACGCGATGCGCGATAGGCTGGACTGGCTACAGGTGCAACATTACAACTCTGGTTCGATCATCGGGCTGGATGATCAGTACCACAGTATGGGCGTGGCAGATTTTCATATTGCCATGGCGGACATGGTGTTAACCGGGTTTAACGTTGGTGGTAATTCTGCGTACTTCTTTCCGCCACTGCGTCAGGATCAGGTTTTGATCGGCTTGCCGGCGAACGTGAATGCCGGTGGTGGTTTTACTTCGGTCAGTGAGGTGCACGCCGCGCTCAACTGCCTGGTGAAGTTGGAGGGATGTACGACCTACACGCCGCACACCAGTACGGGCTGGACTGGATTGGGTGGGTTGATGACCTGGTCGATCAACTGGGACAAGTTTAATAATTTCGAATTTTCTACCGAGCATCGGGAATTTCTGGATGCGCTGTAATATCGGTTCGCGGAAACGAAAAGTGATGGACAGGGAAAAGTAGGCAAAGTGAGGTGCAGGGTGCGGCCGGGACTGATTCGCGGCTGCGCCGCTCACCCTGCGGGCGCCTGCGGCGTCTTAAATTGCTGCGCAATTTGATCGAACGAGGGTTCTCGTACGCCGATCAACCGCATACAAAAAAGGCCCTCACTTTCGTGAGAGCCTTTTTTGTATGTGGCGGACCGGACGGGACTCGAACCCGCGACCTCCGGCGTGACAGGCCGGCATTCTAACCAACTGAACTACCGGTCCGCATTCCTGACATTCCTTTGAGCAATCTGCCGTGCAGATGTAAAGGAAAGTGGTGGGTGGTACAGGGGTCGAACCTGTGACCTACGCCTTGTAAGGGCGCCGCTCTACCAACTGAGCTAACCACCCCGCGTCAGGAGCTGCGTATAGTAATGATATTTTTTTTGGCGTCAACGGTTTTTGAAAAATTTTTTTCAATTCAATGAGTTAAGCGGATGGCCGGAAATTTTGGTTTGGTGTGCGTGATGTGGCGCCGTCTCGCATCGGGCGTGTTTGCGGGCGCCGGCGCTGATATAATCGGCAGAATTTCCGCCGGAGAACGCCAGTGCAGAAAAAAACCTTCGCAGCCCCTGTCGCTGCCACCCTGACTCTGCTGATCGCTATGGTCGCACCCCTGTCGACCAGCTATGCATCGGTTGAGGTGGAGCCGTTGTCCACGCCGGAACTGCAGGCTCGCTATCAGGTTTTAATCGAAGAAATGCGTTGCCCCAAGTGCCAGAACCAGAATCTGGCCGGATCCGACTCCATGGTGGCCACAGATCTGCGGCGGGAGATTCGCCGGTTGCTGGAGGAGGGGTTCAGCGACCAGGAAATCAACGACTTTATGGTGGCCCGTTACGGCGATTTCGTTTTGTACCGCCCGCCGCTGCAGCGCAACACCATGCTGCTGTGGGTGGCGCCGGGTGTATTTGCCGCGCTCGGGCTGCTGTCCCTTATCGTGATTGTGGCGCGCTCTCGCAGTGGGCGTGGCGGTCGTCAGGGTGACGATGATCAGGAACTAAGCGCCGAGGAATCTCAGCGCCTGGCGCAATTGCTTAATCGCGCTGACACCGGTGCAAATGAGCCGGCAGGCAAGCTAAAGGGCGGAAGCAGAAACGATGATTGATCTTTGGTTAATGTTGGCACTGTTACTGCTGCCGCTGGCGGCGGTTGTTGCCTGGCCGCTATTGCGCAAGAAGTCTGCAGCGGTTGCCGAGGACCAGGGTTCCCAGGCGGAACTCTACCGGGAGCACCTGGCCGAGCTTGAAAGCTCACATGCCAGCGGCGCGATTGATGCGTCGCAATATGCGTCACTGAAGACGGAGCTGGGGCGCAAGCTGCTGGCGGAAGAGCGCGCGGGGAGCTATCGGCTGTCGCAAAGCCATTCCGGTGGCCGCAGCATGCTGGTCGGGCTGGCATTGGCGGTGCCGATGGCCGCGGTTGGTCTGTATTTCTACTGGGGGGCTCACAGTGATGTGGCCCTGTATCGGGAGTTGGCGGCCAGCCAGTCCGGTGAAACGGATCTGGTGGCGGAGGCCCGTATTACCCAGCAATTACGCGAGAGGGCGGTCACCCATCCGGACGACCTCAACAGCCGCTACGTGCTGGCGCAGCGTCTGCTGGTAAGTAACGATGTTCAGGGGGCGGTGGCGCAATACCGGTATATCGTCGCCCACGAGCCGCAGGCGGCCAATATTCGTGCCGAACTTGCCCAGGCGCTGTTTTTCGCCAATGGCTCACAAATGAGTGCTGAGGTGTTGCGCGAAGTGGATCAGGTTCTGTCTGCGCAGCCAAACAACACGACGGCCCTCGGGTTGGCGGGGATCGCGGCGTTTGAGCAGAAGAACTTTGCTGGTGCCAAATCCTATTGGCAGCAGGCGCTGGCGCAAATGGCACCGGGCTCCGGTGCCGCGCAGGCTCTGGCGGCGGGTGTACAGCGGGCGGAAGCGGCGCTGGCAGAGGCCGGTACTGGTGGTGCGGCCGAGGCGGCGGGTGAGCAGGCTGAGGCCGTATCCAAAGCCCTGGGTGAAAACAGTATTGCGGTGAGCGTCTCGCTGGCCGAATCCGTAAAGTACGCACCGGACACGCCGGTATTTATCTACGCGCGTACCGCGGAGAGCCCGATGCCACTGGCGATTGTGCGTCTTACCGCGGCGGATTTGCCCGTGCAGGTGGTGCTGGATGAGTCTCGCGCGATGATGCCGGGGCGCAGCCTGAAAACCGTTGACCAGGTGCAACTCGTGGCCCGTCTGGCCATCGGCGGCAATGCCCGCCCGGCCCCCGGCGACTGGCAGGGCGAGGTGAAGGCTCTTCCGCGCGCGGACTGGTCCAAGCCGGTATCCATCCTGATCGATCAGCAGATCTGACTGTAGAGTCTCTGGCGGGCCTGCCTGGTTCGCCAGTTCATTTCCTTCGGGGTGCCCCGGAAAAGCGTTTCCGCGGCTTCGCTTCAGGCGGGCCGCCACTGTCGGGGCGCAGCGAAAATAGCGCTGAAACCCGGCTCGCAGCCATGTACAATCGGCGGTTTGCAAAGACAAAACGACGATTTGCGGGCACTGGCCAGTCAGGTCCCCTGGCAAATCCTCCAGAAAGTACAACGAAGAGCGTTCGGCGGCGGAGTAACAACCGCACGGGCGCCGGGTATTACCGAGTTTTAAGACCATGCGTTTGAAGTGCATCAAGCTGGCCGGATTCAAGTCGTTCGTCGACCCGACCACCGTTTACTTCCCGTCCAACCTCAGCGCCGTGGTCGGCCCCAACGGCTGTGGCAAGTCCAACACCATTGACGCTGTGCGCTGGGTGATGGGGGAATCCTCCGCGAAGAACCTGCGCGGCGACTCCATGACCGACGTGATCTTCAATGGCTCCAGCGGCCGTAAGCCCGTGGGCCAGGCCTCCATTGAGCTGGTGTTCGACAATTCCTCCGGCAAGCTCACCGGCGAATACGCCGCCTTCAGCGAGATCTCCATCAAGCGCAAGGTGACCCGCGACGCACAGAACATCTATTACCTGAACGGCGAGAAATGCCGCCGCCGCGACGTGACTGACCTGTTCCTGGGTACCGGTCTCGGTCCGCGCAGCTACGCGATCATCGAGCAGGGCATGATCTCGAAATTGATCGAGGCCAAGCCGGAAGAGCTGCGGGTATTTATCGAGGAAGCCGCCGGTATCTCCAAGTACAAGGAGCGCCGTCGCGATACCGAAAACCGCATGCGTCGCACCAAGGAAAACCTGGAGCGCCTCACCGATATCCGCGACGAGCTGGATCGCCAGCTGTCCCGTCTCGAGCGCCAGTCTGCGGCCGCGGAAAAATACAGCCGCTTCAAAGAAGAAGAGCGCACCCACAAAGCACACCTGCAGGCCCTGAAGTACAAGGACCTGGACGACCAGGCCCACGGCAAGCAGCAGCAGATCGGCGAGCTGGAACTCACCGTAGAGGAGCTGGTGACCCGCCAGGTGAGCTTCGACACCGGTATCGAAGAGCAGCGCGTGGCTTATCACGACCTGTCCGATGCGTTTAACGAGGTACAGGGCCGTTTCTATTCCGTGGGTGCGGATATTGCGCGCCTGGAGCAGAGCATTTCCCACGCTCGCGAGCGCAACACCCAATTGCAGACCGATTTTTCCCGCACCGAACAGGAATTCAATGAATCCCAGTCGCTGTTGGCTGCGGACCAGGAAAAGGCGGTCGAGTTTGATGCCGAACTGGAAATCATTATTCCGGATCTGGAAATGGTGCAGGCGGCGGAAGAAGAATCCGCCCAGGCCCTGCTGACCGCCGAAGACCAGATGCGCGATTGGCAGAACGAGTGGGATCAATTCAACCAGGGTGCCTCTGGCTCTCGTCAGCGTGCGGAAGTACAGCAGTCCCGCATCCAGCACCTGGAAACATCTGCCCAGCGCCTGCAGGATCGCATCAGCAAGCTGCAGACCGAGCGTGAGTCCCTGTCTGGCTCCGGCGATGACCTGGAGCTGGAGCAACAGAACGAGGAGCTGGCCGAGCTGGAAATGCAGCTGGCCGAGCTGCGCGAATCCATTTCCGAACAGGTAGAACAGCTTTCGGATCTGCGCCGTCAGGAGTCCGAGCTGGGCGCTGAACTGGATAAAGAACGCCTGCAATTGCAGACCAGCCGCGGCCGCCAGGCCTCGCTGGAAGCGCTGCAGCAGGCCGCCATGGGTCAGGGGAAGAACGTCGCCAGCTGGCTGGAGCAGCACAATCTGCAGGACCGCCCGCGCCTGGCGGAGCAGATCAGCGCACGCGCCGGTTGGGAAACCGCCGTGGAAACCGTGCTTGGTGCCCAACTGCAGGCGGTGTGTGTCGATCAGATCGAATCCCTGCAGGAAAGTCTCACCAGCTTCGACGGCGGCCAGGCTGTATTTGTCGATGGCCGCAGTGCACCGGCGGCAGCCGCTGGCAGCCTGCCGAAACTCTCCGATGTCGTGGAGGGCCCCGCGTCCCTGAGTGGCCTGGTAGACGGTATCTATACCGCGGAAGACCTGAACGCCGCGCTGGCCCAGCGCGATCAGCTGAAAGCGAATGAATCCATCGTTACCCGCGACGGCCTCTGGGTCGGACCTAACTGGCTGAAAGTCAGCCGCGGTGGCGATGCGGAATCCGGGGTACTGGCGCGCAAGCAGGACCTCGAGAACCTGGAAGCGGAGCTGGAAACCTGCGAAGCACGTATCGAAGAGCTGTCCGAGCAGCGCGAGCAGTTGCGCAGTCGCGCCGGCGAACTGGAATCCGGTATCGAGCAGGCCCGCAATAACGCCGAGCAGCTGAACCGCCGTACCGGCGACCTGCGCAGTCAGCTGTCTGCCCAGCGCGCGCGCCAGGAGCAGATGGATGAACGCCGCCGCCGTATCGAGGCAGAAATTGCCGAAGTGAAAGAACAGAAGGAGATGGAATCCGAATCCATTTCCGAAGCGCGCATCGTATTGCAGGAGGCCCTGGAGGCCATGAGCGACGATACCGATCGCCGCGAATCCCTTCTGGCGCGCCGCGAGGAGCTGCGTGAAGCGCTGGATGCCGCGCGCCAGCGCGCCCGTGAAGATAAAGACCGCGCCCACGAACTGGCCATGCGCGAGCAGTCCGTACGCACCCAGAAAGTTTCCCTCGAGCGCACGCTGCAGGTGTTGCGCGAGCAGGTGGAGCGTTTGCAGGAGCGCCGCGAGCAGCTGCTGCGTCAGATGGAGGACGCCCAGGATCCATCCCAGGATTTCCAGGCGGAACTGGAAGAAAAACTGGGGCAGCGCATCGAAGTGGAAACCGAGCTTTCGGATGCGCGCAAAAAAATGGAAGAGGTGGAGTCTACGCTTCGCAACCACGAGCAGGAGCGCCACAAGGTGGAATCTGCTTTGCAAGGCGTACGCGCTCAGCTGGAGCAGCAGCGCCTGGCTGCGCAGACCCTCGAAACCCAGCGCAATGGCCTGGTAGAGCAGCTGGCTGAGGCTGGCCACGAACTGAAAGGCCTGCTTGAGGAACTCCCGGAAGAACTGACTATCGAAGCAGTGCAACAGGATATCGAGCTGGTGGCTGCGCGAATCTCCCGTCTTGGCCCGATTAACCTCGCGGCTATCGATGAGTACAAGCAGGAATCCGAGCGCAAAAACTACCTGGATACCCAGTACGGCGATCTGACCGACGCCCTGGAGACCCTGGAAAATGCCATCCGCCGCATCGACAAGGAAACCCGTACCCGCTTCAAGGAGACCTTCGATCAGGTTAACGGCGGTCTTCAGGAGCTGTTCCCGAAAGTATTTGGCGGTGGTCACGCGTATCTGGAGCTAACCGGTGACGACCTGCTGGATACCGGTATCGCGATCATGGCGCGCCCACCGGGCAAGCGGAACAGTACGATCCACTTGTTGTCCGGTGGTGAGAAGGCGCTGACCGCAATCGCTCTGGTATTTTCCATCTTCCGCCTCAACCCGGCGCCCTTCTGTATGCTGGATGAGGTGGACGCACCGCTGGACGATGCCAACGTGGGTCGTTATGCACGGATGGTAAAAGAAATGTCGGAACACGTTCAGTTCATCTACATTACCCATAACAAGATTGCCATGGAGATGGCCGATCAATTGTTGGGGGTTACCATGCACGAGCCGGGCGTATCCCGTCTGGTATCCGTGGATGTGGAAGAGGCCGCGGAACTGGCATCTGCGTGATGGGCACAGGGAGAGGGATGTAATCATGGACAACTGGCTGATCAATTTGCTGGCGCTGGTGCTGCTGGGCGTGGTGCTCGATGGTGCCCGGCGCGCCTACCTCAAGCACCGAGACTCGGTAAAAGTCTCCAGCAAACTGTCCCGCACCTTGCGCCAGGAAGTGGACGACTACAACGAAGATATCCTGTCAACGCCGCGCGCCGTGAAAGAAGCCGCGGAGCCGAAGGAAGCGCGGGCCAAAAAAAGCAGTCCCATTACCGAGTCCGAGCTCGAATACATCGATCCGGAAGAGGCGGAAAAGCGTCGGCAGATTTCTGCGGAGCTGCCGGGAACGGTGCGCGTGGTGCAGCGTCGCAAACCGGAAGACGCCAGCCAGGTCAATCGCCAGGTACAGCAGAACTTCCAGTCCTCGCGCAAACCATTGGCAGGCAGCAAACCCGAGCGAGCTACAGGGGGCAACGACGAACTGCCAGAAATGCCCGCAGAGCACTCCACCACGCGCGCCGCCAAGGTGCCGGAGCAGGCTTCCCTGAACCTGGAAGAGCAGGTGCCGATGCTGATGGACTCTGTGGAACCGGATATCGCACCGGCCGCAGGTCCGGACACGATCGAACCGGTATCCGAAGACAAGCTGCAGTATCAGGGCGAACAGGACCCCATGGCCGGCCTGTCTTCTGAACACGACGAGCCGGCAACCGACCGCCGCGAACCCTCTCTGGATGAATCGATCAGTCTGGAGTCGTTGCAATCGGTACCGGAAGAGGCGCCGGCGGAAGAACATCAGGAACCGGTGAAAAAGCCCGGTTGGTCCCCGGCGGATCTCAAGCTGCCGGAACTCCGCTTTCCCGATCTTAAAAAAGGTCCGGACCAGAAAAAGGCACCGGCCCGGGATACGGCGGCTGATACAGAAAGTGCGGGCCGGAAAAAAACCGGCAAGCGCGGGCAGAGCACGCCAAAAGAGCGCGACGTACAGGAAGTGTTGATCCTGAACATCATGGCGCCTGCCGGCGATTGCTTTGAGGGTAACGACCTGCTGCGCGTACTGCTTTCCAGCGGACTGCGTTTCGGCGAGATGAATATTTTCCATTTCCACTGCGGCGAAGCGGGGGAGGGCCCGGCCCTGTTCAGCCTGGCCAATATCGTGGTGCCGGGCACCTTTGATATGTCCGAGATGGAAGACTTCACCACCCCCGGCGTGAGCCTGTTCCTCGCGCTCCCTGCAGAAGTGGAAGCGCTGAAAGCCTTCGATACGCTGCTGTCTACCGCGCGCAATATTGCCGAGCAGCTGGGCGGCGAGCTGAAGGACGAAAACCGCAGTGTATTCACCGCGCAGACCGCCGAGCACTACCGTCAGCGGGTGATGGAATTCCAGCGCCGCAAAGCCCTGGCCCGCGCGCAGGCCTGACCAGCAAGAATTCCCCATTTTTGCGGAAAAACAATGACAAAAAAACTCCCCCCGGAATCTCAGTCCCGTGCAATGGAGCTGCACGAAATCCTCAATCGCGCCAATTACCAGTACTACGTACTGGATGCCCCGGAACTGCCGGATGCGGAATACGACCGCTGTCTGCGCGAGTTGCAGGGGCTGGAAGAACAATATCCGCAGTTGATCTCCAGTGATTCCCCCACCCAGCGTGTGGGCGCGGAGCCCTTGGCGGCCTTTACCCAGATTCGCCACGAAATGCCCATGCTGTCCCTGGACAATGCGTTCAGCGATGAGGAAATGGAAGATTTCGATCGCCGTATCCGTGAGCGTCTGAATAACAGTGCGCCGGTGGAGTACGCCTGCGAACCAAAACTGGATGGGATTGCCGTGAGCCTGCTGTACCGCAATGGGCTGCTGGAGCGCGCCGCAACCCGCGGTGATGGCACTGTTGGGGAAGATATCACGCAGAATGTGCGGACGATCTACTCCGTGCCTTTGAAACTGCTGGCCGACGATGTGCCGGAAGTTCTCGAAGTGCGCGGCGAAATCTATATGCCCAAGGCGGGCTTTGACGCCATGAATGAAAAAGCCCGCGCAGCCGGCGACAAGCTGTTTGTAAATCCACGCAACGCCGCCGCGGGCAGTCTGCGCCAGCTGGACTCGCGTGTTACCGCCCAGCGCCCTCTGGAACTCTGCACCTATAGCGTTGGCGTAGTGGAAGGCGGTGAACTTCCCGAAACGCATTCGGAAATTCTCAGGCAGTTGAACCGTTGGGGATTCCGGATCAACAGTGAAATGGCGGTGGCGGAAAATATCCAGGAATGTATCGAATATCACCGTAAGCTCGGCGAAAAGCGTGCGCAATTGCCTTACGACATCGACGGTATTGTATTCAAGGTCAACAGTATTCCGCTGCAGAAGCGCCTGGGTTTTGTCGCTCGTGCGCCGCGCTGGGCCACGGCCTATAAGTTCCCTGCACAGGAAGAAATGACCCAGTTGCTGGATGTGGAGTTCCAGGTAGGGCGCACTGGTGCGGTTACCCCAGTGGCGCGCCTGCAGCCGGTGTTTGTCGGCGGCGTTACGGTATCCAATGCCACCCTGCACAACCGCGATGAAATCGAACGGTTGGGCGTAAAAGTCGGGGATACCGTAATTATTCGCCGCGCCGGCGATGTAATCCCCCAGGTGGTCTCCGTGGTGGAAAGTCGCCGTCCGGACGACGCCCGCGACATCGTATTCCCGGCCCACTGCCCGGTGTGTGATTCGCCGGTGGAGGCCACACCCGGTGAGGCCGTTGCCCGCTGTAGTGGTGGCCTGATCTGTAGCGCCCAGCGCAAGCAGGCGATCAAGCACTTTGCATCGCGCAAGGCCATGGATATTGACGGTCTCGGCGACAAGCTGGTGGAACAGATGGTGGATGAGGGGCTGTTGAAGTCTGTCTCCGGCCTTTACCACCTGTCACTCGAGCCGCTGGTGGCGCTCGAGAGAATGGGGGAAAAGTCCGCGCAAAATCTGTTGGATGCCCTTGAGCGCAGCAAAGGCACCACTCTGCCGAAATTTCTCTATGCGCTCGGTATTCGTGAAGTGGGCGAGGCGACCGCGCGCAACCTGGCGCGACACTTTGGTGACCTGGATGCGTTAATGCAAGCGGATAGTGAGGCCCTGCAGCAGGTTGAGGATGTTGGCCCGATCGTTGCCCACTATGTGGCCGAGTTTTTCGAGCAAGTGCACAACCTGGAAGAAATTGCCGCTCTTCAGCAGGCAGGTGTGCATTGGGAGGCGGAAGTCCAGGAAACGGGTAGCCAGCCGCTCGCAGGGCAGACCTGGGTGCTGACCGGAAAGCTGGAAACCCTGTCGCGCAGTGAGGCCAAGGACTATCTGCAACGGTTGGGTGCAAAAGTCGCCGGCAGCGTGTCTGCGAATACCCATACGGTTGTCGCTGGCCCCGGAGCGGGCTCAAAGCTGAACAAGGCGCGAGATCTCGATCTACCGGTGCTGGACGAAGAGGGGCTGATGGCAATGTTACGGGGGCAGGGCATCGAAATTTAATCGATCTGCCTGAAATGCGATCGGGTCGAAAATTTGCTGGCATCTGGCAGTAGAATTATCTCGGTCGCGCCGTTACAGTTGGCGGAGCAATAATTGAATTGGCCCGCTGACAACACATTCGTGCTGCGGGAGAAGCGTAGGGGTTAGCGCAGCGTGATTCAGGGCGATCAGGAATCTATCGTTTACGGCTGTATCAAAGACAGCAACAGCCTGGCAGGCGGCAGTGATCGCCGCCGGGTCAACCGCGAAGCTGTGCTGGCGCTGCCCAGTGCGGACGAGTGGCCGTTTCTTTGCCGCGATATGTTTTCCATTCCCACCATTAAGGTCAAGCAATCCCAGTATCAGACCGACGTCATCCATTTTGGTGCTTCCTATCGCGCCGTCGAGTATGAGTGGAATCACTGGATCCAGAAGTTTGAAGAGCTTTTGCGCAGCATGTACTGGGTTTCCGCCACGGTACATCTGGAAACCGAGCTCTCCGGCACCCATTCCTTTAACTGGGAGGCTGCAGGCCTGTATCACGAGCCCGGCAGTGGTGATATGCAGGTGCGCTGTGAGTGGACGCAGGAAGGGCGCGTGAGCGTTTAGTTTCTTTGGGCCCCTTTCACATCGATTGCCAAATCCCGACCCCGCACATTACCCTGTATCGATATTCGGCATCTTTTGTCTGGCATGCGCTTTGGCGGTGCTTATCTTTTCAATTGTGTGATCTGAGCTTTCCAGGAGGCCTTCTCCGTGCGCAAGCCTTCCCCTCAAGAAACGTCTTCAAGCGCCGACGCTTTTCGAATAGAGAAAGACAGTCTGGGCGAAATCAACGTCCCGCAAGATGCCCTTTATGGTGCGCAGACCCAGCGCGCTGTGGAAAATTTCCCGGTCAGTGACTACCGTTTGCCGATTGCATTTGTTCGCGCCGTAGTGGCGATAAAGCGCGCTGCGGCCCAGGCTAACCAGTGCCTGGGAATTCTCGATGAAGACAAGGCGGTGGCGATTGTTGCTGCCTGCGACCAGCTGACCGACGCAGACTACGCCCGCCAGTTTCCCGTCGATGTGTTCCAGACCGGTTCCGGCACCAGCACCAATATGAATGTGAACGAGGTGCTTGCCCATATCGCCTCGGAAAACAGCGGCCTCACCATCGGTGCCAATGATCACGTCAATATGTGCCAGAGCAGTAACGATGTGATTCCTTCGGCAATTCATCTCTCCGCATTGCTCGCCATACAAAACCAGTTGTTGCCCGCACTGGTACACCTGTGCGACACGCTGGATCGCAAATCCAATGAGTTGACGTCGGTGGTCAAAACCGGGCGCACACACCTGATGGACGCGGTACCGATAACCCTGGGGCAGGAAATATCGGCCTGGAGTGCGCAGTTCAAATTGTGCAGGGCGCGGCTGGAGGATGTACTTCCGCGTCTGGAACAGCTGGCACAGGGTGGCACTGCAGTAGGTAGCGGCCTGAATGCGCACAATGAGTTTTCTGAACTATTTGCGTACAAGCTCGGTACCGCCTGTGGCATCTCACCGCGTCCCGCGGACAATATCTTTGCCGCAATCTCCAGCCAGGACACTGCGGTCGAAGTGTCGGGGCAGTTAAAAACTCTGGCGGTGGCTCTGATGAAAATTGCCAACGATTTGCGCTGGATGAATAGCGGTCCGCTGGCAGGGCTGGGCGAAATTGCGTTACCAGCGCTTCAGCCCGGCAGCAGTATCATGCCGGGCAAGGTCAATCCTGTCATTGCCGAATCCGTGGCAATGGTGGCGGCCAAGGTGATGGGAAATGACACCACGATTACCGTGGCCGGGCAAAGCGGTAATTTTCAGTTGAATGTGATGTTGCCGGTGATTGCATTTAGTCTGCTCGAAAGTATCCAGTTATCCGCAAACGCCTCGCGTATGCTGGCGGACAATGCAATAGCCGGGTTTACCGTCAAAGAGGCGCGTATGCAGCAGGCGCTCGCGCGCAATCCGATTCTGGTGACGGCGTTGAACCCGGTCATCGGCTATGCCAGGGCCGCGGAGATTGCCAAGGCGGCTTATAAAGCGGGGCGCCCGGTGCTGGATGTGGCCGAGGAAATGACCGATCTTTCCCGCGGAGAGCTGGAAAAATTACTCGACCCCGCGCGATTAAGTGAGGGGGGAATTGTGGATGGGCAATAGAGTCCATGGCTCAGGCAAGCAGCAGAATCCCCAACAGGATGGAACCCGCAACCAGCATCATGCATTCAATCCAGATACCCAGCCTGCGCAGGATGGATCGATCTTCTCTGCGCAGCATGTGTGGTTTTCCCATGACTCTTTCACCCCTTGTTTGCGCTAACCATTTGCCGGGGCTGCGTTGACAGCCAATGACCAATCCTTCAGGATTCTGCCCCGCTTTACGTGGTAGTTCGCGGTGGAGTGCCGCCCAATCCGTTAGAATTCAAACCCTCTGTTCAAATCTATAGTATGAATAGAGATTGTTCATTCGGATGCGGCGAGCGAACCCCCCGTGCTGTCCATAGCCCGAATATTAGTGTCGGCGAACAATGCCGACCAGTCATTCATTTCCCGTTGAAAGTGCTTTGTTATGGCCCAGAAACGCCGCCGTTCATTTATTACCAGTGTCCTTGCCTGTGTTGCGTTTATCGCCGCGGCGATCTGGAGTTGGGATCTGCCGGTGGCAGACGTGCTCAGTTACCTGGTGCTGATGTTGGTTTTTCTTGCCGTTATTGTGGCCGTGGCGTTCGGTTTTGGTGCGCTGTTGAACTGGTTGCGTCGGCGAAATGACCAGCGCAACGACCACCGTAACGACGACCGTTAACTTAGAGCAAAGCATGGCCAGCGACACCCAACCTCTTTCCGGCCTCAACCAGAGTCAGAGTGAGGATATCCGTATCCCGATCGCCTATGTACAGCGTCTGCTGGAAGAGGCGGCGAGGCACGGTTGCGATCGCGCGGAGCTTCTCGCGTCGGTCGATATTTCCGAGGGTGAGCTCGAGGATACTGCGGCGTTTTCCGCGGTAAAGTACGGGCGCCTGTACCAGCGGGTCATGTGGCTGGCCCAGGACGAGTGGTTCGGCATGCTTAGTGGTGGCCGGGTGCGCTCCGGTTCATTTCGCCTGCTGTGTCTGACGGTGGTCAACTGCGCGACGGTGCGGCAGGCGATAACCCTCAGCGCGGAATTCATGGAAATTTGCCGGGGCTTTCGTGTCAAACCCGTGTTGTCGCCTCAGGGGGATCGCGACAAGGTGGTGATCGTGGGTATCAGCTCTCTGCACGACGGCGAGTTCGACCAGCTGATTGCGGAGACTACACCAGGGGTAATTCGTACCACGCTTGCGGTTTGGCACCGTTTCTACTGCTGGCTGGTGGGGCGCGAGATTCCTCTGGCCAAGCTGCACTTTTCCTTCCCCTGCCCGGAGGAGTTCCAGACCCTGGCGCAAAGTGAGGCTGGGGAACTGCTGTTCGATCAGCCGGCCAATGCGCTGGAATATGAAAGCCGCTATCTGGATTATCCCATCGTACAGAGTCCCCAGACGGTGGAGGACTTCATCCGCACGGCGCCTTATCACCTGGTAATCAGCGACGGCAACGCCAACAGTATCAAGACCAAGGTCAAGACGATTCTGAACCGGGATGTGAGCGAGTCCATGCCGCCGGCGGAAGCGGTGGCGGAGCGCCTGAACATGTCGGTCACTACCTTGCGGCGCAAGTTGCAGCAGGAAAACACCTCGTACCAGAAGCTCAAGGACGAATGCCGGATGGAGGCAGCCTTCCATTACTTGAGCTGCCCGGATCTCTCCAATACGCAAATCGCGGAAATGCTGGGTTTTGACGAGGCCAGTGCGTTTTTTCGCGCGTTCAAGAAGTGGACCGGGGTCACCCCCGGCGAGTATCGCAAGAGCCCGCGCGCGACCACCCCCGGCAGCTAATTTCCGGCTTTTCGCGTTATATCGCGCCTGTTCCCTCCAGAAACTCCCTTCAAAATCTCCCGAGAATTTCTCGCGCACAGGTCGATACGGTGACCTGTGCGTCAGCCGCTTTGCGCTGAATCTGCCGCCGTATTTTGTTAGTGCTTTGGACACTTTTCGCCATAGTGACTATTGGTAATTTGCAACTAATATGAATAAAACGAATAGTTGAGTCACGGCATTTCGCCGTGCATCCCGTGGCGCTGCCCGGCCATGTCTGTATGAGACCATGGCAGCGGGCGCGAAAAATCGAGTGTAAAAATCGTTAAAGAGGGTATTCAGGATGAGCGAGATCAAAATTCCGCTGCGTGACATGCGTTTCGCCATGCGTGAGCTGCTGAACTGGGATCAGCACTATGCGGCACTGGGCTATGAAGATGCGAGCCCCGACGTGGTGGATGCCATCCTGGAAGAGGGTGCCAAGTTCTGTGAAAACGTCCTCGCCCCCATCAATCAGATTGGCGACCAGCAGGGCTGTACCTGGAAAGACGGCGAAGTCACCACTCCGGAAGGCTTCAAGGAAGCCTACCAGCAGTTCGTGGAAGCCGGCTGGCCGTCCCTGCCGCACAAAGTCGAACACGGTGGCCAGGGCCTGCCGCCTTCTCTAGGTACCATCCTGAGCGAGATGGTGGGTACTGCCAACTGGTCCTGGGGTATGTACCCGGGCCTGTCCCACGGCGCCATGAATACCCTGGAAGCCCACGGTACCGACACGCAGAAAGAAACCTACCTGACCAAGCTGGTAGAAGGTACCTGGACTGGCACCATGTGTCTGACTGAGCCCCACTGCGGTACCGACCTGGGTATCCTGCGTTCCAAGGCCGAGCCTAACGACGACGGTTCTTACTCCATCAGCGGCACCAAGATCTTTATCTCTGCCGGTGAGCACGATATGGCCGAGAATATCGTCCACATCGTACTGGCACGCCTGCCGGATGCCCCTGCGGGCACCAAGGGCATCTCCCTGTTTATCGTTCCGAAATTCCTGCCGAATGCAGACGGCTCCGTAGGTGAGCGCAATGGCGTGACCTGTGGTTCCCTGGAACACAAGATGGGTATCCACGGTAATGCCACCGCGGTACTCAACTTCGACGGTGCCAAAGGCTTCCTGATCGGCCCGCCCAACAAGGGCCTGAACTGCATGTTCACCTTTATGAACACTGCGCGTCTGGGTACTGCCCTGCAGGGCGTGGCGCACGCGGAAGCGGGTTTCCAGAAGTCCCTGGCTTACGCCAAAGACCGTCTGCAAATGCGCTCCCTGAGCGGCCCGAAAAACCCGCAAGGTGCGGCTGACCCGATCATCGTTCACCCGGACGTGCGCCGCATGCTGCTGACCCAGAAGGCCTTCTCCGAAGGCGGTCGCATGCTGGTACTGCTGTGTGCGCAACAGGTTGACCGCAGCCACGCCGCAGAGACGGAAGAAGAGCGCAAAGACGCCGACGACCTGCTCGCGTTCCTGACGCCGATTGCCAAGGCGTTCCTCACCGAGACCGGTTATGAATCAGCAAACCTGGGTCTGCAGTGTTTTGGCGGCCACGGCTACATCGCCGAGTGGGGCATGGAGCAGAACGTGCGCGACTCCCGTATTTCCACCATCTACGAAGGTACTACCGGTATTCAGGCACTGGACCTGCTGGGCCGTAAAGTACTGATGAGTCAGGGCGAGCTGCTGCGCAAGTTCACCAAGGTCGTGCACAAGTTCTGCCAGGCGGAACTGGATAACGAAGCCCTGGCACCGTATGTTGCCAAACTCCAGGAGATCAACAAGGAGTGGGGCGAGCTGACCATGAACGTCGGCGTGAAGGCCATGGAAAACCCCGACGAAGTCGGCGCAGCCTCCGTGGACTACCTGATGTATTCCGGTTACGCCGTACAGGCCTACCTGTGGGCGCTGACCGCGAAAACCGCTAACGAGAAGCTGCAGGCTGGTGCCGGTGAAGAAGATTTCTACCGTTCCAAAATTGCCACCGCGCGTTTCTATTTCGACCGTATCCTGCCGCGCACCGCGACCCATGCCAGTGCTATGCAGAGCGGCGCCGACAACCTCATGAGCCTGGATGCGGAACACTTCGTATTCTGAGCAACATGATTGGAAAACACCGCCCCTGGTAACAGCGGCGGTGTTTTTGAATCTGCGCTTTGCCAACGGCGGTAAAGCGCAGGTTTGCGAACTTCCGGAGTGATGATGCAATTACCGGCACACATTCTCGAGCGCTTGCGGCTGCTTACTTGTCTGCCCCAGACCACTCGAGTACAGTTTCGATTGCCGGACGGCAGTGATTTCTACCTGCGTGTGGAGCGCAAGGCATTGGAAGGCGGCGCTCTGGAAAGCGGGCCGGTTTCTATTGAAGCGGAGCAGGTTTCCGGGCTGGTGGAGTCGCCGGATCTGGATCTCGAAATGTCCTACGACACACTGCGGGAAATCATTGGCGGCCAGTTGAGTGCCCGTCACGCGTTCCTGCTGGGCGATATCCGATATACCGGCAATCGCGAACTGGCAGCTGCGTTGGCAGACCTTTTTGCCGTGCATTGAAGTCGACCAGAGGATTACCTGTGGCGGAATAGCCCACCGGGCTATTTACTGATTGAATTGGTTCCGTACCGCCAGTGTTTTGACGTGGCGGTGCAGTGTGGAGCCGGCCGGGCGACAAGTCTGACGCCCAAATAATTAATTGCCCGTTCAATGCGGGCTAGCGATGAAATTCAGGCGGATTATTTGCCTCTCGCAGTAACATTCACCAGATAACTAACAAAACTTACAATAATTACCCGTCTGCTCAGATCAGCACTGCGGATATCGACTATTAACCGACAGGATGGTCCCCTGAGGTATCATCAGTCTGCGAACTCGCCGATAATCTGCCAGTCTTGTGAAACTGCTCCGTCTCGATGGTTACGAGCGCGGCAGACCGCGTCCGGCGGGTGACACCACAAAAACAACAGTATTGGGAGAAACAAGTTGGACATTGAACGCAGCATTCTTGACGTGTTTACCAGTGCCACGGCCAAATATTCAGAGCGCCCGGCATTTACCTGCCTGGGGCAAACGCTCACCATTGGCGATATTGATCGGCTCAGCGCCCAATTTGCCTCCTACCTTCAGAATCATACCAGCCTGAAACCCGGCGATCGCATCGCGGTTCAACTGCCGAATGTCCTGCAATACCCGGTTGCCGTGTTTGGTGCCCTGCGCGCAGGCCTGGTGGTGGTCAATACAAATCCGCTGTACACCCAGCGTGAAATCAAACACCAGCTGAACGATTCTGGTGCCAAAGCCCTGGTTGTTCTTGCAAATATCGCCGACACAGCGGCGGGTATCATCGGCGAAACATCCGTTGAGCAAGTGATTGTTTCGGAGATTGCGGACCTGCATCCGCCGCTCAAACGCGTTCTGATCAACACCGTTGCCAAGCACATCAAGAAGATGGTGCCGGATTTCCATTTCGCGAATCAGGTAAATTTCCGCGATGCCATGTCCGCTGGTGCCAAGCAACCCCACCAGGATGTACAGCGCACTCCCGGTGACATCGCCGTATTGCAGTACACCGGTGGTACCACCGGCGTGGCGAAAGGCGCGATGCTGACCAACCGCAACCTGGTTGCCAACATGGAGCAGGTGCGCGAAGCACTTGGCGATTCCATGAAGGAAGGGGAGGAGTATTACGTCGCTCCGCTGCCCCTCTACCACATCTATGCCTTTACCATTCACTGCATGTGCCTGTTTACCACCGGCAACCACTCGCTGCTGATCCCGAACCCGCGGGATATTCCGGGCTTCGTTAAAACCCTGAAGGGCAAGCGTTTTACCGGTTTCTGTGGTCTGAACACCCTGTTCAATGGCCTGATGCGCAACCCGGATTTTGCCAATCTGGATTTCAGCAAGCTGCATACCACCTGTTCCGGCGGTATGGCGCTGACTCGTGCCACCGCAGAAAAGTGGGAGCAGGTCACCGGCTGTGTGGTTACCGAAGGCTACGGCATGACGGAAACTTCGCCGGTGGTATGTTTTAACCCTGCTGAGGCTGTGCAACTGGGCACTGTCGGTATTGCGGTACCAGATACCGAAGTCAAGGTCATCGACGAGAACGGAAACGATCTGCCGAACAATACACCAGGTGAGTTGTGCGTTCGTGGCCCGCAGGTGATGAAAGGATACTGGGAACGCCCAGAAGCTACTGCCGATACCATCGATTCGGATGGCTGGCTGAAAACCGGTGACATGGCGGTAATCCAGGACGATGGCTACATCAAGATCGTTGACCGCAAGAAGGACATGATCATCGTTTCCGGGTTTAACGTTTACCCGAACGAGATCGAAGACATCGTCAGCGCCCACCCAAAGGTTACCGAAGCCGCGGCCGTTGGTATCCCCGATGAGCGCACCGGTGAAACGGTAAAACTGTTTGTGGTCAAGGCGGACGGTTCTCTGACGGAAGAAGAAATCGTTGCCTACTGTCGCGAGAATATGACTGCGTACAAGGTGCCAAAAAATATTGAGTTTCGTGAAGATTTGCCAAAAACCAATGTCGGTAAAATTCTGCGCCGCGAGCTGCGCGACGAGGAATTGAAGAAAGTGGATACCGCGGTCAGCGCTTGAGTCTGATCCTGCCACGCAAATGAAAAACCCGCTGCTTGCAGCGGGTTTTTTTGTGGTTATATGGCGCGGATTACTTTTTGCAACATGGCCTCAACACGGAGCGGTGGCTGGTACGCTATAACTAATGGGCAAATTTCTTGACCCAAGAGCACGCCATGTCGGATAAGCAGGAAAGGCCAACGATGATCCACGAGGAGCTGCCGGCGGAACACGAAGACCCGCTGATCCGCCTGCTACACGTGGTGATTCGCAGCTCGGTGCGCTTTCTGTCTGTGGTGATGGCGCTGGTTATTGTATGGAGTGTGGCGGATGTCGTGTGGGTGGTGTACCAGCGGCTACAGGCAGCACCCATACTGATCATGAACCACAACGATCTATTCGATGTGTTCGGGGCCATCATGTTAGTACTGATTTCCATCGAGATTTTTATCAATATTCGACTCTATCTCGGCTCAAACGTCATTCCAATTCAGCTGGTTGTGGCGACGGCGTTGATGGCCATTGCGCGAAAAGTCATTGTGCTGGATCTCGATGACACAACGCCGGACTATATTCTCGGTATTGCAGCGGCGGTGCTGGCATTGGGTGTTACCTACTGGCTGGTGGCAAAAAAGGAAGCGCTGTCATATAAAGAGCGGCGCAGCTTGCTCGAAGATCAGGACTGAGATCTCACAAGCGAAAGCGGGTATAGAAAAGGGGCGCCCTACCGGGCGCCCCTTTTCGTTACTGCGTGGAAACTGCGCAATTGGCTTATTTGCGGGAATCCGCGCTCTTGTCCCGCGCTGCGCGGAACTCGTTGCCTTCATACCAGTTGGGCCAGTCGCGGCTGTTGGCGAGTTCCACACCGAGGTTCAGGCCCAGAAGCAGGTCCATCGCAGCCCCTTCCAGGTTCCACTGGGGATCGTATTCGTCGGCGGGCTTGTGGTAGGCACGGGCACCGTACTCTGCCGCTTTCTTTTGCGCCCATTCACGGCCGTGCTCGAAGCTGTCGGTGCCGGAATCGAAATACAGCATGGGTACGCCTTTTTTCGCCAGGCTGAAGTGATCTGAGCGATAGAAATAACCGCGCTCCGGGTGATCTTCCGGTGCCAGGTAGCGGCCCTGTTTGGACGCGGCTTTTTCCAGCAATTTTTCCAGCTCGCTGTTGCCGTAACCCACCACAATTACATCGCGCATGGGGCCGAGAACACCCATGGCATCGAAGTTGATGCCGGCGACTGTTTTCTCCAGAGGTACTACCGGGTTTTCCGCGTAGTATTTGGAGCCCAGCAGACCGGACTCTTCTGCGGTGACCGCCACAAATACCATGGAGCGCTGTGGCGCTTGTGGCAGTTTGGTGAGCTGCCGGGCAATGGCGAGCAGGCCCGCGGTGCCGGTAGCGTTATCGACCGCGCCATTAAACACATGGTCGCCACCTTCCGCGTGATTGTTTACCCCCAGGTGATCCCAGTGGGCTGTGTAGATAACCGCTTCATCCGGGTACTGGCTGCCTTCCACCTTGGCGACCACGTTGCGCGAGTCGGAAGTGCGCACGGTATTTTTCAGGTCTACGCTGGCGGTGAGGTTCATCGGCTTCGGCTGGAATCCGCGCTGTTTGGCGGCTTCCATTTCCCCGTCGAAGTCCAAGCCTGCGGCCTTAAACAGAGCCTTGGCGGCATCGGTGGTAATCCAGGATTCCACCGCAACGCGATCGGCGTTTTTGTCGTCTGCAGCGAGGCTGATCTGTGCGCCGGACCAGCTGCCGCTCACCACTTCCCACGGGTAACCGGCGGCGCCGTTTTCGTGGATGATGATGGCCCCGTCTGCACCCTGGCGAGCCGCTTCTTCAAACTTGTAGCTCCAGCGACCGTAGTAGGTCATGGCATTGCCGTTGAACAGGTTTTTATCCTGAGTGGCGTAGCCCGGGTCGTTCACCAGAATGACCGCGGTTTTGCCCTTCATATCCAGGCCCGCGTAATCGTTCCAGTCGTTTTCCGGTGCCACAATGCCGTAGCCCACAAATACCAGCGGGCTGTCGGTGATTTTGCTTTCCGGAGTCTGGCGCTGGGTGAAGGCCACCATGTCGGTCAGGGGTGCCAGAGATTTTTCGAAGTTTTCGCCCTTGATTTCCAGCGGTGTGGTTTCGATCTGCATTTCCACCACGGGTACCGACTGGAACCAGCTCGGGTTGCCGTCGCTATCTTTGGCGCCGGGCTCCAAGCCCAGTTTTTTGAATTCGTCGGCGAGATAGTTGACCGTCAACTCTTCGCCTTTGGTGGCGGGGGCGCGCCCTTCAAATTCGTCAGAGGCGAGTACCGCGATGTGGGTGTGTAGGTCTTTTGCCATTTCCGCCACTTCGGTTTTTTCCGCTTCGGTCAGTTTTGGCTCTTTGATCACATCGACTGTTGGCATTTCCTTCGGTGGCGGCAGCTCGCGCTCGGTTTGTGTGCTCGCTGCGTTTTGCTCTGCTTGCTCGGCAGAGGGTGCAGCGCCGTCTTCACTGCACGCTGAAATCGTGGTGATACCCGCGAGGGCCAGAGGCAGCATGAGCCGCTGCCAGGGGAAAGGCTTTCGCATGTTGAATCCTGTATTTTTCGTGTTATTGGTTTTTCGTGTTATTGGTGTTGTTGTTTTGAAAGTGTCGTGATTATTAATTGGCATTCATATACGCGAGCGTTTCGCGAATGGGCGTGAGCATATCCCGTGCCAGCTGACGACAGCGGGCAGGGGACCAACCTTCAATGGGGTCTGCCAGGTTGTCGTTGTCTTTGAACGGCATTTCCAGGGTGAGGGCCAGGGTGCGGAACTGATGGCCACACCAGTTGGTGCCCACGGTCATATTGGCTTCGCCGGGCTTATCCAGCGGGTACCCCTGTTCGGTCTGGAAGTCCGGGCTGGCTTTGACAAACGACTCTTTGAACACCGTTTCCAATGTTGCGTGTTTCTCGTCGTATCCGGGAATGCCTTCACAGGCGGCAACAAAGTTAAAGGGCAGGGCTTCATCTCCGTGAATGTCGAGGAACATATCACCACCGGTGGCCAGCATGCGTTCGCGTACCAAAAAGACCTCGGGGCTCCTTTCCATGCTGGGGGATTGCCATTCGCGGTTCAGGTTTGCGCCGGCCGCATTGGTGCGCAGGTGACCGCGTACACTGCCGTCCGGGTTCATATTTGGCACTACGTAAAAGACGGTATCCTGCAACAGTTGGCGCGCCGCGGGATTGGCTTCGTCCAGCAGTGCTTCGAGAAAGCCTTCCACAAACCACTCCGCCATGGATTCTCCCGGGTGTTGGCGGGCAATCATCCATACTCTGCGTTTCGCTTTTTCCGGGTTGCCGATGGTGAGCAGCGTCATGTCGCGACCGTCCAGGGTGAGGCCGAGAGTCTCGGACTGTACCCGTTCGTCAGACTGGGCCCAGGCCAGCAGGTCCAGATGGCGTTCCCAGGAGAAGGGGGCAAAGTAGGCCAGATAAATCGCTGGCTGCTCCAGGTTTACGGTGAAGTCCAGCACCTTGCCGTCGTACTGGGCGTCGATACGAAACCAGTTGTGACGGTCGTAGGAGGCGCAAACCCGGTAATTCTCCCAGCCTTCCGGATAGGCCGCCTTGCCAGCATTGTTGATGCGCAGTGGGTATTGTTTGCCCACCTCGCCCTCGAGGCGGAAGTGGAACCACTGGTAAAAGTCGGACTGGTTGTCGATTCGGATCGCCAGCTCGACGGGATTACTTTTTTTATCGATGACTTTGATATTGCCGCTATCGAAAGCGCTGCTGATATGCATGCTTGGGCTCCGCAGTGATTTTGTTCAGGCCCCGGGGCGAGCGCCTTGGGCCGGTGGTCGAACGGATTGCAGGATACAGCGTTAGACCTGGAAAACAGGATAGTCCAAGGCAGCTTGAAGGAATTCACTGTGGGGGTGCAAGTTTCGAGGACAAAATCTTGAAAGCTGGCGTAAAAATCCAAAGAGAATTTTCGTGCAAATAAAAAGGCGCGGCGCCCTTGCGAGCGCCGCGCCCCTGCCAATCCATGGCGGCACCTGCTGAGACTACTGCTCCCTGAAATTTCTGGCGTCGGACCAATGACGACTTCTCACTGCCCTGGTCAAATGCTAGGTGCGAACCACTAACACACCTTCAGAAATGTTGTACTGCTCCCTGACATTCCTCAGCAGGTGCTGATTAAAGTTTAGGCAGTGTTTCGCAGTTACCATGGCCGAAAGGCATAACTTGGCGCGGTTTCGATTGACTATTAGACAGGCAAAGCAGGTTAGGATTTGCTGCGCCAGAATTACGTTGAGCTCGCATTTTGCTGCTTTGCCCGCCTTTCGCTGCCCTCGATTCTTTATTCAACGGGCTCAGTTCAACTCCGCGTCTTTCCAGTATTTCGTACCCTTCAGTGTGGCCTGGAGGGCGATACCGCTCTCTGTGAGCTGATAAACGCGCATTCCGTCGACAACCACTTCACCGCCAACTGCCGCACCTTTGTCCTGGGATTTTGCCGCGGCGTCCGCGTGGCCGCCATACGTCCACCCACTGTCGACGAAGCGGTTCATGACTTCGGCAGAATCGAAAATAAACAGGGCGCGGAAATCTTTTACTCCAAAACCGAGGCCCACGCCCACTTCGCCCATTTTCATATAGGTGCGCTTGCCGGATTTGCTGACCACGACGCCGTATCCACTTGCGGTGCTCGCAACCAGCAGGTTGACGTTGATGTTGCTGAAAACGGCGTACCCCGGCGCCTTCGCCACATCACTGCGCAAGCCGGGTTTCAACTGATACAGCTCTGCCAGAACCTCGCGCTCGGTTTGTGCAATATGCTGGCGCTGCTGGTCAGGTGTGCGTCCCGGGGCGGCACAACCAGCGATCAGGCAGACCTGAAATAATACAACCAGCAGGGCCAGCGGTCGCAGTGATAGGCGTTTGAGGTACGGCATAAGAAATCTCCGAAGGAGCGTCGTGGAATGTTCGTTTTCGTGTATCTGTGTAGGTATTTGTACGGGTTCCTTTCAAGAATACCGATGATGTCCCGCAGCGCATGCGACCTGGTGCACAAAGAGCGAAATGGCGCCACTTTCAGCCGGTTGGCGAAATCGGGTATTCTTGCGGCCATTGGCAAATCGAAGCGCCTGGCCCTTGTGGCCAGTTTTCTCAAAGGTATATGTATTATGAATCGACCGCTTAATCGATCTCTCAAGCGCGGCCTTGCCGCCACCTGTTTACTGACCATGGTAATGAACCTGACCGCATGCGGCTACTTCCTGTATCCGGAGCGCAAAGGGCAGAGCGGCGGTCGCGTAGACCCGGTGGTGGTGATCCTGGATGGCGCCGCGCTGTTGTTCGGTATTCTGCCGGGAATTGTTGCGTTTGCCGTGGATTTCACCAATGGCACCATCTATCTGCCGGCGGGAGGCTCCTCTGCCATTGATCGCCATGTAAGCGCCGCCGATGACGGCCAACTGAACGGCGACCAGCGTGGTGAACAGGTGATTGACCAGAATGGGCAGGCCTGGGTAGAACTGCCGCTGGAGGCCACCGAGGGCGCCGATGAGCTGGCGCAGGTCAGCGCTGCAATTCGTCAATATACCGGTAACAGTGTCAATCTTTCTGAGGTAGTTTGGGTGCAGGACCTCGCCGCGTTACAGCAGGCGCGCTCTGAGCAGATGGCTGCGGCCCACTAATCTCCTTGCGGTCGGCCAGGGTGATGGCTGATCAATGGGCGGCGCCCGCGCGCGCGGTCGCGGGCGACGACCCTGGCGAAGTTTCTGCACGGCGCTACGCGCAGGACTTCACTGCGCCTTTTCCTTGTATTCCGTTTCTCTCTTCGCCAGAAGTGGTGCATATGGGCCTCAACAAGCTCGATGCGCCTCACTGGATCCTGCCCTGCAGCAAGCTCCCGGACTATCAGCACAACAAAATTGTCGCCCGCCACAGGTTGGGTGAAAAGGTGTATGCCCAATTGTCGGCGTCGCTGCCGGCTCAGCGAGAGCTGGCGGAAGTGTTGCATCAACATCTGTTGCGGCATCACACGCGTTATATGCGCACATCCTGTGCGGGTTTGATGTGGCGCGATGCCACCCGCACACTGCGCTGGCCCGGATTGGCGTCGGTGCAGGCGAGTGACGAACCGCTGTGGCAAGCCAGTCGCTGGGTTGCGGATGACATCTGCCTGCTGCAACCGGGCACCCACGGCTACACGCTGGTAGCCGCGTCACTTGCGGCACCCAGCTACTGGCGCCTCGAAGAGAAAATGGGGCGCCCGTTAGACGGGATTCACAAACCGGTTCCGGGTTTCCGGGAAAAGCTGTCTGCCAAGATGGCGCGCTTCTTTGATCATCTGAAGCCGGAGTATCCGGTGTGGCGGAGCAACTGGTCGGTGGTGGATTCCCCCGAGTTGTTGCAGCGCGGTGGGGACACCCCTGGTTTGGCTGCGACAATTGGGGGTGAAAGACGTGCATATCTGCGTATCGAGCGACAGACCCTGCGCCGCCTGCCGCAAACCGGCGCCGTGGTGTTTACCATTCGAGTTTTGATCAACCCGGTGGAAGACCTGCAGTTGATCAAGGGTGGAGTTGCGGCTTTACAGGCTGCGGTTGCGGCGATGTCGCCGGAAGAGGGGCGCTATAAATCCCTGGCGCCGTTGCTGGCCGAAACGAATGGGCCGCTGCGACGATTTTTTTCTGAGCACGTCTGCCCTTAACCACGTCTGGTCTTAGCAGGGTTGATCAGCGTCGACGCCCGGTCAGCGCCCCCATCAGCCCGCGCATCAATTCTCTGCCTATTTGTCGCCCGAAACTGCTCGCCATTTTATTGACGCTTTTTTCCAGTGGACTCTGGGTGGCGCGCACTTTTTTTGTCGCCGCCTTGGGTTCTGCCGCTTGTTGTGACTGCAATTGTTCTCGCCGCTGCTGCAGTTGCTCGTAGGCAGATTCCCGGTCCAGGCTTTTTCCGTATCGCGCGCGCAACGGGTCGCTTTTCAGAAGTGCTTTCTTTTCGGTTTCACTAAGTGGCGCGAGTTGACTTGCGGGCGGGTGAATCATGACCCGCGCGACTGGCTGCGGAACGCCGTCGGCGTCCAGTCCGGAAACCAGTGCCTCTCCTACGGCGAGTTCACCGATCGCAGTCGCGGTATCAATCGCGGGGTTTTCGCGAAAGCTGCGTGCTGCGGCCTTTACAGCCCGTTGCTCGTTGGGGGTGTAGGCGCGCAGGGCGTGCTGAACACGGTTGCCCAGTTGTGCCAGGATATCTTCCGGTATATCCAGTGGATTCTGGGTGACAAATACAATTCCCACCCCTTTGGAGCGGATCAGTTTCACAATCTGCTCGACTTCTTCACACAGGGCCCTAGGCAAGTCGTCAAACAGCAGGTGGGCCTCGTCAAAAAACAGTACCAGGTGCAGTTGATTGTCACCGGTTTCCGGCAGGGTCTCGTACAGCTCTGCGAGCAGCCACAGTAACAGGGTGCCATACACCGCCGGTTGCATATCGCTGGCGTCCAGCAGGTGTATGCGTCCACCCTGTATCAGATCATCGAGCGCCAGTGCGGGCTCTCCGAACAGGCTGGCAGCGCCTTTTGTATCGGGAGAAAGTGGGTCGAGTGCCAGCAGCTTGCGCTTGATGGCTCCGAGACTGGCCGGGGAGATATTGCCGTATTCGGCGGTCAGTTCCTTGCGATTCTGGTCCACATAATCCAGTAGGGCGGTGAGGTCTTTCCAGTCCAGCAGCAGTAAGCCCTGCTGGTCCGCCATGCGGAAAATAACTTGCAGAAGGCCCTGCTGGTTATCGTTCAGCTGGAACAGTCTACCCAGCAGCGCCGGTCCCATTTCACTGGGGGTGGTGCGAAGGGGCAGTCCGCCGTGACCCCACAGGGACGTCGGAAAGGCGGAGAAGTAGTGTGCGTCGAGCCCGAACAGGGAGAGGCGTTCCTGCACTTTCTTGTTCGCACCGCCTGCCGCCGCGAGTCCACTCAGATCACCCTTTAGGTCGGTCACCAGGGTGGCGACATTGCGGCGGTTAAGCTGTTCGACCAGGTAGCGCAGGGTGACCGTCTTGCCGGTTCCAGTGGCGCCGCAGATGAGTCCGTGTCGGTTGAGCATCTGTGGCAGCAGAATTGCATGGGTGAATGTCGAGTCACCACTTGCCGTTGAATCGGATTGGCCAAGCACAATGGGTGACAATTCGGTGGGCGCAGGCTGAAGCGGCATGTGGGGGTTCCTGAGTGCGGTGCTGCGGGAAGACCCCCTAACTGTAGCGTTTTCGTATCGCGAGCGTAGTGGCTACTCCTGGGCTTTGAATCCCTTGGGCGAAAGGCCTGTCCAGCGGCGGAAGGCTTTGCCGAAGGCGCTTTCATCGCAGTAGCCCAGGGCGGCGGCGATATCCACGTTGGTTTTCTGTCCTTCGCGCAGCCACTGGCAGGCGTAGTGACTGCGCACCTCATCCTGTATCGCGCGGAAGCTGGCGTTCTCTTCCAGCAGCTTGCGCCCAAGGTGCCTGGGGCTGATGCACAGGCGTGCGGCGACCTGCTCGCGGCTCAGTTGTGGCTCCTGCTGAAGCAGGTGCGCCACGCGCAGCTGCAGGCTTTTGCTGGTCAGTGCCTTTAGCAGGGCATCGGCTTCCGGCTTCAATCGCGCCATGACCTGGCGATCGGCCGCCACCAGTGGGGTTTCCAGGTCCTGAGGGCGCAAGCGGATGGCGGACATTTCCGCATTGAACTGCACCGGCGCCTGTAGCAGTTGCTGGTATTGCTGCTGCACAGCAAGGGACGGAGTGGGGTAGGCAAACTGCACGCTCTGGGGCTGGAACTCGCGCCCGGTCATGGCACGGGCCTGTGCCAGACAGATGGATAATACGGTTTCGACCCGCAGGCGCGCGCAGCGCAGGTAGTTGGGGCGATAGCAGAGCTCGACATAGAAGCTGCTGCGGCGCAGTTCGAACTGGCCACCTTCCCCCAGCAACGGGTGATAGATCAGAAGCTGATCGATGGCTGCCCCCAGATTTTTCTGGGTCATCAGCAGGTAGCCGACCAGTCCCATCTGGCTGCCCTGCATGGCCTGGCCCAGTCGAATTCCCAAAAGCGGGTCCGGAATGGCTTCCTGTACCGCGAGCCAGATCTCTTCCTGGACCTCCATCGGTACCCGCTCTTCCTCGTTAATGGCGGCCAAAAGAGATTGCACGCTGTCCGGGAGTACCAGGTCCAGGCGCCCCAGGGCGGCAATAATTGCGCGGGTATAGCTGAGTGTGACGCTTCGAGTATCAGTGGTATTCAAATTCACTGTCCGAAATTAACCAGAGACTGCCCGATTATGACGACGGCCCCTCCGGATGTCACGTTATATTCAAATTCGATCCCAAACGGTATGCCTGAGAGCGTCGCAGGGCGCGAAAAAGGCATCGTTGATGAACTGATAAAACAGCGAGAAGAATAATGAAGCCCTACGCGGTGATTGGCGCAGGCCCCATGGGTCTGTGTAGTGTACGGAATCTGGTGAAGCACGGCATCCCTTGTGTGGGATTCGAGATCCACAGCAATGTGGGTGGCCTGTGGGATATCGACAGTCCCACCAGCACCATGTACGAGTCGGCACACCTGATTTCTTCCAAGCGCATGACCGAATTTGCCGAGTTCCCTATGGGGGATGAGGTGGCGCTTTTTCCGCATCACAGTGAGCTGAAGGATTACTTTCAGGCTTACGCGCAGGAATTTGACCTGTACCGCCACTACGAATTCGAAACTGAAGTTGTGCACTGTGAGCGGATGGGCGATGACTGGCATATCACGACCCGCCATAAAGGCGAGGAGCAGACCCGTGTGTTTGGCGGCCTGCTGATCGCGAATGGCACCCTGCATCATCCCAACAAACCGCAACTTCCCGGTGACTTCGCCGGAGAGCTGCTGCACTCCTCTGATTACCGCGATCCGGCGATTTTCGAAGGCAAGCGCGTTCTTCTGGTAGGGTGCGGCAACAGCGGTGCGGACATTGCGGTGGACGCCGCGCATCGCGCGAAGAGTGTCGATATCAGTCTGCGCCGCGGGTACTACTTCCTGCCCAAATTTATTGGCGGCAAAGCCACCGATGCGGTGGGCGGCAAGATCAAGCTGCCGCGCTTTATCCAGCAGAAAATCAGTGCTGCTCTGTCAAAATTCATGCTGGGCACGCCAGAGCAGTACGGCCTGCCAAAGCCGGATTACAAGATGTTTGAGTCCCATCCGGTAATCAACTCGCTGATTCTCCATCACATAGGTCACGGGGATATCAAGGCGCGCAAAGACATCGCGGAAGTGGACGGCCAGCGGGTAACCTTCACTGATGGCAGCAGCGGCGAGTACGACATGATCCTGCTGGCGACCGGTTACAAGCTGCACTATCCGTTTATCGATCGCGCGCACCTGAACTGGGAGTCTTACGCCCCGCGTCTCTATCTGAACGTCTTCCACCCGGAGTACGACAACCTGTTCCTGATGGGAATGGTGGAAGCTGCCGGGTTGGGCTGGGAGGGACGCAACCGCCAGGCGGAAATGGTGGCCCTGTACATCCGCCAACTGGCCGAGGGCGCGGAATCTGCGCGCAGGCTGAAGGCGACCAAACAGGCCCAGGCCGGGAGTCGCGCGGACGGCGGGATGAATTACCTCAACCTGGAGCGCATGGCCTATTACGTGCACAAGGACACTTACCTGAAGGCACTGGCTGGTCACACCGAGGACTTGCTGAAAGGGTATCAAATTGCGGATACTGATTATTTTGTAGCCAGTCCCGCTTCGGCGACCCGCTGAGGTCGCCTGGACCATGAATGAAATGAACACCGCTCTCTCGCCGGCAATGGCGGCCTCACTGGAAACATTCCAGATGTCACCTGCGGCGCTGATCGCTCTGAACGCGATTCTCGCGTTCATGATGTTTGGTGTGTCTCTCGGCCTGCGCAGCGCGGACTTTCGCCGCGTCATGCGTCGCCCGGTGGCGCCCATCACCGGCCTGGTGGCGCAGTTTCTGCTGCTGCCTGCCATCACCTGTGTCGCGACCTGGGCACTGGATATCAGCCCCGGGCTGGCGCTGGGTATGATCCTGGTTTCGTGCTGTCCCGGCGGCACCTTCTCCAATGTGATGACCTGGATCGGGCGCGCCAATGTGGCCACATCGGTAAGTATGACGGCCATCTCCAGTCTCGTTGCGGTGGTAATGACCCCGTTCAATTTTGCGCTTTACGGCAGTCTCAACCCGAATACCCGCGATCTGTTGCAGGCCATTGCCCTGCCAGCGGAGAACATGGTGCTGATTGTGGTGATGGTACTGGCGGTGCCCATGGTGTTGGGCATGGTAATTGGCGCGCGCTTCCCGCGGTTTGCCGAGGGCAGTGAGCGCTATTTCCGCACCGCGTCACTGCTGGTGTTCCTGCTGTTTGTGGCTATTTCCTTCAGCAAGCACTGGCAGACGGCGCTGCAGATCGCCGGTTCGGTACTGGTACTGGTAGTGGTGCACAATGCGCTGGCCTTCCTGATTGGTGACCTTTCCAGTCGGGCAGCGCGCCTCCCTGTGGGGGATCGGCGAGCGGTCACCATGGAGGTGGGGATTCAGAATTCCGGTCTGGCACTCGCTATCCTGTTCACCTTCTACCCCCAGGCGGGCGAGATGCTGGTTATCGCGGGCTTCTGGGGCGTATGGCATCTGGTATCCGGGCTCTGCCTGGCGGGCTACTGGAATTATTCCAATGGCCGCCGACAGTCAAACGAAGAACAAAATGAGCGGGCCGTAACGGCCGATTCGGTCTGACGCGCGAAATATCAGACCTCGAATAAAAACCGACACCAATAACAAAATCGTTTTGCCAGCGACTGCCGGTCGCAGGCCGGGGAAAATAAGAGTTAAAAATGACTGAAAAGCGGGTATTGATTACCGGTGCTGCGGGCTACGTGGGCTGTCTGTTGGGGGAATCCCTGAGCAAGCAGATGCCTGTAGTGGGCATTGATATCGTCCAGCGTGACGCCGGGTTTCCAATCTTTGTAATGGACATCTGTGACGAGGCACTGGCGGAGCTGCTGCGCGCGGAACGTATTACCCATGTGGTGCATCTGGCGTCGGTGGTATCCCCCGGGCGCGACCGCGCGCGCGAGTACAAGATCGACGTGGAGGGCACGCGCAACGTACTGGACGCCTGCGTCAAAGCGGGTGTCGCCCATCTGACCCTGACCAGTAGCGGTGCGGCCTACGGTTATCACGCCGACAATCCGTCGTGGCTACAGGAGTCTGATCCCCTGCGCGGCAATCCGGAATTCGCCTACTCCGATCACAAGCGGCTGGTGGAAGAAATGCTTGCGGAGTACCGTCAGCAGCACCCGCAGCTCAAGCAATTGATTTTCCGTCCTTGCTCTATTGTCGGCGCAACCACCAACAGCAAGATCAGTGCGCTATTTTCCGGTCGCGGTATCCTCGACCCCGGTGCGCACAATTCTCCCTTCGTGTTTGTATGGGATCAGGATGTGATTGGTGCAATCGAATACGGAGTGACTCGCGGTGCCCACGGTATTTTCAACCTGGCCGGTGACGATGCGCTCACCCCGGCTGAGATCGCACGACTTTTGAATAAACCCCTGCGGCGCCCGCCGGTGTGGTTGCTGAAATTCATCTTGTCACTCAGTTTCAACTTGCGCCTTGGTAACGTGCAGCCGGCTCAGGTTATGTTCCTGCAGTATCGGCCGGTGCTGTTGAATCATCGCCTGAAAACAGAACTTGGTTACCAGCCGCAAAAAACTTCCGTCGAGGCGTTTGCCTTTTTCGCGAATAACGCGCTGGGAATTCCGGTCAGTGCGGAAGATGCGCGTGTTACCCGCTTTGATAGTGTTCCGGCCGGGGAAACGAAAAGACAAGAGCGACAGGGGGAGGCAGCATGAATTTTCTGAGGGGCAAGCGGGTGAACCGCGATCAGGTAGCGGTCGTTACCGGTGCTGCCGGCGGCCTCGGCTGGGCCATGGTGCAGCAGCTGGCGGAACGAGCCCAGGAGAACGGGACTTCTCTGCGTCTGGTACTGGTGGATATGAATGGGGATGCACTGCAGCAGCGTGCGGCAGAGTTAACTCAATCGGTTGTTACGGTGGATGTGCAAGTGGCAGATCTGTCCGCAGAAGCTTCCGTTGAACAGCTGTGCCAGGAGTTGACCGCCCGCTACCCGCAGGTCGATTTGCTGATCAATAACGCGGGTATCACCCATCGCAGCCTTTCCACCCAGACGACCAACGCGGTGATTCGCCGGGTAATGGCCGTGGATTACCACGCGCCGGTGGAGCTCGCGCAGGGGCTGCTGGCACCGATGCGTGCTGCCGGCGGCTGTGTGGTGAATATCAGTTCCATGGCGGGGTGGATGCCGGTGCTGGGGCGTGCAGGATATTGCGCGGCCAAGAGCGCGCTGCATCAGTATTTTGAAACCTTCCGTGAGGAAGTCCGTGAGGACGGAATTTCCGTGTTGATGGTGTATCCGAGTTTTGTCGCCACCAACATCGATGCCAATGCACTGTCGGGCGATGGCGGTCGTGCCCAGCACGCGCAGAGTACCGTCGGTCAGGTGCGCACAGCCGACTGGATGGCGGCGCGAATTCTGAATGCGGTGGTGGCGGGTAAAGAGCGGCTGTTCCCGAGGGATAAAACCCTGCTGGGTGCCTATCTGTACAAACTGGCGCCGCGTCTCTTCTTGCGGCAGATGGTGAAAAATTTTCGCGTAGAGCTGGAAGAGGGGCGCAAGCTGGCGCGCCATTCCAGCGCGGTCTGATGCGCGCAGCCGTTGCAGGCTGCGTGTTACCGCTGTTTATTGCCTGCTTTCCTTGAAGCGCGTCGCTTTTCCGGCGCGCTCGACCTACAATTCACGCCCTCAATATCGCGAATACACCTCATCCGAGGTTTCCTGGGGGCTTTGATGGCGCTAATCGACAGCCATTGCCATTTTGACTTTGATGCCTTCGCGGCTGACCGCGGCCAGGTCTGGGCGCGCTGCCAGGCGTTGGGCATGCAAGGGCTGATCATTCCCGGTGTGAGTATTCCCCAGTGGCGACACTTGTTCGCGCTTGTGCATTCCGAACCTGGTTGGTTTGGGGCTGTGGGGGTGCACCCCTGGTGGGTTGCTGAACTAGCCCTGGCTCCGTCCGACGTCGGGCGTGCGGTGATCGAGCGGGTGACCCATGAGCGCAAGCGGGAAGTCGGGGGGCAGCGCTGCATTGCGGTTGGTGAATGCGGCCTTGATGCCACGATCGAAACGTCACTTGCCCAGCAGTTGCCGGTATTCGAAGCGCAGCTGTGCGCAGCGCAGGAGTTGTCGCTGCCGGTGATCGTCCACTGTGTACGTTGTCACGGGGAAGTGCTGCGGGTATTGAAAAAGATTTGCCCGCAAAAAGGTGGTGTCATTCACGCATTCTCCGGTAGCCGTGAGATTGCCGAGGAATATATCAAACTCGGTTTTACCCTCGGCGTTGGTGGCACCATCACCTACGAGCGCGCGGCCAAGACCCGGAAAACCCTTGCCGAAGTACCGCTGGACAAGTTGCTGCTGGAATCCGATGCGCCGGATATGCCCCATGCCGGGCGCCAGGGTGAAAGAAACAGCCCGGAATATCTGCCTGCGGTTGCACGAACACTGGCGGAACTGCGCGGGGTCTCGGTGGACGCGGTGATTTCCCAGACGGGAACGAATACCCGCGTACTTTTCGGGATTTAATTAAAAATGCTTTTCTCTCCCGAACAATTCAAACAACATTTCCCGCTCTTCACTCAGGAGGAGAATCGGGCGCTGGTCTATCTGGATAACGCGGCGACTACCCAGAAGCCTGATTGTGTCATCGAGGCGCTGCGTGACTTCTACCTGTTCAGCAATGCCAACACTCATCGCTCAAGTCACCGGCTCGCGCGCCGGGCAACGGAAATGGTTGAGGGGGTTCGGGGCGCCGCTGCTGCATTTCTCAATGCCCGGTCCCCCCGTGAAATTGTGTTTACCCGCGGTGCTACCGAAGGCTTGAATCTGGTCGCCAATAGCCTGTGCAGCACACTTGCAGCGGGCGATGAAATCGTTTTGTCCACCGCGGAGCATCACGCCAACCTGGTTCCCTGGCAGATGATGGCAGAGCGGTACAGCTTGCGCTTGCGCTTCGTCCCGGATGTCGGGGGCATTCCGCAGTTTGATCGGCTGCACGAGGTACTGTCTGCGCGCACCAGAGTCGTATCCGTGACCGCTGGTTCCAATGCACTCGGGTTTCGCACTGACTTGGCGGCGCTGCGCACGATGCTGGACGGGCGGAATTTGTACTGGGTGCTCGACGGCGCGCAGTTGGCGGCGCACGATCAGGTCGATGTGGGCGCTATTGGTTGTGATTTTTTTGTCTGCTCGGCGCACAAGTTTTACGGCCCCACCGGCATCGGACTGGTGTTCGGGCGCGAGCAGCTGTTGCAGCGATTGCCCCCCTGGCAGGGCGGTGGCGAGATGATTGCCAATGTCGATCTGCTGTCCAGTAATTATGCGGACCTGCCGCACAAGTTCGAGGCCGGTACATCGTCACTGGCGGCGATTGCCGGCCTCGGCGCCTGTATGGCGTTCTTGGCGCAGCAGGATCGCGCGGGTATGGCGCGGCACGAGCAGCAGTTACAGCGCTACCTGCACCAACAGCTGGCGCAGTTTGCAGAGTTGCAGTTGCTCAGTTGCCCGCACAACAACCTCGGCATCGTCAGTTTTATTCACCCACGGTGTGCCGCCATTGACCTGGCGCAATGGTTGGATGGGCGCGATATCGCAGTGCGGGTAGGGCATCACTGTGCGCAACCCCTTTTGCAAGCCGCTGGTCACACCGCGACTCTGCGCGCTTCGGTAGCGGCGTACAACACGCGACAGGATCTGGACCGGTTTATTGCCGCGGTGCAGGAGTTTCTCGAGCAGTTGGGGGCTGATGGCGAGCCGGTTTCCGCAGTGCCGGGTGGCGAAGGCGCATCCGCTACTCAGCAGTGGCAGGGGGACGATCTTTCGGCACTGGATGCCGAACAATTGCGTGTGCATCACAATTGGCAGGATCGCTATCGAACCCTGATGGGGTGGGCCAAGGTAATTCACCGCAAAGACGCCATCCGCACACCCGACAACCTGGTTCGGGGCTGTGAGTCCAATGCCTGGCTGGTGCATCGTCAGGATGGCGATCGGCATTACTTCGCTTTAGATAGCGATAGCCGCATTGTGAAAGGGTTGGGTGCTTTACTGTTATCGCAGATGGAGGGTTGCCGGTCCGGCGAGGTGAGTGTCGCACAGTTGCAAAAACTGTTTGATGAGCTGGGGCTGGCGCAGCAATTGAGTGAATCCCGCGGGAACGGGTTTCGTGCACTGATGCAGCGCGCTTTCGATCTGATGAATGCGCGCTGAGTTTTTTGTTTAACCTGCCTTTCGCGCTTGCTGCAGTAATCGCTCAACAGCTTTCGCTGCGGCGACAAACCCGAAGGTGCCTGTGACCATGGTGGCGGCCCCAAAGCCGCCGCTGCAATCCAGCTTTACCCCGTTCTGCATGCGGCTTTTCTGTTGGCACACCTGACCATCGGGCTGCGGGTATACCATGGGTTCGCTGGAATAAATTGCATCCACGCCAAACTGACGTTTGCTGGATTTCTGGAAGTTGTGAAAGCGATACAGGTGCTGGCGGACTTTCGCCAGCATCGGGTCGCTGACCGTGCGCCCGAGATCGGCGCAGGTGATCTGTGTAGGATCCTGTTTGCCACCCGCCGAGCCCACGGTAATCAAACGCAGCTTGCGCGCCTTGCAATAGGCGATGAGTGCAGCCTTGACGCGGGCATTGTCGAAAGCGTCGATAACCAGGTCGATAGAATCCCGTTCCGGCGCCAGTAGCTCGGCAAAGTTATCACTGGCGATAAAGTCCTCGACGGTCTCTACGTGAATTTCCGGATTGATGTTGCGCAGGCGCTCAGCCATTGCTAATACCTTGATTTCCCCAACGCTGTGTTCCAGCGCGTGTATCTGCCGGTTGGTGTTGGTGATACACACATCATCCAGGTCGATCAGGGTGATCCTGCCGATTCCGCTGCGCGCCAGGGCTTCCGCAGTCCAGCTTCCCACACCGCCAATCCCGATCACCACCGCGTTTGCGCCGTGCAGAATCGGCAGCGCATCGGCACCATAGAGTCTTGCGATGCCGCCAAATCGCTGCAGGTAAGCGTCGCTCAGGTTCTTTTGAGTCAGGGAGTCGGGCATACGGGTTCCGGTACCACTTGCTATTGGATTGAACGATAAACCGAAAGAGGAGGGGGAGGGCACAGGGCGGAGGGGCCGCCCTGCGGGAAGGGAATCGAATCAGTGCACGTGGCCGTGGTCGACTTCTTCCGGGGTCGCTTCGCGCACGGAAACAACCTCGATGTCAAAGTGCAGCTCGACGCCCGCCAGCGGGTGGTTGCCGTTGATGGTTACCTGGTCACCGTCGATGTCGATGACTTCAACTTCGATCGGCTGACCCTCGGTGCTCTGGGCACGGAAAGCCATGCCTACTTTCAGCTCTTCGACACCACCGAATGCGCTTTTCGGCAGGGTCTGAATCAGTTCCGGATTCTGGGGGCCGTAGCCGTTTTCAGGCTCTACCACGACCTTGAACTTGTCGCCGGCACTCTTGTCCAGCATTTCCTGCTCCAGCCCGGGGATGATGTTTCCTACGCCCTGCAGGTATTTTAGCGGCTGGCCACCTTCGGATGTGTCGATCACGGTACCTTCGGCATCTTTCAGGGTGTAGTTGATCTCCACAACGCTGTGGTTAGCAATTTTCATTGGCAATCTCTTGTTTCTTGAGCGTGAGTTGTAGCGCTTACCGCTTACAGAGAAAAAGCAAACGGGGATATAGGCTGTGTGAGGGTGCATTGTATGGGGCGGCCCCGGTGGTCGCAACCGAGGCCGGAAAGGGATATCAGAGGGTATGCAGGGTAGCCGCTCAACCGGGGCTAGCAGGCGATGGACAGCGGCGTTTCACTCCGGTCGTACAGGTCGCTGACTGTGCGCACCAGCTGCCCGCTAAGCGATGCAGAAAACCCAAGTTCTAGCAGACGAGCTTCAAAATACTCCAGCAGAGCGTCAAACAAAGCGGGGTTCAGGCCGCGCGCGAGAAAGCTGGCGCGGGCGCTGTGAACCGGCTCAGCCTGCTCCGCCAGGGCGTGGCTCAGGAACTGTGCCTGGCGGGTATTCTGTTTCCCGTGTTCGGCGGTATCCTCCGTCGACAGGTACTTCCCGATGGCCTGGTAAAACTCACCTACCAGCTGGTCGACAAAGGCGCGGCCCCCAATAATGTCGAGCAGGCTGCATTCGCCCTGATTTCCGATGTTGGGGTGGACGGTGCTGCGTCGGAGCGCTGGTACTGCAGATACAACCTGTGGCATGGATGGAATCCCCCTGTGAGACGGTCATTCTGGTGTTCTTGCTGGTGCCCCTTTCCTTTTACCCTTGTGCTTTAGATAGCAATTGAGCGCGTTTAGACGCCGCTCTCATTCGGGTTGGGGCTACCGGTTTCGATATGGGCGGCAAGGTTACGGGATGGAAATACCACTGCCAACAAAACGGCAAGAAATTGTCACACTCTTCCACGGGTGTTATTGCGCTTGTTTAAATGCGCGCAATCTCCCGGCGCGGTATGCATCTGGTGCCTGTTTTTACAGCGTTTTCTGGCGGCTACTGGATTGCCATTAGCTCGAGAGAGTCATGTATGTAACCAGGTAATCAGGCGCCAGCGCACTCGGGCTGGTGATAGTGTGAATGCCACTGGTAAAATCCGTAGATTCCGTAAAGCGGCAAATCAACCACCGAGCAGGACATCCAATGGCCAGTATTTTCACCCAGATCATCAATGGCGACCTTCCGGGGCATTTTATCTGGCGCGACGACTTGGTTGTGGCAATCATGACGATCGCACCGATCAAGCCGGGTCATTGCCTGGTGATTCCGATTGAGGAGATCAACCATTGGGACGATGTACCGGCTGAAACCAGTGCGCACCTGATGCGTGTGGCGAGCAAGGTGGCCAAGGCCCAGAAGCACGTATATAGCCCCGCGCGCGTGGGCGTGATGGTGGCGGGTATCGAGGTGCCGCACACCCACTATCACCTGGTCCCGATCAACGAGATTGCCGACCTGGATTTTGCTTTGCAAGAACAGGCGGAGCCGGACGCACTGGCCGCAGAGGCGGCGAAAATCCGCGAGGCACTGGTAGAACTGGGCTATCGCGATACCACTGATTCATAGCGAGACAAGAGTCTGCATAACACTGCATCCGAAACGCGCACTGGCGGCGTCTTACTGGCAATCAGTGAATTGGCAGCCCCAGATGGGCGCCGTGCAATAAATAGGCAATGACTACAGGTAATCGGATCATGGGCTCCAGATCTTCAACTTTTGCTCGCTTTTTCACCGCTGCGCTATTGGCGCCTCTGCTGCTAATTGCCGCTTCCGGCAGCCGCGCCGAGGAAAGTCGCAGCTTTGCCGTCGACGGCTTCTCCGCCATAGTGCTGAAAGGTAGTTCTACATTGAAAGTCGTTCAGGGATCTGAGTTCTCGGTTACCGCTCACGGAGAGGATGGTGATCTCGAACACGCCAAGGCTGAGGTCAGTAACGATACTTTATCGCTGTCGGTGGAGCCGGATCGCAAGAGCCTGTTTGGCGTAGTTACCGTCAGTAGTGAGCCGGAAGTCGAATTTCGCGTGACCCTGCCGACGATTTCGTCCATACGTGTAACCGGCTCTGGAGAGGCGACGGCGGGCATCCTCGAGAGTGCCAAGCTGGATCTTCGTGTCACCGGCTCCGGGTTGATTCATGTAGAGAAAGTGGCGGCTGAGTCCCTCAATACCAATGTCACAGGATCGGGTGATTTGATCCTGGGTACTATTCTCGCAGTGCAGGGCAATACGGGTGTGACCGGCTCCGGCGATATCCGCATGGACAATTTCATCGGTGAGGCGCTCAACGCACAGATCAAAGGCTCAGGCGATATGATGATTGGCGGCAAAGTGGCCAATCTGAAGATTACCATTATGGGATCCGGTGATTTTGTAGGTCGCAATCTGCAGGCGACCAACGCCGGTGGCGCGGTGATGGGTTCGGGAGATATTGTGCTCAAGCGCCCGGCCAGTGAATCTTTCTCGGTCATGGGTTCTGGCGATATTGCTCTGGTAGAGTAATCTGGAGAATCCGGTTTTCCACCGCCACGTTTGCGCTATCAAGCGCTGCCCCTACCGGGTGTACCGCTGGAAATGGAGTTTGAGTGAGTTCTGAAAACCACGGTCGCGCCGACAAGGGCCGCCTGCACGGCCTCAAGAAACAGTTGCGCCAATTGGGTAAAGAGGCGCTGGATAAATCGCACTGGGCCGCCGAGCGCCTGCTCGACAAGCGTCTCTGTGTGGGGATCACGGGGCTCAGTGGTGCCGGTAAATCGACGCTGATCACCAGTCTGGTTTATCAGCTGAGTCATCCTGACAGGGCGCAATTGCCCGGCTTCGCGCCAGCGCTGAATGGCCGCCTCCTTGGTGCTGAGCTTCATCCCGCGATCGACACGGGGCTTCCCCTGTTCGAATATCAGCGCTGCCTCGAGGCGCTCACCGCCAGCCCCCCGCGCTGGCCAGAATCTACCCGTGACCTCTCTGCATTGGAGTTGCACCTGCATCTGCAGGGGCGCCGTCTCGGTCGCAATTATCGGCAGAAGCTGATTCTTGAATTTCGCGACTACCCGGGGGAATGGCTGATGGATCTCCCGCTGTTGCGGATGGATTTTTCCGCCTGGTGCCGGCATCAACGCGACCTTCTGGATGGCGAGACCCGCCGCGCGCTGGCGCCGGAATTACTGGCACGCCTGCAGCAGCTCAGTCCGGAAGCCACCGCAGACCCGCGTGAACTGGACAGTTTGTGGCAGGACTATCGCCAGTTCCTGCGAGACTGTCGCGGCAGCGCCCGGTTGAGTTACCTGCAACCGGGCAGGGCGCTGCTGGATAATGAGGAATACGGCTTTTTCCCGTTGCCCGCACTATCCCACCACAGTGCGGCAGAGCTGGCGGCGCTTCCCGAAGACAGTATTTATCGCGTGCTGGAGGCGCGATACCGGGATTATGTAGAGGTCCATGTGGCGCCTTTTGTGGACAGTCACTTTCGCCACCTCGATCGCCAGCTGGTGCTGGTGGACCTTATCGGCACTTTGTTCGCCGGTGAAGATGCGTTGGAAGACATGCGTATGGCGTTCGGGCATATCGCCGACACCTTTCGCTACGGAAGCAATGGTCTGTTGCGCAAACTGTGGCGTCCGCGGATCGACCGGCTTGTATTTGCCGCGACCAAAGTGGATCAGGTGCTGGCTGCCGATCACGATGCGCTGCGCCAGCTGCTGGGGCAGCAGCTGCAGCAGGTTTTTTCCGGCGCGCGCCACCGAGGCTTGCCACTCTACTGTGAGGCCATTGCCGCCGTGCGCTGCTCCAATGAAAGTGTCCGCGACGGGCGGCGCATGCTGGTGGGGCATGGCATGGACGGCAGCTACCTGGGTTTTGAAAATGCTGAAATACTCGCTCACTTACCCCAAGAGGGGGATTGGCAGCACTATAGTGGCGGTTTGCCGCCTCAGTTGCGGCCTCCGGTAGGAATCGGCCGCGAGGGGTATATGCCTCATATACGCATCGATGCGCTGCTAAATCTGTTGCTGGGAGATAAAGTGTGAAGGATGCGCCCGACAATAGCTCCGCAAAGGGGCGGGACAGCGACGGCCGGGGAGCGGAGCCCCGTCGGCAGACACGGATAGAAAACCTCGATGCCGAGGAGCCGGCACTGCGCGAACGGGCGAGCACCCGAGTGGAGTCTCTGGCAGAGGAGCCGGAGCAGTTGCCGCGCTCCATAACCACCGGTGAGTCACTCCCGGACACCATTTCATTTTCCGAATTGCGCTTGCCGGTGTTCCGTTTACGCCTTTGGAAACCGGCCCTGCTTGCCGCTCTGGCGCTGACATTTGGTGCGGTTTTTTGGGAGTTGCGCCAGTTCTTTTACTGGGCGGCGGATATGCACTGGAGCCTGGGACTGTTGGCCGGAATTGTGATCGGTACGCTGGTGGTCACCATGGCCAGTGCCGTGTGGGAATATTTTCGCGCGGGCAAACCGCTGCGCAAATTGCAGAAAACCCAGGAACTCGCCGCTCAGGTACGCGATAGTCGTGCGACAGATGCGGTAGAGCCCCTTAACCAGCAGTTGCGCGAGCTGTTTGATGGTAAACCCCAGGGCGCGCTGCTGGCGCGAGTTCAGGAAGAAACGCCAGACTATTACGATAACAGCGAGCTACTGAAACATCTCGAGCTCAACTTTTTCGAAGCCTTGGATCAGGAGGCACTGCGGCGCATTGTGCGTCACGCAACGACAACCGGAGCTCTGGTGGGGTTGAGCCCGTTTACCACACTGGACGTGCTGGTGGCGCTGCGCCAATCCATGCGCATGATCGATGATGTTGCGCAGATTTATGGTGTACGGCCATCAATTGTAGTGCGCTGGCGGCTGTTCAAGAAAATTCTCGCACTGGTGGCGTACAGTGGTGCAAGTGAATATGCAGTCAGTGAACTTTGGCCTGAGTTGGTGGGGGACAGTATGTTAAGCACTGTATCCGCCCGCCTCGGGCAGGGCATGGGCGCCAGCTTGTTTATGGCGCGGATTGGTCTTGCCGCGGTTCACAGCTGTCGCCCGATCCCGTTCTCGGAAAAGCAACGCCCCAGGCTCGGCGTGCTCACTCGCCGTATTGCGGCAAGCCTAAAAGAACGACTGTTGGGGCGTGATCAGGGACGCTGGCCAGACATGCCGGCTGAGAGTGTGGCAGAGGGGCTGAAGGAGAAAGAGCCAGCTGCACGCGGAGCTGGAAAGGGAACAAGCGGGGGGAGCTAGCCTTCACGCGGTGATGCGTTCGCGGCTATCCCCCCATACTTGGTGGTTTACTGAAACTGTTTTTTCATCAGAATCCGGGTGTGGTGCTGGTCCATTAACTTGGCCAATGTTTCGTAGCGGCTCTTGATGAACGGGTGCGGATTGTTCGCGCCAGACTCATCGGGGTACTCGACACCTTCGCGCACCAGCTGCAGTTCTTTGGCCAGGGCATCGATCGCGGTAAAGATATCCTTGGTATTTTTCTCATCGTAGAAAACGTGAGTACTGGCGGTATCCTTCAGGTACGCATTGCACTCTGATAGCCACTCGGAGCGCTGTTTCAGGAAGTTGATGGTATTGCGGATGCCACCTTTATATTCCGGCTTGAAGTTTTCATTGACGTACTTGCCGAGGCTTCGCATTCCAGAATCGACAAACTGCTCGACCAGTCCATCGCAGTATCCCTCGGTCAGATAGGAGGGGTGCGCATTTGCGGATGCGTTACCGGATGCCAACAGAATACCGAGCGTCACGGCAGCACCCAGCGCTCGCGTGAACTTCTGGCACAGGTTTGGCCGGCTGGTTGAGGTGGAGTGTGTTGTTGTTAATTTTGGCGTTTTCATTTTCGAGTGCCTTGCTGTTGTTTTCGCTATCAGGCTTGTTATTGTGATAAACATCACATAAGTATCTAAACGCCAGTCTTATGTCAACGGCTTTTAAGTGCGAAATGTCACTTATGTGCCAATTGCGGAACCAGTCCGCGTTTGCCCAGGCCAATTAGTGGTCATATAGGCCTTTTTTTTCGGCAAAAGGAGTGAGATTTGTCTGAATTTGATTTTGATCTTTTTGTGATCGGCGCCGGCTCTGGTGGCGTGCGTGCAGCGCGAATGGCTGCAGCAACCGGCATGCGCGTCGCGGTGGCGGAAGATCGGTATATGGGCGGAACCTGTGTCAACGTGGGCTGTGTGCCAAAAAAGCTATTTGTGTACGCCAGCAGCTATCGCGAGGCGTTCGAGGATGCCCAGGCTTACGGTTGGCAGGGGCAGACCGGTGCAAAATTTGTTTGGCCCACACTGCGCGACAATAACGCAAACGAGGTCGCCCGCCTGAACGGAATCTATCGCAATCTGTTGGGCAACGCCGGAGTGACCATCATTGACGGCCGGGCTACATTGACTGGGCGGCAGCAGGTGACGGTTGGAGAAAACCAGTACTCCGCTCAGCGGATTCTGGTGGCAACCGGCGGTTGGCCTTTTGTCCCGGAATTTCCCGGGAGTGAATACGCGATCACTTCCAACGAGATATTTTCTCTCGAAGAGTTTCCGAGGCGCGTGCTGGTCGTCGGCGGAGGCTATATTGCCGTGGAATTTGCCGGTATTTTTGCCGGTCTGGGAGCCGAGACGCACTTGTCCTACCGTCGGGATCTGTTCCTGCGAGGTTTCGACAATGATGTACGTCGCTTTGTGCGCGACGAGATGGAGAAAAAGTCAGTACGGCTGCATTTTCAGCATCAGGTGACATCCATCGAAAAGAGCGCAGATGGCTGTCTGCGGGTGCATGACAGTGAGGGTAATGTGCTGGAAGTGGATGCGGTTCTTTACGCCACCGGCCGCAAGCCCAACACTGCTGGCCTGGGGCTGGAAAAGCTCGGGGTAGTGCTGCACAAGGATGGGACCATTGGTGTGGATGATAACTTCCGCAGTAGTGTGACCTCGATCTATGCACTCGGTGACGTCACCGGCGGGCCCGAGCTGACCCCGGTAGCTCTGGCGGAAGCCATGGCACTGGTGAAGCACTGGCAGAGCGGTAAGACCGCAGAGATCGATTACAACAACATCCCAACGGCGGTGTTCTGTCAGCCCAACATTGGTACGGTGGGATTGACCGAAGAAGAAGCCCGTCAGGCGGGTATTCCCGTACAGGTGTTCCGCTCCGATTTTCGCGCTATGCGTCATTCGGTCAGTGGGCGGGATGAGCGCACCCTGATGAAGCTGATCGTGGATCGCAACAACGACAGAGTGGTCGGGGCGCATATGGTGGGTCCCGACGCTGGGGAAATCATTCAGGGGTTGGCGGTCGCCATGAAAGCCGGGGCAACCAAAGCTATATTTGATCAGACTATTGGCATTCACCCGACTGCGGCAGAGGAATTTGTCACCATGCGCACTCCGGTGTCGGACTGACTGATCGTAGGGCTCTATGCGGCAGTAGCAATTAAAAAAGGCGGGACAATGTCCCGCCTTTTTTATTGGTCATTGTTCACCGGAAGGCTAGAGAGCCTGCCGCACAAAAAAATTTTACAACTGCTTGGTCTGAATCCGGTGCGCTATTCAGTGACGGCCTCTACCTGCGGTATCTGGTGGCGACGGGTTTTGCGGCGGTCGCCGCGCTCTTTCAGGCAGCGTTCGGCCGAGTTGAAGGCGCCATTGACCGCTCGGTGAATGGAATCGCTCTCATTGGTAATGGTGACCGGGTTGCCGCTTACGGCGAGCTCAACGGAAGCTTTGTATTGCCTTCCTTTGTGCTTGTGTTGATGGGGGGCTTCGAGGACCACACGGCTTCGTATGATATCGCCACAATAACGTTCTAGCTTGTCCAGCTTCCTGGATACCGTGTCTGCAAGGGATGCAGATTTGTCGATGTCACGGAACACAATGTTATCGTAAGGCGCAGATTTCATGGGCACATACCTCCGGTTATAAAGGGTCCATGCAGGCCGCGATGCGCGGTTTGCTGAAAGAAGGTAGGGCGCCCTGTAGGGAGAAAATGACGGGGTTGAAAAATAGGTCACCAGAGGTCGCAGAGTCGTGGCTGTTTGAACAGCCGGTAAAATGTTTTGCGCTCGGGCCGGTTTTCAACCAGGTCAGGATTAACTCCCTGTGATCCATAATGCGATTCTCAGAAAAAAAATCAAGCACCAGAATCAATAAAATGTCATAAAAAATTGCTAGGACCTGGGGAACTTTTTCGGCTTGCGAAAACTGCGAATTGCGGCACAGGTCACTCAATGCCCTGCAATCTTGTTGGCATGGTCATTGCTGGACAAAAACGAGTGGGGTAAATTTGTCGAGGTACGTGAGGAATCGTGCGTGAGAGCGGCACCAGGCCGACCAGGGGCTTTTCGAGGGCTTTTGGCGGCAGGTTGCTCGATTTTCATACGGTCGGGGCCGAATATCGGTGCCTCGGCACATCAAGAGCGCCAGGTTAAGGGGTTTCCCGCCGGGTGCTCTCCTGAAGTAAAAAATCAAACAATGGATTTCACAATGGTGGTAAACCGTGGCCGCTCGCTGTTGATTGCGGGCCTGTTGGGGGTAATTGGCTGGAATACGGCGCTGCAGGCAGCTTCTTCGCTGACCGCGGAGCAGAACAGGCTTGCACGGATGGAGCAAGTTCAGGAAAACCGGTTGGTTGAGCTGGAGGATGTCGAGAACGAAATGCTGGCTTATGAGTATAAGCTGCAACGTGCTCAAGACTCGCTCAGCAAGGCGCGGGATAATTACCAGCAGAGCCTCGTGGCCCTGAAAACCGCAGAGCGCGAGCACAAGGGTGCGCCCAGCACGGATACTGAGCGCGCCCTGCACAAGGCGCGCCACGCCCACGATATGGCTGAACGCGGCGTCGATAGCCGCAATCGACGGGTGGAGATTATCCAGTCCAATTTCGCAGAGCTTGAGCAGCGACTGACTCAGTCGCGCGAGTCTGTCGCCGGCGGCAAGTCTCGGTTGGCCACTCAGCAAGCGCTGGTGGACTCCCTGGTAAAGTCGATGTTGACGGAGGCCAAGACCAAGGCTCAGGCGAAGAAGGTCGAGCAGGCGCAAAGCGCTCAGCCAGCGGTAGCCATGTCCCAGCCGAAGATCCCCGAGCCGACCCTGGCATCGCTGACGCCCGCGGAAGTTGCGCCGGCGGAGGCGCCGATTGCCGAGGATGCAGCACCGGCGGAAGCCGTGCGTGAGATAGACCCGGAGTTGCTCGATTACGTGCGCGGCGAGCGCGATCGCCTGGAAAAGCTGTTGGGTGAGCTCGATGAGGGCGAAGATGGCAAGCAGACCTTCCGCAACCTGACCCTCAAGCCTTCAGGTGAGGATTCCATTGAGTTCGAGTTTCTTGGTCAGAACCAGTACAAGTTGATTGCGCCGGTCAGTGCTGGCCGTCAGACGTACAAAATCAACTCCTGGCGTTTCCGGCGGACAATTCCATCGGACGATAATGGAGAGCGCTACGTATTTATTTTTGACGCCCGGCGCCTTTCGCGCCCGCGTCTGGTGATGTATCCCGAGTACGTATTGTCGCAACTCGACTAGCAGGTCAATCTACTGCTTTTCCCTCGAGCAGGGGGGGGATCGCGAGAGCCCGCCCGGTTTAGCCCCCTGGCGGGCTTTTTTGTGTCCTGAGGTTCACCCGGACTAGGGCTTCCCCGATAGTGGCGTGGTCACCAGTGGTTGATACTGGCTGCCACCGGGGGCGAGCAGGCTTCGGTAGAGCGTAAGGTTATCCAGTGCGCAACTGAGGTCGGCGGGGATAGGCGGGAGACGGGAAAATCCGGAATTACTGCGAGCGAGGGTGAAGTGGGGACGAAATGATTTCCGCTCAGGTACTTTGCCGATGGATCGCATGAGTACCTGGCACGCCTGGTGTAATTTGGCCAGTGCTGGAGAGGGAAGGAGCTCTGCGGCAAACAGCTGTGCGCGGGCTTTGGGGAAGGGATGAGCGCTGACAATTTTTCCGGCCAGCGGCGCAGACTGCGCGGCGATTTTTAGCAGCTGCTGCTCGATGGCGTCGAGGTGGACAGGATCGGTTTCACCAAGGAAGGCGAGGGTTAGGTGACGATTGCTGTGGCTGATCCAGCGACAGTTTCTGGGCATACCGCGCTGCCTGGCTTCGGCACAAATTCCGTCGAGGAAGCGCTGGGTGTTTCGGTCCGGTGCGATCCCAATGAACAGGCGAACCAGACCGGTATCCCGATGTGACTCATTCGAGTGCGCATTTTTTTTCATGTTTTTTTATTTTTTGATCTTGAAGCCGATTTGGTCGGCCCTATATCTATGGGTAAGGGAGCAGGCTCGACAGAGGTGTTCCCGAATCGCCGGATACCCACATAAGGGGTGCTTAACCGGCAAACAACCGCCTGGTACTCAGGGTACAGGCACTCTTTCAATATTGCTCTGAATTGAGGATATGACAATGCGTAATATCGATTTTTCTCCCCTTTACCGTTCCGCTATCGGCTTTGACCGACTCGCTAACCTGCTGGACTCCATGCACAGCACGGAGCAGAGTCAGCCGGCATACCCCCCGTACAATATCGAATTGACCGGAGAAGATGCGTACCGTATTTCCATGGCTGTAGCCGGCTTTGAACAGTCTGAGCTGGATATCCAGATGGAGCAGAACCGCTTGACTGTCAGCGGTAAAAAGCCCGTCGACGACAATCAGCGCAATTTTCTGCATCGCGGAATTGCTGCGCGTAATTTCGAGCGACGTTTTCAGCTCGCGGATCACGTGCGTGTAGTGGGTGCTCAGATGTCAAACGGATTGCTGCACATTGAGCTTGTGCGCGAAATCCCCGAGGCGATGAAGCCACGCAAAATTGAAATTTCCAACGGTAATCTGTTGCAGTCCAAATCATCAGGTCCGAAGGCCGTTGCAGCAGAGGGACAACAGGAGAAGGGCGAGCAAGCCGCCTGATTGTGACCTCACAAAAACCTGAAGTAGACCGGCAGGAGCCTCCTGGCACCTGCCCCCTGTGCCGCCTCCGGGCGGCACAGCCGTTTCTCTACCATCGTGATCGCCGCAAAAAAGTTCGCGAAGATGTCGATGATGATGGTTTGCGCCGGTACTACCAGTGCACTCGCTGTGCGCTAGTGTATGTCCCTCCGCAATTTCACCTTTCCCCCGTTGAAGAAAAAGCCTATTACGATCTGCACGAAAACAATCTGCAGGATTCTGGTTACGAGCGGTTTCTTAGTCGTTGTGCCGAACCGTTGATCTCCGCCTTGCCAAACGGATCGACAGGACTGGATTTTGGCTGTGGCCCGGCGCCGTTACTGGCTAGTCTGCTGGAACGTGCCGGCCACAAAATGACGACCTACGATCTTTATTATCAGCCTGATACTTCCGTGCTGGAGCGGTCCTATGATTTTATTGTCAGTACCGAAGTGGTGGAGCACCTGAGTGCCCCGGGTGAAGTAATTGAGGCGTTGTGGCGGCGAGTCAATCGGGGCGGGATGCTTGCGCTGATGACCAAGTTGGTGCTTTCCCGTGAGCGCTTTGCCAGCTGGCACTATATTCGCGATCCCACCCACATCAGTTTCTTCTGTGCCGAGACATTTTCCTGGTTGGCGAAGCACCTGGATGCGGATCTTGAAATTATTGGCTCCGATGTGATTTTCCTGCGGCGACGGGACTGAGTGTGTATGTGATTGCCTGGCGTGTCAGGTGCGCACTCGAATCATCAGGTGTTAACCCGGAATAGTTTTGCTCGCACCGTAGTCCGGTATTCACTCGGGGTGGTGGACAGAAATTTTTTAAACAGGGCAGTAAAATGCCCCATATCCTGGTAGCCCACTTTCTCAGCAATTTCATTGACCGATAAATTGCTGGACTGAAGCAGCTCCCGGGCCATATCAACACGCACATTTTGCAGGTATTGCAGCGGTGTCTGTCCGGTGGCCAGCTTGAAGCGACGGTTGAATGAGCGCACGCTCATGTCGAATGTTTTTGCCACCTCACTCAATTTCACGTCTTCACTGCAGTGCTGCTTGAGCCAGGTCTGTGCCTGCACGATTTCTTCATCCGGGTGCAGGTGCACCGCGCCTTCGGAATAGGCGATTTCTTCAAAGGGTCTGCGAATTTCGTGGGAGAAGTTGCGTTCTACATGGCTCGCAACCGAGGGGCCGTAGAGCTGGCGAATCAGGTGCACGGTGACATCGGCCAGTGCGTTTACGCTGGCTGCGCAAAACAGTTTGTCAGCCTGAGTGATGAAATACTGGCGTTTTAGCTTTACCTCCGGGTAGTCGGCGGCAAATCGCTCAAAGTAGTGCCAGTGCGTAGTAGCCGGCTTGCCATCCAGTAATCCAGCCTCGGCAAGAAAACAGACACCGGTGCCAACAGCACTTATGGCAGCGCCTTTTTCGGCCTGGTCGTTCAGCCAATCCAGAAGGGGCTGGCTGCGTTTGAGTGCCGGGCGCGGATTACGCCAGAGCGCGGGCAAGTAGATGATATCGCTGTCGGGTACTTGGGCGAGTGCCAGGTCGGGTGCCAGACTGAATCCAGAGCGCGACCTGACCGGGGCGCCATCGATGCTGGCTGTGACCAGTTTAAGGGGCGAGGACTTTCCCTCGGCCCTGGCCCGGCTCTCCGCCCCGCGCAGCATCTCGAGGGGTAGCATGGTGCCTGTGGAAAGCATCTGGTCGATCAGCAGGAAGGTAACGGTGGGCATGGGGTAACTCTCTGGGGTAACTCGCTACTGCGGCTTTCTGGTGTAACTCGCAACGGAACCGGTGGGTTTCCGGGGAGATCCAATCCGTTCGCCGCCAGATACCTGCGGCCACGGAAGCTGGCGCCATTGCCATGGGAGGGTCACCCCGGAGCCAATGGCCAGATGGTCAAAATTGCTGGCCAGTATGCCCATAACGAGGCCGAATCGCCAGCCCCTAAACTGACGCTCATCCGAATTTATCGGGTCATTTCGTTTCGTATTTCCGTATCAGGCTGGAGGTCAGGATGCAGCGCCTACCCGTTATTACTGCGTTTGGGGGATTCAATCCCGCTGGTCGCAGTTCCTTTCATCGCGGCTACAAGCGCGTGGTGTTGGATCGTCTCGGGGTTGAGGAGCGCACCGATGTGCTGTCCGATCTGGCCGCTTTGATGGGGTTGCGCACGGGCGATGATGCGAGGGGGCCATTGAGTGCAGAGCTCGAGCAGCAGGTGCTGAATGGCACCCTGGTGCGGGAGCTCGAATCCCGCTTCTACGATTACCGCCAGTGCCACTTTCATCAACCGGCATCACTGTCCAGTGATGGCGGCTTTACCTTCGAAATGTCCGCCCGCCAGCTGCCCAATCCGCTGCCCGCCGACTGGCAGATAGAAACCCTTGAAACTGGCAAGGTTAAGGTCCGCGCCGGCAGCCTGTCAGTGATGCTTGATAGCCACCGGGAGATTGCGGTGGCCTCCGCGGGCCAGCTGCCCACGGGTTTTGAGCCCGGGGAGCAATACAATTCCCGCTTCCACCCCCGCGGCCTGCAGCTTGCGATTCTCGGTGCCTCCGACGCGGTGCAGTCTCTGGGCATCGACTGGGACAAGGTGGCTGAAAGGGTCGGACCCGATAATATTTCCGTCTATGCCAGCTCTGCCATGAGCCAGCTGGATACCAATGGCAATGGTGGACTGCTGCAGTCGCGTCTGCGCGGTGGTCGCGTCAGCTCCAAGCAGCTGGCCCTGGGCCTTACCAGTATGCCGGCAGACTTCGTCAATGCGTATGTGCTCGGTAGCTTCGGTACCACTGGTGCGATTGCCGGTGCCTGCGCTTCTTACCTCTACAACTTGCGCTCCGCGGTGGAAGACATTCGCTGTGGCCGCGCCCGCGTTGCGGTGGTGGGCGCTGCGGAGGCGCCGCTGGTGCCGGAAGTGGTGGACGGCTACGCCACCATGGGTGCACTGGCGAACCTGGATGGCCTGCGCAAAATCTTCGGCGACAACATCGATTTCCGCCGCGCCAGCCGCCCATTTGGCGACAACTGTGGTTTCACCCTGGGTGAGGGCAGTCAGTGGGTGGTGTTGATGGACGATGAGCTGGCCCTGGAGCTCGGTGCGCCCATTCACGGTGCCGTTGCCAACGTGTTTGTGAATGCGGACGGGCCCAAGAAATCCATTTCCGCGCCGGGGCCGGGCAATTACCTGACCGTGGCCCGCGCCATGGCAGAGGTCCGTGCAATTCTCGGTGACGAAAGCCTTCGCCAGCGCAGCTTCGTGCAGGCGCACGGTTCCAGCACCCCGCAGAACCGGGTGACGGAATCGGCGATTTTTGACCGCCTGGCCGGCGCTTTCGGTATTGAAGGTTGGCCGGTATGTGCGGTGAAAGCTTTTGTGGGTCACACCGTGGCGGCTGCCAGTGGCGATCAGCTGATTACCAGTCTGGGCATGTTTGATCGCGGTATTTTGCCGGGTATCACCACCATCGATCGGATTGCGGACGATGTGCATCACGAACACCTGGCGCTGTCCATGAGTCATGTTGAGCGCGACCCCAAATCTCTGGATGTCGCCTTCCTGAATTCCAAGGGTTTCGGTGGCAATAATGCAACCGCCAGCGTGCTCGCGCCTCATATCACCGAGCGTATGCTGGCCAAGCGCCACGGTCAGGCGGCGTTTACCGCCTATCAGAAGCGCAACGAAGCCGTTGCCGAGCAGTCCGCCGCTTATGACGCCAAGGCAAGTCGTGGCGACCTCAACGCCATCTATCGATTCGGTGAGGGTCTGATCGAGGAGTCTGCTATCGAAATGGATGCGCACAACCTGACCCTGCCTGGTGGCGCTGGTGCCATTTCCCTGGACGCCGAGAACCCCTTCGCGGATATGGTCTGATTCGGTAGCGGCACATGTCTTCTGTTGAAGGCCTGTGCCGCCCCAGTAAATGCTGACCGGTTTCGACCGAATATCCAGGCGACCTCTCCACACTGTCCTCCCTATTTCCCGCTATGCTTGCTGCGCACACCGCCGTTGTCGGGGTGGTGCTCATAGAGAAAATAATTCCCGGTTTGTGAACGAGCGGGTCAAATTTTGATCGGAATCCGTGCGTGACCACAATATTTGCACTCGTATGCACCAAACCGGACAGTGGATATGGCAGAAATGGTATTCAAACACACGTTTGAATCTGGCTATACTTGGCGCGTTGACTGATTTCGGACAGTGCGTCATCAACCGGCAACACATTCGCCGCACGCTGTTTGCGGCGAGTCCAATCTCAGTCTTGCACAACCCGACCCCCGGACCGGTACATTGACCGCAATGACACCGGGTCACCAATCAATGAGGTCAATAATGTTATTTAGTGGCAAAGCGCTATCCGTGCAGATGCTGGACAACGGCATCGCGGAACTGAAATTCGATCTGGAAGGCGAATCCGTCAACAAATTCAATCGTCTCACGGTATCGGAATTTTCCGACGCTCTGGATGCGATTGAAAGAGCGGGCGATATCAAAGGTCTGCTGCTGACCAGTGGCAAGAATGTATTTATCGTCGGTGCCGACATTACCGAATTCGGCGGAGCTTTCTCCGCGGGTCCGGAAGGCATCGCCGAGCTGATGAACAAAAACAACGAGAACATCAACCGCCTGGAAGACCTCCCGTTCCCCACCGCAGTGGCGATCAACGGTTACGCGCTGGGTGGCGGCTTCGAAGTCTGCCTGGGTTGTGATTTCCGTCTAATGGGCGACAAGGCCAAAGTTGGCTTGCCGGAAGTGAAGCTGGGCCTAATCCCGGGCTGGGGTGGCACCGTGCGCCTGCCGCGCGTGGTTGGCGTGGACGTGGCGGCCGAGTGGATCGCCGCCGGTAAAGAGCAGCGCCCGGACGCGGCACTGACTGCCCACGCGGTGGATGCTGTTGTTCCTACCGACAAACTGAAAGACGCCGCACTGAAATTGCTTGGCCGCGCCATCGCTGGCGAGCTGGATTACATGCAGCGTCGCGAGAACAAAAAGTCTCCGATTCCGCTGAACGACACTGAAGCGCTGATGGCCTTCTTTACCACCAAGGCGTTTGTTGGTCAGCAGGCCGGTCGCAATTACCCGTCTCCGGTCAATGCGGTGACTTCCATCGAGCAGGGCTACAAAGTCGATCGCGACGAAGCACTGAAAATCGAGCAGCAGCAATTTATTGCCAGCGCCCAGACCGAAACCGCCAAATCTCTGGTGGGACTGTTTCTGAATGATCAGAAAGTTGGCAAAGTGGCAAAAGGCTGGGAGAAAAAGTCCGATAAGGATATTGAGCGCGCCGCAGTACTGGGTGCCGGCATTATGGGCGGTGGTATTGCCTACCAGTCTGCCTATAAAGGTACGCCGATCAAAATGAAGGATATTGCTCAGGACGGTATCGACCTGGGTCTGAAAGAAGCGGGCAAACTGCTCACTAAGCTGGTCGATCGTGGCCGTATGACCCCCGCCAAAATGGCGGAGACGCTGAATCGCATTGAGCCGACCCTGAGCTACGACGGATTCGATGATGTTGATATTGTTGTCGAAGCCGTGGTGGAAAACCCCAAGGTAAAGCACGCGGTGCTGAAAGAAGTGGAAACCAAGGTTTCAGACGATACGGTGATCGCGTCCAACACCTCTACCATCTCTATCGATACCCTGGCCGAGCCGCTGTCCCGTCCGGAAAATTTCCTCGGTATGCACTTCTTCAACCCGGTACATAAAATGCCGCTGGTGGAAGTGATTCGCGGTGAGAAAACGTCCGAAACCGCTATTGCACGGGTTGTGGCTTATGCCAACAAGATGGGCAAGAAAGCCATCGTGGTGCGTGACTGCCCCGGATTCCTGGTTAACCGCGTGCTGTTTCCGTACTTCGCGGGCTTCGCCATGCTGGTGCGCGACGGTGCGGACTTCCAGGCCGTCGATAAGGTCATGGAGCGCTGGGGCTGGCCGATGGGCCCGGCTTACCTGATGGATGTGGTTGGCATCGATACCGGTGTACACGCTGAGCAGGTAATGGCGGAAGGCTTCCCGGAGCGTATGGGTAAAACCTTTACCGCGGCTTCCGATGTGATGTACGAAGCGGGTCGCTACGGCCAGAAAAACGGCAAAGGCTTCTACGTTTACGAAGAAGATAAAAAAGGTCGCCCGAAAAAAGTCGCTACCGAAGAGGCTTACGAACTGCTCAAGCCCCACGCTGCTGACCGTCGCGAATTTGAAAACGACGAAATCATTGAGCGTATGATGGTGCCGATGGCGACCGAACTGGCGCGCTGTCTGGAAGAGGGTATCGTGAGCTCTCCGGCGGAAGCCGACATGGCACTGATTTACGGCATCGGCTTCCCGCCGTTCCGCGGTGGCATCTTCGCCTGGTTGGACAGCATTGGTCTGGACACCTTCGTGAAGATGGCCGAGAAGCACAGTGACCTGGGTCCGCTGTACGAGCCGACCAAAGGTATGCGTGAAATGGCTGCCAGCGGCAAAACCTACTACGGCGACAAGTAAGGAGAGTTTCCATGAGTCTGAATCCTAGAGATGCCGTAATCGTCGACTATGCGCGTACCGCCATGGGTCGATCCAAGAACGGTGTTTACCGCAACGTGCGTGCGGACGATATGTCCGCGGAACTGCTGAAAAAATTCCTGCAGCGCAATGACAAGCTGGACCCGAAAGAAATTGATGACCTGATCTGGGGCTGTGTGATGCAGCGCGACGAGCAGGGCTTCAATGTGGCGCGGTTTATTCTGCTGCGCGCGGGCCTGCCCCACACCATTCCGGCGCAGACCGTAAACCGTCTGTGCGGCTCCTCTATGTCGGCGCTGCACACTGCAGCGGCGAATATCCAGGCCGGTGTTGGTGATGTGTATGTGGTGGGCGGTGTGGAGCACATGGGTCACCTGAACATGATGGAACATGTGAGCCCCAACCCGATGCTGGGCCGCAATATGGCCAAGGCTGCCGGTTCCATGGGTATGACCGCCGAATATCTGGCGATGATGCACGGCATCCAGCGTCAGCAGATGGACGAGTTCGGTGCCCGTTCTCACCAGTTAGCTGCGAAGGCGACTAAAGAAGGCAAGTTCAATCGTGAAATCATCGCGATCGAAGGTCACGACGAAGATGGTGTACCGATTCTGGTGGAAACCGATCAGACCATTCGCCCGGACACTACTGCGGAAGGCTTGGCACAACTGAAGCCAGCGTTTGACCCGAAGCACGGTCAGGTAACCGCGGGCACCTCCTCGCAGATTACCGACGGCGCTTCCGTCATGTTGGTGATGTCTGCCGAGCGTGCCCAGGCCCTTGGCCTGACGCCGATCGCCAAGGTGCGCGAGATGGCCCTGGCGGGTGTGGATCCGTCCATTATGGGTTACGGCCCGGTACCGTCCACTCAGAACGCACTGAAGCGTGCCGGCCTAACCATCGAGGATATCGATAAGGTAGAGCTTAATGAGGCCTTTGCGGCGCAGGCGCTGCCGGTGTTGAAGGACCTGAACCTGCTGGACGTAATGGACGACAAGGTAAACCTTTACGGCGGCGCTATCGCCCTGGGGCACCCGTTTGGCTGTTCCGGTGTGCGGATCACCGGCACGCTGTTGTCGGTCATGCAAAACGAAGGCGGCGACCTCGGTGTCTCGACCATGTGTATTGGTCTGGGGCAGGGGATTACCACCATTGTCGAGCGCGTGTAAGTCGCAACGACTGACGCGATAGATCGGGGCGCCTGCGGGCGCCCCGATTGTTTTGGGCGTACTTATTGAAGCCCTGTGCCCGCTGTGGCACAATCTGCTCCCCTCGCTGGACGTGCAACCTGTTTTCCTCTAAAAATGCAGGGAAATCAAAGGGTTACCGGCGAGCATGACGTTGGGGACGTGGTGGAATTGGTAGACACGCCAGATTTAGGTTCTGGTGCCGCAAGGTGTGAGAGTTCAAGTCTCTCCGTCCCCACCAACTAGGAATTTTGCAGTCCGTGCTCATTCGGCACCTCCTTTGCGCAAGCCTCAGGCGCGCAGGGTGAGGAGGCAGTGGCGCGGGCTGTTTGTATTTGGCGGCCGAATAAACTCGGCACAACGCTAATCGCTGGTGGCGGGCATGCATTCCCGTAGTCCGGCATTCAGTGAAGAGAAGAGTCTCACGAGGATTAACATGCAGGTTTCCATCGAAACAACTTCCGGTCTGGAACGTCGCTTAACTGTCAATCTGCCGGCAGAAGTGGTTGATAAGGAAGTAGACAAGCGCCTTCAGCAAGCGGCCAAGACCGTGCGCATCAACGGCTTCCGTAAAGGCAAGGTGCCGATGAAGGTTGTGCGTCAGCGTTTTGGTGCTGGTGTTCGTCAGGAAGTTCTGGGCGAAGTAATGAGCCGCTCCTTCTACGACGCGGTTCAGAAAGAGCAGGTTAAGCCGGCTGGCCAGCCGAGCATCGAAGCCAAAAACGTCACCGAAGGTGAAAACCTGGAATACGTAGCGACTTTCGAAGTGTACCCGGAAGTGGAGCTGGCTGACCTGTCTGAGGTTACCGTTGAGCGCCCGACCGCTGAAGTAACTGACGCGGACGTGGACAACATGATCGACGTGCTGCGCAAGCAGCAGTCCAGCTGGAAAGAAACCAAGCGTAAAGCCCAGAAGGGCGACCGCGTGACCATCGATTTCGTTGGCCGCAAAGACGGTGAAGAATTCGAAGGCGGCAAAGCCGAAGGTCAGCAGCTGGTACTGGGTTCCGGCAACATGATTCCTGGCTTCGAAGACGGCATCATCGGCATGAAGCCCGGTGAAGAGAAAGAAGTGGAAGTCACTTTCCCGGAAGATTACCAAGCTGAAAACCTGAAAGGTGCGGCTGCGGTATTCACCATCAAGGTAACCGCTTCTGAAAAGCCTGAACTGCCAGAACTGAACGACGAATTCTTCGCCGGTTACGGCGTTGAAGAGGGCGGTGAAGAGAAGTTCCGCGAAGAAGTGCGTGGCAACATGCAGCGCGAACTGAAAAATGCTGCTCTGAACAAGGTCAAGACTCAGGTCATGGATCAGCTGTTCGAAAAGCATCAGGTAGAAATTCCGGCAGCACTGGTTGCTGGCGAAGTGCAAACCCTGCGCGGCCAGATGGTTCAGCAGTTCGGCGGTCAGATCAAGCCGGAAGACGCGGCAAAAATGCTGCCGGACACCATGTTTGAAGATCAGGCCAAGCGCCGCGTTGTGCTGGGTCTGGTGGTTGGTGAAATCGTCAAGGAAAACAAGCTTTCCGTTGACGCCGACCGCGTAAAAGCCAAAGTGGAAGAGCTCGCTTCTACCTACCAGCAGCCGGAAGAGGTGGTTGAGTACTACCTGAATAACCGCGAACTGCTGGCCGGTGTTGAGTCCGTAGTACTGGAAGATCAGGTTGTAGACTTCGTGCTGGACAAGGCAAAAGTCAGCGACGTTGAAAGCAGCTACGACGACGTGATTAAGCCGCAGAAGCAGTCTTGATTCGCTCCCGCGAGCAGCTGAAAGCGGCCACCTTCGGGTGGCCGTTTTTGTTTGCGAGTATTGAATGTTCGACAGCACCTTCTACGGCGCCTGTGTCAATCTGGCATTATTGCTGTCGAGCAGTTAAGCTCAGGTTGAGCGAATTTTTCAGAAGTGTGTCTTTTTTGAGCACATGCGTTCTGATCCGCCTAATACGCCGAAAAAGGAAGCATCGTATCCATGGCATATTTTGATAATCCCATTAATTCCAAAGACATTCTCGCCACCGGCGGCCTGGTTCCCATGGTGGTGGAGCAGACTGCCAGAGGGGAGCGTTCATTTGATATCTACTCCCGCCTGCTCAAAGAGCGCGTGATTTTTCTGGTAGGTCCGGTGGAAGACCACATGGCCAACCTGGTGGTCGCGCAGCTGTTGTTTCTGGAGGCGGAAAATCCGGATAAAGATATCCACCTGTACATCAATTCCCCGGGTGGTTCCGTGACTGCGGGCATGTCCATTTATGACACCATGCAGTTCATCAAGCCGGATGTCAGCACCATGTGTATTGGCCAGGCTTGCAGCATGGGCGCCTTCCTGTTGACTGCGGGTGCGAAAGGCAAACGCTACGCCACCCCGAACTCCCGAGTGATGATTCACCAGCCCAGCGGTGGTGCGCAGGGGCAGGCCTCGGATATTCATATTCACGCTCAGGAGATCCTGAAGATCCGCGCGCGCCTGAACGAGTTGATGGCCCATCATACCGGCCGCAGTGTGGCGGATATCGAGCGTGATACCGACCGTGACCGCTTCCTCAGCGCCGATGAGGCCAAGGAGTATGGTCTGGTAGATGACGTGCTGGCGCATCGCCAGGGCCCGGGTAAGTAATACCGGTTCGGCGCTCTGTGCGCACCAAAACCCTAAAATACCTTAGGGTCAGGGAGTGTTGTCCTACGGATTCTGAATCTGAGTTGCAGAAGCCGTAGGGCGGCGCTATAGCCCCGCCCGGAGGAGAGAATAAAAAAGCTTGAAAATCCTGCCAAAAGACCGCATCTTGGATATGAACCCTATTTGCCACCGAGTTTTGGCTGGCTATGAGACCACGGAGTACTTAGATGACTGAAAAGAACAGCGGAGACGATAACGGCAAACTCCTTTACTGTTCCTTCTGTGGCAAGAGCCAGCAGGAAGTACGCAAACTGATCGCGGGCCCCTCTGTTTACATCTGTGACGAATGCGTCGAACTCTGCACCGACATCATCCGCGAAGAAGTGCAGGAATCTGTTGATGGCGACGACTCCCGTCTGCCTACCCCCCAGGAAATTACCGAAATTCTCGATCAGTACGTGATCGGTCAGGCGCGCGCCAAAAAAGTGCTCGCGGTGGCGGTATACAACCACTACAAGCGTCTGCGCACCAGTAAAGGTGTCAAAGGCAAAGATGAAGTGGAACTGGGCAAGTCCAATATTTTGCTGGTTGGTCCTACTGGCAGTGGTAAAACCCTGCTTGCTGAAACCCTGGCGCGGCTGCTGAATGTACCCTTCACCATTGCCGATGCGACCACGCTGACCGAAGCGGGTTACGTGGGTGAGGATGTTGAAAATATCATTCAGAAGCTGCTGCAGAAGTGCGATTACGATGTGGAAAAAGCCCAGCAGGGCATTGTCTACATCGATGAAATCGACAAGATTTCTCGCAAGTCTGACAACCCCTCGATCACCCGGGATGTGTCCGGTGAGGGCGTGCAGCAGGCACTGTTGAAGCTGATTGAGGGTACCGTGGCTTCCGTTCCCCCCCAGGGTGGGCGCAAGCACCCTCAGCAGGAATTCCTGCAGGTGGACACTTCCAATATCCTGTTTATCTGTGGCGGAGCGTTCGCCGGCCTGGATAAAGTAATTCGCGATCGCTCCGAGAAGGGCGGTATCGGTTTCTCGGCGGAGGTGAAGTCCAAAGACGCCAATAGCAACTTCGGTGAGGTGCTGTTGGATCTTGAGCCTGAAGACCTGGTGCGATATGGCCTGATTCCCGAGTTTGTAGGTCGTCTGCCAGTTACCGCTACGTTGGAAGAATTGAATCGTGCGGCACTGGTGCAGATTTTGACCGAGCCGCGCAATGCGCTGACCAAGCAGTACGGCAAGTTGTTTGATATGGAAGGGGTTGAGCTGGACTTTCGTCCCGACGCTCTGGACGCGGTAGCCACCAAGGCCATGGAGCGCAAAACTGGTGCCCGGGGTCTGCGTTCCATTATGGAATCGGTACTGCTGGAGACCATGTACGACATCCCCTCTATGGAGAATGTCGCCAAAGTGGTGATTGACGAGGCGGTGATCAAGGGTGAATCTGCGCCGCTGCTGGTGTATGAGCAGGCAGAGCAGCCCCAGAAGGCAGCTCCTGAGGAGTAAACCTCTCTATCGGCACTGGCTACTGGTTCCAGGTAGCTCCAACGAAAAAGCCCCACTACGGGGCTTTTTTTGTGCCTGTTGATGTCTGGGGAAATGCACTCTGGCGACTGTTCGAATATCGCCGTTTCTGCGTAGTTTTCTGTGCTATTAAAGTTTGATGCACGGGAATTGCATCTTTTATGACCATCAATCTATACGCTGAATTAAACTAATTTTGCTGCGCCAGACGGCACAGGCTTGTTATTCTGCCGTATGCCCCCACTTTAGCTGTTGAACTGGCACTAGCCGTACCGCACACCGCACCAGGAATTGTGGTCTGCGATGACGAATACGCTGCCAAGCTGGCGGTTGTCACCGCCCGAAGGCCGAGAGGAGTTATATGGACCAGCCATCCGAGACCTTGAACGAATATCCCCTGCTGCCACTGAGAGATGTGGTGGTTTATCCGCACATGGTGATCCCGCTGTTTGTCGGCCGGGAGAAATCCATTGATGCGCTTGAAGACGCGATGCGCAGCGACAAGCAGGTGTTGCTGGTAGCACAGCGCCAGGCATCGGAAGATGATCCGGGTGCCGATGATGTATATCGTGTGGGCACTGTAGCCAGCGTGCTGCAGCTGCTAAAACTGCCCGACGGCACCGTCAAGGTGCTGGTTGAGGGGGGGCACCGGGTAAAGGTGGAAGAGATCACCGAAGGCGAGGGGCACTACCGCGCCACGGTTACCCAGATTGATTCTGAGGAGTTGCCAGAAGCAGAAGCCGAGGCGCTGGTGCGTTCGGCCATGTCCCAGTTCGAGCAGTACGTCAGCGTCAGCAAGAAAGTTCCCAACGAGGTGATGACTTCCCTGTCCGGTATTGATGAGCCGGGTCGTTTGGCCGATACCATTGCTGCGCACATGTCCCTGGACCTGCCGCAGAAGCAGGAGTTGCTGGAAACCATCAGCGTAAAGGAGCGACTCGAGCACCTGCTGGGTTTGATGGATTCTGAAATCGACCTGATTCAGGTCGAAAAGCGTATTCGCGGCCGCGTCAAAAAGCAGATGGAAAAGAGCCAGCGCGAGTACTATCTGAACGAACAAATGAAGGCGATTCAGAAAGAGTTGGGCGAGATCACCGAAGAGCCCAATGAAATTGAAGAGCTGGAAAAAAAGATCGCCGACTCCGGCATGTCAGCGGAAGCGGAAAAGAAAACCCGCGCGGAACTGGGCAAGCTGAAGATGATGTCGCCTATGTCTGCGGAAGCTTCTGTACTGCGCAGCTATATCGACTGGATGTTGAGCGTGCCCTGGAAAAAGGCCAGTCGCGTGCGCCACGACCTGATCAAGGCAGAAGAAATTCTGAATAAAGATCACTACGGGCTGGAGGAGGTTAAGGAGCGGATCCTGGAATACCTCGCGGTGCAAAAGCGTGTGAAAAAAGTCAAAGGGCCAATCCTTTGTCTCGTTGGTCCGCCCGGGGTTGGTAAAACCTCGCTTGGTGAATCCATCGCCCGCGCAACCAATCGCAAATACGTGCGTATGGCCCTCGGTGGCGTTCGCGACGAAGCGGAAATCCGGGGCCACCGCAGAACCTATATCGGTTCTCTGCCCGGTAAACTGGTGCAGAAAATTTCCAAGGTGGGTGTAAAAAACCCGCTGTTCCTGTTGGATGAAATCGACAAGATGGGCATGGATCACCGCGGTGACCCAGCCTCTGCACTGCTTGAAGTGCTCGATCCGGAGCAGAACAAATCGTTCAACGATCACTACCTGGAAGTCGATTACGACCTCTCCGATGTGATGTTCGTTTGTACCTCCAACTCCATGAATATTCCTGGTCCTTTGCTGGACCGCATGGAAGTGATCCGCATCCCGGGGTACACCGAAGATGAAAAGCTGAACATCGCTCAGCGTTACCTGATTCCAAAACAGCGCAAGGCCGCGGGCCTGAAGCCCGAAGAGCTGGAGCTGGCAGACGAAGCGGTGCGGGATGTGGTGCGCTATTACACCCGTGAAGCCGGTGTGCGTGGTCTTGACCGTGAGATGGCAAAAATCTGCCGCAAAGTGGTCACCGAGCATGTACGTAATGCCACCACCCAAAAAGTGGTGATCAAGCCGGAGCAGCTGGAAGACCTTCTTGGGGTGCGCAAGTTTGATTACGGCCGCGCGGAAGAGGAAAACAAGATCGGCCAGGTGACCGGGCTGGCATGGACCGAAGTGGGCGGAGAGCTGCTTACTATTGAGTCTTCGGCGGTTTCCGGTAAGGGGCGGGTGATCAAGACTGGCTCCCTGGGCGATGTAATGCAGGAGTCCATTCAGGCCGCGTTGACGGTAGTCCGTGCACGCGCTCAGGCTCTGGGTATAGCGCCGGACTTTCATGAAACCCGCGATATCCATATTCACGTGCCGGAAGGGGCGACTCCGAAGGACGGTCCTTCGGCGGGTATCGCCATGTGCACGGTATTGGCCTCTGTATTGACCAATATTCCGGTGCGCTCCGATGTGGCCATGACCGGTGAAATTACTCTGCGCGGTGAAGTGTTGCGCATTGGCGGCTTGAAGGAAAAACTGTTGGCGGCCCATCGCGGCGGTATCAAAACCGTACTGATCCCCTGGGATAACGAGCGCGATCTGAAGGATATCCCCGACAATATCCAGCAGGATCTGGTGATCAAACCGGTAAAATGGATTGATCAGGTCCTCGAATATGCGCTGGAAAGCATGCCCAGCCCCCTCAGTGACGAAGAGTATTCCGCGCTGCAAAAACAGGCGGATGAGCGCTCCGGGCGCTCGGTGCAAACGCACTGACAGAACTTCGGCTCAGCAAGTAGTAAAAACCCATTGAAACCTCGGCAGCAAGTCGCGTAGAGTACGCGGCTTGCTGCCGGTGCAGGTTAAAAAATGAACTTGCCGGCGGTTGACTGAACAAGAGCGGTTCAAAATTGTCCAACTGCCCGCAAAGCCGCATGGTTCCTTGACCCACCAACAGGCAGTTGGTATAAAACGTGGCTTGTTGCGCTGCGGGGGAGCCGCAGGCGATTCAAAATCGACTGCAAAAATTGCACGATTGCGCCTCTGAAAATGGGGTTGCAACAGACCTGAAAAAGACACCTGGAAATGACGTCCGGATCCATTGTCCGGATGCTACATCTAGTTACTTAGACCATTTAGACCTAGAAAAGAACAGAGGGATATAGCGTGAATAAGTCCGAACTGATTGAAGCCATCGCCGCGTCTGCCGACATTCCAAAGGCAGCTGCTGGCCGCGCTCTGGACGCTATGGTAGATAGCATTACTGACGCACTGAAAAAAGGCGATCAGGTAGCTCTGGTTGGCTTTGGTACCTTCGCTGTTAAAGAGCGCGCTGCACGTACCGGCCGCAACCCGCGCACCGGCGATCCGATCGAAATCGCTGCGGCAAAAATCCCGAACTTCAAAGCTGGTAAAGCTTTGAAAGACGCGGTGAACTAAGAAGCCTTGTAAAAGCAATGCTTCAAAGAGGCGTATCATCTGGATGCGCCTTTTTTGTTTCTGAAAGAAAAAAATGTAAACAGGATCAAACGGGTATTTACCCTGATCGGCGCTCGCACTCGTTGCGAGACAAGCCGAGACAACAATAATTGTTGATCTACCTGAGTACTGACAAGAGTTAATTTCGGAGCTGAATATGCTTCAGTCCATGCGTGACAACCTGAAGGGAACGGCCGCTATTATCGTTGCGGCGTTTTTCGGATTTATCATGGTGATCGGTGGGATCGATTTCTTCACCGGTGCCAGTGGCGGCTCGGCCGACAAAGTGGCGGAAGTGAACGGGGAGAAAATTTCCCAGCTGGATCTGCAGCGAGCGATCCAGAACCGTCGAGCGATGATTGAAAGCCAGTACGGCGAAAATGTGCCCAGTGACCTGCTCACCGACGAGCAGCTGCGCGGCCCGGTATTACAGCAGCTGGTCAACAGCGCGGTGATGCGCCAGGCAGCGCTGGAAAGTGGCATGGCCATGAGCACCGGTGCCGTGGACAAAGAGATCGTGCAGATGCCTGGTTTTCAGGTAAATGGCCAGTTCGACCAGCAAATGTTCCGTGAGGGCTTGCGCCGTATGGGTTACAGCCCTGCGGGTTTCCGTCAGCTGCTGGAGCAGGAAATGGTCATGCAGCAATTTATCAGCAGCGTGTCTGATACTGCGTTCAGTACACGCACTGATGCGGAAAACATCGTAGCAGTGTCCATGGAGGAGCGCGATTTCGATTACGTAACGCTTTCTGCGTCGCCGCTACTGGAAGGCATTGAGGTGGCGGATGAAGAGGTGCAAACCTATTACGACGAGAATCAGCAATCGTTCCAGCGCCCGGAGCAGGTAGCTATTGAATACATAGAGCTTACACCCGAGCAGTTTGCAGCGAATATTGATGTGTCCGAGCAGGATGTACGCGCTCAGTATGAGCAGGAAGTGAAAAGCTTCGAGGCGAATGTGCGCCGCCATGCTGCACATATTCTGGTCGAGGGTGATGACGAGGCCGCTCAGGCGAAGATCGCGGAAGTGCAGTCAAAGCTGAGTGCCGGCGAGTCCTTTGAGGCGCTGGCTAAAGAATTTTCCGATGACATCATTTCCAGCGAAGATGGCGGTGACGTGGGCTTTACTTCCGGGGACGTATTCCCGGAGGCGTTCGAAGATGCCCTGGCGAACCTGCAGGTGGGTGAAGTGTCCGGCCCGGTACAGACCGATGGTGGTACCCACTTTATCAAGCTGATTGAAGTCGCTGACGCTGAGCCGCCCGCTTTTGAAGAGCGCGAAGCGGCAATTTCTGCCCGTCTGCGGAATGCAGCAGCGGAACGTGACTTTGTTGATGCGGTAAGCCGTCTGGGTGACCTGGCGTACAACGCAGAGACCTTGGCAGCTCCCGCCGAAGAGCTGGGTGTGAGTGTACAGAAATCTCCATTGTTCTCCCGCCAGGGCGGTCCCGGGATTGCTGGCGAAGGTCAGGTGATTTCTGCGGCATTCGCACCGGAGGTGTTGGAAGATGGCAATACCTCTGATGTGCTGAATCTGAGCGAGAATCATGCAGTGGTACTGCGTGTTATCGAGCACAAAGAAGCGGGTGTGAAACCGCTGGAAGAGGTCAAAGCGGAAATTGTTCAGAGCCTCAAACGCAAAAAGGCAAGCGAGCAGCTGGCAAGCAAGGCGCAACAGATTGAAGAGCAGGCCAGTGCTGGCGAGGGTCTCGCGGCTGTGGCAGAGTCGGAAGGACTCACTCTGGAAACCAGCGATAAAACCCGTCGTGGCGGTTTTGGTGCCCGCGGTGAAGTGGTGAATCAGGCATTTACCATGAGTGAGCCGCGTCCGGGTGCGCGCACTTTGGGTCAGTTTACTTTGCCGTCTGGTGATGTGGTGGTGGTGCAGTTGCGCGCGGTGCGTGCCGGTGATCTGTCCCGTCAGAGCAAAGAGCAGCGGCAAGCGCTGTTGCAGCAGCTGGCTTCCATGCAAGGTACTGCGGAGCTGGCAGCGGTGCAGAAGTACCTGGCTAGCAGGGCTGATGTTGAGGTATTCAGCGCGGAGCAGCAGTAGCGGTAAGCATTGTTTACGTATAAAAAAACCGGCGATATTCGCCGGTTTTTTTATGCCTGCAAGAATGGTTGAGCGGAGGCTTAGCCGTTACTGGCGCTGTCCACGAACAGCGTCAGGCGTTGCCCGGGTTGCAGATAGCTATTTTTACTGATTTTGTTCCAGCGCACGATGTCGCTGATGTCGATGCGAAACTTCCGCGCGATGCGGTAGAGAGAGTCGCCGTTGCGCACTCGGTAAGAGAGCTTGCGTGTGGTACGGCTGTCGCTGCTGCTGTTGCCGTCGTCACTGTAGGCGACCAGCTTGCGTCCCGGGCGCAGAGTGTCGCCCGGTGCCATGCTGTTCCAGCTGGCCAGTTCACGAACCTTTACATCAAGCTTGCGTGCGATACCCCACAGGGTGTCGCCCGGGCGGACGGTATAATTGGTTTTTTGGCCTTTGCCTGAGCTCTGGCGACGCTTTACCCGTTGATCGATGGCGTAGGCGTACTGCGCATTGGGGCCCGACGCGCTGGGAATCAGCAGTGTCTGGCCAGCACGAATGCTGCTGCCGCGCAGTTTGTTGGCCTGTTGGATGGCTGCAATCGTGGTTTCGTATCGGCGCGCAATCACTGACAGGGAGTCTCCGCGGGCCACCCGATAGTGTTGCCAGCTGACACGTTGATCTGCAGGGAGTTTCTCCAGTGCTTCAATGAATCGAGCGCTTTTATCGCGGGGTACCAGCAGGCGGTGGTTTCCGTCCGGGTCTGTGGCCCAGCGGTTGAACCCGGGGTTCAGCAGATGCAGCTCTTCAATTTCCACGCCAGCCAGTTCGGCAGCCTGTGCCAGATCAATTTGGCTGCCCACATTGACCGCCGCGTAATAGGGCTCGTTGCCAACATCGTGCAGTGGGACCCGGTAGTGGTCTGAGCGCGATACCACTTCGGCAAGGGCCAGTAATTGAGGTACGTATCGCTGAGTCTCGCGAGGTAACTTCAGGTCCCAGAAACTGGTGCCCTTGCCCTGACGGGCATTGCGTTCCCGGGCTCGGCGAACAGTCCCTTCTCCGGCGTTGTATGCGGCCAGCACCAGCAGCCAGTCGCCGTCGAATTTTGCGGACAGGTAATTGAAGTACTCGGAAGCGGCGCGGGTGGATTCCACCACATCACGGCGGCCGTCATACCACCAGTTCTGGTGCAGGCCAAAGGAGCGTCCGGTGGCGGGAATAAACTGCCACATGCCGGATGCCTGCGCGTGCGAGTAGGCAAAGGGGTCGTAGGCACTCTCAACAATGGGGAGCAGGGCGAATTCCAGCGGAATGTTGTCCTGTTCCAGTTGCTCTGCCACGTGGAAGATGTAGCGGCGGGAGCGCTCGGTAACCCTGGCCATATAGCCCTGGTTGGAGGAAAAATATTTTACGTAATCCTTGACCTTCGAACGGTTTGTTTCACGATCGAGGGTGAATCCCTGTCGAAGACGTTGCCAGATATCGTCCGGTGGCAGGGCGGGCTCGGTCACATTCAGGATGTTCTGGCTGATGGCGCTTGCACTGCTGGCTTGTGTGGCCAGATCAGGAGCGTTGTGATTCTGCGAGGAGTTTGCGGTTTGCGTTGCAGAATCGATCTGCGTGCAGGCCCCCACGGCCGCTGCCAGTAGCGCAACGGCAAACTTCTTATAAACCATTATGGTGTCCGCGATCTGTTGTTATCTTGTGGCTCTATACTGCGCAATATGGTCTGAGCGGCGCCGGCTGATCGTGAGGCGGTAGAAAAACACTACTGCGAAAGACCCCCGAATCGGGCCGCTAAATAAAGCGCTTGAGCTTTGATTTGTAATTGTCTGATTCTAAAGAGGGCTGTTGGTTCCGGTCAATGGAATTTGGTCAAAAAACGTCCTTCCAATGGCGTAGAGTGGCGAAAATATCCACAGCGGTCGCGTCGATCTGCACACCGCGGCTTGCTGCCTGCCGCTGAATGCCGGGTTGGTCGGTGCGGAGGAAGGGGTTGGTGGCTCGTTCCAGTTCTATGGTGGACGGGAGCGTCGGCTCGCCTTTGTCGCGAAGCGCCTGCGCTTCGCGCTGGCGCTCGATCAGCGCCCGGTTGTCAGGCTCTGCGGCCCGAGCGAATGCCAGGTTGGCAAGGGTGTATTCATGGGTGCAGTAGACCCGTGTTTGCGCGGGTAAAGCGCTGAGCCGGGACAGCGAGTGGTGCATTTGTGCCGGGGTGCCCTCGAACAGGCGGCCGCAGCCACCGGCAAACAGAGTGTCGCCACAGAACAGGTAAAGCTCTTCGGCGTCCCGCATGAGCAGGGCGATGTGGTCAAGAGTGTGACCGGGTACGGCGATGATTTCACAGCTGCGGCCCATCAGGGTAATCTGGTCGCCGTCATTTAAAGCGTGTGTAACCCCATCAATGGTCGCCGGACCGTATACGGGGCAGTTAAATGCGCTGGTCAGTGCGGGAACCCCGCCAGTGTGATCAAAATGGTGGTGAGTAAGCAGGATGCCGGACAAACGCTTCCCCTGCAGGGCGGCCATTACCGGCGCTGCATCGCCGGGGTCAACGACCCAGTGTTCGTCGCCCTGCCGTAGATGCCAGATATAGTTGTCAGTGAATGCCGGGATTGGGTGGATTGTGATCATTGTCTGTCCCCGCTAACCTAAGGTTGATTGGCGCAACCCTACCATAGCCAAGCTGGCAGGCAGTAATGCGGGGTCTGGAAGTGGTGACTGTGAAGTCTGAGGCTCAGACGGCAGGGGGGCAGAATATGTCCTACGAGAACAATCAAGGAGCTGGAGATGACGCGAATGCCGGAAAAGCCGGATAAGCGATCGTTGTTTTTTCGCGGAAAGTCGCCCATATCTCCGCTCGCGGAATCCTGTGCGGGGCTGAGCGACTGGTTCGACAGTGGACTGGGGCGCGAAATTCTCACCCAGCAATTGGCGCTGGTGCAGCCGGTGGTGGAGGGTTTGTTCGGGTACCACCTGATGCAGGCCAGTGTCGCCCGGCAAGTGGATTTTGCGGCGTGCAGCCGGATTAATCACCGTTTCAAAATAAGCCCGTGCGCGGAAGGGCAGGCAGCGGCAATGGCGGAGTTAGAGCAGTTGCCGCTGCCGTCGGAATCCATTGACGTTGCTGTGCTGCACCATCTTCTGGATTTTTCGCCTCAGCCTCACCAGGTCTTGCGTGAAGCCGCGCGGGTATTGATTCCCGGTGGTCACATGGTGCTAATTGGTTTCAATCCATTCTCCCTGCTCGGGATGGCCCGCCTGTTTCGCTCCTCAAGTCCCTATCAGTTGGGGAATCAATTGCGCGCTGCGCGCATTGCCGACTGGATGAATCTGTTGGACTTGCAGCCCGCTGAGATAGAGCGCGGCTTTTTCCGCTTGCCGCTCAAGCACGGAGATCTACTGGCCAAGACTTCCTGGATGGAGCGTGTGGGGACCCGGTGGCACTTGCCGTGGGGAGGCTTTTACATCATAGTCGCGCGCAAAGAAGTGGCGCGAATGCGCACCATCAAGCTCAATTGGCGGGGTGAGAAAAAGCCTGCCTTGAGTGTCGTTCCGAGCAGCCCTAGGGTTGCTGCACGGGATCGGCTCAAGCCGGTCCGCCCTGGCAAATACCGTCGGGATACCAAACGCTGATCAGTCGACATCAGTGTTCAACCGAATAATTTCTTAACGGGCTCGAATTGAAACACGTCACTATATACACCGACGGCGCTTGCCGGGGGAATCCCGGACCGGGCGGTTGGGGGGCATTGCTGATGAGCGGCGATGCGGAAAAAGAGCTGTGCGGCGGTGAATCGCTGACAACCAATAACCGTATGGAATTGATGGCGGCTATTCAGGCTTTGCATGCCTTAAATCAGCATTGCCGCGTGGATCTGCATACCGACTCCCAGTATGTCCGTCAGGGGATTACCGGTTGGATACACAACTGGAAGAAAAATGGCTGGAAAACCTCGGCGAAAAAGCCGGTAAAAAATGCGGATCTCTGGCAGGAACTGGATACTGCGATCGGTGAGCACGAAGTGCATTGGCACTGGGTCAAAGGGCATGCGGGTGATCCGGGCAACGAACGCGCGGATGCGCTGGCCAATCGCGGTATCGATGAGTTGGGGGAGGCATAAACCATGCGTCAGATTGTTCTGGATACGGAAACCACCGGCCTGGATCCGAAGTCCGGCCACCGGATTATTGAAATTGGCTGCGTTGAACTGATAAATCGCAAGCTGACCGGTCGTCACTATCACCAGTACATCAATCCCGAGCGGGAAGTGGATGACGGTGCGATCGAGGTTCACGGTATTACCAATGAGTTTCTCGTCGACAAGCCGGTATTCTCCCAGGTAGCGGACGAATTCATGACCTTCTGCGACGGTGCAGAACTGGTCATCCACAATGCGCCGTTCGATGTGGGCTTTATTGATTCCGAGTTAAAGCGGCTCGGGAGCCCGCGTTGGCAGAGTGTAGCGGTTCACTGCGGGGTGCTGGATACCCTGGCGCTGGCAAGGGAAAAGCACCCGGGCCAGAAAAATAATCTGGACGCGTTGTGTAAGCGCTATTTCGTGGACAACTCGCAGCGGGATCTTCATGGCGCATTGCTGGATGCGGAGATTCTCGCTGATGTCTATCTGATGATGACCGGTGGGCAAACGGATCTCGCGCTCGCCGGAAATGATACATCTAGTGACGATGACCCGGAAAGCCAGGCACAGGAAACGGGCTCGATTCGTCGATTAAGCGCGCAGCGGGCGCCGCTGTCTGTGGTCAGGGCCAGTGCCGAAGAGCTTCAGGCCCACGAGGAATTTCTGGAGCAGCTGGAAAAGGCCGGCGGTAAACATTTCTGGTGAGTAAGATCTGCACCACATCAATGAAGGGGCCAGAGGCCCCTTTTTTGATGTGGTTTGCGAGTCAGATTGCGTAGACCACGCAGGTTAGTGCAACGACGGTCAGTACGACAGTGTAGGGCAGGGCCATGATTACCATGCGACCGTACGACAGGCGGATCAGGGGCGCCAGGGCGGAAGTCAGCAGAAACAGAAACGCCGCCTGGCCATTCGGCGTAGCAACACTGGGTAGGTTGGTGCCCGTATTGATCGCAATCGCGAGCTTGTCGAAATGTGAACGAGTAATATCGCCCGCCGTCAGTGCATCCTTCACTTCATTGATATAAACGGTAGCAACAAAGACGTTGTCACTGATCATGGACAGGATGCCATTGGCGAGAAACAGCATGCCCGGCTGCTGTTCCGGCTCGAGGCTCAGTACAAAGTGCGTTACCGGGGTAAACAGGTGTTGCTCATGGATGACGGCAACGATCGCAAAAAACACCACCAATAGGGCGGTAAAAGGCAGCGCCTCTTCAAAGGCGTGGCCAATCCGGGGTTCCTGGATAACGCCGTTGAAGGCAGTGAGTAGCACGATAACCATCAGGCCAATGATGCCAACTTCGGCCACATGGAATGCCAGTGCGAGTACCAGGAGTGCGGCGACTATGCCCTGAATCCACAGTTCAACGACATCGCGCTGGGTGCGTTTACGTTCCTGTTCGGAGGCGTAATTGGAAAGTACCTCGCGCACGGCATCGGGCAGTTTCGCGCCGTAGCCGAACATTTTGCTCTTTTCCAGCAAGAAGCAGGTGGCCAGGCCGGCGGCAAAGGCGGGCATGGTGACCGGTGCCATGTAGGTGAAAAATTGCACGAAATCCCAGCCGGCTTTCTCCGCGATCAGCAGGTTCTGCGGCTCGCCGACCAGTGTACAGACGCCTCCGAGGGCGGTGCCCACTGCACCGTGCATAATGAGGCTGCGCAGGAAGGCTCGGAACTGGTCCAGGTCGGAGCGGTGGTATTCCACCACTCCATCGTCGCTTGAGTGGTCGTGTTCGGGGTGCGCCTGACGATTGGAGGCCACCTTGTGGTAGACCGCGTAAAAACCCACGGCCACCGCAATCAATACTGCGGTAACCGTCAGGGCATCAAGGAACGCGGAGAGTACTGCAGAAACACCACAGAACAGTAGCGAGAGTACGGACTTGGAGCGCACGGTGACCAGCAGCTTGGTAAACACGTATAGCAGCAGGCTCTTCATAAAGTAGATGCCGGCCACCATAAACATCAGTAGCAGGATGACCTGGATGTTTTCGGTTACTTCGTGGAACACCGATTCGCTGCTGGTCATCCCCAGGAGAACAGCCTCGATCGCCAGCAGGCCGCCCGGTTGTAACGGGTAGCATTTCAGGGCCATGGCCAGGGTGAAGATAAATTCACCAATGAGAACCCACCCGGTCACGAAAGGGGAGGTGGTGTACAGTAGAATCGGGTTGAGGATCAGGAATAGGGCGATGGTAAGCTTGTACCAGTCTGGGGCCTCCCCGAGAAAATTGTCGGTAAATGCGCGGCCGATGCCGGCACCGGCTACTGGCAGGGTGTCATTCAGAGCGTTCATTATTGCTACTTCCTTGGTCTCAGTGAGCCCCCATGCCGACACCGCCGGGAGGACCGGCGGCAAAGCTACCTTTTTCCAATGGAAAGTTCAATTGATTTTGCGGGCCAGCGGGGGCCGTGTATTTTTGTCGATTGATCGGTGGAAACAGAGTGATTTAATCTAGACACTTTTGCGGTTTTGTATAAATTGAGCGGTTTGCACGGGTGCGCGGTTGGCGACTGGCTGGCTGGCAGTAAAGAATAACGAGAATTGCAGTGGTGTAGGCAATGAGTGGATTGCGCGAAATCAACCTGACCTCCGTCAGTCTGGTAAAAGACGAGCTGGTTGCGAGTATCGAAGGAGCGACCGGCCACCTGGACCAGTACGCGGCGGATCAGGGCGATAAATTGGCTCTGGAGAAATGTATTCAGGGGCTGCGCCAGGTATCTGGCGTATTGCAGATGGTGCAACTGAGTGCAGCGGAGCTGCTTGCCCAGGAAATGCTGACGGCAATGGGTGACCTGCTGCAGGATCGCCAGCAGTCACCGCAGGAACTGCTCGAGAGTCTCGGTATCGCATTCTATGTGATGACCCGCTATCTGGATTTTATCCAGAGTCGGGCTACACCGCGTCCGGAATTACTGGTTCCTTATATCAATAGCCTGCGGCTGGCTCGCGCACAGGCGCCGGTACCGGAAAGTCACTTCCTGCGTTGTCGTCTCGACGCTACCGTGCCGGGCGCTGTCTCGTCCGCGGTACTGTCGGAAGACCTCAAAACTTTCGTCCGTCGCTTCCGCCATATGTATCAGGTGGGGTTGCTGGCCCTGCTGAAAGGAAAGCCTCGCGGGCCCGCCTACACCATGATGGCACGAGCCCTGCAGCGGATCGCCAGCGTGTGCGCGGGGCGTCCCAATGGCAAGCTCTGGTCGGTTGCCGGTGCGGCGATTGCGGCCATGGCCAGCCGTGAGATGCTGGTTAACCGGCAGCGGGTTATGGTATTCAGTATGCTCGACCGTCGGTTGCGGAATATCTGTCGGGACGGGGATGCGGCGCTGGACCAACCTGCGCCCCCAGTGCTGATAAAAGAATGTCTCTACTGGCTGGCTCTGGCAGGGCCATCGGGGCAGGGTGAAAAGCTACTGCAGGTTTTCAGTGTGCGCCCGCTGGCCTATCGCGAGCCGGAGCTGGAGCGAGATCGTGCGAGCCTCGGTGGTCCGGGTGCCACAGCGATTGCGGCTGTCGCCAGTGCGCTGGAGGAGGAGCTTTCCGGTGTGCGGCGCCTTCTCGACGACGCGGAAATGGTCGGCATGACTGGCCTCGACGACGAGGGCGGGCTGGTCGAGACCCTGCGCCGAATTTCCAACACACTTATTCTGCTTAACTTTCGCCGCATAGGTGAAAATCTCGGTGGCTCACTTACCGCCTATCAGAATTGCGCCCAGGTGGGTGGGCGGGCGGCAGACAACGCCCTGCAACAGTTAACAAACCAGATTCTTACCGTCGACAGTGCAATCCGGGCCATGCGCCAGCGCTCTACCATCGAGCTGGATGAGAGTGGTCAGGCTGACATTGCGCTGGAGCGCAGTCAGCTTGAAGAAGCCGAGCTCGCCGTGCTCAAAGAAGCAGAAGCCGGGCTCTCGCTTATCAAGCGCGCGCTGGCCTCCTATGCCGAATCCGGGTTCGATCACGGTCATATCCGCAATGTGTCCACCACGCTGAATAGTGTGCGTGGAGGTCTGGTGGTATTGAGCCTGGGGCGCGCGGCGGCGGTGGTCGAGCGACTGACACACTTTGTAGATGCAGTGATTGATCAGAAAACCGTCGCTCCGGGGGTGGAGCAGTCACTCGAGATTTTTGCAGATGCCATCATCAGCCTGGAGTACTATCTCGGTGAGGTGAAGCTCCACCGACAGGTGGATATGCAGTCCCTGGACCTGGCCGTAGAAAGCCTGGAGGCGCTCGGGTACCCGATAGAGGTTGCCTGAAGCGGGCTCCCTGGTACAGTCTTGGCGATATGATTCAAGTGCAGAATCCACTGAATGTCTGATTTCAGCCCCGCGGCGAGTGTATTGCCCCACCCGGAATTTCACTGGCACATCGTGGTATCCCACGGAGAAGTGCTATGCAGTGCGCAGGGTCCACTTTACCGAACCCTGCCTGTGCGTGAAGCGTCCGGTGACACCGCTCAGTTCAGTACGCACTACTTGGGAGAATGGGCAGGTAAGCCCTGTGCCGTTCATTATTTGCCGATCCGGGTTGAGCTACCCGGCTGCGAGTGGCGCGGGTTACGTACATTTCTGGGGACCGTCAGTGAGCCCCTGTTTTTCCTGATTGGTCGCGCCATGCAGGTTGCCAATTGGGATCTTGATCACCGGTTCTGCGGCCGCTGTGGTCGACCAACGGAATATCACCCGAAGGATCGTGCCAGGACCTGTGTTTCCTGCGACTTTGCCGTGTATCCGCGTATTTCCCCCTGTGTCATCATGCTGTTGGTGCGGGGCGACGAGTGTCTGCTGGCACGCCATACCCATCACCGTCACGCACTGCATACCGCACTGGCTGGATTTATTGAGCCCGGTGAAAATGCCGAGCAGGCCGTCGCCAGGGAGGCGCAAGAGGAAGTGGGCCTTGAGGTGGGGTTGGGTGCAGATCAGCTGCGTTATGTCGGTACTCAGTCCTGGCCATTTCCAGGTCAGTTGATGATCGGCTATCTCGCTGAAGTCACTGGAGGGACCCTGCGTCCGGACCAGGACGAAATTATGGAAGCGCGCTGGTTTACCAGGTCGGAAATTCCGCAGGAGATTCCGCCCGCGGAAACACTTTCAGGACGGTTGATCAGGACGTTTATCGGGACTTGCTGATGCGTTTAGTATGCGCGTACGCAAGCCGGACTAGAGGCTAAAACAATGTATATCGCTATCACCTTTGCTATTGCCTTTCTCGCACTGCTACTGGTGTTCTGGGGCGGGAAGGTATTGCTCCGCGGCAGCTGGCTGATGGGCTTTTTGCGCGGCTCGGTGGGCCTGTTGTTGTTGGTCGGCGCTCTGCTGATCGTACTGGTTGCGCTGGATGTCTATAGTTATCGCAATCTTGGCGATGAGCACAGTGTGGGTACCGTCTCGTTTGAACGTTTGGGCAAGCAGCATTACATGGTCAAATTTGCTGATGAGGACGGAATCTCCCAGGAGTTCGAACTCTACGGCGATCAGTGGCAGCTGGATGCGCGGATGCTGAAGTGGAAAGGTGCGCTCGCTCGCTGGGGAATAGAACCTGCGTACCGTCTCGATCGTCTCAGCGGTCGTTACTTGACGCTTCAGGATGAGCGCAATAAAGAGCGCTCGGTATACGCTTTGGAACAGAGTACTCACGGCGTTGACCTGTGGGATTTCCTGCGTGAAATGGACAATCGTGTGCCCATGGTGGATGCGGTGTACGGCAGTGCTACCTTTTTACCAATGCAGGACGGTGCCGTGTACGAAGTGCGAATCAGTCATACCGGGCTGCTGGCGCGCCCTCTGAATCAACAGGCACAGTCTGCGCTCAACGAGTGGCAGTAATTCAATTGTTGAGCCGGGTTTTAAAAAGGCCGCATCCGGCGAGGCTGCGGAAAGAAAAAAGAGAGGATTGAGTGGAATTTCTCAGCGAATACGGATTATTTCTGGCCAAAGTAGTAACCATTGTGGTGGCGCTGCTGCTGGTAATCGGGTTCATAGTGGCCAATCGCGCACAGATGAAAGACCGGCAGCCCGGCCATATTGCCGTGACCCATCTGAATGATCGCTATGAGGATATGAAAGAGACGCTGCTGGAAGCGGTGATGGACGATGCGGATTACGCCGAGCGTAGAAAGCAGCAGGAAAAGGACAAAAAGGCGGAAGCCAAGGCCCAGGCGAAGCAGCGAAAGGCAGAGCTGAAAGCGCAAGCCAAGGCGCGCAAGGCTCAGGGAAAAGTTGCATCCGAGGAGGAGTCCCGTGAAGTCGCTGTGCCGGAACAGGCTGAAGCCGACGCGGAAACCGGGGCTGCGCCTGTCGAAGGTGAAGTGCAGGCCGCAGGTGACGGACCGGAGCTGGGTGCTGAAGCCAGCAAACGCAAGCGCTTGTTTGTGGTGCATTTCGATGGCGATATCAAGGCGAGTGCGCTGTCCAATTTGCGCGAGGAAATTACCGCGATACTGCAGATTGCCGGCAAAGACGATGAAGTAGTTGTGTGTCTGGAAAGCCCCGGCGGCATGGTGGCCAATTACGGGTTGGCTGCCAGTCAATTGGCGCGTGTACGCAGTGCCGGCGTCAAGCTGACCATTGTGGTCGACAAGGTGGCAGCCAGCGGGGGCTACATGATGGCGTGCGTGGCAGATCGCATTCTCGCCGCACCTTTTGCCATGCTGGGCTCTATCGGTGTTGTGGCGCAGCTGCCCAATTTCCATCGCCTGCTGCAGCGCAATGACGTGGACTTCGAATTGTTTACCGCGGGTGAATACAAGCGCACGGTAACCATGTTTGGAGAGAACACGCCGGAAGGCAAAGAAAAATTCCAGAGTGATCTCGAGGAAATTCACACCCTGTTCCAGCACTTTGTGCAGGAGTATCGTCCGCAGCTGGAAATTGCCAAGGTGGCGACCGGCGAAGTCTGGTTCGGGCAGCGCGCGCTGGATCTGGCGCTGGTTGATGAGTTGAAGACCTCTGACGAGTATCTCACTTCACGAGCGGCGAACGCCGACCTGTATCAGGTGGAATATAAAGAGCGGCAAAATATTGCCCGTAAAATGGGTATCGCTGCTCAGCTCGGAATTGAAGGCGCATTTTCACGCCTGTTTACCCGGCTTGAAGCCTGGCGTCATCAGGCCCAGTAGTTTTCCTGGACCTGGCAATTTCAGTTGGAAGGGAAGTAGCGGGAATGGCTGCTGAACAACAAAATAATTCGGATCAACTTTACCGCGCCATGCTGGTGGAAGAAGTGGCGGCCGGAAAATACGATCAGAGTATCGTGCAGCGGCCCATGAGTGATCTGCCGCAGAATCCGGTGCGTATCGCCGTGTCGCACTCATCGCTGAATTACAAGGACGCGTTGTCGGCCTTCGGCAATCGCGCAGTCACCCGTGAGTATCCCCATACCCCGGGTATCGATGCGGCCGGTACCGTGATCCGCGACGACAGCGGCAAGTTTCACCCGGGGGCCCGGGTGCTGGTAACCGGATATGACCTGGGTATGAACACGGCGGGTGGGTTTGCCGAGCGTATATCGGTGCCGTCCCAGTGGGTGGCACCACTGCCGGAGGGTCTCACTCTGCGGGAGTCGATGATTCTGGGTACCGCCGGGCTTACCGCGGCTCTGTGCGTTGAAAAACTGTTGGAGGCGGGCGCCAAACCGGAAGACGGCGAGGTGCTGGTCACCGGTGCCACCGGTGGCGTGGGCTCCATCGCCGTTGCGCTTCTTGCCAAGCTGGGGTTCCGTGTGGCGGCAGTGACCGGCAAGCTGGAATCCGCCGAGTTTCTCACATCCCTGGGCGCCTGGAAGGTGCTGGACCGCGAAACGCTGGCACCGTTTGCCAATAAGGCTATTGCCAAGCCACTGTGGGCCTGGGCGGTGGACACCGTTGGCGGCGAGACACTGTTCAACGTGATCAAGTGCCTCAAATACAGTGGCGGTGTCGCGGCCTGCGGTATGGCGTCCGGTGCCCAGTTTCAGGCCAATGTGTTCCCGTTTATTCTTCGTGGTATCAGTCTGCTCGGTGTAGACAGCGTTGAGCTGCCATTACAGAAGAAGGCCGATGTGTGGCAAAAGTTGGCCGGGCCCTGGTATATCGGCGAGCAGCTCGAGCGAATCGCCGAAGATATTTCCCTGGATCAGGCGCCGGAGTTCCTGGCTCGCTTGCACCGCGGTCACGGAATCGGGCGCTATGTTGTCGATATGACCAGGTGACGCTATTTCGGTCGGTTATGTGAATCTGCACGCACAATTCTACTTTGCGGCCTCGCGCAAGCGGCCGCTGGCCGTCGCCCCTGCTATCCTCAGCTGCTATGCTGAATAGCCACAATAAATTTAATCTGGGATAAATTGTCTAGAAAATAGACGGTTGCGAAATAAAGTTCCTAATTCCTGATGATCTGGTAGCAAACTTTGTCGGTCGATAATCCGGTACCCCCCATTACTCACGATTCTGGCGCCCTGGTTCTGTCCGGAGGTGGTGCCCGCGCGGCTTATCAGGTTGGCGTATTGAAAGCGCTGGCGGAGCTGACGCCGAACAGCGAACCGCACCCGTTCAAGATCATCTGCGGTACTTCGGCGGGGGCAGTCAACGCGCTGCTGCTCGCATCCCATCCGGGCACATTCAAAGAGGCTGTCGCGCGCTTGTGTGACCTCTGGATGGGGCTGACTGTGGATCGTATTTACCACAGTAACTGGAGCAGCTTGCTGGGCAATATGCTCACCATCACCCGCTCCCTGTTCAATCAGGGGGTCGCGCGGCACAAGCCCCTGGCACTATTGGACAACCGCCCGCTGCGCGAGCTGGTGACCGAAGTGGTTCCTTTCGGCAATATTCAGCGCAATATCGATGAGGGCCGTCTGCGCGCGGTCAGCGTAAACGCCATGTCGTATAACGAGGGGGAGTCGGTCAGCTTTTTTCAGGGCAGCGAGGAACTGCAGGAGTGGCGCCGGTTCCGCCGTTGCGGAGAGCGCACCCACCTCACCGTCGATCACCTGATGGCCTCTGCGGCGATCCCCACACTGTTTCCGTCGGTAAAAATAGGCGATGCCTATTTTGGTGATGGCGCGGTGCGTCAACTGGCGCCGATCAGCCCGGCACTGCATCTGGGCGCCAGCCGGGTGTTTGTGGTGGGCGTGTCGGACAACCGTTCGCCGGTACACTGGGGTAAGCATCGCAAGGCACCACGACATTCCCCGTCGATTGCACAAATTGGCGGCCAGTTGTTCAATGCGGCGTTTATTGACAGTCTTGAGGGGGATCTTGAGCACCTCGACAGGGTCAATTTACTGTTGAACTCGGTGGATGAAAAAGTCCTGCCGGAACTCGCGCCCCTGCGCGCTGTGGAGTCGGCAGTGATTGAACCGAGCCAGAGTCTGGATCGCATTGCCGGGCGCAAGGTGCGTTATTTACCGCCCACGCTGCGGTGGCTGTTTCGCTCCACTGGTGCAACAACGTCCGGTGGGGGCGCGTCGGCTGCGAGCTATCTGTTATTTGAAAAACCCTATCTCGGCGAGCTGCTGGAACTGGGTTATCAGGATGCGATGTGGGAGCGGGAAACTCTGAAGCAGTTTCTGCGACCGCGCACCCAACTGGTGGAAAGCCAGCAAAAAAGTCTGTTTGGATTACGGGTCAAGCCCGCAACGGAAGCCTCTAATGACAACTCTTCGACCTGACATCTCTTTGTTAACCCGAGCCAGCCAAATCGGCCTGTTCCGGTTTGGTGCGGTGGCGTCGCTGATATCGCTGCTGGTCGCCTGTAGCGGGCAAGGGGCGCAGCAGGGGCAGGGTAGCCCGGCATTGCGCGCGCAGAATCAGAGTGAGTACCAGATGCTGCTGGAGGAAGCGCGCCAGTTGAGTTTTACCCTCGACTTCGACCGTCTGCGCAAAGCCTATGTGGAGTCTTCGGACTACAACCCATACGGCGGTGTGAAACTGAAAGGATTGCCGGAAGCCTACAGCTCGGTGGAGCAGGCAGATTTTAATAATTGCCTGCGCAATGTCGATAAAGTGCTTGCCCACAACTATATGAGTCTCGAGGCACACATGATTGGTGTGGTGTGCAGCGGGCAGGCGGGGGAGTTTGAGCGCGAGGACCAGCACCGTTACATGGTGGAAGGGTTGATGACTTCCATCGAAAACAGTGGTGATGGTAAAAGCCAGGAAAGTGCCTTCCTGACCATCAGCACATCGGAATTACGGGGCTTTGTGCGTCTCAAAGGGCTGCAGGTTCTGGACCAGTCCATTGTGTACGACAAGCAGGGTATCTACGACAAAATGCAGGTGCGCGATCCGGAGTCTGGCGAGGAGTATCCGCTGTTTTTCAATGTCAGCCAGCAGTTTGCCCACTCCACCGAAACGGAATAGAAAAGCGAGCTGTCGCGCAGTGATGTCCCGAAGGGTCAGCACAAGTGCTGCGACAGCTTGTCCCAGTCAAAGCGCCGGGTCTGGCGATCGCTGAACAGAATCTCGACCCGCGCATCCTCCCATTTGATGACTCGCCCGTAACCCAGTTTCTGGTGTTGTATCCCGTCTCCCACCAAAGGTTTTTTTAATACCGCGCGCGGTGCATTGATATCCGGGTTGTAATCGCATGCAGCCAGGTAGCGCAGTGCCAGTCGCGTGACCGGTACCTGGGTGTCGATATTTCCCGGCCGCTCACTCAGAGAGTTTCCCAGTATATTGCTGAGTGGCAGGTGCATTTCATCCAGAAACAGCGACGGCTTTTGCTCCGCTTCCGCGAGACTGTCAGAGGCTTTCTTGTCCGCAGCGGTCGGCAGCGGTGGTGTGAGCAGAAACAGCTGCTTACGCGCGCGGGTCATGGCGACATACATCAAGCGGCGCTCGCTTTCCGTGGAGGCGGGAGTGGAGAAATCCCGCTGAGGCTGGTACGGCATATTGTGGGTGGTAAGCCCGGGAATGATGACCTGATCCCACTCCAGTCCCTTGGCCTGGTGCATGGTGGTAATTTGGATACGCCCGCGTGTTTCCTTCGTTCTTTCAGTGTTGCCGGAATGCCCGCTATCGTCTGACGCATCCTGGGTGTTGTCGTTCTGGTGTTGTTCCTGCAGCTGTTGCAGGTGGGCCAAGGCTTCCTGCGGTGGCAGGCGCAACTGATCGAGGTACTGGGTGAAGGCCAGAATGGTCTGCTGTTTTTCTTCTGCCTGCTGCCGGTTAAATGCGTCTTCGGCAATACCGCTCAGGAAGTCCAGCTCGCCCAGCTGCCGGCGCACCAGCTCCCCGGCTGTGCCGCGCCACTGTTCTACCTGTATCAGCAGTTCCGCCCGTTGCCGCAATCGCTTGCTCTGGGGTTGGCTCAGGGACTCCGGAATCCGTGTCAGCAGTGTTTTACCCCAGCCCTTTTCCTGCCGGGCAAGTCCTTCACAGAGTGGTTCCAGCACTGTGCGTGCGATACGCACATGGGGAGCCGTAAGCCATTCGTACAGGCCCTTTGCGCGGCGCGCAACCGGCAGGTCGCGAAACCGGCCTGCGGCGATATTCAGGCTCCAGAACAGTGGGCGCAATTCCCGGCGTGAGAGAACCGTGTTGCGACTGCCGGAGCGGTAGGGAATATTGTTGGCCAGCAGTGCCAGTTCCAGTGGTGCGGCGAGGGACCAGAGCCTGACCAGTACGGCGATATTGCCCAGGTCGATGCTTTCCCTGTGGCAGCGGCGGATGTGTTCCACCAGCCATTTCCCCTCATTGGCCGTGCTGACCTGCTGGATTGATGTCGCCGCTTCGGGGTTGCCAGAGACGCAGAAAATATCCGCGCGCTCGCGGTTGTTCTGGATAAAGTGGTTGGCGGCGAGCGACAGCGTGTGCCCGTAGCGGAAGGTGCGGCTCAGGCGGTACACATTGGACGGTGGGAAATCCCCGTCGAACAGGCGCAGCAGAAACTCCGGCCGCGAACCGCGCCACTCGTAAATGGTCTGGTCCGGGTCGCCAATGGCAATCACATTGCCGGATTTGCCGTACAGTACCCGCAGCAGGAAGTGCTGAACCTCATTGATGTCCTGGTATTCGTCGACCAGCAGTTCCTGGTAAAAACTGCCGTAGGCTTCGGCCATTTCCGGGTTGAGTTTGAGTTGCATGGCCGGGTCGTAGAGCAGGTCGGCGTAGGTGACGGCCTGCTGCTCGCGGCGCCAGTCCTCAAACTGACGAAACACCTTGAGAAAGTACCGGTATTCGTCGCCGAGCTTGAGTCGGTCAAAAGCGCTGAGATCGCCGTCCAGAGTGGTTTTGGTGAAATCGATAAAAAATTCCGCCGCTTCAGTCTCAGACTGTTTACGCGCACGGATATCTTCCAGCTCCGCCGGTGGCGCGCAGGCTTCGATGGCTTTCCATATCTGCAGTTGCACCAGGGACTGGGGCAGGGGGGACAGGTTTGCCTGGGGAAGCTGGCCCCGGGCCATCATGCGCTGGTACAGGCGGTAACCGAGGCTGTGAAAGGTGTTTACCGCGGGGCCGTTTGGTCCACAGAGTGCCTGCAGGCGGCGACTGAAATCTTCACGGGCGTTGCGGTTGTACATCACCACCAGAATCCGCCGCGGGTCCGCGCCCGCGTTCAGCCGGTTCTGGATATAGTGCAGTAGTGCCGTGGTTTTGCCGGAACCGGCCACGGCAATTATTTTTGCGTGACCGCCCGGGTGGTTGGCAATGGCCTGTTGCTCTTCCGTGAGCTGTGCTGGGTCGCCTGACATGAATTCGTGTACCGCCAAAAAAGAGTACTGGATATATTGCCAGTATAGGGGTGGCGGGTACAAGTTTTTATGCCGGGTCCTCTGGTATCGGCTCGCCCTCGTCACCGTGTCGCAGGGCCAGTTCCGCAATATACGAGGAGAGGAAAATACGGCCGGTCAGTTTTTCCAACAGTTTGGACCGGCTCAACCGGTCGAGCACCGGCCCTTTTACCTCGGAAAGGTGCAGGCGGATGTTACGGTTTCTCAGATCCTTGTTGATCTGGTGCAGGCGCTCCAGTGCTGTGCCGTCGATACGGCTGACCGATGACAGAATCAGCACCAGCTCGCGGGTTGCCGGATGACGTTTCAGTTCGCTCAACAGGCGGTCTTCCACGGCGCTGATATTACTGAAAAACAGACTCTCATCGATGCGCAGAAACAGAATGTCTTTCTGGGTTTCCACATCGTGGCGCAGCACATTGCGGAAATGTTCGGTGCCGGGTACGCGGCCTACCACCGCAATATGTGGGCGGCTGCTTCGCCAGATCAGGGTGGCAAACGAGAGGCCGATGCCCAGGGCGATGCCCACTTCCACCCCGAATAACAGTACCCCGATAAAGGTACACAGCATGGCGATGCCATCGGTGCGGTCGTAGCGCCAGTTATGGATAAAGCCGCGAAAGTCGAACAGGCTGGCCGCCGCCACGATAATGATTGCCGCAAGCACCGTGAGCGGCAGTTCACTGAACAGTCCGGTCAGGTACAGCAGCACCGGGATCATGACCAGTGCAGCCAGTACACCTGCCAGGGGTGAGATGGCCCCGGCCTCGGCATTGACCGCGGTGCGCGAAAAACTGCCTGCTACCGGCAGGCCACCAGACAGTCCACTGGTGATATTGGCAGCGCCGAGGCCGAGTAATTCCCCATCCGCATTGAGGCGCTCCCCCCGCCGCGCGGCCAGTGCCTGGGCGATGGAGAGGCTTTCCACGAAGGTGAGCAGGGCAATGATCAGAGCCGGTAGCAGCAGCTGAAAGACCAGGCGCCCGTTCCAGTCGGGGACCACAATCTGCGGCAGCCCCGCGGGGATGTCGCCGACGATCTCCAGTTCTTCGCCGAGTTTCAGCCAGTGCACAAGGCCGATGGCGCAGAGCACCAACAGCATCGGCATCAGTCGCGCGCCCAGTCGCGCCAGTTGCTTTGGTGCGCCGAGCCGATACAGCAGCATGGGTAACCAGATGCGGCTGGCGATGAGGATTGCGGCGGTGGCAACACCAAACACCATGGTGGGCAGGTGGGCATCCGGCAGGTGCTCCACTACATGCAGTAACTTGACCGACGCGGTTTCGCCGTCTGCCTTGACCCCAAGGAGTGCGGGAAGCTGGCCCACGATAATCAGTGCCGCGGCTCCGGACACGAAACCGTTGATCACCGGGTGGCTCAGCAGGTTGGACAGCGCGCCCAGTTTGAACAGCCCCATGGCAAACAGGAATACACCACTGAGCAGGGTGAGCACGATGGCGGCGCCGATATACTCGGGGCTGCCGATGGCGGCAATAGGAGTGAGTGCGGAAACCGTCATCAGCGACAGGACAGCGGCGGGGCCCACCGACATGGCGCTGCTGCTGCCGAAGACGGCGTAAGCAATCAGTGGGACCAGGCTGGCATAGAGTCCCACGTGTGGTGGCAACCCCGCCAACAGCGCATAGGCGAGCCCCTGAGGTACCAGCAACATGCCGGACACCAGTGCCGCGGTAAGGTCAGAAAGGAGCCACTGGCGGCGGTAATTTCGCAGCCAGAAGGGTATCAGTCGGTTTGCCCGCATCTGTTTTGCAGTCTTGCTCCGAAGGGCGCATGAATTCCATCAGCATAGCCCCTGCCATCTGGAAGAGGCCAGTGCCATTTACGCTCAGTGGGTGCGCTGCTCCAGAATACGAAAGACGAACATCCCGGCCAGCATGGCGAGCACAAATACCGCCGCACCCGGCTGCAGAGCGCCGGTAGCGACAATGCCTGGCCCCGGGCAGAAACCGGCAAGTCCCCAGCCAATTCCGAAAACCAGGCTGCCGAGAACCAGGCGTCTGTCGAGGGAGCGTTTGGCGGGCAGATGTATTTCCCCTCCGAGCAGTGCGCGCTCGCGCTTTCTGGCCAGTGTAAACGCGGGCAGGCCGACCGCAATGGCGCCCCCCATTACCAGCGCCAGGGAAGGGTCCCAGGCACCGAACAGGTCGAGAAACCCGAGCACCTTTTCCGGGTTGGCCATACCTGAAAGCAACAGGCCGACACTGAAGATCAGCCCGGAAGCAAATGCGGAAACCGTTACTTTATTCATGGCGTCAGGCTCCCAGTAGGTGGCGCGCGATAAAAACGGTGGCGAAGCCGCCGCACATAAACGTCAAGGTGGCAGCCAGCGACCTGGGCGACAGTCGCGACAATCCGCAAACACCGTGGCCGCTGGTACATCCGGCTGCATAGCGGGTACCGAGCCCCACCAGCAGGCCGGCCGCAACCAGCACCGGGTAGCTGGCATTGATTTCAATGGGGGGCAGCACATGAAACAGTGCCCAGACCCCGGGGCCCGCGAGAAGGCCGAGGATAAAGGCGAGCTGCCAGCCGTGATTGCTTCGTTCTTCAGGCCCGCGCTCGCGGTTTATCAGTCCGCCAAGAATCCCGGAAATTCCTGCGATACGGCCGTTTGCGAGGATCAACCAGGCGCTGGCCAGCCCGATCAGCACCCCGCCGGCGAGAGCGGATATGGGGGTAAATGCATTCCAGTCGATGTTCATGGTGGTGAGTTACTCCGCGCAGTACAGTTGATACAAAGTTTGTAACAGGGTCAGTACCTTCGGGTCAGCCACCCGGTAGTACACCCGCTTGCCTTGCCTGCGTGTGGCGACCAGACCCTCCCGACGCAATACGCCCAGCTGCTGTGACAGGCTCGGCTGGCGGATATCCAGTCGCTCCTCCAGTTCTCCAACGCTCAGTTCCTCTTCACACAGCTGGCAGAGCAAGAGCAGGCGATCCGGATTGCCCAGCGAGCGCAGGAGTTGCGAGGCTTCCCCTGCGGCGGCACGCATTCTGTCGAGCTGTAGGTCACTTGGGTCCGGCATTCTAGGTGTTCCACTTGGTGATTCGGGCTGGGGTGAGGCTAAGTGCGCACCGTTTGCGCTGCCCGGCAGCCACGGCAAACTGTTACGGAAAAAATAATATATTGAAAAGTATATTGTTGGAATATATATTTCTCATGGTTATTGATATATTCCTAAATCATCTATGAGGCGCTGACATGGTTACCGCAGATCTCCGTCCACTCGTGCAACCGTTTCTCGATGATGACACCGAGACCTGGAGCTATGTGGTCTATGACCGAGCCGGTGGCAGTGCCGCGGTCATTGATGCAGTTCTTGACTTTGACCAGGCATCCGGGCGTACCAGCACCGACGGCGCCCAGAGAATGGTTGAGTTCGTGCGCGATAAGAATCTGACCGTGGAATGGGTACTGGAGACCCATGCCCACGCCGATCACCTGTCTGCGGCGCCGTTCATTCGCGAGCAGCTGGGAGGCAAGATCGCCATCGGCGACCATATTCGCCAGGTGCAGGGTATCTTTCGCGATATTTTCAACCTGGAAAAAGAGTTTCTGGTCGATGGCTCCCAGTTCGATCACCTGTTCCATGACGGCGATATTTTCAAAATCGGTGATCTGGAAGCCCGGGTCATCTATGTTCCCGGTCACACGCCGGCGGATATGGCCTGGCTGATAGGCGACGCGCTGTTTGTGGGCGACACCCTGTTCCTGCCGGACGTGGGCAGTGCGCGCTGTGACTTCCCCGGCGGTGATGCCCGCGCCCTGTATCGGTCTGTGCGGAAGCTGCTGTCGTTACCGGAAGAGACCCGCATGTTCATGTGCCACGACTATCCGCCCAACGGTTCCCGTGAGCACCAATGCGAGACCACGGTAGGTACCCAGAAGCGCAAAAATATTCATCTGCACGACGGTGTGCGTGAGGATGAATTTGTGAAGATGCGGCGCGAGCGCGACGCCACTCTGGGGATGCCTCGACTGATTTTGCCGTCCATCCAGGTCAATATTCGCGCGGGCCAGATGCCGCCGGCGGAAGACAATGGCACCGTGTATCTGAAAGTGCCGGTCAACAAACTTTAACCACCATTGAAAGGTGCAGTGACCTTTTGCTGTCGCCTTTCGAACGCCATTCGAGCGCTTTTCAAGTCAGTGGAGGAAACAACTATGGAGCGCAAAACACTGGATCCCCAGGTCAGTATTTCCGCAGAGCCTGCGCTCGAGGACTTCGCCGAGTTGAGCGCGCAGGGCGTGGAAGTGATTGTGTGCAACCGTCCGGAACACGAGGCCGAAGATAGCGTCGGTTTTAACGAACTGGAAAACGCCGCAACGGCTGCGGGCATGACATTTGTAGCCATCCCGTTCTCCCGCGGACAGATGCAGCCAGCCGACAGCGAAGAATTCGCCAGGCTGTTGAGCAGTGGCAAGAAGGTACACGCCTTCTGCCGCACAGGTAACCGCTCCTGCAACTTGTGGGCAGCGGCGCGCTGCCTGAATGGTGCCGACAGGAAAGCACTACATCAGGCTGCCACTAATGCCGGGTTTGATATCACTGGTGTGCTGGTGACCTACTGATCCGGGTCAGCACTTTGTCTGAGGAATTCGTCGGGTGAAAGGGGTATTCGGTCGTGGCGTGGGGCGGTTTCTGAGCCAGTTTATACCTGCTGCGCAGTGGTTGCCCGAGTATTCACGGGGGGCGTTACAAAGGGACCTCTCGGCTGCATTGATCGTCACCGTCATGTTGATTCCGCAATCCCTTGCCTATGCGCTGCTGGCGGGTTTGCCGGCGGAAGTGGGGCTCTACGCGAGTATCGCGCCACTGGTTGCCTATGCGTTGTTTGGTAGCAGCCGCACCCTGTCGGTAGGGCCCGTTGCCGTCGCTTCGCTGATGAGTGCGGCGGCCCTCGGTCAGGTAGCGGCCCAGAACACTTCTGACTATCTGCTGGCGGCAATGGTCTTGGCATTATTGTCCGGTTTGTTTCTGTTTTTTCTTGGGGTATTGCGCCTCGGGTTCCTCGCCAATTTTCTGTCCCACCCGGTGATCTCCGGGTTTATTACCGCATCGGGAATTCTGATCGCCTTCAGTCAGTTAAAACATCTGCTGGGTGTCCCTGCGCAGGGTGACAATTTGCCCGAGCTGATGATGTCGATGTATTCCGGTCTGGGAAGCGTCAATGTGTACTCACTCGTTTTGGGCGCGTCGGTTGTAGGTTTCCTGATCTGGTCGCGCGGTGCTGCGGTGCGATTTCTGCAGCAGCTGTCAGTGTCGAAAAATACCGCCGTATTGCTGGTGAAGGCGGCGCCGGTCGTTGGTGTGGTGGCCACCATTCTTCTGGCCAGTGGTTTCGATCTGGAGGGAAAGGGGGTTGATCTTGTCGGAGAAATTCCCCGTGGCCTTCCACAGTTTGTGTGGCCGATTTTATCCCTGGAGCTGGTACAACAACTCTTTCTACCGGCGGTGATGATTTCCATTATTGGCTATGTGGAATCGGTATCCGTCGGCAAAACCCTCGGTGCCAAGCGCCGCCAGAAGATTGATATGAACCAGGAGCTGATCGGGCTGGGTGCGGCAAATATGGCTGCGGGATTTTCCGGAGGCTTTCCGGTTACTGGCGGTTTCTCGCGCTCGGTGGTCAATTTTGATGCGGGTGCAAAAACTCAGATGGCTAGCGTGTTTACCGCCTTCGGTATCGCCCTGGCGGCCATGTTTCTTACACCGTTTCTCTTTTATCTGCCCAAGGCGACTCTGGCGGCGACCATTATCGTTGCGGTGCTGTCTCTGGTGGACTTCTCCATTCTGAAAAAAACCTGGCAGTACTCACCCAGCGATTTTCTCGCAGTGCTGGTCACCATCGTGGTTACGCTCCTGTTCGGCGTGGAGGTGGGGGTGTCCTGTGGGGTGCTGGCATCGGTTGTACTGTTCCTGTACCGGACATCCAAACCGCATATCGCGGAAGTGGGGCTGGTGGAAGGCACAGAACATTTCCGCAATATCCAGCGTCACCCGGTGCGGACCCTGCCGCAGATATTGAGTATCCGGGTGGACGAAAGCCTGATGTTTGCCAACGCGGCATTTCTGGAGGAGCGAGTGTATGGCGATATTGCCGCGACACCGGAGGTCCGGCATGTGATTCTGATGTGCAGCGCGATCAATGAAATCGACTGGAGTGCGCTGGAAACCCTCGAATCCATCAATGCGCAACTGAAGGCTTCGGGAATTTGCTTTCACCTGTCCGAGGTCAAGGGGCCGGTGATGGATGCCCTGTCGAAAAGCGGCTTTTTAGACGCGTTGTCGGGCAAGATTTTTTTCACCCAGTACCAGGCATTTACCACGCTGCGTGACCACTTCGATGGTTGCCCACAGTAACGGGCTGCTCGCTATGGGGAAAACAGGTAGGGAAACAGCCGCTCTTTCTCCTTATCCGTGAGCGACTCCACCCGCAGGATATTGTTGTGGGGAATGGATTCCGGGTCCGGATAATTTTTTAGCCCGCGCTCCAGGCTCGCTTCGCGCAGAATATGCAAAATAGGGTAGGGGGCGCGATTGGTGAGGTTTTCCGCATCGTCCGGTTGCGTATCTGCAAACTGGTAGTGGGGGTGGAAGCTGGCGATCTGATACACACCCTCGTAGCCCTGCCGCTTCAACAGCCACTCGGCATCGTCGAGGAAAAAGTTGTAATCGTGAAAGTCCTGCAGCTGGGTGGGCAGGATCAGCAGGGTGGTTTCCACCTCTTCTTCCGTGCAGCGGTCCAGTACCTGAAATTCCTGCAGTAACTCCTCCAGCAAAATTTCCGTGCACTTTTCCCCGGCTGCGTCGCTCACCACGTAACGAATCTGCCCGGCGCGCAGCGGCTTGCGGGCAAAGGGGCACAGGTTCAGCCCCACCACGACCTCATTCAGCCACTGCTCGACCTGGGCGATAACCGGATCGCTGTCTGTCATCTCACTGAGCGTCCGCTTACCACATCAGGTCATCGGGGATTTCATAGCCCGCATAGGGATCGTCTTCGTCCGGCGCTGCGCTGCTGTTTTCCGGTGGCTGCACCACCATGGCGGGATTGCGCTCGGCAATCTTTTCGGCCACCACCTTGGGCACCAGCTCGAACTGTTCGCCCTCACCGACGATCAGTAGCCGGCCTGCGATCAGGTGGTCCTGCACCGCGGCGGAGACATAGATTTTTTTTACCTTCTTGTCGAAGGTGAAGTGGTAGGCAATATCGTCTTTACCGTTGGCGCCCTTGGGCTGCTTGTTGCGCTCGATCAGCTGTTTGACCTGAGCCTGAATGGCCTTTTCCTGGGCGGCCGCCTCACGCTGGGCATTCAGTTCCCGGTCTTTGGCCACTTTGGCTGCACGGGCCTGTTCCGCTGCCAGTTTGGCCTCGTCCACCTGAACCTCGCCAGATTTCTTGGCCACTTTGTTCTGTTTGCGCTTTTCTTTGCTGATTTGCTTGGCTTTCTTGCCGTCTACCAGACCTGCCTTGAGCAGTTGATCCTGGAGTGATGCCATGGGGGTCTACCTGATGGGAACGTTCAGGCGGGAATTCTAGCGGATTTTGGTGGGGATGCGCAGCGTCAAGGAACTGCGTTGCTTGCGGTTAATTTCTGAAATGTCGATGAGAAGGGGCCGCTGCCGGTAAAGCCTCGCGAGACCTTCTGCGAGAGGGACCTCGCAGAAGAGCCCCCATGGATGGGTCTACGGCGTGTCTCGCGAGGCTTTACCGGCAGTGGCGTCGCCTCGAAACTGGTTCGAGGCGACGATCCGTTATTTCTGCTCGAAGACCAGACTGGTAGTCACCGGCACCATCGGGCTGATGCTATCCAGGCCAGCCACTTCGCGCAGCTTCTCGATACCTTCGAGCAGCTTGTAATCACCGGCATTGAGCAGAATGGGCGCCTTGGTGGTGACCAGCAGGCTGCCGCCTTCCAGGCCGGTAACATGAAGCTTGGCCTTGTGGGTTTTGGACTCGCCGTGGATCGCGACAGTAACATCCGCGTCCACCGACATGGTCTGACCGGGCTTCAGGGCCTTCAGTTTCGCGGCATCCACACTGGTGGAAACTGTCGCCTCGGCGAATTTCGCCGTCTCGAACAGCATCTTCTGCATCCGCTCATTGCGGATCGGGATATTGGTTTCCACACTGGCCAGGTCGATGGTGACCTTGGCATCGCCGCTATCGGAAATGCTGCCACTCAGGCTCTTGAAAAAGTGGGTCTCAGCAATGGTGGACTTCTTCACGGAAACAAAGTTTACGCTGGAGTCGTCACCGGCCAGCTGCCAGTCAGCGAACGCGGATACAGGCAGGGCAAGTAGGGATGCCAGGGCAATGGACTTTAAAGTCATGGTGATTCTCCTGTTTCAGACTCGGTAGTGAGACCGGGATTTGATCCATATGCAGACTGTGTCGACCAGAATCGACCAATCGGTTTCAGGTGAGAAACATTATCAGTCACTGTGGTTACTGGCCAGTGAAAGTCTGCGAATGGTAGTAAAAAATGGGAAGAAAAAAAGCCGGCTGATGCCGGCTGAAGGTTGAGGATGGTTCCCAGTATGGGTGGGAGGGGTGCCCATCGGGGAGAGGCGGGGTACCGCTGGGAGGCCAGTACCCCGGGTTGAAACGGGAAAGTCAAAACTACCTTCGGTGATCAGCTTGCCAGTGACAGAGATTCCGCCTGTTCCCCCGCACTGTCATCGGTGACGGATGTCCGGATCAGGTGGTCAAAGGCACCCAGGGCGGCGGTGGCGCCCGCGCCCATGGAGATCACAATCTGCTTGTAGGGCACCGTGGTGGCATCGCCCGCGGCAAATACGCCAGGAATGGAAGTGGCACCGCGGCTGTCGATCTCGATCTCACCGACTCGGTTCATTTCCAGCCCGCTGTCCTTCAGGAACTCGGTGTTCGGTACCAGGCCGATCTGCACGAATACGCCCGCCAGTTCCAGCTTCCTGCTCTCGCCACTGACGCGATCGGTGTACTGCAGGCCATTGACCTTGCTGCCATCGCCGAGCACTTCGGTGGTCTGGGCATTGGTGATGATGTCCACGTTGGGCATGGAGCGCGCCTTGCGCACCAGCACCTCGTCCGCTCGCAGGGTATCGGCGAATTCCAGCACGGTGACGTGTTTGACGATACCCGCGAGATCGATGGCCGCCTCGATACCGGAATTGCCACCGCCGATCACCGCCACGTGCTTGCCCTTGAAGAAGGGACCGTCACAGTGTGGGCAGTAAGCCACGCCGCGGGTTTTATATTCCGCTTCCCCGGGGACCCCCAGTTCGCGCCAGCGGGCACCAGTGGCAAGCACAACGGATTTGCTCGCCAGCGTGGCGCCGCTCTCCATTTGCAGCTCGATCAGCTTGTCGCGCTTGAGCTCGGCAGCACGTTGCCCGGTGATGATGTCCACACCGTACTCTTTTACGTGTTGCTCGAGGCTGGCGGCCAGCTTCGGACCTTCGGTGTAGGGCACGGAAATAAAGTTTTCGATACCCACGGTATCCATCACCTGGCCGCCGAAACGCTCGGCCACGAGGCCAGTGCGGATGCCTTTGCGGGCCGCGTAAATCGCTGCCGCGGCACCGGCCGGGCCACCGCCCAGTACCAGCACGTCGTAGGGCGCGCGCTCGTTCAGCTCTTCCGCCTTGCGCGCTTCGGCACCGGTATCAATTTTGGCCACGATTTCTTCGAGCCCCATGCGGCCCTGGCCGAAGTGCTCGCCGTTCAGGTAGACCGCGGGTACCGCCATGATCTGGCGCTCGTCCACTTCTTCCTGGAACAGGGCACCGTCGATCATCTCGTGGGTGATGTTCGGGTTCAGGTTTGCCATCAGGTTCAGCGCCTGGACCACGTCCGGGCAATTCTGGCAAGACAGTGAGATATAGGTTTCGAAGTGGAATTCACCCCGGATATTGCGGATCTGCTCCAGCAGTTCCGGATCCGCTTTGGACGGGTGGCCGCCGGCTTGCAGCAGGGCGAGCACCAGGGAGGTGAATTCGTGTCCCATGGGGATGCCGGCGAAACTGACGCGCGGGGTTTCTCCGGCGGGCGCGATGGCCATGCTCGGGGTGCGCTTGCGGCTCTCCTGCTTCAATTCAATCTTGCTGGAGAGGCCGGCGATTTCACTGGCGAGGGTGTTCAGTTCAACAGCCTTGGGGCTGCTGTCGGCGGACACACTGATCTGGATCGGAGTGACGATATTCTGCAGATAGGTGTCCAATTGTTTCTTTACGTTTGCGTCCAACATCGGTGTGTCCTGAAATTCTTTAGTGGTTCTTTATTAAGTCCAGTAGCGGCACTGCTGCCGGGTACAACCTTGTGAGACACGCCGTGAACCCATCCATGGGGGCTCTTCTGCGAGGTCCCTCTCGCAGAAGGTCTCACAAGGTTGTACCCGGCATCAGCACCTTCCCGGCAACTCTGTACTTCGAATTTGCCGGGAAGATGGAGGGCCTTAAATTTTGCCTACCAGATCCAGAGAAGGCGCGAGGGTTTCTTCACCTTCTTTCCACTTGGCCGGGCAAACTTCACCCGGGTGGGCGGCAACGTACTGGGCGGCTTTGATCTTGCGCAGCAGGTCCTGGGCGTCGCGGCCGATACCGCCGGCGTTGATCTCAACGATCTGGATCTTGCCTTCCGGGTCGATCACGAAAGTGCCGCGATCCGCGATGCCTTCTTCCTCGATCATCACACCGAAGTTGCGGGTGATGGTGCCGGTGGGGTCGCCGATCATCGGGAATTGGATCTTGCCGATGGTGTCGGAAGTGTCGTGCCACGCCTTGTGGGTGAAGTGGGTATCGGTGGAGACGGAGTAGATCTCAACGCCCAGCTTCTGGAATTCGGCGTAGTTGTCCGCCAGGTCGCCCAGCTCGGTGGGGCATACGAAGGTGAAGTCCGCCGGGTAGAAGAAGACCACAGACCACTTGCCTTTCAGGTCCGCGTCAGACACATCGAAGAAGTCACCAGACTGGTATGCCTTGGCGTTGAAGGGTTTGATTTCGCTGTTGATGTAGTTAGCCATGGTATTTCCTTATCTCCTGAGAGAATGTTTGCCCGTTGTTTCAGGTATCTATTTCGGGCGTGGGTTATCGGGTACGGGGGAAATACTATTGGCTTGCTGTTCTTGATAAAAATTATTGATTTTAATGGGTGTGATTGCTCTGCGCTATCTGAGTATTGGTTTTGATAGCTTTAGCGTCAAAAGAAGTAATAGGGGATCAACGCCAGGGCACTGCCGGTGAGTGCAAACGCCAGCAACTCCAGGGCACCGTCGCGGGCCACCAGTGCCAGCCCAAACGCGATCAGTGCAAGACCCGCCAGGGAGGCGGAGAAGGGGATGATTTCCATCAGTGGCAGCAGCAGGGCGATGACACTGCAGATACCGGCGGTAGCGAGGCTGCCGGCGCGGTACACCATGATCCCCAGGCGCGGGCGCAGCCAGCGGTCGAGGTGTGCAGCGGGCTTTTCGATCCAGCTCAGCCCGTGCATCAGCGGGGATTTTGGAATGGTGCGGCTGAGCAGCCACTGTGGCAGCCACAGGTGATGGCGCAGCATCAGCATCTGCGTACTGATCAGTAACAGCAGGATGCCCATTAGCGTGGGCATACCGGGAATTCCCGATAGTGGAGAAAAGAGAATCAGCCCGGCGAGCAGAATTACCGGCGCAAAGGAGCGTTCGCCCATGGCGTCGAGCACCTTGTCCAGGGTGATGTGGTCACTGGACTCGGCCATGGCTTCCAACTGCTGGATCAGCTGGCTGAGGTTCTGAATTCGCTCTGACATGATTCAAGGCTACACCTTGCCCGGTGCCTCTGCATGGCGCTGGTGCCACTCCAGCACAAAGGCGGTCAGCGACGGGAGCATGGTCAGGGTTACCAGGGTCGCGCCAATAATGCCCGCCATCACAATCACGCCCACTCCACGATAGAGCTCGGTACCGGCGCCGGGCAGGAACACCAGTGGCGCCAGACCAAAAATGGTGGTGAGTGTGGATATGGCGATCGGGCGCAGCCGGGAGTCCACCGCTTCCTGCACCGCTTCAACGGCGTTCATGCCATCTTCCTTCACGTTGGCGATGGCCCGGTGCACGATCAGGATAGGGTTATTGACCACCGTGCCCATCAGGATCAGAAAGCCGAGCATGGAGATCATGTCGAAGGGCTGGTGTACCCCTTCAAAACCCATGCCGCGCAGTATCGCGCCGACGAGATTGAGTAAGGCGAGCCCGGCAATGCCACCGGCAATACCCAGCGGGATTGTGGTCATGATCAGCAGCGGGTATCCCCAGTGGGAAAAGATCGCCACCATCAGCAGGTAGATAATGGCAAGCGCCACCGCATAGTTGCTGCCGAGGGAGGCACGGGTGGCGTCCAGCTGGTCTGCGGCGCCAGAAATATTCAGGGAAACACCCAGCGGAACCTGGCCATTGTCGCGCAGATATTGCACCAGCTCCGAGCGCACGGCTTCCACACCGGTTTCCAGCGCGACCGAACGCGGCGGAATGATATTCAGGCTGACGGTGCGGCGGCCGTCGATCCTGCGTACGGTGGCGGTGTCGACGGTCTCCTGGATCTCAGCGAGTTCTGATAGTGGCAATACTGTGCCACCAGGGGTGTACACGAAGATCTGTTCCAGTGTTTCTACGGTAGCTTCCGGTCCCTGCTGGTTGTACAGGTAGATATCCACCTTGTCGTCGTTCATGAAAAACTCGTTGACGAAGGCGCCGTCGGTCAGTGCGGCCACGGCAAAGCCGATGTCTTCCGCGCTCATGCCCACTTCTGCGGCACGGGCCCACCTGGGTTTCACTTCCAGCAGTGGCTGCGCCAGTGACAGGCTGGCGGGGCGGGTCTGAATATTGGGATTGTCAAAGATCTGTTGTGCGCGGCTGTAGGCCGTGCGGGCAACCTGATACAGGTCCGCGAGATTGGAACCGGAAATATCCAGGTTCACACTGCGGGTGCCGCCGTCGTTGCTGCTGATGATGGAGCCCCGGGTCGCGAAGGCGCGCATCCCCGGATACTGCTCGTACTGTTCGACGATCACGGCCATCAGTTCATCGATATGTCTCGGGTCTTTGGTCTCCGCAATAATGCGCAGGCTTTGCGGGGACACGCTGATGATAAAGAACTTCATCGGTGGCACTCTGGTGTCACCGCGATCAAATGCCTCCGGTGCCGGGTCCAGATAGGGCAGAAAGAATGCCTGCAGCTCCAGCGCAATTTCTTGCATGGTGGCGAGGTTGTAGCCCGGCGGCGCATTCATGCTGGCAAAGGTTTTTGCCTCCTCGCCCTCGGGGAGGTACTCCGCTGGTGGGGTGAGCAGCAGGACGATGGCGAGGCTCGCAGCGACAGTAACGCCGATACAGTAGAGGCGCCTGGAGGGCGCGGCGAGCAGCCAGTGAATCCGTTCAATTACGCTGCGCCTAAGCCGGCTGTTTTCCAGGTTGTTTGCCGTGGTGCCATCGAATTTCAGCCGCGCACTGGCGGTGGGGATGACGGTAATCGCCACCAGCATGGATACGAGAATGGAAGCGGAAATAGCGATGGCAATGTCGGAATACAGTTGCCCGGCTTCCTCCGCGATAAACACCACCGGCAGAAATACCATCACTGTAGTAAGCGTCGACGCCAGCACCGCCGGCCACACCTTGCGGACCCCGCTGATTGCTGCCTGAAGCCGGTCCAGTCCGCGGCGACGCTCGAGTTCGATGCTTTCCAGTACCACGATACTGTTGTCCAGGGTCATGCCGATGGAAAAGGCCACACCCGCCAGAGAGATGACATTGATGGTGCGACCGGCGATCAACAGGCCGATAAATGCGGCAATTGTACAGATGGGAATCCCGACCACGCCCAGCGCCGTGGCGCGGAAAGAGCGCAGGAAAGCGTACATGATGGCGGTGGCGAGTAGCGCGCCGATGGCGAGGTTTTTCCACACATTGAATACGGAAGATTCCACGTATCCCACGTCATCGGCAGTAAGGGACAGGTGCATGCCCTGCGGTTCGAGTAATTCCCGGTTAATCTGCGCGACTTCCCTGAGCATGGCGCGTTTGATATCGATCACATTGGAACCGCTCTCGCGGCGCACCGACAGGAAGATCACCGACTGACCGTTGACGAAGGAGCTGCTGCGGATCTTGAAGTGGTCCAGTCTGATCTCGGCGACATCCCCCAGGTACACGATACTGTCGCCATCCCGTCGCAGGATCAGTGCGCGCAGCTCCTCCAGATCTTTGAATCTCCCCAGAGTGCGCAACAGATAGCGGCGCTTGCCGCTTTCCACTTCGCCCCCGGAGATATCGCGGTTGCGTGCATTGATCACCGCGCGCACTTCGGAGAGGGTCAGATTGCGCTCTGCCAGCCGCTCCGGCTTCAGGCGGATCTGGATCTGTCGCTCGGCGCCACCGCCCACGTCCACCTGTGCCACGCCGGGAACCCCCGACATGCGCGGGCGCACATTGTCCTCCACGTAATCCCGCAACATATCCATGTCCAGCCCGCGCGGATTGCCGGGCAGGGGAGAGACGCGGAAGTACATAAACGCATTCGACGAAAAGGAGGTGGCGTAGACCCGCGGTTCGTCCACATTTTCCGGGTAGGAGGGTACCTGGGTGAGGGCGTTGTTGACGCGTATCTGGGTTTCCAGAATATCCACACCGAAAGGGAATTCGAGCTCGATCTCGGCGGAACCCAGGTCGGCGGTGGACTGCAATTCCTGGAGATAAGGGATGTTTCTTAGGTATTCCTCCTGCTCGATCAGGATTTCCTTTTCGATATCCTGCGGCGTGGCGCCGGGCCAGCTGGTGCGGATGGAGATGGTGCGCACCTCAAGGTCCGGAATCATCTGCACGGGAATACGGAAGGCGGCCACCAACCCGAGTATCGCGATGATCAGTACCGTCACCGTGACCAGAATGCCGTTTTTGATGACCTGCTCGAACATCAGCGGCTGCTCGCTCCAGTGTCGGTTTTCAGTGCCTGTTTGAGCACCACCTTCTGATTCGGCTGCAGACTCTCGTTACCGCGCACCACGACCTGTTGCCCTGCCGTGAGGCCGGTTTTGATTTCGATCATGCCGTTAAAGCTGAGTCCGGTGGTTACCGGCTGTTCATTTACCGAAGCGGTACCGCCCCAACGGCTACCGGGGGCAGCGAGCCACACGGTGATGCGCCCATCGGGGTAGCGCAGCACCGCATCTCGCGGTACCGCAATCCCCTGGCGATCACCGGTCAGTTGCAGTACCGCGGAGGCGGACATGCCGGGGATCACCGCGGGCGTTTCCCGTGTATCCCCTCCACGCTTTTCCTCAATGATGGCGCGCAACAGGAAGGTGCGGCCGCCACTCCGGCTCACCGGAATACGGTGCTCCACTCTCGCGGTTAAGGTCTCGCCACTGTCGAGGGTGACGCGCAAACCTGTGTCGGGCTGGATGCGGGAAAAGTAGCGCTGGGGCACCTGGAAGTCTGCACGTAGGGTATCGGTATCCACCAGTTCGAACAGCGCGGTGCCCGGCTCCACCCATTCGCCCACATCCACCTCGCGCAGGCTGACCGTTCCCGAAAAGGGTGCTGCAACCCGATGCCTGCGGAGCAGGGCGCTCAGACGTTCGGTTTCTACCTGAGCCGCCTGCAATTGCGCGCTGCGCTCGCGCACCTCCGAGCCGAGGCTTTCCACTTCGGTTTCTGCCACATGATTGTCGCCCACCAGCCGCTGCAGCTCCGCCAGACGCCGGCGGCTGTCCGCCAGTGTCTCCCGCACCCGTGCCACTTCTGCCAGGGCGGCATCACGCTGGATACTGCTGAGCTCCGGATCGAGCGTGAGCAGGAGCGCCCCTTTTTTTACCCGGTCACCGATATCCGCGTGGATGTCCTGAATCATGCCCGCGACTTCCGCCGACAGCAGGGCCTGGCGCAACGGGTTGATGGTGCCAGTGACAGGAACTTCCTCAATCAGAGGCTGCGCGCGTGCGACCACCGCCTCTACAGTAATCGGCGATTCACCGGTTGCCTTGTCGCTGCTGTTCTCTGCCGGTTGTGAATACACCGAAAACAGCGCGAGCAGCAGGGTAATTGGCAGAAATCGGGTTAACCGCATGGAAGATCAATCATTAAACGTATCTGGCTAGTGTAGTAATCCTGCTCGGGGGAAATGGCGGTGGGGGCTGGGTTAAATAAGTAAAAGCAATGAGTCCGATTAGCCGGTTCTATGGGTAGTGCGCTATTTGGGAAAAGTTCCAGTTTTTATTCGACGGTTGGCGCCAGATGGCTGGACTTGTGTGATTGCTCCTACCGTCAGTGCCTATATTCAAAGCCAGCAATATTCAGAATAAACCGGCGAGCAACTCGCAGGAGGCACTGACATGATCAAAAAAGCATTCCCACTCTGTACCGCCATTGCGCTGACAGTGGCCACGTTATCCACCAGCCTGGCCATCCAGGCGCAGGAACATTCCACGCCAGTGGCACCGCCCGCCGGAGAGCCTAAGCCCAACAGTTTCTGGTGGCCGGAAGAGCTGGACCTGTCTGTATTGCGTTGCAACGGTGCCGCTTCCAATCCCATGGGAGAGGAGTTTGATTACGCCAAGGCGTTTAACAGTCTTGACTACAACGCCCTGAAAAAAGATATCGAAAAAGTCCTTACCACTTCGCAGGACTGGTGGCCGGCGGATTATGGTCACTATGGTCCGTTGATGATTCGGATGTCGTGGCATGCATCCGGTACCTATCGGGTTGTCGATGGCCGTGGGGGTGCTGGCGGCGCTCAGCAGCGCTTCGAACCACTCAACAGCTGGCCGGACAATGTCAGCCTGGACAAGGCCCGTCGCCTGTTGCTGCCGATCAAACAGAAGTACGGCAACAAGATCAGCTGGGCGGACCTGATGGCATTGACCGGCAATGTGGCGATGGAGTCCATGGGCTTTGAAACCTATGGCTTTGCCGGCGGCCGTGAAGACGACTGGGAAGCGGACCTCGTCTATTGGGGGCCAGAAACCAAATGGCTCGACGACAAGCGCTATAAGGGTGATCGGCAGCTGGAGAAACCACTCGCCGCCGTGCAGATGGGGCTGATCTACGTCAACCCGGAAGGCCCGAATGGCAACCCCGACCCAATTGCTGCGGCCAAGGATATCCGTGAGACCTTCGGTCGTATGGCCATGAACGATGAGGAAACCGTGGCATTGATAGCCGGTGGCCACACTTTCGGCAAGGCCCACGGTGCGGTCAAGCATGACTGTGTGGGTAAGGAACCCGCTGCAGCGGGTATCGAAGAACAGGGTTTTGGCTGGCAGAACAAATGCGGTTCCGGCAAAGGCGCAGACACCTTCACCAGCGGCCTTGAAGGCGCCTGGTCGGTAAATCCCATTCAGTGGAGTAACCAGTATCTGGAAAACCTGTTCAAGTTTGACTGGGTGAAAACCAAGAGCCCGGCCGGCGCTACCCAGTGGATTCCGAAAGACGGTCAGGCCGCCAACCTGGTGCCCGATGCCCACGATAAGTCCAAGCGCCACGCGCCCATCATGTTTACCACGGATCTGTCTCTGAAAATGGATCCCGAGTACAAGAAGATCTCCCAGCGTTTCCTGGAAAACCCGGATGAGCTGCAGAAGGCGTTTGCCAAGGCCTGGTTCAAACTGTTGCACCGGGATCTGGGTCCCAAATCCCGCTATCTCGGCCCGGAAGTGCCGAAGGAAGACCTGCTCTGGCAGGACCCCATTCCCGCGGTGGATTACACGCTTATTAGTGAAAGCGACGCGGCGAGCCTGAAAAAGAAAATTCTGGCTTCCGGTCTGACGGTACCGGAAATGGTGCGCACTGCCTGGGCCGCAGCGGCGTCCTACCGGGACTCCGATGCGCGCGGAGGGGCAAACGGCGGGCGCATCCGCCTGGCGCCACAGAAAGACTGGCCGGCGAACACCCCCGCGGAGCTGTCCAAGGTGCTTGCCAAATTGGAATCTATTCAGAAGGATTTCAATGACTCGCTGAGCGGCGGCAAGAAAGTCTCTTTTGCGGATACCGTAGTACTGGCGGGGAACGCGGGGGTAGAAGAGGCGGCGAAGAAAGCGGGATACAGTATAAACATTCCGTTCAAGCCCGGTCGCAATGACGCCACGGCGGAGCAGACGGACGTAGAGTCCTTCAGCTGGTTGGAGCCCAGAGCCGATGCGTTCCGCAACTACTATGGCAAGGGTAATACCCTGTCACCGGCGGAAGCGATGGTAGACAAGGCCAGCATGCTCGACCTGAGCGTTCCGGAGATGGCCGTGCTGATCGGTGGAATGCGTACCATGAACACCAACAGTGATAAATCGGCAAACGGCGTGCTTACGGACAAGCCCGGCACGCTAAGCAATGATTTCTTTGTCAATCTCGTGGATATGTCCACGGTGTGGAGTAAATCCGGTGACAATCTGTACGAGGGTAAAGATCGCAAAACCGGGAAGGTGAAATGGTCTGCAACGCCAGTGGACCTGATCTTTGGCTCCAACTCCGAGTTGCGTGCGGTGGCCGAGTTTTATTCCGCCGACGATGCGAAGCAGAAGTTTGTGAATGACTTCGCCAACGCCTGGCACAAGGTGATGAATCTGGGCCGCTAGCGCACGGACGTATTCACCACCGAATGGGTGCCCTTGGGGGGCGCCCATTTTTATTTGTGGTGCATTAATCGCAATGGGGGTGATCCACTAGACTGAAACTGCGTAACATACGGAAAAACCTCCAGACAAATTCCCGCGGAAATAACTCTCATGTCAGCACCTGGTCGATCACTGCCCGCGATTACCGCATTTTTTTGCGCCCTGTTGAGTCCGGGGCTGCTTCTGGCAGCGGCACTAGAGGTGCGGGTGATCAATGCACCTGCAGAGGGAAGCCTGATATTTCAGGTGTATGACAACCCGGACGCCTTTGGGGATTTCCGCAGTCCATCCCGGGAAATTCCATTGTCGGTCAATCGCGATGGTATATACCGTATTGAAGGTGTGCGCCCCGGTGCAGTAGCCCTGCTTGTCTACGCGGATTCCAACAACAATGGCGCCCTGGATCGCACGTTTATCGGAATTCCAAAGGAGCCGATCGGCCTTTCAAACGGCTACCGGCCGAAGGGGCCTCCCAGCTTTCAGCGAGCGAGCTTTTCACTGGCAGAAGGCGAAACCAAACCGGTCAAGATTGAATTGTATGAAGTGCTGGGCGAATTTGGCCAGTGGGGTGTTGGGCTCGGTGTCATCGGACGCAGCAGCCCCTATGTCGGCTCGGATGCCACCGTCATTCAGGTAATACCGGCCATTACCTATTTTGGTGAGCGTCTGCAGTGGGTTGGTCCGAGCCTGCGCTACGGTTTGTGGGGCAGTGATACTTTTCGCTTTGCGGTGAATGCCACCTACCGGGTCGGTGCCTATGAAGAGGACGACAGCCCCGTATTGTCGGGGCTGGGTGACCGGGACAACACTCTGATGGCGGGTGTCGGGCTGGTGTACGACGGCCCTAACCGGTTCGATGTGGATTTTCGCTATCAGCACGATGTACTCGATCGATTTGGCGGCGGCACCGCCGAGCTGCGCGTATCGAGAGGGTTTCAAAATGGCAACATCAACTGGGCGCCGTCGCTCGGTGTTAACTGGCTGAGCAGTGATCTCGCCAACTACGATTTTGGCGTGCCGACCTGGGGCGCGCTGCCTGGGCGCCCAGCGTACGACGTGGGCAGCACCGTGACGGTGGAGGCGGGCATTGGTGGGATGCTAGAAATCACCGAGCACTGGCGTCTGGTGCTGGACATCAATGCCGAGTATCTGGGGAACGATATCTCGGACAGCCCGATTGTGGGCGATGACTATGTCATCAAAGGATTTGCCGCGATCACTTATACCTTCTGACAACCTTTTTCCTTGCAGAGGTACTGCATTGCAGGTCGCGCTAGAACAGCCCAATTTGGGGCTGTTTTGGGTTAAAGCGCATGACAGGAGCCTGCGGCAGCCGGGCGTGGAGCAGTTCGGTCCATAAGGTGACCAGGTTCAGGGCATCTCCGTTATCCGGCATATGGATGAAAACGTACGGTCGGACTCCCTGTTCGATCCAGTTCGCCACTCGCTCGACCCAGGGGGCCAGATATTCTCGATTGCTCTCCAGATCCGGGTGCCCGATATAGCGAATCACCGGCGGTGCATCAACCGGTAGCAGGTGCACTGGCACATTCGGTTTCTTGCGCTGCGCATCCACTATTGACGGGCTCTCCGCTTTTGCCGCAAACAGGCCGCGGCTGTCCAGGCACACACGTGCGCACTTGTGCTCGCGCAACCCCCGGTTCAGGGCGCGCTCTGCATCACCTTTTTGGAAGAATGCGGAGTGTCGGACTTCGACTGTGCAGGAAAATGGATCCGGGAGATCATCCATAAACCGCCAGAGATTGCTCAGCTGCTGTGGGCCGAATGTCGCCGGCAACTGCAGCAGAAACGGGCCCAGAACGTCCTTCAGCGGAGAGACGATCTCCAGAAATTCGGTCACCAATTTTTGGGGTGGGGCGAGTAGGTGATCGTGGCTGACACTGCGAGGAAACTTGAGCAGAAAGCGAAAATCATCGGGAACCTGGCTCCGCCACTGAGCGCATTGTGCCTGACTCGGGGTGGCGTAGAACGTGGTGTTGCCCTCGACACAATTCAGCACCTGACTGTAGCGTTCGAGCGGCGCCGCGCCCGCCGGCAGCCGCCGGTTCCAGACCGGATGCTGCCATTGGGGGCAGCCGAGAAAATAGGGGAGATTCATGATTTCGCAGTGATATATATTCCCGCGCAAATGTAACCAGACGGATCCGCAAGTCAAGTCTGCACTTTTACTTTTAAATCATTAGAATGCGCGACCTTTTCACGGGTCATATTTTCGTGAGCAGGCGACTCATATTGACCCGCACGTCTGAGCTTGAAGAGGTTGACTGATTTTCTATGATCGTATTTACCCTGACCAATGAAGATACGGATCAAGTATGGGTGGGCACCGGACGGGAAGGTATGACCCCGGAAGCCCGTTTTCAGCAGATCCAGTCCGCAGTTTCATTGGGCATCGATCATCCCTTCTTTGATGAGCTGAAGAAATTCGGCGCGTCCACCTTTACCCCCAGCCTGTTTGCTGTAGCGGAAGACCGCATGGAGCTTCAGGAGATGGTGGAGGAAGCTCTGGATTCCCTGAATGCCAAAAGCCTGGTGGGCATCAAAACCGTAAAGCCTGGCACCACCAAGTCTGCACTGGCTCCCAAGCCCAAGACCAAATCAACAGCGTCCCGAGCGAGCCGTGTAAAACCGTCAACCAGCGCATCCACCAAACCGAAAACCAGCAAGCCGGTAAAAGAAAAGCTGGCCACTGGTCGCACCGGTAGCGCTGCGAAAGAGCGGGCGATTAAAGCGGGCATCGAAGCGGAAAAGGCACGTATCGCCGCTGCGAAAGCGAAGAAAGTGCAGGATGAAGCGGATGAGATGAAGCGTATTCTCGCAGGGCTGGATGCGCGGGGGTCGACGCTTTCTCGCCGTTAAGGCATCGCGCAGGCGTCCAGAAATCCTATCGCTGCGCGCTGGGGTTGCTATCGCAGTAGCTCCTGGCTCTCGGTATAAAACCCTGAGTGATCCAGTGCTTTGCGAATCTCGGCTACCGTAGCATTATTGAGCTGGCGGTAGTCGGGGTAGGGCGTCAGAAGAATGCGTTTCTCTACGTCGAGCGCAACTTCTGGGGCCCCTCTCAAAGGCTGCGCATTCAGCCCTTCAATAGTGAAACGCTGCAGATTCTCCTTACCTCCTATCCAGTGCCACACCGGAAAATCCCTTAAATACGGTGTAAAGAGGTGCGGCGAAAAGCACAGCGCCGTGCGCTCAAATAATTCATCGTCCCTGAAGCTGCGCCACTCTTCCTGCGGACTGGCAATTTTTGCCAGTAAGGTCACGATTTTCCGCCAGTGGTTGGAGTTGTTTTCCATTAGCCGACCGGCATCCGGCGCCGCGACCAATTCATCCAGGCCCTCCGGGCGGTGGGGAAGATAGAGGATGAGCGCTGGCTGTATCGGCCCGAGATAGTCTGCTTCTTTCACAGTAACGTGCAGTTAGCCCTGGATTCCCGATGGAATGCCGCGATAAGGGAATAGCGCAAGAAGGGTGCGCAGGTGGTCAGATAATCCTTGATCCAAAACTGGATGTCTTCGGCATCCAATGATTGATCAATTGTTACGAACTTGCATTGCACGACATCTCGCGAGTCTCGCACTTTGTCGTCGTCGGTCACGACAATAGTCAGAGTCGATGAGTCGTGGTCCCACCCAAAAAGCAGATATCGGGAATCATCCTGGATGTTGTTGTCCAGGAGTTCGCAGGCTTTTTCAATACTCGCGTCGATTGCGAGCTGCACGTCTTGCGTCGATTCGCCATCAACGGTCGAACGATAAATGGTGTGTTCACGATCACTTTGCCTCGGGGCTTCAGTGAGCGTCCCATCTTTGTTTATTTCCCAGCTTAACTTCATAACCATTCCTATTCGGTCTCATTCCGATTCGATGGAATCTGCAGTTGGCAAAAAAAAGCCCCGCTCGTCAGAGCAGGGCTTTCTGAACCTCAGTCTGTCACTTAAACAGCAACATCCTGAATCTCAGTAGCGGCGATGCGCTTACCTTCTTCGGCAGACTTCTGGAAGTCTTCAATCTGATCGAAGTTCAGGTAGCGGTAGATTTCCGCAGACATGGAGTTCAGGTTCTGGGCGTATTCCTGGTATTCCGCCGGGGTCGGCAGTTTGCCCAGGATGGCGCCTACAGAGGCCAGTTCCGCGGAGGTCAGGTACACGTTGGCACCGTCGCCGAGGCGGTTGGGGAAGTTACGGGTAGAGGTGGACAGCACGGTGCTGTTCGGGGCTACACGTGCCTGGTTACCCATGCACAGGGAGCATCCAGGCATCTCGGTGCGTGCACCGGCTGCGCCGTAGATGTTGTAGTAGCCTTCTTCCATCAGCTGGTGCTCGTCCATCTTGGTAGGCGGAGAGATCCACATACGGGTGGAGATGCCACCTTTGTGCTGTTGCAACAGTTTACCGGCGGCACGGAAGTGACCGATGTTGGTCATACAGGAGCCGATGAACACTTCGTCGACATTGTCGCCGGCCACCTCGGACAGTAGCTTGGCGTCGTCCGGGTCGTTCGGGCAGCAGACGATAGGCTCTTTCACTTCCGCCAGATCGATTTCGATTACTGCGGTGTATTCCGCATCGGCGTCGGCGCTCATCAGTTCCGGTTTTTCCAGCCAGGCTTCCATGGCGCGTGCACGACGCTCCAGGGTGCGCTTGTCGCCGTAGCCTTCCGCGATCATCCAGCGCAGCAGGGTGATGTTGGAGCGCAGGTACTCGGCGATGGAGTCTTCCGGCAGCTTGATGGTACAGCCTGCGGCGGAACGCTCGGCGGAGGCGTCGGACAGTTCAAACGCCTGCTCTACGGTCAGGTTGTCCAGACCTTCGATCTCGAGGATACGGCCGGAGAAGATGTTCTTCTTGCCTTTCTTCTCGACGGTCAGCAGACCTTCCTGGATGGCGTAGTAAGGGATCGCATGTACCAGGTCACGCAGGGTGATGCCCGGCTGCATTTCGCCCTTGAAACGCACCAGTACGGATTCCGGCATATCCAGCGGCATGACGCCGGTGGCAGCGGCAAACGCCACCAGACCGGAACCGGCCGGGAAGGAGATGCCCATGGGGAAGCGGGTGTGAGAGTCACCACCGGTACCAACGGTGTCCGGCAGCAGCATGCGGTTCAGCCAGCTGTGGATGATGCCGTCGCCCGGGCGCAGGGAAACGCCGCCGCGGTTCATGATGAAGTCCGGCAGGGTGTGCTGGGTGTCGATATCAACGGGCTTGGGGTAAGCCGCGGTGTGACAGAAAGACTGCATGGTGAGGTCGGCCTGGAAGCCGAGGCACGCCAGATCTTTCAGTTCGTCACGGGTCATCGGGCCAGTGGTGTCCTGGGAGCCAACGGTGGTCATCTTCGGCTCGCAGTAGGTGCCCGGACGGACGCCTTCCATGCCGCAGGCTTTACCGACCATTTTCTGTGCCAGGGTGTAACCCTTGCCAGTGTCGTTCGGCTGCTCTGGCAGGCGGAACAGGTCAGAAGCGCCGAGGCCCAGAGATTCACGGGCCTTGGTAGTCAGACCGCGACCAACGATCAGGTTGATACGGCCGCCAGCCTGCACTTCGTCCAGCAGTACGTCGGACTTCAGTTCGAACTCGGACAGTACCTTGCCGTCTTCGGACAGGATTTTGCCTTCGTACGGACGGATCTCGATGATGTCGCCCATGTTGAGGTCGTCAACCGGGGCTTCGAATACCAGCGCGCCGGCATCTTCCATGGTGTTGTAGAAGATCGGGGCCACTTTGCCGCCGATGCAGATGCCGCCGCCTTTCTTGTTCGGTACGCCCGGCAGGTCGTCGCCGAAGAACCACAGTACGGAGTTGGTGGCGGACTTACGGGAAGAACCGGTACCGACTACGTCACCAACGAAGGCAACGGGAATGCCTTTGTTCTGGATTTCTTCGATCTGGCTCATTGGGCCGGTAACACCGTGCTCTTCCGGCGTGAGGCCGTCGCGGGTCATTTTGTACATGGCGCGCGCGTGCAGGGGGATGTCCGGGCGGGACCAGGCGTCCGGGGCCGGGGACAGGTCGTCGGTGTTGGTTTCACCGGTTACCTTGAAGACGGCAACCTTGATGCTCTCGGCGACTTTGTCGCGCTTGGTGAACCATTCGCCGTCGGCCCAGGACTGGATTACGGCCTTGGCTACTTCGTTGCCGGCTTTGGCTTTTTCTTCCACGTCGTGGAAGGCGTCAAACATCAGCAGGGTGCCTTTCAGTTGCTCGCCGGCCAGCTCGGCCAGGTCTTTGTCGTCCAGCAGCTCTACCAGGGTGGCGATGTTGTAGCCACCGAGCATCATGCCCAGCAGTTTGGTGGCGTGTTCTTTGTCGATCAGCGGGGATTCCGCTTCGCCCTTGACGATGGCGGTGAGGAAACCGGCTTTTACGTAGGCGGCCTCGTCCACACCCGGCGGTACGCGGTTGGTGATCAGGTCCAGCAGCTCCTGCTCTTCACCCGCCGGCGGGTTTTTCAGCAGTTCCACCAGGCCGGCAACCTGCTCGGCGTTCAGGGGCTTGGGTGGGATATTCTGTTCGGCGCGCTCGGCGACGTGTTTGCGATAGGCTTCAAGCACGGATAATTCCCTCTTTGGTGTATGGGGTGGAACCAACAGCTTTCCCGGAATTCGGGTGCGAAAAATCGTCAACCGGACTCCGTTTTACATCGATGGCCGCTGGAAGCGGGTGGCGAATTCTACATTACTCGGTTCGTGCTGTTAAGTTCGTTGAAAAATCAATAACTTACGCGAATTGTCGCCATTCATGAAATCAATAAAGGTGCCATAAAGTGCACCGATTAAAGTGAGAATCAATCGCATTCTGGCGTGAATGGACTCGCCTTTATCCATGGGATGAATGGACGAAATCGCTCATCGAAAATGCTATTCTGTGCCGCCTCGTTTCACACAAGCTTTCTTTCATTCGGACTTATCGACGTCGCACGAATTGAGTGGTTTCTCAATAGAGGTTGGCGCGGCGGGCAGACGATTTTGTAAGAAGAGGTATTTTCGCTGCATGGCGATTTATAAAAAAGTACGTACGCCCTGTATTGGCGTCTGCTCCACCGGCATTGGCGATAATGTCTGCCGTGGTTGCAAACGCTTCGCTCACGAAGTGATCGATTGGAACGCTTATTCCGAAGAGCAGCGCCGCATCATAGCGGAGCGCCGTGACGGTTATCTTGCAAATGCCGTGCGCAGCCAGCTGGAGATTGTCGACCAGAACCTGCTGCTTTCGCAGTTGCGCCATCAACAGATCCGCTATAACGAAGATCAAAACCCGTATTGCTGGGTGTTTGAACTGTTGCGCGCGGGTGCCAGTCAAATCAAACATCCGGGGGAGTATGGACTCCGGGTCACTGCCGTTGCCCGGGGTGTGCCGCTCACTGAGTTGCGCCGACGGATCGATGAGGATTTCTACGCACTCTCGCAGGCCTATTATTTGCGGTTTGTAGCTCCCGGAATGGCCGCGGCCGCTGACTGATCTCCCGCCCCGTTTTTCTGAATCTATACCCGGGCAAGTCTTATGCAACCCCCAGTGTTCAAGGAGAACTGATTGGTGGACGCGACAGACCATTCTGGCAAGCATCTTCTGATATTGATTAACCCTGCCAGTCGTAGTGGTAGCGAGTGTTCTGAGCAACTCGAGAGCGGCGTTTCCCGGTTGAGAGACCGCGGCTGGAATGTCGAGCTGAAAGAATCCGGCGGCCCGGCCGATGCAAAGGCCTCCATACTCGAATCCAGTGCGGATATTGTCGCATTGGGTGGCGGTGACGGTACCGTCAGTGGCTGCGCGAAAGCGTTGCTGGAGCGTGGGCGTCCCTTTGCGGTGTTGCCCATGGGAACGGCAAACGATCTGGCGCGCTCGCTGGGTATTGAGTCGCTGGAGCAGGCGTTTACCGCCATTCTCGACGGGCATACGGCGCCGATCGATCTCGGGCAGGTTGGTGACGATTACTTTTTCAATGTCGCGAATCTGGGGTTGGGGGTTCAGGTCACCGAGGCGCTGACGCCAGAGGTGAAGCGGCGCTGGGGTGTGCTGAGCTATCTGAAGGCGGTCAGTGAAGCCCTGACCCGAAATCATCAGTTCAAGGTTCGTCTGGAAATCGACGGGCGTGCGTTCCGGTTTCGCTCAATGCAGTTGGCCGTGGGCAATGGCCGATTTTATGGCGGCGGCAACGTGGTGCACGAGCAGGCTACGATAAGTGATGCGGAGCTCCATCTGTACAGTCTGAAGCCTCAAAGCCTGGTGGAGCTTTGCTCGCTGGCACCGTTTCTGCGCCTGGGGCAGCACCGCGTGTCGAGGCGCGTCTTTGCCGAGTCTGGCAAAGAGGTAAGAATTGAAACTGTACCCCCGGGGATGGAAGTGCACGCCGATGGCGAGCCTGTAGCGAAAACCCCGGTGACGATCCGCGTAGTTGAGCGGGCACTTGAGGTGGTGGTGCCCCCGGGTTCGTTCGTGTGATTGGTCAAGCGTGAAAGAATTGAACGGAAAGAGGGAGTCGGTGAATGAGTTTGTTGCGAAACGATGTTCAGGTCGCCTTGCAGTGGCTACATGGCTGGGCACTGGAAACCCTGGCACATTTCCGTTTTGTGGTGGAGCATGACGTCGGGCAGGAATCGGCAACACTGTGCAACCAGCTCGCCGCAGAGCGCGAGCAATTGTCCCGAAAATTGGCCGATGCCATTCGAGAAACCGACGACCTGCCCTCAGAGCCAGATCCGGATCGCGAGGCTGTGGTGCAATTGCAGGAGCAGCTCGCCAGCGTATTTGCCGAGCAGGGTGGCGATGCCATGCTGGATCATTGCCGAGCCCGGGAGCAAGGGTGGCTTGAGCAGGTGACGCAGGAGGCGGGCGTGCTCGTCGAGTCTCAATATGCGTCGCTTCTGGCGGATTGCAAATCCAGTGCGGAGCGGGCGATCAAGCGTTTGGGGGCGTGATCAGATGCACCCGCAGCGCCGCCAAAAACGGTGTCTTTTCTACTTTCAAATCCCGTCGCGTTCGTCGCTGGCTCACGGGTGGATTGTGATCCACGCGGGTAAATTCCGGTAGCGTGTGGTCTTCACCACCGTAAACCAGCACAGGCATGGCGGAATAGCCCACTTGCCGATACTCCTCACGCTCTTCTTTTTCGCTGTTGTGGAAAATTTCTGCCACCTGCAGGTTCGGCCTGCTTTGGGTCTGAATCTGGCGCAGGCTTTCGTGCTGCTTGCGGTGCAGTCCCGCCAATAGTTGCCGTTGGTACTGAATGCCAGGGTCCTGTCCCTGCGGGTCCAGCTGCACCAGCTTCTTTTCACACCAGTCGACACTTACTTTTTTGATGGACTTGCGCGCCTTGATCCAGCTCAGGGCGAGGGCATCCGGACGCCTTGGGCAAAGCAGAATCTGGCGGTAGCACTGACGCAGGTGCGCGCGGGGGAAGCCTGCATCGTCAAGCATGTCCCGCAATAGTCGGTCGCGCTCCAGGGCGGGGCGTGGGGCGAGGGCTTGTTTGATATTTGTCGTGAGCTGCTGAAATGTTGCCTTGGCCTGGTTCAACTCCTGAGCTGTCGCAATAACCGCGGCAGGGGCGGCCAACAATCCGGGAATCTGTAAGGTATTGCGGGCGTCTCCCGGTTGGTGCTGTTCGCCGTAGTCCAGATTGGCAAATAGGGCCGCGCTCAGGGTGAAGGGTTGGTCGAAGTCTACTCCCAGTCGATCGGCAGAATCAGTGGCGAAAGCGGGGCGCAGTAAAAAGTGCTGCCACGGTGGCTGCAGCGTATCGAGGGCTGACAATTGCTCGGCCAGGCGTTCCGCCAGCCTGTGCATTTCCTCAAGTGCTGTGGGCAGTTGCGGGCGTAGCTCGCCTAGTGTTTCGCTGTCGGCGTTACTCGGATTGTGTGATGCCATTGGCGGTGCCTGGTTACTCGACTTGTGGGTCTCTGCGTGCGATCTAGGTGGCTGCGCAATCAGGAGTCTTACCTGAAATGAGTGAGCACCAGAGAAAATAATAATCCACTTAATAAGTCGTTATCAAATGAAGTTTGTCATTCCGCGCCCCAATCTCGCACTTCGTAGCGCCGGTCAACAAAAGCGGGGGAGGGGCGTTATAATGCGCCGCGCCGGCAGGTCCTGAGGCTTGCCAAGTCCGCTTGATGATTTTGCAATGAGTCCCGTTATGAGCAGTGCCCCGGTCCCCGATCTTTCCGCCATCCACGCCTTTTTACTGTGCGACACCCCCGATGCCTGGGTGCAGGCGGCGCTGAAGGAGCCGGAGATGATGCTGGTGGATCACGCCAACTGCGAGAAGAAAGCCGCAGGTACCGCGCTGAATCTTATGTTTCGCTATCTCGATAACTTCGAGTTGCTGAACAAGATGTCGCGCCTGGCGCGGGAGGAGTTGCGCCACTTCGAACAGGTGATCGCAATCATGAAGGCGCGCGGGATTCGCTACCCGCACGTAACCGCATCGCGCTATGCGGCGGGCCTGCGCGATCAGGTGCGCAAGCAGGAGCCCGGGCGCCTGGTGGATACTCTAATTTGCGGTGCGATTATCGAGGCGCGATCCTGCGAGCGGTTTGCGCGCATAGCGCCTCATCTGGATGACGAGCTGCAAAAGTTCTACTTGTCGCTGCTCAAGTCTGAGGCGCGGCATTTTCGCGATTACCTGACTCTGGCCCAGAAGGCGACGGAGGAGGATATTCAGCCTCGAATACAAGCGTTACTCGAAGTGGAGCGGGAGTTGGTCGAGGCGGTAGATGAAGATTTCCGCTTCCATAGCGGTGTGCCTGGTCTGGCCTGAGCCGGTTTCGCGATCACTTGTACACTTCTACGACATCCCCCAGGCGCTCCGCCACGATGGTGCGCAAATCACTGGCCAGCTCTCGATAAAAGCGACGAGCCGGCGCGCTGGCGCGCCATACCAGGCCGTGTTGTCGGCGTATCGGTTTTGCGCGCAATTCGCTCACATGTAGCGCTTCCGGGTTGTGCATTTCAGAGTGGACGTAGAGTCCCGGAAGAAATGCGACCCCCAATCCCATCACCACCATCTGGCGCAATGTGTCCAGGCTGGTGCCTTCGTAATCCCGTTGTAACTGGGCGCCCAGCCCCTCACAAATCTCCTGTACCTGGTGGTGAAAGTGGTGCTGTCCCTCGAGCGTCAGCACTTTCTCCCCCTTGAGTTGTGAAGGCATCACTTTGGCTTTGCCCGCCAGGCGATGATCCGCGGGCACGACAAACTTCAATGGCTCAGTGAACAGGGGTTCGATGGAAATGTCGTCTCGCTTCACCGGAAGAGGGACGATCGCGATGTCGTAGAGTCCTTCGGTGAGTGATTGGATTAGGCGGTTCGGCGGTGCCTCGCGTACATACAGTTTCAACTTGTGGTGCTTGTGGTGGAGGGCGGGCAACACGTTCGGTAGCAGATACGGGCCGAGTGTCGGAGGGACGCCGAGCTTGTAAGTGCTCTGGTGTCCCTGTGATATCAGGCTTGCATGCTGCGAAAATTCACGAACACCGAGGATAAGCTGCTTTGCATGTGCGAGCAGTTCGCGGCCTTCAGGGGTCAGGAGGGTGCCTGATCGATTGCGCTCGAACAGTGGAATACCGAGGTTGCTTTCCAGTGCCTGAATCTGGGTGGTGAGGGCGGGCTGGCTCACTCTGAGCTCTTCGGCTGCGCGCCGAAAACTGGATTGTGACGCAATAGTCACAAAATATTCGAGTTGCTTGAAGCTGGGTGGCGGGGATGTTTTCGGCATGGCGGCTAGGTGTACATTGATAATTAATCGTTATCAGCAAATAGTATTTTAACTTATTGAGCTATCAAAAAATAATGGATTCTTAATCGAGTGTCCGTTCCAGTTTGATTGCAAGGAGTATTCATGGAGCACGTAATTTCCGGCGTGGCGAAGTTTCAGAAAGAAGTCTACCCCACCAAAAAAGCGCGTTTTTCGAAGCTGGCCGACGGTCAAAATCCTGAAGTTTTGTTTATCACCTGTGCGGACTCCCGTATCGACCCAAACCTGGTTACTCAGACCGAGCCGGGTGAGCTGTTTATCTGCCGCAATGCCGGCAACGTGGTGCCGCCGCACAGCAATCATTCCGGTGGTATGACCGCCTCGATTGAGTTTGCGGTTGCCGCCCTGGGTGTTTCTCACATTGTGATCTGTGGTCACACAGATTGCGGTGCCATGAAGGGTGCTATCGAACCGGAAAACCTGGATTCGCTGCCCCACGTCAAGGAGTGGCTTGGACACTGCCGCTCCGCCACCGATGTGGTGCGGGATCGCCACGGTGAGCTGAGTAAGGCGCACCTCGACGAAGTGACTTGTGAAAATGTGGTCCAGCAATTGCAGCACCTGCGTACCCACCCGGCGGTGGCCAGTGGCTTGGCCAATGGTCGTGTGACCCTGCATGGCTGGGTGTACAACATCGGTAGCGGTGAGGTGCTGTGCTTCGACGAGTCCACGCGCGAGTTCAAGCCGATGGACGAGCAGTATCGCGCAACCTTTGGTGAGCTGGCAGATTCCGTTGCCAAAGATACCTGCGGCAGCTGATCGCGACTTTGGGTCGATGTCTCAAAAGTGCGGGGCGGTTGCGTGGCCGCTTTGCGCTCATGGGAGTAGTTCGGGGCCAGTCAATGGCCCCGCAGCAAGGAAGATAGTGAAGTAATAGGGGTTCAGTAGTAATGAAGTTCGATTTATCTAACCTGCGTGGTGATGTTACCGGTGGTATTACCGCGGGTGTGGTTGCGCTCCCTCTGGCACTCGCGTTGGGCGTCGCTTCCGGGCTTGGTCCCATGGCGGGCATGTACGGTGCCATTGCCGTTGGTTTCTTCGCCGCCCTGTTTGGCGGCACTGGTCCTCAGATTTCTGGCCCCACAGGGCCGATGGTGGTGGTGCTCGCGGGGCTGTTTGCCAGCCTTTCTGGCGACGCCGCGCTTATCTTTACCGCCGTGATACTCGCTGGCGTACTGCAAATCGCCTTCGGGGTGCTCGGTATCGGGCACTATATTCGCCTGGTCCCTTATCCGGTGATTTCCGGCTTTATGACCGGCATCGGTGTCATCATCATTATTCTTCAATTGAACCCACTGCTGGGGCACGCGTCCCCCAGTGGCGTGCTGGGTTCACTGGGCAACGTGCCGGAAGCACTGTCTTCGACTCATCCGGCGAATCTGGTGCTCGGTCTGGCAACCCTGGCGATGGTCTACCTGTGGCCCGGTAAGTGGGGACGCTATCTTCCGGGCCCGCTGGCCGCCTTGATTCTGGGTACGGTCGTTGCCTATTTCATGCTGGATGTGCCGATTCTTGGCAGCATTCCCACCGGTCTGCCAGAGTTGCATATGCCGGTGCTGGGCGGCGAAAACATGATGCTGGTGGTGGAGGCTGCGGTCATTCTTGCGATCCTCGGTTCTCTGGACAGCCTGCTGACCTCGCTGGTGGCAGATAATATGTCCCGCACCCGGCATCACAGCAACAAAGAGCTGATTGGCCAGGGTATCGGTAACACGGCCGCGGGCCTTATCGGCGGTATCGCCGGTGCGGGTGCGACCATGCGTACCGTGGTGAATATCCGCTCCGGCGGTCAGACCCGTATCTCTGGCATGACCCATGCCCTGGTATTGCTGGCGGTGGCGCTGGGTCTCGGTCCGCTGGCGGAGAATATTCCTCAGGCAGTGCTGGCCGGTATCCTGGTGAAAGTCGGCCTGGATATCATCGACTGGAAATACCTCAAGCGCGCGCACCAGGGCCCCCGTTGGGACCTGCTGTTGATGGTGCTTGTGCTGAGCATGACCGTGTTTGTTGACCTGATCACCGCCGTTGCTGCAGGTGTTGTACTGGCTGCGCTGGCCTACGTGAAGCAGGTAGCGAGCCTGCAGATCGAGCGTCTGCGCAATCTGCCGGAGCACCTGGACAGCGAGGACGACAAGGCCATTCTGCAGCGGAACCGCGATCGCATTGCCCTGTTTGAGTTCAGCGGTCCGCTCAGCTTTGGTGCGGCAGCGGATCTGGGTCACCACGTGCGTGAACAGAGCAGCAACGCGTCTCGCGTGTTAATTCTGAACTTCTCGTCGGTGCCGTTCCTCGATCTGTCTGCCGCGCTTGCGGTTGAGACGATCGCAGCGGATGCCAAGAGCGGCGGCAAGCAGCTCTATCTGGCGGGCATGAATGAAGAGGTGCATAAGGTATTGAAAGGCCTGAATGGCCGGATTCCTGCCTCGGGTACTTATGAGACCCTGAGCGAAGCATTGAAAGCGGCGGAAGCGTCGATCGAATCGACCGCCGAAGCCGATGCGGATGTTCACAAAGGCCTGCCCAGTGGAGGCGCGGCCTGATTGGTCGGGCTGACTTCGCGTATAACGAAAACGGGGCACATTCAGTGCCCCGTTTTTATTTGTCTGTTTGCTCAAGCGAGTAAATCAGGGCTGGATAGGCCAGTGTTGCAATGACAGGCCGCTTTCATCCGCCTTGATGCACCACGCCAACTCTCCCCAGTCACCCAGCACAATGCGTTCAGCCGGCTTTCCATTGGCAGCCAGTGAATGGCGGTCGGGCCGGTGTGTGTGTCCGTGGATCAGTGTCTGGGTGTGGTGGGCTTCCATCTCATTCACCACTTCCTCCGGGGTCACGTCCATGATGTCTTCCGCCTTCAGGCTGTTCATGGATTTGGAGGTGGCGCGGATCTGAGCGGCGATCTGGCGGCGCTCTTCCAGGGGTTTGGCCAGCAGCCCCTGTTGCCACAGCGGGTTGCGGGCCTGCTGGCGGAACGCCATATATTCCTGGTCGCGGGTGCACAGGCTGTCACCGTGCATCAGCAGTACCGGCTGGCCCGCCAGTTCCACCAGGCTTGGGTCCGGGAGCAGGGTGGCGCCGCAGCGTTGGGCAAAGTCATCGCCTATGAGGAAGTCCCGGTTACCGTGCATCAGGTAAAGTGCCGGGCCGGATGCGGAATAGGCGTTGAGTTGGCGCGCAACTTCTTCGATCAGGGGAGCATCGTCGTCATCCCCGATCCATACTTCGAAAAAGTCGCCGAGGATGTAGAGCGCTTCCGCGCCCGCCGCGGGCCCTTTCAGAAAGTCAAAAAAAGCCCGGGTGATATCCGGGCGGGATTCATCCAGGTGCAGGTCTGAAATCAGGTAGGTTGCCACTGGTCTGCTCCGCCCGGTTGAGATGGGTGTGAGAGGTTGTTGTGTGAGATTCGCTTACTTGTCAGCGTAGGCGTCGGATACGGTCACACCATTGATTTCGATGGTCTCGGTAGGCACGTCCTGGTGGAAGCCGTTGCTGCCGGTAGCGACGTCCTTAATCTTGTTGACCACGTCCATACCGTCAACCACTTTACCGAATACGCAGTAACCCCAGCCCTGCGCGTCTTTGGCGCGGAAGTTCAGGAAGTCGTTGTCCTTCACGTTGATGAAGAATTGAGCGGTGGCGGAGTGCGGGTCCATGGTGCGCGCCATGGCCAGAGTGCCGGTGTCGTTCTTCAGGCCGTTGTCTGCTTCGTTTTCGATGGCGTCGCGAGTCGGCTTCTGGTCCATGTTTGGGGTCATGCCGCCGCCCTGGATCATGAAATTGTTGATCACCCGGTGGAAGATGGTGCCGGTGTAGAAATCGTCGCGGCAGTACTGCAGGAAGTTCGCGGCGGTCTTCGGTGCCTTGTCAAAATCCAGTTCGATGGCGATATCGCCGTAAGTGGTGTGCAGAGTGATCATAAAATGTCCTGTCCGGGGTCGGTTTGGGGCGGCATGATACTCTGTTCACAGACCGACGCAAGCCGCGCAGGCTGGCGGCATACAAGCAGTGAAAACCCCATGCGGCGGCAGCCATCTGCGTTATAATCCGCCGCTTACTTCGAGTAGTTGATTTAGAGAAAGCCATGACATCCGAGAGCAAGCCCGCTCACTTCCTCCAGAACATCATTCGCGAAGACCTGGCCGAGGGCCGCGTCGAGCAATTGACCACCCGTTTCCCGCCGGAACCCAACGGTTACCTGCATATCGGCCACGCCAAATCTATCTGTTTGAATTTTGGCCTGGCGAAAGAGTTCGGTGGCGAATGCAACCTGCGCTTTGATGACACCAACCCGGCCAAAGAAGAAGAGGAATACGTAGACGCGATCAAGCGCGACGTTTCCTGGCTGGGATTCGATTGGGCAGGGGATGTGCGCTACACCTCGGACTACTTCGACCAGTTGCACCAGTGGGCCATCTACCTGATCGAGCAGGGCAAGGCCTACGTCTGTGACCTCAATGCTGAGCAGGCGCGGGAGTACCGCGGCACCCTGAAAGCGCCGGGTAAGAACAGCCCCTTCCGCGATCGCACCGTGGAGGAGAATCTGGACCTGTTTGCGCGCATGGCCGCGGGCGAATTCGATGAGGGTAGCTGCAGCCTGCGCGCCAAAATCGATATGGCGGCGCCGAACATCAACCTGCGCGACCCGATCATCTACCGCATCAAAAAAATTGCACACCACCAGACCGGTGATAAATGGTGCGTGTATCCGAGCTACGACTTCGCCCACGGCCAGTCCGATGCCATCGAAGGGATCAGCCACTCCATCTGTACCCTGGAGTTTGAAGACCACAAGCCGCTGTACGACTGGTTTATCGAAAACCTGCCGGTGCCGGCGCGCCCGCGTCAGTACGAGTTTGCCCGCCTGCACCTGAACTACACCGTGGTGTCCAAGCGCAAACTCAAGCAGCTGGTGGATGAGGGCTTTGTGGACGGCTGGGACGACCCGCGTATGCCCACCATTTCCGGCCTGCGCCGCCGCGGTGTGACTCCGGCTTCCATCCGTCAGTTCTGTGAAATGATTGGGGTGACCCGTTCCGACTCCACCGTGGACGTGGGTATGCTGGAATACGCGATCCGCGACGACCTGGACAAGAATGCGCCGCGCGCCATGTGCGTGATGAAGCCTCTCAAGGTGACCCTCACCAATTACCCCGAAGGGCAGCAGGAAATGCTGAGCGCCCCGGGCCACCCGGTGCGCGAAGATCTGCCGGCACGAGAGCTGCCGTTCACCAAGACCGTATATATCGAACAGGAAGACTTCCGCGAGGAAGCCAATAAGAAGTACAAGCGTCTGGTACTGGGCAAAAAAGTGCGCCTGCGCAACGCCTACGTGATCCAGGCGGACGAAGTCGTCAAGAACGATGCCGGTGAGATTGTGGAAGTCCTTTGTTCCGTGGACCTGGATACCCTGGGTAAAGATCCCGCCGACGGCGTCAAGCCGAAAGGCGTGATCCACTGGGTGTCTGCGGACAACAACGTGGATTGCGAGGTACGCCTCTACGACCGTCTGTTCAATGAGGAATCCCCGGACGTGGGCGACAAAAACTTCCTGGAGTCCGTCAACCCGGACAACCTGCAGGTGCTGACCGGCTGTAAAGCCGAAATCGGCCTCGCCGAAGCCCAGCCGGATAAGGGTTACCAGTTCGAGCGCAACGGCTACTTCTGTCGCGACAGCAAGTACGGTACCCCGGAAAAGCCCGTGTTCAACCGCACCATTGGCTTGCGGGATAGCTGGGCCAAAGAGCAAAACAAATAGGCTCCGGTCGCTGGATTCCGGCATGCGCCGGAATGACGGTATTCAAAGTTCGTCATGCCGGCGAAAGCCGGTATCCAGAGCGTTGGCACCGAGCCAGTAGGGTGGATAAGCGAAGCGCATCCACCACTAGTTACTACAAAGTCACATAATCAGAAACAGTGAGAAGAGATGTCTCTCAAGGTTTACAACACCTTCTCCGGTGAAAAGGAAATCTTCAAGCCCATCCTGGAAGACCGCGTGCGTATGTACGTGTGCGGTCCGACCGTGTACAACCGTGTGCACATCGGCAACGCGCGTCCGGCGGTGGTGTTCGATACCCTTTATCGCGTACTGAAAAGCCTCTACAGCGATGTGGTGTACGCGCGCAACATTACCGACATCGACGACAAGATCATGAAGGCCGCGCGGGACAACGGTGAAGAAATTGGCGTGTTGAGCGCGCGCTTCGCCCAAGCCTATTTCGAGGATATGCAGGCGCTGAACACCCTGCAGCCGGATGTCACGCCCTACGCCACCGAGCACCTGCCAGAAATGATCGCCATGATCGAGGCGCTGGTAGACAAAGGGCACGCATACGCCGCGGAAGGGCACGTGCTTTTCGCGGTGGAATCCATGGAGGATTACGGCAAACTCTCCAAGCGCTCCCTGGACGATATGCTCGCCGGTGCCCGTGTGGAAGTTGCGCCGTATAAAAAATACGCCGGTGATTTCGTGCTGTGGAAGCCGTCTTCCGAAGGTGAGCCCGGTTGGGACAGCCCCTGGGGTTACGGCCGTCCGGGTTGGCACCTGGAATGTTCGGCGATGATCAAGAAACACCTTGGGGATACCATTGATATCCACGGCGGCGGCCGCGATCTCACCTTCCCGCACCACGAGAATGAGCGCGCCCAGAGCTGCTGTGCCAACGGCAAAGACTTTGTGCGTTACTGGATGCACAACGGCTACGTCAATATCGACGGCGAGAAGATGTCCAAATCCCTGGGCAACTTCCGCATGGTTAACGACCTGCTGCAACAGTACCCCGGTGAGGTATTGCGCTTCGCATTGCTGTCTGCTCACTACCGCTCGGAGCTGAACTTCAGCGCGGATTTGTTGGATCAGGCTTGGCGTACCCTCGATGGTTTGTACGGTGCACTGCGTGAAACCCAATCCGTTGAAGCGGCTGAAGCGAATCTGGAAGGCTCCGCATTTATCGAAGCTCTCCACGACGATCTGAATACGCCAATCGCGATCAGCGAGCTGCATCAGCTGGCGCGCGAACTGAACAAGGCCGCCGATGCCGATAAGCCGGCACTCAAGGGGCAGTTGCTGGCCGCAGGCGAGATGCTGGGAATTCTGCAGTTGGATGCAGAAGCTTGGTTCAAGCAATCCCGCGGTGGCGACGAGATCAGTGAAGACGAAATCGAAGCCCTGATCGCCGAGCGTCAGCAGAGCAAGAAAGACAAAAACTTTGCCCGTGCGGATGAAATCCGTGAGGAACTCAAGGCTAAAGGTGTGGTGCTGGAAGACAGCCGCGAAGGCACCAAGTGGCGTCGGGAGTAATGTTCGGATAAGCGCTACTTAAACCGTCATACCGGCGTATGCCGGTATCCAGTTCGATGCTCCGTAGCCTGGATTCCGGCGTGAGCTTCGCTGCTCTTGCGAGTCGCCGGAATGACGAAAGAGAAGATAAAAAATTAGAGAAAACGACCATGAAAAAGATCTTCACAGTTGCATGTATCCTCTCCGCCGCCTTCCTGCTCAGTGCCTGCGAACCAAAACGCGGCTCCGACGCCTGGTGCAAGAAAATGGATGAAACCCCCAAAGGCGACTGGAGCTTCAAAGACGCCGGTGACTACACCAAATACTGCGTGCTAAATCAAAAGCCTGAAGACCAATAAGTCGTCCACTCGGAAGCCTGCCCGTTGTTTTTCGCAGATTCCTATCAGCACTTCTTCCGCCCGCTCACCGGTAAATACCGCGAGCAGGTGGTCGAATGCCTGCGCCTGTTATACGAGCGCCTCTACACCGCCAAGGCGGACTACGGCGAGTCGCTCACCCGCGAACAGATTCTGGAAATCTTTTCCGAGGCCCTGACCCGAGCCCCGCAGCTGGACAGTGACGGCAGTGCGGAGCCGGAAGGGCGCTTTCGCGGTTTGCGCGAGCAGTCCGTCTGGGTGCTGAACAGTCTGGTGGAGTTTGGCTGGCTGGAGAAGCTGGTGGACACCGCCACGCTCACCGTCTCTTATCCCTTCAGCCGGCGCGGTCGGCTGTTTACCCAGCCGCTGGTGGAGCTCAACAGCACCCGCGTGCGCACCCGCCACCGCAATACCCGCAACACGCTTAACTCCCTGGATGCCTTTGCCAACCGCGGTGAGGTGTACGACCTGATTGACGCTTGGGAATATTCCGAGCGTATCGTCGCCGACTTCACCGATATGATTGCGGAGCTGGAGGAGCGCAAGCGGGAGATGGTACGCGAGGTGGAAGCGCAGATTCTTGTGCAGCAGGCCACCGACGAATTCTTCTCCTTTATGGAGAGTCGCTTCCAGCCGGACCTGGCGATCCGCCTTTCCGCGGATAGCGTGGAAAAGCATCGCGACAGTATCAGCCGAGTCATCGGCCAGATTCGCCGCAAGGACAACAGCAAGAAAGCCGAGTGGGAGCAACGCCTGCGCCAACAGTTGCCGGAACTGCACGCGGAAGGGCAGTCTGTGCTGTGGCTAATGCTGGACACCATCGAAGACCGCATGCGCCGAGCCTGTGAAGTGAAGCTTCCGGCATTGCGCCAGGCCCTGCAGGGGTTTACCAAGCGTGCGGAAATCATCATCCGCCAGCTGAGCTACCTGCAAAGTACCACCGAAGGGGCCTTTACCGATCTGTGCCAGGAGCTTGGTGCAAACAGCGATCGCGACGAATTGCTCGGCAAACTGGGTAGCGACCTGTCCGCTTTCCAACTGCGGCTATATGACCCCAAACAGACGCAGCTGTGGCAGCGCAGTCGCCGGCAGCCGGTCAACACGCTGGTGGAAGACGAAGCGCCCATCAGCGACGAAAGCCAGCGCGACATACTGCTGCAGCAGTTGCTGGATCAGGCATTCAATTTCAACAGTAGTGACTTGCGAAGCTATCTTTCCAGTACCTTGGGCAGCGGCCAGCGGGTGAACAGCCGCGACCTGCCGTTGAGGAATGCGCGGGATCTGCTGGCCATGAGTCATGCGCTGGAGGCCGCAGCAGTATCGCAGGACGGCAGTGGTCCGTTTATGGAAGTGCACTTTACCGGCGACGTAGCGAGTAATGATTACTTCCAGCAATTTGATGAATACACGCTTGAATTGAAAACCGAGTTGAACAAACGTGATTGAACAGGCACTGGAAGAGGCTTTGGCCCAATCCAAACTCACACGCAGCGAATTTTCCGAGCTGTTGGTGCGGTTACTGGACTACGGCGTCATTTGCCGAGATGAAAGTAATATCGAAACGGTGCTCTATGACCGTTTTCAACGCTGCGAGCAGATCGTCCGCGAGTGGATAGCGCCACTGGGGCTGCGGCTGCAGCATGACAGTCGCTTTCAGTTTATCCGCGTGTACCCGCCGGGCTCGGAAGTGCCGGGAATGCCCGATCAGGAAGAGCCGCATCACGGTGGCTTCCGCGCGCGACTGTCGCAGCAGGAAGTCGCAGCGATTCTGGTGCTGCGAGTGGAATACGACAAGTCGCTGCGCGAAGGGCAGGTGGACGACCACGGCTGTGTTGCACTTACGCTAGAAGCGCTGGAGCTGGGGTTACGCAACCTGCTGAAGATGTCCCTGCCGGACAAACTGGCCGAGCGCAAGCTACTGCTGAAAAAACTGCGGCAGCTGCGCCTGATTCAGTTCAATGGGGATGACAGCGAGTCTGCGGCCGAGTTCCTATTGCGGGTGCGCCCGACCATTGCCCAGTTTGTGAGTGAGGCTGCATTGGCTCAATTGCTTGAGAGCAGTTCGAAAAGTGAAGTGCCGGCAGAATCGGCAAAAATAGAGCGGATTACGCCTGTGAGCGAAGATCACAGCTTGTTTGCAGTGGAAGAGTAGAACCGTCATTCCGGCGAAGGCCGGAATCCAGAGCTACGTAGTACTGGATGCCGGATCAAGTCCGGCATGACGAAAGTGCATCCGCCAATGAGAAATAATTAAACCGAGCACACGAAACGTATGTTTCTGAAAAAACTCATGCTGATCAACTGGGGCAATATCCCCCAGCTGGAATATGACTTTGGCCCGATCAATCTGTTTTCCGGTGGCAATGGTTCCGGTAAAACCACCGCCGCCGATGCCATTCAGACACTGATGACCGCCGCCCACGATACTCTGTTTACCTTCAACCCGGGACAGGACGAGACCACCCAGCGCGGTCGTGGTGGCAAGCAGGTACGCACACTTGCGTCCTATGTGCTCGGTTGTGACGACGGCAGTTACGCGCGTCTCAAGCCTACTGATTGCTATATTGTCGGTAACTTCTATCCGACCGATGGCGAAGATGGCGAGCCCTTTACCGCCATTATGGGCATTCGCGCGCATCTGGATACCAGTACCAAGCCGAGCCAGGCGCGCCAGGACAGTCTGAAGTTTTTTGTTATCCCAGGTGAACAGCTGGCGATGAATGATTTCATCAAGGAATACAAAGACGGCAAACACCTGTTGCCGCTGGACAAGTTTTACGGTGTTGTCAGTAAACAGTTCGAGCGGGTAGAGGAGTACGACAAGAAAAAAGCGTACCTCCGTCGACTCTACGGCGCGCTGCGCGGCCGCAAAGACGCAGTGCCGGATCGCGAAGCCACTCATGCAGCACGTACCTTTGCCAACTTTATGGCCTACAAGCCGGTAAAGAGCATCAACGATTTCGTCGCCCAGGAAGTGCTGGAAAAACGCGACCTTGGCGAAGCCATCCGCTCGGTTTCCGAGCTGATGAAAACCATCCACGGCATGGAGCTGGAAGCGCGGGAGATTGTCGATCGCGTCGATGCCCTGCAACGCATTGCTGAGTCCGCGGAGCTCTACACCGAGCAGTGGCTGCAACTGCGCGTGCAGGAATATCTGCAGGCCAAGCACCAGCAACTGCGTGTGCAGAAAACCTACGTGGAAGGTAAAAATCGACAGAAGGAAACCCGGGTTGAGCTCGAGCGCACTGGGCAGGAAATTCAGCAGTCCGAGAACCGCGCACGTCACCTGAACGAGCAGTGGGTGGCAGTGCAAGCGCAGCGCCAAGGCATATCGGCGCTGCGCGCCAAAGACGAGCTGGACCGTAAAATCGCCGAGGCCAACCGCACCTTGTCTTCGCTAGCGGCACCACTTGCCAGCCGGCAGCAGGTGTTCGCATCCAATCAGGCGGCGGCGGGTGAACTGTTGTCCTTGCTCAGCACGACCTCGGTGTCACTGGAGATACCGGCTTTTGGCGATGGCGGGCTGGTGAAGTCACTGAAAGCGGTCGGTCGTAGCGATGCGCTGCCGCAATTGGATGGGCTGCTCGCCAAGGACTGGATTGACCTTGCTGCTCAGGAGTCGTTGCGCGATCAAGTGGCCAACGCCGAAGCTGTGCAAAGCCGCCTGGTGCGCCAGATGACTGAGGCCGAGGCCGGCGAGATTACCCTGCGCGATCAGGTTAATGATCTCGTATCTCGCGGCGAGCTCAAGGTGCAGCAGTTGCAGAAACAGCTGCACACCCAGGAATCCCGCATTCAGCATTTGCAATCCAATCGCGTGCGCTACCCGCAATATGTCGATCAGGCGCTGGCGGCCATTCGTGAGCAGTGCCCGCAGGCGGAGCCGCAGGTGTTGTGTGATTTTGTGGAAGTGCTCGACGAGCGCTGGCAGATGGCGGTGGAGGGCTATTTGGGTGGGGCGCGTTTCTCGATCATCGTCGATCCAGATTACGAGGCCGAGGCCATCGCCGTGGTGCGCGCCATACCCGGCCGCAGCAACCGCGCGCGGGTGATTCAGGGCGACAAGGCTCGGTGCGATGCAGAGCGCATGGACGCGCCGAAAAATTCGATCGTCGACTTGATGACCTTCAATCACAAGACCGCGGAATACTATCTGCGGGCATCCTACGGCACCGTGTTGCAAGTGCGTGACGCACAGGAGCTGCGCGGCACGCGGCGCGGCTTGACCCCGGAAGGACTGGCCAGTGGCAATTACAGCATGTGGCGCTGCGATATCGACGACAGCGAGCTGGTGTTCGGACAGGGCGCACGCGCGCGGGCGCTGGCTGCGCAGGAGCGCGCGCTGCAACAACTACTAAAAGAAGCCGGGCAGATACACGAGCAGCAACAACAGCTGCGTAACCTCGCACAGGCCGTGCGCAGCCTGACCCCGCTCAAACTCCTGGATGCGGTGGATGCCGCGCTGGACGCCCAGCGGCAGGGGCGCAATGCCGAGCAGGCACTGGCAAACCTGGACCTGGACGACGGCCTGGAGCTGGAGCAGCAGGCCAATGCCCTGCATGAAAAACTCGAAAGCGAGCGCCAGCAAGGTGCCGGGCTGCAAAAGCTCGCCGGCAAACTGGAGAGCAATCTCGACAGTATCGCCAAGCAGCTACAAGCGCTGTCCACGCAACTGGATCAGCTCGACGATGCGCTGACGGACAGTGAAGCAGCGGTGCAGCGTATTGCACAGATCACCCCGGATTTCGATGTGGAGTCCGTGCTGCAGCAGGCAGACCAGCAGGCTGCACAAGCGGATGACGGCTTTGATTTCTCCCAGGATGTGGCCGAATGGCGCGGGCTACTGCAAAAGTACAGCCACCATTTGCTAAAGGCGGTGATGGACTACAACAGCAGTTGTAGCACCGGCGACACGCTTTCTTTCGATCCGGATTTCGCCGGTGGCCACAATGAGGCGCAGTTCAAGCTGGTATGCCAGCTGGTGGAGCAGTTGAATGCGCTGCGCAACCGCCTGAAAAACAATCTGCTGGTGGATCGTCACGAGCAATTGCAGGGCCTGAAGAAGTCCTTCAACACCACCTTTGTCACCCACCTATGCCATGCGATTTACCAGTCGATCAATGACGGTAGGCGGGTGCTGGATGACTTGAACGGCGAGCTGGAGCACCACCGCTTTGGTGCAGACCGCGAGCGCTTCCGCTTCGACTACCGCTGGGTGCCGGAATTCAAGGAGTACTGGAATTTCTTCAAGGCGGTGATCGAGCTGCCCAATCTCGGTGAAGAGCAGAGCCTGTTCGATGCGGACCTGGAACCCAAGCATCAGCAGGTGCGGGATAAGCTGCTGAATATGTTGCTGAGCGAGGACGAGCAGCTCGCCCGCCGTGAGCTCGACCGCATCAGCGACTATCGCAACTACCGCAACTACGAGATCTACAAAGAACCTCAGGGCAAGGAGCCCATCGCGCTCAGCCAGTACGGCACCGGCTCCGGCGGCCAGCTGGAGACGCCCGCGTATATCATCCGCTCCGCCGCGGTCACTTCCGCGTTCCGCTTCAACGACGGCAACAGCCACCTGAAAATGGTGCTGGTGGACGAGGCCTTCTCCAAAATGGACGAATCCCGCTCCCGCGAGGTGATCCGGTATCTGACCGAAACTCTGGGTCTGCAGCTGCTGTTCATCATGCCCAGTAGCAAGTCGGGTCCCTTTATGGATCTGATTTCAAACCAATTCGTGTTCAGCAAATGCCCGAGCCCCAAACCCATCGGCGAGCTGAATACCCGGGTTTACGTAGACCGCAAGGTGTGCAATCAAGAGAAAATCGCCAAACTCTGGGCCAACCACCGCCGGACTATCCGGCAACAGGCAAGTCTGGAGTTCCTGGATCTGCTTGAGACGGAAGACGCGTGAACACTCTCGGGTCAGTATCGCCTCTGGCGGGGTTGCAGCACAGCGACGAATTACTCAAGTTGCTTGGGTTCGTTGTTGATCGATTGGATCGTCGACTCAAGCAGAGTGTGAAAACACCGTTGCGACCAATCGTGCTGAACCCTGATAACCCCAATGGAAATGCTGCCCGAAGTCTGGTGGCAGTCCTGCGAGACCCGACAGTTTCTGAGTCAGAATTTTGGGGGGAACTTTGCTGGGTGAGTCGGAAGTTCGAATGTTTCAATATTGAAGTGACTGCTAGAAAAAGAGCGCTTTCTGATCCCGAGTGGGTCAATGCGAAGTTGTACTTTAATGATTCTGCGGAAGCCATGGTCCGACGGTGGCTGGGACGGCCGGCGACAGATCCCCGGGATGCTGAATGGCGAAGTGCGTTAGAGATACACCTGAATTCCTTTGAGGCGACCGAGGAAATTTTGACCTGGAAGCGTCCGGAATTGCCGCCTGGGTATTCGGATTATGCCCAATTTTTGTCCTGCTGGGGTTCAATAGGGGCGGCTTTATCTGCCGGCGGCGGTGCCAGTTGGCGGCACCTCTCTGCACGCTGTTTTTTAGGGGATTCGAAATTTTTGGAATCCGAGGCGCATCAGTCGTTGGTGAAGAAATTTTATCCGAGGCTTTCTGAAAAAATTACCTCTCGCCCACTCTTACTGCATGTGTACCTGCCTAAGAGTTAGGTTACGCGCCCATGCTAAGAGAACTTGCGGCGGGTAATGGCCACACTCCTGAGCAAGCTGGTAAAGGTAAGCAGAGGGCCTTAGTCGCTACGGGATGTGCCTATGCAGACACATCTCTACTGCCAGCCATTGCCGAGACCGGCAGATTTGTTGACCAAGAAGTTGTTTCGGTGCGCGACCTGGTGGGTGTCACTTGCTTGTAGTCAAATCCTACGTCTAAAACGGTTGTGATTCTTTAGTCACTGATTGATCTTGCGTTTTACACGCGAGTTCACGGAACATATACCCAACTCCGGTACCATTTATCGAAGAACTGGTACCAGAAACTTTAATGAGAAACGCGTAAGCAGGGGAGGCTTGAATGCGTCAGTTTTCGATTTTGTTGGTCTTCGTGGTGGCCTTTGGAGGCGCTGCAGTGTTGTATGAGCAGGAAAGTCGCAAGGTAAAAGGGGTTTTGTCCCAGATTACCGACCTCCAGGCCAAGCTGGGTGATATGCAGGCAGAGATCAATCGCCTGAATGCGGAGCTGGAAGCCGTCAAGCTGTCCGAACGCCGCCGCCCGAACCTGAACAATATTGCCAGCCGTGTGCTCAAAAATGAGCCCGCAGCACCCAGCGCACCAGTAAGTCAGCCTGGGCCAAATGCGCGCAAGCGCGCTCTGGTCGCCGGGGACGTTACCACTACCGGGCCTGCGATCCGCTCGAATCAAGCGGAAAGTGACGATAGCGAGTGGGCAAAGCCCACGGTGGACGCGGAGGCGTATGAGACTCAGTCCGAGTCTGAAGCGCCGGTAACAGACCCTTACCAGTAACAGCAGTAACTTGGTTGCATGACGGAACCGGCGGACTTTATTCCGCTCTATCCAACCCGTACAATCGCCCGAAAGCCCGCTGACTGCGGGCTTTTGACTTTCTGGTACTGGAGTCACCTTGCGGACTCCAATGTTTAGAGGGCGCTATGACGGTGACTACTTTCTACCAATCTCTCTCCAGTCAACTGGCCGGCCTACTGACCGGTGAACGCGATTGGCTGGCCAATACGGCCAATGCCAGCGCGCTGTTGTGGCTGGAAATGCCCGATATCAACTGGGCTGGGTTCTATTTCCTGCATGGCGACGAGCTGTGTCTCGGTCCTTTCCAAGGTAAGCCAGCATGTACTCGCATTGCGGTCGGCGCCGGTGTTTGCGGTACCGCCGTGAAGACGGGGCTGCCCCAGTTGGTGGAAGATGTACATGCCTTTCCGGGGCATATCGCCTGTGATGCGGTCTCCGCATCGGAAATCGTGGTGCCGCTCTACAATGGCGAACGCTGCATCGGCGTACTGGATATCGACAGCCCGCAGATCGCCCGCTTTACCGAGCAGGATCTTGCGGGTATCGAGCTGTTCGCAAAAACATTGCTGGAACACTCGGACCTTCCGGCCGGTTAAGGACAATTGGCTCAGGGATGGCAGTAATCTGGCAACAGCGCCGCGGGGGCGACCACTACGAAGTGCGAACCCACGGCGCAACGGTAAGGCTCTATAGCAACGGAGTGTTCCATTCCCAGTGGAACCCGAAAGACCCGCTCAAAGGTTCCCTGTGGGAACTGTTGCTACTGCCTGTTTTCTTTCGTCCTCCCGAACAGTTCAAGCGCGTCCTGCTGCTTGGCGTGGGCGGCGGCGCGTTGATCCGGCTGTTGCAGACGTTCGCAGGGACGGTATCCGTTGTGGGTGTGGATATTGACCGGGTGCACCTCAATGTTGCGACGCGTTTTTTTGGTGTGAAGGGCGCAGAGCTGATCTGCGGGGATGCCAGGCAGGTTGTTGCAGAGTTTCAGAATTCTTCGGCTGAGCACTTTGACTTGGTGGTCGACGATCTGTTCGGTCACGTTGATGGCGAGGCACAGCGAGCCATTCCCGCTGACCCACAATGGTGCGCTCAATTGCTGAACCTTCTCGCGCCCCAAGGGTTAGTGGTCAGCAATTTCGGCAGCCGCCGAGAGCTGCTGAACAGCGGCTGGCGAGCCCCGGACATTCGCGCCCGATTGGCCCAAGAAAACGGCACCTGGACCCTGGAACATCCCGAATACGAAAACTGCATTGGCGCCTTTAGTCGAGCGCCCCTAATTCGCAAAGAGTTAAAGTCCCACGCTCCAGCGGCCATTAATCCCGGTAACGTCCGCCGTAAACTGCATTCCCGCCTGCGCCCGCTTCCATAGCTTTCTGCCAAGCCGGTATTTAGGTTGGCGGGTTAATGATCCTTGAGTCTATACTGGTTTTAGTCAGTTATTTTCCCGGGACCAGTTGATGCGGTACAAGACCTTGGAAGATGTGATCCAGGAGGGGAGGGAGTTCCACTTAAAGTTGAGTCGTCAGTATGAAGAGTTTGAGCTGCTCTCTGCGAATGAGCGCGCGAGCCTGTTGCTGGATCAGCTAAAGCGAAGAGAAGTCTCGATGTCCCATACCCTGGAAAATTTCCGGGATGATGTGGGGGAAGGTGCTCTGCATACTTGGGTTCAGTTTGCGCCTGAAGGGCGTGAGCCGGAATTGCTCCAGCGTTTGCGCAAAATTGATATATCGGATGTGGACGCCATTGGCCAGTTGGCAATGGAGATCGAGATGTACCTTGCCGATCAGTACCGCGATCTTCTACTGATTGCAGATACGCCCTCAGCAAAGCACGCGCTGGAAAGGTTGCTGGAGTTAGAGCGCCTGGAGGAGCACACCTTGTCGGTGAATCTGTTTAATTTGCGTGACTATTGAGTGGGCAGCTTGCACTGCAATGGTTTGATAATCGCGCGAAGAATTAGCGTGTCAGTCGGTATACGCAGAACCCTTTCGTTTTTTCCAGCAACTCTACCTTGAGGAAGAGCTGCTCGGCCTTTTTTCCCGCGGGAATAAATTCATTCACGACAAACAGACCCACGCCTCCGGGGCGCAGAATTCTGGCTGCTTGAGTCAAAAACCTGTCGGTTAGATCCCCTTCAACCTGAAACCCCTGATGAAATGGCGGGTTGCAAAGAATCAGATCTGCGGAAGCGCTGTCGATCGCCGACCCTGCGTCGCCGGGAATCACTTCTCCTGGAATTCGCAGCGCAAAGAAATTTTTGCCGCAGGCGTTCAGGGCTGCCGCGTTGTTGTCTGTAGCCTGAATGCGCACATGTGTAGTCAACTTTGCCAACTGCTGGCTTAAATAGCCGTAGCCACAGCCAAGGTCGACCGCGGTGAACGGAGTTGGGCGCAGGTGGTCTGTCAGGTGGGTGGCCAGCAGGGCACTGCCGACATCGATCTTATTCCAGCCGAACAGGCCTGGCTTGGAATAGAGGCCGTCCAGCTCCATTAAACTCCGAAGAGACGGATAATCGCTGTCATCCAGTTGCGGGCCTGGAGTTGCACCAGCGGGCAGAATGCTTCGGCTCAGGTATTCGGTGCCGTGCTTCAGAAGATTTTTCGTCGTTCCAAAGTACTGTGCGGTTTTCTGCGCATAGGTTTTGATACCACTGTTCTTGCTGCCCAGCAGAATCAGCTCGCCGTTTTCGCGCAAAACGCTCGGTGCGGAATTGATGACATGGTGCACCGCCGCCTTTTCCTTGGAGGCGGGATAAATAATCTGCGAGAAATCCGAGCCGGCTTTCGCCAGCTCGAAGTCTGAAAAAATGGCGGTAATCCCACACTGTAGTGCTGCCTGCACCAGGTCCCAGCGGTTACTGAGCAGCGTGCCAGAAAAGGCGAAGCCCTGGGTTAGCAGGGCTTTGGCGTTTTCATCTGCGATCCACAGAGTGTTTGCATCACTGTCGCGTAACAGTTGGGAGAGCATGGCAGACATAAACAGATTCCGGCGGAAGTGATCGGAGTGAATCAGCCAATACTGGCGACTTCTTCTGGCGTCAGTGGGCGGTATTCCCCTTCCGTCAGCATCTCGTCCAACTGGACCTCACCGATGCTTTCCCGGTGTAGCTCCAATACCTTATTGCCAAGGGCGGCAAACATGCGTTTTACCTGGTGGTAGCGGCCTTCGGTAATGGTGATGCGCACTTCGTTGCGGTAAAGGATTTCAAGCTTGGCGGGTTTGGTGCGGGTCTTCTCGTTGTTGAGCCAGATCCCTTTTTCAAACTTCTCTACCGCATCGTCGGCAATCGGCTCCGCCAGGTGCGCATAATACGTTTTGGCGCACTGGTGGCGTGGCGAGGCAATCCGATGCGACCACTGGCCATCGTCGGTAATCAGCACCAGTCCGGTAGTGTCGATATCCAGGCGCCCGGCGATATGCAGCTTCTGCAGGTTTGGCTCGTCCAGCAGGTCCAGCACGATGGGGTGCTCGCCATCTTTGGTGGCGCACACGTAACCGAGAGGCTTGTTCAGCATAAAGTAGCGCGGACCGGCCGCACTCAGCACGTCCCCGTCCAGGCACAGCTCGTCGGTATCGCTGATTTTGGCAGAAGGGTCGGTTACCGCCACGCCATTGACGGTAATCCGTTCCTGGCGTGCGGCCCGCTTTACATCCGCCCGGGACAGGTCCGTGACCTGGCTGACGGCTTTGTCCAACCGTATGGATGTTGAAGAAGTGGATTTAGCCAAGTTTCTTCTCACCGGAATCAACAGATTGGTAAATCAGAGTGTTGATGGTCATGGGGCCAACACCACCGGGCACCGGAGTGTAGGCAGATGCGCGCTCTGCCAGAGGGCCGAGTTCGATATCACCCACACCACCGGGGTGGTAGCCAGCGTCCACAACCACGGCGCCATCCTTGATCCATTCCGCCTTGATAAACTCCGGGCGACCCACCGCGCCCACTACGATGTCGGCTTGGCGGATATGGTCTGCCAGGTTTTGGGTGCGGGAGTGGCAAATGGTCACGGTGGCGTTGGCATTCAGCAGCATGGCGGCCATCGGCTTGCCGAGAATGGGGCTGCGGCCGACAACAACGGCGTGTTTGCCTTGCAGTTCGATGTTGTAGGCTTCCAGCAGGCGCATGATGCCTTTGGGGGTCGCGCAGCCGTAGGCCTCTTCACCCATCGCCATACGGCCGAAACCGAGGCAGGTTACACCGTCGACGTCCTTCTCCAGGGCGATCGCATCAAAGCAGGCGCGCTCGTCGATCTGCTCCGGTACCGGGTGCTGCAGCAGGATACCGTGTACGTTCGGGTTGGCGTTCAGCTCTTCAATCTTTGCCAGCAGCTGCTCGGTGGTGGTAGAGGAGGGGAGTTCCACCTGCAGGGAGTCCATGCCGATACGGCGGCAGGCATTGCCCTTCATCTTTACGTAGGTGGCGGATGCGGGATCGTCGCCCACCAGGATGGTGGCCAGAATAGGCGTCTGACCGCCGCTCTTTTCCTTCATCGCCGTCACGCGGGCAGACAGTTCTTCTTCTGTTTTCTGGGCAAGGGCCTTGCCGTCCAGAACCAGTGCAGACATAGAGTTTTCTCAACCTGAACAGGGAGTACCGGTGCCAAGCGGGCAGGGCACTCATTGGGTGTAGGAGCGAGCAGGCCGTCGAGGACTGCTCTGCTACAGCTTAATTTAGGCGCGGCATTTTCGCACAAGCGGCGAACATTTTCCCTATTCAGTCACTCATAAGTTCACCACATTGGCGAAAGGCTAAACTACTTTAAAAAAGAATGGCTTAGCGCCGTTGACACCCTAGGGGGGCGCAAGTAATATGCGCGCTCTCGAACGGGGGGGACACCCTCGGGAAAGAAACGGGGCATAGCGCAGTCTGGTAGCGCGCCTGCTTTGGGAGCAGGATGTCGGGGGTTCGAATCCCTCTGCCCCGACCAATTTACCGGGTTTTCTTGCGCCCGTAGCTCAGCTGGATAGAGCATCCGCCTTCTAAGCGGATGGTCGCAGGTTCGAGTCCTGCCGGGCGTGCCATATCCTTGATGGTGGCTGCGAGCTTGGCAGGCTAGGAATAGTCCGCAGCGAGCTTCTAAACGCAGGACTATTCCGGCCCATCAGCTGTGCTGATGGGCGTAAAAATCGCCGCAAAGCGGTGCTTTGCAAGCAGCGATTTTTACCCTGCCGGGCCCTGTGCCGGGTTGGGGTGCGGTGGAAACATCGCCGTTGTACAGCCACAGTGTGCAACGTTAAACACCGCTCAATGGTGGCCGTAGCTCAGTTGGTAGAGCACAGGATTGTGGCTCCTGAGGTCGCGGGTTCGATCCCCGTCGGCCACCCCATATAAAACCCTTGTAAATCAAGGTCTTAGAAACCCTGCCAAGTGCAGGGTTTTTTGGTTTCGAGTGGCGCTGGGTGGGATTATTGTAAATCCGCAGTGAGTGCCACCTTGTCACCATTCCATTGCCAGGCGCTGTTGCCACTGCTTTGTACGCGTAACGTGTGCGTGCCCGCGGACAGGGTAACCGGGGAGGGCAGGACGAAGTCTACGTAACTTTCCCAGTCGCCCGTATTACTGATGGCGATAGTGCCCACATTTTGGCCATCGACGGAAACCTGGGTGTTAATATCTCCTGACATCGGAGTTGCTGCCGCAAGGGTAAGCACGTAATTACCGCTATTGGCTACATCCAGCTAGTACTCTGCCCAATCACCGCTGGTGTTGTAGTTGATGTTACTGCCATTGTGGTTGAAGCCAGGCACCGTATCGCGAGACACGCTCGCCCCGTCTTTCCCGGTGCTATAGAAATCTCCCAGCTCAACGGTGGTCACGCCGCCCTCTGTGCTGCCGCCGGAATTACCACCTGAACTACCACCAGAGCTGCTGCCACTACTGGAACCACCGCCGGTCGCCACTGGCTTATAAAAGCGCACCCAGTCCACGTTGTAGGTATTGCGATTTGGATCGGCCAGCTCGGCATCCGTAGGTGTAATGCCGCCGTTAGAGCGCCAGTCCTGATCTTCCATATTGATAATGGCGTGCATCGGTTTGCTCAGGCCGGTGCCATTGGTAAAGCCGTTGGGGTCGATAATGTCGGGGCCAGATGCAGTACGTACTAGCTGCCCATCCACGTAGTACTCCAGGTGCCACGGATCACGCCAGTAAACGCCCACACGATGGTAGTCGCCGGCCCAGCGGGTGCCGTTGCCGTCGGCATACCAGGTGCTTTCGTCTTTTGGCTGGTAATCCTGAAACGGCTCGCGAATGAACACATGGTGCGAGAGATGCAAGCGCTCGGCAAACCACTCCTGCCCCGGGCGGTCACTGCCGTAGGCCTCGATCACGTCGATCTCTTCGGTGGAATCCGCACTCAGCAGCCAGAAATCGGAAGCCAGCACCATATTGCTCAGCTTGGCTCGCGCTTCCATATACAGCGGATAGGTGAGGGTGGTCTTTGAAGTAATGCTGCCCAGATACACCTGATTGGTACCCGGCTTGCGGCCGGACTTGATCTGCAGGCGGCCATTGCTGACCAGTGAGTATTCAGGGTGCCATTCGGTCAGGCCCGGCCCGGTCCAGGGGTTGATAAAGCCTTCCTTCCAGCGCTCGTAAAATACCGCGCTTTTACCGGCAGCCGGGGCCTCATAGTTGAAATCGTCGGAAAGCGGGTGCAGCTCCCAGACATTGCCTTCACCTGGATCCGCCGGAACCGGGACGCCGTCCCAGTCCGCAGCGGTTGCTCCCGTGTCCAGCAGGGATGCGAGGAGGGTGATGAATAAACGGTTCATCGCTTCTTTCTCCTTGGGTTTTTTATCGCTATTCCCGGGCACCTTATCGCAAACACCACTCTTTGTTAACAATTAACTATTGACATTAAGTGGTGAGGCGCACAGGATGGCTGCGCAGTCTGCGATAGGCGGGATATTCATTCGCCGCCGTGCGGGCCGCATCGGAAGGTTCAACTCAATAACAAATAAGCGCTCGATGCTCGGTCACCTGGCGGCAGGTATGAGGTCTGAGCTTCGAGCCTCCAGATGGAGAGAGAGCATCCATGCCTATCTATAACAAGCGCTTTACCCTGAGCGCCTTGTCCGCTGCCGTGATCAGTGCGGCATCTACCGGTGTTTACGCCCAGGAAGCGAATAACAACACACTGGAAGAAATTACCGTGACCGGCATCCGCCAGTCCCTCACCAACGCCATGGACATCAAGCGCGATTCCGCCGGTGTGGTCGACGCGATTTCCGCGGAAGACATCGGTAAATTTCCCGATACCAACCTGGCTGAGTCCCTGCAACGTATTACCGGCGTATCCATTGATCGCAGTAATAACGAAGGCAACAAGGTTACGGTGCGCGGCTTTGGCCCCAACTTTAACCTTGTGACCCTGAACGGTCGTCAGATGCCGAATTCTTCGGCGCTGCAGTCTGAAGGGATTACCCGCAGCTTCAAATTTTCCGAGATATCCGCAGAAAGCGTGTCCGGCGTTGAGGTATATAAAACGGGCAAAGCCGATGTCTATTCCGGTGGTATTGGTTCTACTATAAATATCAAGACTGCGCGCCCGTTTGATTACGACGGCTTTGTCGCTTCTGCCAGCGTAAAAGGTGTAATGGACACCAGTGTCGAAAAAGGTGATACCGTAACCCCGGAAATCGCCAGTATGGTGAGCAGCACCTTTTTTGAAGATAAATTGGGTGTGCTGGTGGCAGTGTCCCACGCTGTGCGCGATAGCCGTAGCGAGTCCGTAAGCACCCAGGCCTGGGTACCGAATTATGGGGTGGCAGATACTTCCGCTATTGACCGTAGCAAGAACCCGGAAGGGACTTATTGGGCACCCTGGACCTTTGACGTAGACGTGGCCGACCACCAGCGCGAGCGTCAGAATGCGCAGCTGGTTGTGCAGTTTGCGCCGGTTGACAACGTAACGGCGACCCTGGATTACACCGCGTCCCGTTACGACGAAGATATTTCCATGAACCGCACCAGCGTCTGGTTTGACAGCTCCACCGGCGTAGCGGACAGCAACGGTACCGTAATCAACCCAAGTGTCCAGAACGACGAGCTGAACTTCTGGGCGTGGAATTATCAGTTTGTCACAGACAATGACTCTGTCGGGTTGAATGTCGAATGGGATGCAACCGAATCCCTGAGCTTCGGCCTGGACGTGCACGATTCTACCTCCCACTCCCAGCCGGGCGGCATTCCCGCAGAGACCATCGCAAATACCAAGAACCCGGGTAAGTTGGTGGATATTACCGCGGACTTTTCCAGCGGAAGTGGTTTACCAGGTATCAGCTTTGACGACTCCGCGCTCGCTGGTGGTGCATTTTCTCCAGAAAACATCGCTTCCGACCTGTTCCAGGAACGCGGCCTGGAAATCGAAAATCAGATTCAACAGGTCCAGCTGGACGGTACCTGGGAGAACCTGGACGACGGTGCGCTCAAAACCATCAAATTTGGTATTGCCAGCACTGATTACAAGGTGGATTCCTACGATAGCCAGTCTTTTGCCTTTGTAGATCTGGGGGACTTGGCATCTCTCGGTATCGACTTTGAAGAGCGGGGCGACTTTGGCGATCAAATTGGCAGTAACGCTGGGCTTTTCCCACTGCTTGCTGACTATGAGGCATCTGACTTTATCGATGCGGTTAAAGCCAGCGGCCAGTACTTCGAGGCAACACCAACCTTCAACAAGGTTGAAGAGGAAACCCTGGCGGCCTTTGTTACGGCCGATTTTGAAACCGAATTTAACGGCTACCCCGTTCGCCTGAACACCGGGCTGCGGTTTGAAGATACGGACGTGGTCGGTACTTCAATCCAGAACGGCATTCTCGGTCTTAGCTACTGGCACGATGAAGAACTGCGCGAAGTCAACGATGACACGCCAAGCGCCGATACCCTGGAAGGCAGCTACACCCGCTTCCTGCCGAACCTGGACGCGAGCATTGAACTGACCGAAACGCTGGTTGCCCGTACCTCGTACAGTCGTACTCTGAGCCGCGCGGATATCTCAGCGATGTTCCCGTCGACTTCTTTGAACGTTTCACGCCCCGGTGGTCCATTCAATGCGTCCCAGGGCAACCCGGGGTTGTTGCCGATTACATCCGACAACTTCGATCTGTCTGTCGAGTATTACTACGACGAGGGTAGCTATGCGTCTGTGGGGTACTTCAAAAAGTACGTCGAAAACTTTATCGGCGCAACCTTTGAGGATCGTGTAATCAATGATGTGAACGGTAATCCGATTACTGATCCAAGCATCAACCCGCGCCCGGGTTGCCCGGATTCCACCGGTGCAAATCCGGCCTGTTTGGGCACTGGCAGCGATCCGGTGGTTACCTGGAATGTAGCAACTCCCGGAAACCTGGAAGATGCGGAAGTTTACGGCTGGGAGCTGGCTGTTCAGCATATGTTTGGTGACAGCGGGTTCGGGGCGATTTTCAACGCGACACTGGTTGACGGTGATGTTGATTACGATGTTTACGACAATGAAAATGTCTTCGCACTGACAGGTATGAGTGACTCCGCGAACCTGATCGGCTTCTACGAAAAAGATGCCTTCCAGGCTCGTCTGGCTTACAACTGGCGCGATGACTTCCTGTTGGCCACCCGTCAGTCTCAGATTGGCGGCCAGCCGGTATTCACTGAGGCCTACGGTCAGTGGGACCTGAACGCCAGCTACGAAGTAACTGAAGACATTTCCGTCTTCCTGGAAGGCCTGAACATCACCGAGGAGACGATCCGTCGCCACGGCCGTTTCTCCAACCAGCTGGTTAGTGCCCAACAATACGGCGCTCGCTACAATATTGGTGTTCGCGCCAAATTCTAAGTGAGAACAGTATTGTTCATGTAATACCAGGGAGGGCTGCCACAAATGTGGTGGCCCTCTTTGTTTGAAATTGTAATAAATAGAGGTCAGAGATGACTGATCCAGTAAAGTCAGTGGTCATTCTTGGCGGCGGCACCGCCGGTTGGATTACCGCCGGCACACTCGCTGCCCGCTTTAAAAAAGACCAGGCAAACCCCGTCAGTGTCACTCTGGTCGAGTCGCCCAATGTGCCGACCATTGGCGTAGGGGAGGGCACCTGGCCCACCATGCGCAGTACCCTGAAAAAGATGGGTATTCGCGAGACCGATTTTATCCGTGAATGTAACGTAGGATTTAAACAGGGGGCTAAATTCGCCCGCTGGACCACCGGTGCAGAAGACGACTTCTACTACCACCCCCTGGTTCTGCCGGAAAATTTCAACCAGTTCAATCTGGCCCCTCACTGGCTGAGTAGCGACCGGGAGCAGTCTTTTTCGGACACGGTCTGCCCACAGGAGGCCCTGTGCGAGCACAATCTGGCGCCCAAACAGATCGGCACCCCTGAATATTCGGCGATAGCAAACTACGCCTACCATTTGGACGCCGGAAAATTTTCCGGGTTCTTGCAGAAACACTGTTCTGAAAATCTCGGTGTGCGGCATATTCTGGCTGAAGTGACCGCAGTGAATGCGACGCGAGTCGGTGATATCGCCAGCCTGCAAACAGAAACCGCCGGGCAAATTTATGGTGACCTATTTATCGATTGCAGCGGTTTCCGCTCGCGTTTGCTAGGGGATCACTACGGTATCCCGTTCCGCTCCTGCAAAGACGTGCTGTTTATCGACAACGCGCTAGCGGTTCAGGTCCCGTACGAAAATGAAGACAGCCCCATTGCCACCCACACCATCTCAACTGCCCAGAGCGCCGGTTGGGTGTGGGATATTGGCCTGCAGAATCGCCGCGGAGTAGGGCATGTATTTTCCAGTGCGCATACCGACGAAACCGGAGCCTACCGCGAGCTCGCCGCCTACCTGAACCTGAGTGAGGCAGAGCTGGATAGCATGGGGGTACGCAAAATCCCCATCGTGCCCGGCCACCGGGAAAAATTCTGGCACCGCAACTGTGTAGCGATTGGGCTTTCCGCGGGATTCCTGGAACCACTGGAAGCCTCTGCACTGGTGCTTGTGGAAATCTCGGCAAATATGATTGCCGAACAGTTCCCGGCCAGCCGCGCAGCGATGGATGTGGTGGCGCGCCGTTTTAACGATACCTTCCTGTACCGCTGGGACCGCATCATCGATTTCCTGAAGCTGCACTATGTGCTCACCCAGCGCACCGACAGCCGCTTCTGGATCGACAACTGCGACCCGGCGACGGTGCCAGAGAGCCTGCAGGAACTGCTGACCTTGTGGCGCTACCAGCCCCCGTGGCACGATGACTTTGACCGCGCCGTGGAAGTGTTCCCTGCCGCCAGCTACCAGTACGTGCTCTATGGCATGGGATTTAACACCGAGCCCAGTGCATTCGGCCTTTCGGAACAGTATCAGACGCAGGCACAACAACTCCTGCAGCAAAAAAAGTCAGCCACACAGCAGTTACTCGCAGGCCTGGATAATCACCGCGACCTGATCAATAAAATCTGCCTGCACGGCATGCAAAAAATTTGAACGAGAGAAAAACAATGATCGCTCAATCTACCTCACAGAATGGCAACGTGGTTGCCCTCAACAACGAAAGCCACCGCAACCTCACCGTCGTAACCCAACGCGGCGCCGAATACGGCGAAGCCACCCACCTGATTCCAGTGGTTGCCAATGAACTGCGCAACCTGGTACTCGAATACCCGGTTTGTATCACCAAAGATCCCAACAACGGCCAGTTCTCACTCTGCGCATTGCTCGGCTTCGAACCCGGCGAAAACCTCTATCTGAACGGTGACCGCTGGGATGCCCAATACATCCCCATGCACATCCGCCGCCAGCCGTTTATGGTCGGCTACAAAAATCCACAGGCAACTCCCGGCGAAGACAAGGGAGCCGTAATCACCCTGGACCTGAACAGCAAACGGGTTAACGAAGACGGAGGGGAGGGTGAGCGCCTGTTCGACGATGAAGGTAACAATACCCCGTTTATGCAGCAGGTCAGCGACCTGATGGGACAGTTGGTGGCCGGCATGGAATCCACCACCGCGTTCCTCAACATATTGGCAGAAAACGACCTGATCGAACCCGCTCATATCAACGTGCAGTTTGCCAGTGGCGAACAGAAGCGTTACGAAGGCCTTTATACGATCAACGAAGAAAATCTGCAAAAGCTCGACGCGGATAAACTCGTGCATTTTCATCAACACGGATATTTGCAGGCGGCGTACTGGTTAGGGGCGTCTATGGGACAGGTGCGGAAGTTGATTCAAAAGAAAAATCAGCTTTAACAAGGTATTAGCGCGGCCATAGCCGCGCTAATACCTCGAGTCAACTTTTATTGATTGTTTCTATCGGGTGAGACTGCGGCCAGCCGGCAAACTGTCGGTCCTTTTGTGGGTTGGCATCCCAGGGCCAGCATTCCAGGTGATACTGTCCCTCTGCGTGGTCCACTACTGCAATGCCGTAGCCCTCACTTTTCAGATTTCGGTCCGAAACAAACTTACCCCAGGTCGTATTGTCATCGCTGAAATCCGCATGGGTAATCTTCGGATTGGCACTTGCCAACACCCGCATATTATTGCCGAACGGATCGGTAAAATTACCGGTATTCGGATCGTCCCCAAAGCGGTTCTCCAGCTTGCCAAAGCCTTCAAACCAGCGCTGCCAGAAAGCCGCAGAAGCCGGACCTGAGAAAAACAGCGCTCCGTGCGGTTCATTATCGTCTGCCGGGAAGGCACCACTGTATTGTCGTGCCACCAGCCCCAGATGTTGGTCACCGGCAAGCACCAGCGCCTTCGCATCTTCTACCAGTTTTACCGCTCGTTTGCGCCCGTCCGGCGGATAGCAGTTGGCATCGTAGTCGATCAGGCCCTTGCCTTCCTCGTCGGTCTGCGGGGAACCCCATATGGAGGCAGTCAGGCAGATCTTCGGCATGCCCTGATCCATGGTGGCCCAGTCTCGCAGGAACTGCTCCTGGCGCGCTCCCAGCAGATCACCGGTTACCGTCAGGCGGTCCGCCTCATAGTCCGGTGCGGATTTGAACTTGCGGTCTTCCACCATGGCAAAGCTGGTGCCACCGTAAACAAAGTGGGCGTAAGTGACCGGGATACCGTGGCGGATGGGCGTGGGGTCATAAGCATCCGGTGTGTGGCTGCTCTGGATGCGGTACACCATCTTAACCAGGTCGATATCGTGCTTGAAGCCGCCGTCTTCCTCCCGCGGGCCGCCGGTGGCATCGCCCTTATTGCCCCACAGGTTGCCCTGCAACACATCGTGATCGTCCACCAGCACAATGGACGGGCGGTTTCGCACCGACTCGCGGAAGGTCCAGTACCACAGATACCAGCGGTACAGGGTGTCCAGTTTTGCCTGGGGAGTATCGCGGCCGTAGCGGGTGGGGAAGGTCTCGTAGTACTGGTCACCGGCGAACACATACAGATCCGGTTGGTGACTGTCGCAGTGGTTTACCAGTGTGTTGTGCGGGAAGAAGATACTGTCTTCGGTATAGCGGCCGAGGATGCGCTCTTCCGGAATATGCTTTTTGAATTCGGTTTCATCCAGGCTTTTCGCCGTGGGAATGATGCAGGAATAGAGGGCAATTTTGAGCGGGCGCGCATTGCCCGGGTCCCGTGCAATAGTGCCGCTAAACAGCGTTTCGTCACTGCCGGCGAAGCGTATCCGGTAATCGTGATCTCGGCTCGCGTCCCAGCCGCTGATGCGGAAAGCGGCGAGATACCCGTCTTCGATCGGGCGCTCGGCACCCAGCTGCCATTTTCCTGTGCCTCCAGTGCAGTACTCCAGCACCGCGCGGGGGTTCGCCGCAGTATCAATGGGCATAAACTGCGCAGACAGTTTCATCACCGGCTGTTCACCGCTGCTGTTCAGGCTGTGCATACAGCCCATGACCTGTCCCAGCGCGCGCTGCGGGTCATGGGTAATTTTTTCACCGCCGGTCTCAATATCCGCAAACCACCAGCGTGCACCTTCCGCATCGGTGGGTGGTGAGGAAACCAGCATCAGGCCGCCGCGCAGTTGTTCCGCCGGCACATCGTTGCGCACGGCAAAACCAAATTCCTCACCGCTGTGGGCATCACTGGCGATCAGGCGCACATCAAAGCGGCCATCGGCCACTGGGTCGATATGGCAATCCAGCTGAATTTCCCGCTGGCCCACTTCCGAGATACTGGTGCTGCCTTCCCGCTCCAGGCGGGTAAACGCCATGCTGTTTTCCTGATCAGAAAAGTCCCGGAAACCCAAGTTGCCGCTCTCATCCAGCACCGCCATAAAGCCGCCGTTGGTGCCGCCAGCCCGTTGCGCCAGCGCCGCGCCCCGGTAATCCAGGGCACCGGCACCAACACCCAGCAGAAAACCGCAGAAGCCTTTGGCCTCCGGTGTCAGCAAGCCCACACGGGCGCGGATTCGGCCGGGCTTGTGCGCCTCGTTTAGTTCCCGGGTAAGTATGGACGCGGTGCGCACCTCGAACGTCTTGTCCCCCTGTAAACACTCCAGGCGGCCGCCGCTGCATTGCCAGTCCTGCAGGCGGTTGCCCCAGAAGTGGCCACCCAGCCAGTGTTGAGTGGTTTTGGGTAGTTCGCCAAGGGGAGTGGTTTCCACCAGTTTCGGGCGAGCTGCCGCCATGGCGACGGCGAGGGAGGGGGGAAGGGCAGGTGCCAGCGCGGCACCGGAGCCAAGTTTCAGAAAGCTTCTTCTTTTCATGGTCGGGTTTCCGTTTTCTCGATCGGATTTATTGTTCGCTGAGTGCAGGTGTTGTTATTGAACGGTGGAATACTTCGGCATCCACCAGCGCCCCTTTGTGTTGAATCACCAGCGCAGACACTTTGGCCGCATGTGCAATGGCGTCGCGCGGGCTCAAGCCCTGGCTGCGGTAGGCGAGATAGGAGCCATTAAACGAATCCCCGGCAGCGGTGGTATCCACTACCTGAGCAACCGGGGTAATCGGCTCCAAAAACTGTTCCGTCGGCCCGCGGTAGCAGACTCCATTGGGGCCGTCCTTGATCACCAGCTCTTCGATATCAAAGTCATCCAGGAAATCGCAGGCACCGTCAAAGCTTTTCACCCCATACAGAGCCGAAAGGTCCTCAATACCGGGCAATGCTAGGTGCGCGTACTTAAAAGCGCGTGCATACTCCGCTCTGGTCTCTTTGACCGAGCTCCACAGCTTCGGGCGGTAGTTCGGGTCAAACACAATACGGGTGCCGGCACCGTGCAGTTGCTCGATAAGTTCCCAGAACGCGGGGCGGGTATTGGGGGTTAGTACGGCCAGAGAGATACCGCTGAAGAAAATCAGATCCGGGCGCGGGGCGATGCCGCAGGGCAGGTAACCGCCATCCCCAGCCACCTGGGTGGCCTCGCGGAATAGTGGCATCACCTCCCGGGCCGCAGAGTCCGATCGCCAGTAGCTGAAGCTGCGCTCACCCCGGTTATCGGTATTGACCATATACAGCCCCAACTGGCGAGTGGGGTGGCGGAACACCAGTGAGGTATCGATGGACTCCTGCTCCAGGGCAGATACCAGCCCTTGGCTGGCCGCATCGTGCCCCACCGCAGTCATCAGGCGCACCCGGTCATTGGGACTGACCAGTCTCTTGAAGTACACCGCCACACTGTGCACGTCCCCAGCGTAGGATTGCTGGAAGACTCCGGGCTCCCGCTGGCTGAACTCCACCATGCTCTCTCCCAGAATTACCAGATCTGTCATAGCAGTCACCTTTATACGTTGCCTTATACGCGCCATCTGCAACAATTCGTGCCACCAAATGAACTAATGGCAATTAAGTCACGCCGCTTGAGCGCTGAGGGCCTGGGGCGAGGGGATTGCACCTTTACTCCCCCAGGGCGACCTTGTAAATTGTCAACAAGGGGCTGCGAAGAAATGCGTAGCTTATTGAAAAATACTTATAAAACAATAACTTAAAATATTTAGGCTCGGATCGCCTCGAGCTGGCGGCTGACGCCCCCTTCACCAACCATTAAACAACGGATTTAAATTGTTAACAATCAACAGTTGACATAGTTTCCGGGGTTGGTGGATGATTAAGCCATCGATGGAAGAAACCCACTAGATAACAAAACCGGGTCTTCTTTCGAAAACTAGGGGCGGCGCCACTAGCGGTATCAGTGAATGCCGAATTGATAATAAAAATGCGATCCGATGGAGAGAGTGAGCCATGTCTACGTCCACTGTACGTAATCGCTTCCGTATGTCCGCACTATCTGTTGCTGTACTGTCCGTATGTAGCGGCCAGGCATTTGCACAGGAAGACGAAACCGAAGATCAGAGCAAGTACGAGGCACTTGAAGAAGTTCAGGTGACCGGTATTCGTGCCAGTATCGAAAAGTCCATTGATGACAAACGCTACGGCGGCAACATCAAAGACACCATCAACGCCGAAGACATCGGCAAAACCACCGACCAGAACATTGCAGAAGCCCTGTCCCGCGTGACCGGTGTTTCCATGCAGACTGCCGACGGTGAAGGTACTACCATCACCGTACGCGGTGCTAATGCGCAGCAGAACAACATCAGCTTGAATGGTGTGCAGCTGGGTTCTACTGGGTTTAACCAAGCGGTGGACCTTTCTAGCTACTCTGCCGATATTCTCTCCAAGATCGAAGTTGTGAAAACCCCCAGTGCGGACCACGACGAAGGATCCCTGGGTGCCAGTATCAATCTGGTTTCTGCCAAGCCTCTTGAAGTCAGCGAAGGTCTGAATATTACCGGTCAGGGGCGGTACAACGATCTGGCAGAAGGTGAAGATCACAAGGCTTCCGTTACCTACACTGGAAAGTTCCTGAATGACACGGTTGGTGTAATCGTCACGGCATTTGACGAGACCAACTCTGTCCGAAAAGATCAATATGAAGCTGAGGATTTTGTCGCAAAGACCTCCCGTATCGCTCGTGATCAGAATGGTAATGTCATTGAAGATGTTACTGGTATTGCCGTTCCGTTTTCACATATGCAACTGTTTCAGAACGAGCGAGATCGCCAGGGTGTAAATCTCGGATTGCAGTGGTATGCAACTGAAACCACTGAAGTTAATGCGAATGTCAGTTGGAACAAGCAGGATCTCGTATCTTCGATGCACGACCTGAAAACCCGCATCGGCGCCTTCGAAAATATGATCGAAGGCGAGACGGTTCCAGGTATCAATATGGACCCTTCTGAATGGACCGATCCTCAGGAAGATTGGCATGTTTATGATACCGAGACCCAGACATTTACCAAAATGGTAAACCGCACAGCAATGGGCGATATCTCTCAGGGTAGCAATGAATTTTCCAATGAAAATACAATAGTTTCTCTTGATCTCACTCAGCAAATAGGTGACTCAATTGTTGTAAGTGGCGGGCTGAATTACTCGAAAGCGGAGCAGCTTCCGGGTGAGTCCTACTACGTCAATATGCAAAACTTCGACCGGATTAACGCGACTCAGATGATGAATACGCATCCGGATGATCTTGAGCCGGTGGGCTATGATTGCACGTCCGGTCGCTGTGTACTTGTTGCTGGTACAGGTATCGTTGATCATGGCGAAGTCTTGCCTCCCGATACTGAGCATACGAAAGATAACTATTCGACCACCGGGTTTAACCCCGACGACCTAGCAGCACAGCATTTAAGCTACCTCACGAAAACAGACCGGTCCGTTGAAGATACACAGAGTGCTGCGTATTTTGATGTTGACTGGGAGGTCGATTTTTCCGGCGTGAATAGAATCGAGTTCGGCGCGAAGTACTCAGATCGCGAAAAATTTGTCGACAACCAGGTGGTAAATTTCAATAACGTTAGCGAGGGTACCGTTACGCGAGACCCGGTTACTGGAGAGGTTTTCACGACGGTTCGTGGTATGACCGATATCAGCGGAACGAATATCGCTGGTGGGGCATTCCCGGTAGATGACTTTATGTCGTCACTGGGTTATGGCCGTAATAACATCACGGATGGCTGGGCAGTTGTTTCTGCAGAAAAAGCGTTCTTGGCTGCACTGGGTAATACCGATGTAGACTACGAGCCGGATAATACAGAGACCCGACTGACCGAGTTGGAAAATCAAGCGATCTACTTGAAAGGCAGCTTCGCATTCCTGGATGACCGGCTAACGGGGGATGTGGGCGTTCGATATGTCAGTACGACGGTAGAGGCTGACGGATATTCTGGTGTTAACTTCCATTCAGATCCGAACAATACTGGTCGAGTGTTTGACCCCTTTGTTTTAGAGGCTCTGCGTGATTCCTCTAACCCTGTGTGCCCAGACATTTTGTTCTACGGCGGGTCTAACTTTAATGAAGAAGTGAAGTGGTCTCGCGTCGATGGACTAGGCTACGACACAGTGGGTACTTCGGACCGTCAGGATGATGTGGCCCTTGCCGATGCTGGAGCTTGTTTCGAGCCGCTCGCTGTTAAAGATAACTGGGCTGGAGAAAATCTTACTGAGTGGTGGCTCTGGCGCCATTCCGATGTCTCAACCGAATCATATAACATTTATGGTGAGCGCCAATTTGATGAGAATGGCAATCTCATTGCGGGCCCAGATTTGAGTCAGCGCTCTTTCGCTGTTCAAGACGAGCATGAGTACAATGCCGTTCTACCTAGCCTGAACCTGAATTACATTATTAATGATGAGATGGTGGGGCGCTTTGCTGTATCCAAAACCATGGCTCGTCCCCAGATCGATTCGCTTCGCCCTGGCTTTAAAGTTCGGGAGAGCATTTGGGGAGACCGGACTGGCAGTGTTATAACGCTGTACAATACCAAGCTGGATCCGCTCGAGTCTAACAACCTGGATCTTTCGTTTGAGTGGTATTTTTCTGAGAATTCCCTGGTTGCTGCAGGATTGTTCTACAAGGATATGACCAACTTCGAGGAGTCCCAGACGATCGTCACTTACATGGATGATCTACGTGGACTTGGGTTGGATGAGAACGAAGGAGCATATGATCCCGAAGAGCTCGTCAAGCAGGCAGATGATCTTGAGAACTGTATGCCGAAGCGCATACAGGGCAACGTAATGCTGAACGCAGATTGGGCATTCTCCGGTGACCCGGAGCAAATGTGTGCCCAGTTCCGCACCACTCAAATCAAGAATGGTAAGGGTGCTGAGATCAAGGGTATCGAGCTTCAGTACACCCAGAGCTTCGATATGCTGCCCGGCATCTTCGCGGGCTTGGGTACCAACCTGAATTACACTTATCAGGATAGTGCCTATGAGCAGGAAGTTTCTTCTCTGGATCCGAGCATTCTTTTGCCGGAGCTTCCTGTAGCGCATACTCCAGAACACAGCTACAACGCTACCGTGTTCTGGGAGCAGAATGGTCACCAGTTGCGCCTTGCGTATCAGGGCACCTCCGATCAGCTGGCCCAACGCAGCTGGAATAATGGTGCGCTCTGGCAAGAAGGTCGTCAAACTCTTGACCTTTCCGCCAGCTACGCACTGAATGACAATATTACACTGTCATTCCAGGCAGCAAACCTGACCGACGAAGGTGTTCGCACCTACTACACCAGCCGCTTTATGGACCTCGGTGACGTAGATGCAGACGGTAATACCGTCCTGTTCGATGAAGGTAACCCACTGGAAGGGGAGGCAACCAAGTCTCGCACTGTTGTGGATTATCGCACTGGTCGCACCTTCCGATTCGGTGTTCAGGCACGATTCTGAGTCCTCTCTTTGATTGATTGTCATTGCTTAGCCGCGCCTGGAAACAGGCGCGGCTTTTTTATGAGTTAAGTAGCAGGTGACTGTTATGGATAGAAGAAAATTTTTGACCAACGTTGCGTTAGTGCTTGGCTGCAGCCCTCTCTCTATCAATCTGAAAGCCGTCGAAGCGGGGATGGATTTTAGTCCAATTGGCGGAAAAGGCTTTAGTGGAGAAATTGCTGATCTTATTCAATGTGTTGCCGATATCATCATTCCAAAAACTGAAACACCATCGGCAAGTCAGGCCGGTGTTCCTGAATATATTCACCATTATTTCACTAACTATATGGTGGAGTCAGATCAGGAAGCATTTATATCCGGAGTGATTGAATTGGCTGGTGGAAACGTAGCGGAATATTTAGAGTCGGATGAAATTCGTCAAATTGAGGTCGTCCAGGCGCTGGATGACAAAATTGGCACCGATACTGTAAGTGCCGCGTATAAAAATTTCAAAGAGCTGGTTGTTATCGGTTACTACACCTCCCAGATCGGTGCTACACAAGCTCTGCGTTACGACCCGGTTCCGGGCCCCTACAAAGAAGTGAAGCTTGCGGAAGTCGGCCGGACCTGGCTGTAAGACGTTGGATTTGGATGTGAGGTAGCAATGGATAATAACGAATTTGATGTAATTGTGGTCGGCTCCGGAATGAGCGGTGGCTATGCGGCCAAGGAATTTTGCGAGAAGGGCTACAAAACCCTGGTGCTGGACCGGGGTGAGATGGTCAAACACGGTCAGTATAAAACTGAGGGTAAAGCTCCGTGGCAAATGCCTTTCCGCGGTGATGTACCGGAGGAGTTCAAGGCAGAGCAGCATATCCAGAAGGAAGTGTATATCTACAATGATTACACCCGCCACCACCTGATCAGTGACAAAGATCACCCTTACGAACAGAAAAAACCGTTTATCTGGTACCGCAGCGCCACGGTGGGTGGCAAGTCGCTGATCTGGGGTCGGCAGAGTTACCGCTGGAGCAAACTGGATTTTGAATCCAACAAGCTGGATGGCAATGGTATCGATTGGCCGGTGCGCTATGAGGATATCGAGCCCTGGTATGACCGGGTGGAGCCGTTTGTGGGAATCTCCGGTAGCTATGAAGGACTCGATGTTTTGCCCGACGGCAAGTTTCTGCCCGCATTGCCGCTCAATGTGGTAGAGCGGGATATGAAAAAGAAAATTGAGAAAACTTTTCCGGGTCGTCACTTTATCCCTGCGCGGGTCGCGCATCTCACACAACCCCAGAAGCAGCACCTGGAACTGGGTCGGGTGCAGTGCCAGGCCCGCAGCGAGTGTCCTCGCGGTTGTTCATTTGGTGCCTACTATTCTTCCAATTCGGCGGCGCTGCCGGCCGCCGAGCGCACCGGCAATATGACGCTGGTGGCGAATGCCCAGGTTCAGGAGGTGCTGTACGATCAGGCCAGCGGCCGCGCCACTGGCGTGGCCTATGTGGATATGCGCAGCGGAGAGCGCAAGCAGGTGTCTGCGCGTACCGTATTTATGTGTGCCTCTACACTGGCCTCGGTACAGATTCTGCTGAATTCAAAATCCGAGACCTTTCCCGAAGGGATTGGCAACCGGTTTGATGTGCTCGGTCGTTATGTGATGGACCACTGTGGCGGGGGCGGGGCTTCGGGCATGGTGCCTGGTTACCTTGAGGACTATTACAAGGGACGCCGCCCGGGCGGAGTCTATATTCCCCGATTCCGAAATATCAATAGTAAGCACGGAAAGTTCGAACGCGGCTATGGTTTCCAGTGCGGTGCCAGCCGTGCAGGGTGGCACTGGGCCAAAACGGGAAAGGGGATTGGCAAAGCCTTCAAGGAAAGCGTGAGCCAGCCGGGCAACTGGTACTTCACCATGTGGGGTTTTGGCGAGAGCCTGCCGAGGTATGAAAACCGTATCTATCTCCATTCGTCCAAAAAAGACAAGTGGGGTATGCCATTGCTCGTCACCGATGTGGCCTATGGAGAAAACGAAAGCGCGATGGTGCGGGATATGAGCGATACCGCAGTTGAAATGCTGGAAGCCGCGGGGCTTAAAAAAATCCGCCGCTTTGAGGGCGAGGCACCGCCAGGCGGCGCGATTCACGAAATGGGTGGCGCCTGTATGGGGCATTCGGTGGAAACCTCATATCTGAACAGGTGGAACCAGTGTCACGATGTGGAAAATTTGTTCGTCACCGATGGCGCTGCGTTCTCATCCGTCTCCTGTGTGAATCCTTCGATCACCTTTATGGCGTTCACCGCGCGGGCGGTAGACTATGCCCACCGTCAGATGGCGCAGGGACAAATCTAGGGAGAGGCCGAATGAGAAAAAGACACACAATCCGATCATTGGCATCACTGCTGGCTCTGATGACAGTGGCCGGCCCTGCCGCCGCCAGCCAGTTCAATACTCTGTTGTTTACCAAAACAGCGGGTTGGCAACATGACAGTATCCCCGCCGCAGTATCCGGGCTCACCGAGCTTTCCCGGTTGCACAACTTTGAGGTGATGCACACGGACAGTGCGGAAGTTTTCACCGCGGAAAACCTGCAACAGTTCGATGTGGTCGTTTTTTTGCTGACTTCTGGTGATGTCCTGAATGAGCAGCAGCAGGATGCATTCCAGGACTTTATCCGCGCAGGGAACGGATATGTGGGCGTCCACTCTGCAGCGGATACCGAGTACGACTGGTCCTGGTACCGGGGCTTGGTAGGGCGGAACTTTGTGATTCATCCCGCAATACAGTCTGCGAAAGTGGATGTGCTGGCGGCGGGCTTTCCGGGTGCCGAGTATATGCCAGCGCGTTTCCTGTGGACCGAAGAGTATTACACCTATGGGCCGGAGCACAGCGATTCCCTGAAGTATCTTTTGTCCGTGGATGAAACCACCTACAAGGCACAGGCCGCATGGGGTGATGTGAAGTCCAACGGTATGGGTGAGTTTCATCCCGTTGCATGGTACCAACAGTACGATGGCGGCCGCGCTTTCTACACGGGCCTCGGCCATTTGCCGGCGTCCTACGGTAATGCCATGTTTTTGTCGCACCTTTATGGTGGAATTTACTGGGCCGCGACCGGAAGAGGGATCGAATAGGTTCCGATGATCTCGACCTTTAACGTTTACTGAATCATTAAAAAACCCCGCCCTGTTACCAGGGCGGGGTTTTTTGTTTTACCTTGTGGTCAAGGAGACTTAGTTGCGCACCGGCACGGTGCTGTAGTCTTTGACAACCAGGTTGGCGACGGTCAACTCACCATTGTGTCGGAAGTCGACGCTGATGGTGTTGTTGGCCTGCAGTACGTCAGCCGGAACGGGAATCTCCAGGGTGTTGAAGTACCGTTCTGCCGCGTTCTGCTTGCGTCCACGCCAGTCCAGTGGCGTCTCAACGGTCTGGCCATTGATGGTCAGGCTGTCGATCTGCAGCAGGCTGTCGGGGCTGTCGTCTTCACCCGGAAAGAGGGCCACGGTAAGGCGCAGTTGCGCTTCGGCATAGCCAGCCGGAACTGTCACGTTGTTCGCCTGCAGCGTTTTCGCACCACCGGCGACGGAGATACGGTGCGGCTCACTGCCGCCACTGACGCTCTCACCGAAGTATTTTTTCTCGTCCATGGTCTGATTAACGGCGATGTTGCTACTCAGGGAGTATCGGAGTACAACGGTGCCGTCGGCGGCCAAAGTGAGATTGCTTGGTGCTTGCTGCATATGATGGCGATCGGTCACGGTGTCGAAGCTGCTGTCGAAGTGCATATTACGCATTTCAACATTTTGTACAGCAGACCCAAGGCCCGCGACATCGAGATTGATGGTGGTTGCAACGGTCTCCAGGTTGTTGATGATGACAAACAGCTCATTGCCGTCTACATAGGATTGCACCTGCACATCCGCATCACTGGAAACGCTGTCAACACGGGTACCGTCGACATCAGCCCACAGCTCAAAGAACTGAATATAGTCAGACCAGTGCCAGTCGTCATTATTCAGCTGAGACTCTTTCATCATGCTGTAGTGGTAGGGCGCGGTACACGTGCGCACTTCTTCATAGCCACAGCCGAATGGCTTGTAGCCCCACAGTGGTTTGGCTGGAGTAAAGGGCATCGATTTGATCACGTAATCCGGGCGATCGAGAATCTGCATCAGCATACCGTTGAAGGACTTGATCACCTCGGACTCATAGCGATTGTTATGGGGCAGATAGTCCCAACCACCCTGTACGGCACCGTATTCGGAAAGCACGATTGGGGTGCGATTGGCCTCGCCGTTTTTATGCACCTCGTACCACTCCATCATGTCCAGCATGGCGGGCAGGTGACCACCGCGGCGCAACGTGGAGCGAGAATCATCGTTTACTCCAGGCCAGTCATAGACGTGTACTGCATAGAAGTCCATGTTGTGGCCGGCGGCATCCATGAAGCCTTTCCACATAACGTCCCACTGGTACCAATCCTGATTGCGCGTGTCATCAACCGTTGTGGTCATGGCCTCGCGGAAGAAGGCGCGTGCACTTTCCTGGACTTCCGGGTCTTCGTTGGTAATCCACTGGTCGTAGTTATCGTCCGCAAAGCGGGAGATACCATCGCGACGGTAGAAGTCGTGCTGACCCCAGGTCATACCGCCAATCATGGGTGCTTCGTTGCCCAGCTTGGAGCGGATTTCCTGTGCTACGAGGTTGTGGTATTCCCACAGTGTTTCCTGGTTGGTGACCATAAACTTGCCGGTTTTCATTTCCATATCCGGTTCGTTGATCACTTCCCAGTACTTGGGCATGGGGTCGCCCAGGTAATCGTTGCTGGAGTTGGCGTAGTAGTGCTTCAGGTACTGGCCCATCCAGGCAGCAGAGGTCTCGATATTCATCGGCTGCCAGTTGTGCCAGGTTTTGCCGTTGTCATACCAGCTCAGAGTCGGGTAGGTTGGGTGCGGGTTGGTACCGGCGATTAGCTCAGTACTCTCAGCACTGAAGCGTTTGTAGAAGGGATTGCCTTCGTACAGTTCACGTAGCTCCTGCCCACGTTCCACCATGTAGTCCATATCCGGCCAGTTGTCCCGGTTTGGATCTTCCTTGGTGTCTTGGAATTTCCAGGTGGCGGTACCGTTATCGCGACCGAGTGTCACATCCAGGGTATTTACGAAATAGTTCAGCTTGTCCGAATGACCGTTCCAATCATTTTCGTAAATGGTGGTGTGTGCGGTGATGTGGCGCTTGCGTCCGAAGTCGGAAACACCGTTCACACTGTGCTTGATATTGGCGTTGACCGTTACCGTAGCGGCGTGGCTGTTACCCACTTGTGAGGCAGAGCAACCAGACTCATTGGCAAACTCACCTGCAGGGGTAGAGGGGCAGTTGTCGGCACTGTTGGCGATACCATCGTTATCGCTGTCGGCGAATCCGGAACAGCCGGATGGGTCGACGTTCTGACCGTACGGGGTATTCGCACATTGGTCCGTGCCATTGAGCACGCCGTCGAAGTCATCGTCGTCGCCGCCCGGGCTTGCACAGCCAACGGCGTTAACGAATTCCCCGGCCGCGGTCGTCGGGCACTGATCCAGATTGTCGGTAATGCCATCTTCATCGGTGTCCAGTTGAGAGGGCGCACAACCTACGCTGTTGGCGGTTTCTGCTGGGTCCGTGCTCGGGCATTGATCGTCCACATCCGGGGTGCCGTCGCCGTCGCCATCAAGGGCCAGGTTCGCATCGCCCACACGTTCAAAAGTGGCGTAGTCGATATTGAACTGGAAGTCCTGACTGCCCGCGCCGTAGATGCGGATGGTGAGGTCGCCGGCGAACAGGTTGATTTCGCTGGAGGCGTTGAGCAGATAGAAAGTGTCCCAGTCGCCCCCCTGGCTTTGTACATCAGTGGTGTTCTTGATGACCAGCTCACCCTCGTGGTCGGTGGCCATCAGGCCAACAGACGTACCGGAAGTGTTGCCGGTACCAACGAAGAATTTCGGACGGTAAAGACCGGATTGATCCAGGCTCAGGTTGTACTCGAGGTAGTCGCCACTATTGAAGTAGTTCACCGCCGTACCGCCGTTGATGGCGTAGGTATCGATATCACCACCCACAACGTGTGCACTTTCGGCCTGCAGGGTGAAGGTGCCGGAAACCGGGCTGCCGTTACCGGGACTGCTACCACCGGAGCTCGAACCGCCGGAGCTTGAGGAGGACGAGCTCGACGAACTGGAAGAAGAGCTTGAGCTGCTACCACCAGAGGAGCTGGAGCTACTGGATGAGCTTGAGCTGGAAGACGAAGATGAGCTGGAAGAAGATGAGCTGGACGATGAGCCGCCGCTGGAGCCGGAGCCTGCGCTGTCGTAGCTCAGTTCAAAGCGATCCAGGTTCCACTGCCAGTCGCTGCTGCCACCGCCGTACACGCGGATCTGCTGAGCGCCGGCGGGCAGGTAGACACTGCCACCGACCAGTGCCTGGAAATTATCCCAACCGGCGTTGGGAACACTGGTTTGTGCCAGAGTCTGCCAATTGCCACCGCTGTTGTGCTGGAAGTCAATACGACCGCCGTTAATCGCTGTGCCAGCGAAATAGGTCAGGTCGTAGTTGCCGGCCTGGGGAATGGATATGGTGTATTCCGCGTAGTCGCCTTTATTGACGTAGTTAATCGCCGTCGCACCGTTTACGGAGTAAACGCTGATTTTTTGCGGTTGGCCATCGGCGTAAGTACCACCGACCTGGGAGAAGCTCTCTGCTTCTACGGTGAGGTCGAGGCTACCACCGCCACTGCTACTGGAGCTGCTGCCGCCGCTGCTGGAACTGCTACTGGAACCGCCACCGGTGCTGACCTGGGTGAGTTCCAGTGCGTCCAGGTTCCACTGCCAGTCGTTACTACCAGAGCCGACCACACGCAGATTGACCGTGCCCGCCGGCAGGGAAATATTGCCGGCATCTAGAGGCTGGAAGTTATCCCAGTTTCCGGCGGGAACAGCTTTTTTAATCAGCGAGGTCCAGCTGGAGCCAATGTCGATCTGGAAATCAACTTCCGCACCGGAGGCCACGCTGGTACCAATCAGGTACTGGAGGTTGTACGTACCCGCTTCGGCTACTTGCAGGGAGTACTCGGCGTAGTCGCCTTTGTTGACGTAGTTGATGGCGGTTACGCCGTTGACTGTGTAAACACTGATTTTTTGTGGCTGCCCATCAGCGTAGGTGCCGCCTACACTGCTGAAGGCTTCCGCCTCGATGCGGTAATCCGCCGCCGTCGCTGCCGTACTGAAGGCGATACCAGCGGCCAGCACAGACTGTGCCAGCGCCAGTGGGCGCCTGGGGTAAGGAAGTTTCATCGCTTGCTCCGAGATTGAGACACGGTACATCGGGTGTCGTTATTATTTTTGAACCGCTCGGGCGTTCCGCCGGTACCTCGGAATGGCGGAGCACACAGTGAGTGGCTCCAGATCGACTGCAGTTGCCGCAAAAACCGAATGTTGTGAAAGGTTTGGAAGTGCGGCGCTGTTAGCGTTATATCTGCTGTCACAAGAATTAAACAATAAACTGTTAACAATCGACAATATGTTTGATCGGAGTTGTCGTGTATTTCGTTCATGTTTTTTGTGGGGATGAGAACTGCCTCTAGTTCTCGAGAAGTGGAGGGGGAATAAAAGGCAGGCCGGGGTTGGAAACCACCGGCCTGAAAAGGGTGAAAAGAAAGCTGAAAAAGCTCGTCTTTGTTTTTTTCTATAAATTTGAATTATTCACGGACGCCACGCGCGAGTGCTGACGAGGTATTGAATACCTGCAGTGTTGCCGTACTGACAAAACCTCCTTCGTCCTCAAACACGATTTCTACGATGTTGTCCTCATTCAGGTATTCGAGATCCACGGGAATTTCGAGTACTCCAAAAAACTGTGCGCGGCCTTTACCTCCGTAGTACTGATCGTACCCTTGGTAATCTTCTGGTACGGTGACCGCATTACCGTTCACCGTAACGCTCGGCGTCAGGGATTTTCCGTGCTCGCGACCAACGCCCAGGCGTAGTACCGCTTCACCAGTATCGCCAACCAATACGTCGTTGATTGCAAACTGCAACTTGGCATCGGCACTGATGGCCTGCTTGTATTTGTCGGCGTAGTATTTAGTTTCTGTCCCATCACCATCAACGGCAATTGAGTTCGTATAAGTCAATTGCAGAATGGTCGTCGCTTCGGACTTCAGCGTGTACATCTGTGGCAGTTCTGCTCCGTCACTTACGTCCAGCACCGGCTTGCCATCCGTGTCGTAATAGAGTTCTTTGATGGTTGCGCTTTGCAGGCTGTTTCCATCGACACCCAGTGCAGCCAGGTTCAGTTCGGTGTCTTCCTGCTCCAGATTGTTCAACACCAGGTAGGCCGTTTTATCATCTACATAGGCGTTTACCTGAATATCCAGATCGCTGGCCCAACTATCTACCCGCGTGCCTTTTACGTCAGACCATAGCTGGTAGAACTTCACAAATTCTGTATATACCCAGGCGTCTCCGGTCTCCCCTTCGGCTTCAAATTTCTGGCGCATCAGGCGGTTGGTGTAGGGCACCTCGGTACGACCCCATTCCGCTTTGATGGTGACAAACGGAATGGATTTCAGGATCTGGTCCGGGCGCTCCAGCATATTCATGGTCAGGCCATTCAGCGCGCGCAGCTTGTAGCCATCCCGCTCCGGAGTCCAGGGGTCGTTCATCATGCTGTGCACGGTGGCACCAATTTCGGAAACCATAAACGGCATTCGCTCGCCGGTCGCCATCAGGCTGTACTGTTCGAGCATATCGAAGGTGGCTTCCACGTTACTACCGCGGCGCAGCTGGCGAGTACCGTTGAAAGATGGGAAGTCATAGAAATGCACGGACAGGAAGTCCATATTCGTGCCGGCAATATCGATAAACAGCTTGTCGCGCTCTTCCCAGCGGTTGAAATTGTCCTTTTCAAAGTCTGGGAATGCGACGGTATAGCCGCCGATCAGCATATTTTCGTGGGAGGCCAGACCCCACTGGTCCCGGTAGGCTCGGACTTCATTGGCGACCGCATTGTGGAATTTGAATACGTCTTCCGGTGTGGTGTCAGCGTCTTTATCTTTCGGATAGTCAACGAGGTCATAGAGCGGCTCGTTCATTACTTCCAGATACACGGGCTTCGGTTGACCGTAGGTGTCACTGCCGCCGCGATTGAAATACTCGTACAGGTAGTTCGCCATATAGTGGCCCACCGCTGTGCCCAGTGGTTCTTCTTCAGTGTTGGTTTGGGAGAATGACCAGCCCATGCCCACGTCGTCACCATTGGGCCAATACGGGTGCTGTTGACCACCGACAACCATATCTATTGCCCGGTGTTCATGTTTTCGTGCCAGCACCGCGTTTTCCGCGCTGATTTCGGTGTAATTCCAGCGCACACCGCCGCCATTGGTTTTTGCTGCCTCAACATCAATGAAACCGGCGCGTGTGCCATCCTCCGGGAGCTGGCTTAATTGCCACTTCATACCGCCGGTATCCCGCCCGAAATACACGTCGTAGCCTTCCAGGAAATTGGTCATCAGGTTCGGGTCATCATTGGGGGCGCCGGCGCTTTGCGAGTTGCCGCCAAACCAATCGTTCTCAATATTGGAGGCATGCACAGTAATAAACTTGCGCCGATCAAACTCTGATTCCCCACCAACGGTGTGACGCATATTCAGATTGAAGTCTACTTTTACCGCATCGTCAGTTGGGGGTTCAGGTTCAGCAGGTTTTGCCATGGTGGTCACCGAATAGTCTGCGCTAACGCCGCCAATAGTCAGTGACGCAGTGACTGCGGTGATGGATTCGGTACTGGTGGTGACACGAACGGAAATGGTGTCCCCGTTATTCACGGTACCTGCGTCACTGGTGAAATCCCCGTTGTTTACCGAGTACTCGCCACCACTAACGCTGATGTTGGCCGCGGCGTTAATGCCGGAGACAGTAATGGTATTGGAGATGTAGGTGGTGCCCATTTCGGCATCGGAGACGGCGGTAAAGGAGAACGCATCTGGTCTCGTGTCCTGTTGGGTTTCGCCACCGTCTTGTGGCGGCTGGTCATTGCTGGAACCGCCACTGCCGCCGCCACCGCAGGCAGCCAGAGCGGCGGTGAGGGTCAATAGGGCAAATCGTGCGGGCAGGGAATGCGGCTTCATCCGTTCTCTCCAATCTCGTTTTATGATTTTTGTAGGGAAGGATGCTAATAGCGTCGTGATCTATTTGTAAATGGTAAATTGTTAACAAAGTGGTCAGAGTTGGAACATTTATGCCAGGCGTGTCTTTTTGGCGGGGTAGGTGGCGCTTGAATATAAATTGAGTGGAGAGCGCCTCAAAATCGTTGTAGATTGTTAACAAAAAAGGTAGTGTCGGGTTCAGAGCAGTCCCACCTTGCGTCGATAACCAACAATAATGGGTAAAGTGATGATTGAAACTACCGCGAAAGTCCAGGCATTCCTTGGGCAATCCCCCGTTCCTTTCTATTCCAATGGTGCCTGGGTGACCGGCGGCACCAGCAAGTCCATGGCGGTGGAGAACCCCGCAGATAAATCTCCCCTGGCTAACATTGCGGAAGCGGTCGCCACCGACGCGGAACAGGCCATTGAGGCTGCACATACCGCGTTTCAATCCTGGCAGGACACCACACCCGCCGAGCGCGCCACGCTGCTGCGCAAACTCGCGGATCTGTGTGAGCGGGATGCAGAAGAGCTCTCACAGCTGGAAGCCCTGGATGTGGGCAAGCCGGTAGAGAACGCCCGCGGCTTCGACGTGCCATTCGGTATCGAATGCCTACGCTACTTCGCGGACCTGTGCGAAAAGGAAGAATTTGAAACTCCGTTGACCCTGGCCGGTATGAAACAAGCCCGCAAAGTGCGCCTTCCCTACGGCGTGGTCGGCTTTATCTTTCCCTGGAACTTCCCGTTGACCCTGTGCCAGTGGGGCATTGCCCCGGCACTGGCCGCGGGTAACACCGTGGTGGTTAAACCGTCTGAAGTAACTCCGCTGTCCACTCTGTATCTCGCCAAGCTGGCAGAAGAGGCGGGCTTCCCTGCGGGCGTAATTAATGTGCTGCCCGGTGACGGTCCGGAAGTGGGTACCGTGTTTACCCGCCACCCGAAAGTGCGTTTTGTTTCCTTCACCGGCTCCTCCCGGGTTGGCCGCCTGATCGGTGAAGCCTGTGGTGCAAACCTCAAGCCAGTGAAGCTGGAGCTGGGCGGCAAGGGTGCATCCATTATCTGTGACGATGCCAATATCAGCGCGGCGGCAGCCGGCCTTGCCGGAGCCATCACCCTGAATACCGGGCAGGTGTGCTGCACCGCGACTCGCTGGATTGTGCATGAGAGCGTCGCCTCTGAATTTATCGAAAAGATAAAAGCGGAGCTGGATAAAGTGCTGATCAAAGCCGGTATGAACGAAGACAGCCAGATGGGCCCGCTGGTCAGCGAGCGCCAACTGAAAACGGTCAACGGTTACATCCAGCAGGGCCAGGAACAGGGCGCGGAAGTGGTCTACGGTGGCAACACTATTTCGGATGCGGAGCGCTCCGGTTATTACGTCAGTCCCACGCTGCTGATGGGCTCTGAAGAAAACATCTGTTTCCGCGAAGAAATCTTCGGCCCGGTTGCCTATATCACCACCTTCAAGGACGATGCGGACGCACTGCGTCAGGTCAACAGCCTGGAGTACGGCCTCGCCAACAGTGTCTGGACCGGTAACAACGACCGCGCCATCGCCATTGCCAAGAAAATGGTTTCCGGCAATAGCTGGGTCAATGCCCACAACGTATTTGCTTACGGACTCCCCTACGGCGCCTGCAGTGCCAGTGGTATGGGTGGCGGTGTGAACAGTCGTGAAACCATGCTGGACTACACCCGCAATCTGTCGATTGCCGAACCCGAAGAGGAATAACTGTGGATCAGGTAGCGTTATGTAATTACCTGATCGACAAAGGTCTTCTGCTCTCACAGGATGCAACCTTTACCCCGCTCTCCGGCGGGGTTTCTTGTGAAATCCTGCTGGTAGATGACGGCCAGTCGCGCTTCGTGGTGAAGCGCGCGCTGGACAAGCTCAAGGTAAAAGACGATTGGTTTGCGGATATCAAACGCAATATCACCGAACAGGAATACCTCCGCTACGTGGGCGTATTCCTGCCGGAATCCGTACCCGCGATTCTCTACTCTGATACGGAAAAGTACTTTTTCTGTATGGAGATGATTGAAGGTGGCCTGGAAAACTGGAAGTCACGCCTGCTATTGGGCGAATACGACCGGCAGTACGCGCGCCTCGCCGGCGACTATCTTGGAACCATTCACCGCCAATCTCTCGGGGATGCGGTTGCCCGGGAAACATTTGACACCCTCAAAGATTTCACCGAACTGCGGCTGGATCCCTATCTGCTGAAAACCGGAAGCCGACACCCGCAGTTGAATGCGTATTTCACTGCGGAAGCAGAGCGGATCGCGGGTACCCGCACCTGCCTGATTCACGGTGACTACAGTCCCAAAAACCTGATGGTGGGCAGTGGCCGGCTGGTGATTCTGGATTGTGAAGTCGCCTGGTACGGCGACCCGGTATTCGATGTCGCCTTTCTGTTGAATCACTTTCTGCTGAAAGCGCTGCACCGGCCGAAAAATGCCGCGCAGGTACTGGGCCTCGGCCTGAAGGTGTGGGAAAGCTACACCGCGTCTGCAGATACGGTCGTCGACGACGCTTTTGAAGGGCGGCTGTGTCACCTGTTGCCGATGCTGATGCTGGCCCGGGTCGATGGAAAATCCCCGGTGGAATACCTCGACAGCAGCCAGCAGCAGACCGTACGGGATTTTGCCTATGTGGTAATCCCGGATTCTCCCAAAACACTCAATCAACTTATCCATCAATGGATGGAGCTTTTGACCGCTGAATGAATAACGGTAAGAAAACCATGAATATCCAGAGCATTGACGCCTTTCAGATTTACGATTCCCGCGGTTTTCCTACTGTAGAAGTACAGGTCACCCTCGAAAGCGGCGTCACCGGTACCGGCCTGGTACCGAGTGGTGCATCCACCGGGCAGTTTGAAGCGCTGGAATTGCGCGATGGCGACAAAGCCCGCTTTCGCGGCAAGTCTGTATTCAAGGCCATTGAAAATATCCAGAAAGAAATCGCCCCCGTGTTAAAGGGGATGCCGGTTACCGATCTTAAAGCCATCGACAGCAAACTGGTCGAGCTGGACGGCACGGCCAATAAATCCCGCCTCGGCGCCAACGCCACCCTCGGTGTATCCATGGCGTGTGCCCGCGCTGCGGCCAATGCTCGCGGTGTACCGCTGTACGAATACCTTGGCAAAGGGCAGGGCACCCTGTTGCCGCTGAACGAAATTCAAATCCTCGGTGGCGGTGCACACGCCGACTGGGCCATCGATATTCAGGACTTCCTGATCATCGCCGTGGGTGCCAAGACCTACGAAGAAACCCTGGAAATGACCTTCAATATCTACCACGCCGCCGGCGAAGTGATGAAGGCGCGGGGCAAAAGCGTCGGTCTTGCCGACGAAGGCGGCTGGTGGCCGGCATTTGACAGCAACGAAGAACCCTTCGAAGTCCTCCTGGAAGCGGTACGCCTGGCTGGCTACGAAGCGGGCAAAGACGTTGCCATCTCCCTGGACATCGCTGCCAGCGACCTCTTCGATGGTCAACGCTACAACCTGAAGAAAGATGGTACTTCCTTCACGCCAACGGAATTCTGCGACCTGATAATCCAGTGGTGCGACAAGTACCCGATCATTTCCATCGAAGACCCTTTCGCCGATACCGATTTCGACAGCTGGAAGCGCTTCACCGCGGAAGTGGGCAAGCGCGTACAGGTTATCGGTGACGACCTGTTCACCACCAATATCGAACGCATCCAGAACGGCATCGACAACCAGCTCGCCAATTCGGTTCTGATCAAACTCAATCAGATCGGCACCGTATCCGAAACCATGGCGGCCATCGAAATGACCCAGCAAGCTGGCTGGCTCCCCGTCGTCTCCGCCCGCTCCGGCGAAACCGAAGATGCATTTATTGCTCATCTCGCTGTCGCGACCAATGCGGGTCAGCTCAAAGTGGGTTCCTTTGCCCGCAGTGAGCGGATGGTGAAATGGAATGAGGTACTGCGGATTGAGCGGAGCCTGGGTAGCCGGGCGCGGTTTGTGGGGGCGGAGCTTTATCAGACAATATTTTCCTGACTGGAAATCACCTTCAGAGCAGATACAAAAAAACCGGAACTGAATTCAGATCCGGTTTTTTGTTTTTAGAATCTGGCAGGTCAATTGCTCAATACAAATTTGTCCAGATTCCACTGCCAATCATTACCCCCCACACCATGCAACCGAATCTGCTGGCTTCCCGCCGCCAGATAAACACTGTTGCCAGATACCGCCTGGAAGTTGTCCCACCCCTGGTTGGGAACGGTGGCGATGGTTTTGCTGTTCCAGCTGCCGTTCTCGTTCACTAGAAACTCAATACTCGCACCGCTAACGCCGGATCCCGCGTAGTAGGTGATGTTGTAGTTTCCGGTGGCAGGGACGTTGATGGTGTAGTCGGCGAAGTCCCCTTGGTTGACGTAGTTGATCGCGGTGCTTCCATTGGTGGTGTACACGCTGATCGCCTGTGCCTGGCCGTCGTCAAAGGTGCCGCCGACGGTGTCGAAGTGTTCTGCTTCTACGGTGACGCTTTCACCGCTACTGGGGGGCGGTTGGGTGCCATTGTCTTCGACTTGGGTGAAGCGGATTTCATCCCCGTTCCACTGCCAGGCGCTGCCGCCGGTACTTTGTACGCGCACGGTGTGCGTGCCGGCGCTGGCAACGTAGATGGGATCGGCGAGGGTGAAGGTGTCGTACAGCTCCCAGGCGCCGGTGCTGCTCATATTGATGGTGCCGGAGAAACTGCCGTCGAGGGAAATATCGGCACCAATGCCTGCGGTTGTCGGTGAGGCGGCAACTACGGAGACCTGGTAATAACCCGCGGCAGGGAAGTTGACGGTGTAGTCGCCCCAGTCGCCCTGGGTGTTGTAGTTGATGTTCTCGCCGTTGGCATTGAAGCCGACCACGGTATCGCCTTCGACCGCGCTGCCGCTTTTACCGGTATCGGTGAAGCTGCCCATTTCTACGGTGATGGTGTCGCCATTACCGGTTTCGCCACCGTCGCCGGGGTTGCCACCGCCATTGTCGCCACCGTTGTCGCCCGCCGGTACCGGTTTGTAGAAGCGCACCCAGTCCACTTCAAACCGGTTGCGGCTGGAATCTGCCAGTTCTTCGCCGGTGGGGGGCGCGGTACCCTGGGCATCGCGCCAGGGCTGGTGCTCGGCATCAAAGATGACCTGCATGGGTTTACTGAGACCAGTGCCGCCCGTATAGCCGTAGGGGTCAATCATGTCCTGGCCGGATACGGTGCGTACGTGCTCGCCGTTTACGTAGTACTCCAGGGTCCAGGGATCAATCCAGTAAACACCAATACGGAAAAATTGGTCGCGCCAGGTGCCGCCGTTGGGGTTGGGATACCAGCTGCCGGCGTCTTTGGGCTGGTAGTCCTGGAAGGGCTCGCGAATAAACACGTGATGGCTCAGGTGGAGGCGCTCATCGAACCAGGTCTCGCTGGGGCGGTCGCTACCGTAGGACTCCAGTACGTCGATTTCCTGGGTGGAGTCGGCGCTCAGCAGCCAAAAGGCGTTGGCCAGGGTGAGATTGGTGATCTTGGTGCGCGCTTCCATATACAGCGGGTAGGTCAGGCTCTCCTTGGAATGAATCGCTCCGGTGTAGACCTTGATGGTGCCGGGCTTGCGGGTGGCCTTGATCACCAGGTTGCCGTTTTCTACGGAAGAGTTGGGCGCGTGGTACTCGGTCTCGCCCGGGCCGAGCCAGGGGTTGATAAAGCCTTCGCTCCAGCGCTCAAAAAAGGTGCTGCTTTTGCCGTTTGCGGGGGCGCTGTAGTTGAAATCGTCTGACAGTGGGTGCAGCTCCCAGGTGTTACCGGCGCCCGCATCGGCGGGAACGGGAATGCCATCCCAGTCTGCGGCCATAGCGGCACTCGAGAGCAGGGGGGTGGAAAGGATCAGCGCAGCCAGTGCGCGTTTCGAGGTCTTCATCGCTTTGCTCCTTGCGCTCCATCCAATACTGGATGAGCGGGTTATTGTTATATCGGAGCGCTTAGGTTACTGTTAATTGTTGACAATTTGAAGCGGCTGATGATTGTGCAGGTGTGGATTGGGCATTCGTTCGCATTTTCTGGGTTTCAGAGCTGCCTCACCTGGACACAACACCGGCCAACACCAACCAATAACAATCAATAACAACGACGATGCAGTAGCGGTATGAAAGCAGCCAATAAATTCGGAGTTCTCGCGCTGATCTTTATCAGTGTGGTGATCAACTATATGGACCGCACCAATATCTCGGTGGCGGCCAATGCGATTTCTCAGGACCTGAGTCTTACCCCGGTTCAGATGGGGATTATCTTCTCCGCCTTCGCCTGGACCTATTCCATCATGCAGATTCCCGGTGGAATGATTGTGGATGTGGTGAAGGTACGGATTCTGTATCCGTTTATCCTGGTGGCCTGGTCGTTGGCGACCATCGTGCAGGGACTGGTCAGTTCTCTGGCGGCGATGGTCGGATGCCGTATGGCAATCGGCTTTTTCGAGGCGCCATCCTATCCCGCCAATAACAAGATCGTTACCCAATGGTTCTCTCAGCAGGAGCGGGCCAGCGCGATTGCCGTATACACCTCTGGTCAGTTTATTGGTCTGGCCTTTCTGATGCCGGTACTGGCCCTGATTCAGGAGTGGTTCGGTTGGCGCGGGCTGTTTATTGTCTCCGGTGTGATCGGCATTGTGTGGGCGGCGATCTGGTACTGGCTGTATCGTGAGCCCGGGGGTGAGAATAGCGATGCGACCGGGCATGAGAAGGGACAGAAGTCGCCGGGAAGGGAGAACACTGAAACACCGGCGGCGGTCAGCTGGGACAATATCCGTCTAGCATTCTCCAGCCGCAAGCTCTGGGGTATTTATATCGGGCAGTTTTGCCTCGGCAGCACTTTGATCTTCTTCCTTACCTGGTTCCCGACCTATCTCGCCGAATACCGGGGAATGGGAGATCTTAAAACCGGTTTACTGGCTTCTGTGCCTTTTCTGGCGGCTTTTTGCGGGGTGTTGCTTTCCGGCTTCACCTCCGATTGGCTGGTGCGGCGTGGCTTCTCGAACGAGTTTGCGCGCAAGACACCGGTGATTCTCGGCCTGCTACTTTCCGGCTCCGTGATTGGTGCTAACTATGTGGACTCGATTGCCGCCGTTACCTTTTTCCTGTCCCTTGCCTTCTTCGGCAACGGTCTCGCTTCCATCAACTGGGTATTTGTCTCCCTGATCGCCCCGAAGCAAATGGTCGGTTTGGTGGGAGGCTGCTTCAACTTTATCGGTGGTCTCTCCGCCGTAACCATCCCCGTAGCCATTGGCTTCCTGGTACAGGATGGTGACTTCCGCCCCGCGCTGGCCCTGATCGGAGCCCTGGCATTGCTGGGGCTATGCGCCTATGTGTTCCTGGTTGGGAAGATTGAAGAAATTCCCATGCAGCGCCCAAATCAAAACCCTGATCTCGAAGATGCCAAGCCTTCGGCTTGACCCCTCTACCTGAAAATATTGATGAGTCGATTTATGAACTTCCCGATAAAACAACTTTCAGCCGCTGTTTTTCTTGCAACCCTGATCAGTGGTTGTGGCGATGATGCCCGTTCCAACGCTACAGAGTCGGCTACGGAAAATACACAAGCGTCCGAGAAAGGTGGTGATGCCAAATCCCTGTGGACGTTTGAACAGGGGCAGGTGCCGGCTGCAATACAGCTTGAGAATGCGGATGCCCGTATGATTGATGGGGAGACTGGCAAGGCGCTGGAAGTGCAGCTGCGTACCAAAACCCAGTACTCGGCGAATCTTACCTTCGCCCCTGAGCAGCCGTGGGACTGGAGCGGTCTGGGAAATTTTGCCTTTGCCCTGGATATCGCCAATCCGAAGGCCTCTTCCGTGCACCTGTACGTTACCGCGACGGACAAAAACGGTAAGGCGCACAATCGCAGCTTCGCGGTGCCGGAGAAATCCAGCGGCACCTATTTTATGGAGTTGAAAGGGCCGGATCTGATGGTGGAGACCGGGATTCGTTCCAATCCACCCAGCTGGGACTCCGAGTTTCAGGACATGATCTACCGCTGGGGTGATAAGCAGTTGGATGTCAGTGCGATTGAGAGCATCGCCTTTACGGTTACCGGGGTACTTGAAGACAAGACCCTGGTGATCGACAACGTACGGTTGATTCAGCCCAAATCTCTGGATAAAGATTACCTCAAGGGGCTGGTGGATGAGTTTGGCCAGAACGATAAGCTGGATTTCGCCAACAAGGTGGAATCTCTTGAGGAATTGCGTGCAATCTCCGCAGAAGAGCAATCACAGCTGCGCAAAACGCCGATGGATGGCCGCTCCCGCTTTGGCGGCTGGGCAGAAGGGCTGCAGCTGGAGGCGACCGGCTACTTCCGCACCGAGAAAGTCGATGGAAAATGGGCCCTGGTAGATCCGGAGGGCCATCTGTTCTTCTCCACCGGCATTGCCAATGTACGCCTGGCCAATACCTCCACAATCACCGGGTACGACTTTGACAGATCCAAAGTCCCCCAGCGCACCCCCGGTGATCTGACGCCGGAGGATTCACTCGGTCTGAACCCGGTGCCCGATGCGGCCATTCCGACGCGCCACATCAGTTCGCCTCTACGCGCGGAGATGTTTACCTGGCTGCCGGAGTACGACGAACCCCTGGGGCAAAACTTTGGCTACCGCCGTGAAGTGCACACCGGTGCTGTTGAGCACGGTGAGACATTCAGTTTTTACCGGGCCAATTTACAGCGTAAATACGACATTGCCGATGAAGGGCAATTGATGGCGAAGTGGCGGGAAACCACCGTTGATCGCATGCTCAGCTGGGGTTTCACTTCCTTCGGTAACTGGATTGATCCTGATTACTACCAGATGGATCGCATTCCGTATTTTGCCAACGGCTGGATTATCGGCAATTTCAAAACCGTGAGCAGTGGCAACGATTACTGGAGCCCACTACCGGACCCGTTCGATCCGCTGTTCAAAGAGCGCGCCTATATCACCGCCGAGCAGATTGCCAGGGAAGTCGCCAACAACCCCTGGTGCGTGGGTGTATTTGTGGACAATGAAAAGAGCTGGGGGCAGGAGGGTTCCACCGCTTCCCAGTACGGCATTGTGATCAATACCCTGGGCCGCGCAGCGGGTGAAAGCCCGACCAAGGCGCAGTTTGTGCGACTGATGCAGGATAAGTATGGCGAAATCGACGAGCTGAATACTGCCTGGAATATTCAGCTGGCGGATTGGGACAGCTTTGCAAGGGGCGTGGCGCTGACCGACTTCAACGATGCCATGATCGAAGACTTCTCCACCATGCTGGAACATTACACCGGTCAGTACTTCAAAATCGTGCGGGAAGCCGTCAAGCACTATATGCCCAATCACATGTATCTGGGCGCACGCTTTGCCGACTGGGGAATGACACCGGAGGTGCGCCGCGCTGCGGCGAAATACGCGGATGTAGTGAGTTACAACTATTACAAGGAAGGCGTGAGCGAAAAGTTCTGGGATTTCCTCGAAGGCATTGACCGTCCTTCCATTATTGGCGAGTTCCACAATGGCTCTCTGGACTCTGGTTTGCTGAGTCCCGGGCTGATTCACGCCAGTTCGCAGGCTGACCGTGGCAAGAAATTTGCCGAGTATATGAACAGTGTGATCGACAACCCATACTTTGTTGGCGCCCACTGGTTCCAGTACATCGATTCACCACTGACCGGCCGCGCCTACGACGGTGAAAACTATAACGTGGGCTTCGTGTCTGTTACCGATATTCCGTATCAACCATTAGTGGACGCGGTCAAGGAAGTGAACGAGAACCTGTACCAACGCCGATTCGGAAAGGCGTCGGGTTCCAGTAGTGAGGCACACTGATCATGAAGCTGTCTCTGTCGTTGCGTGTTCCTCTCGGAGTCCTTGCGCTAATAGGTTTCAGTTGCGCATTGGCGGATGTGCATTTCACGGAAGTCAGTGAGCAGCAGGGGCTGAATACCGAGCCGACCTGGAAATACGGCGGCCCTGCTGTTGCGGATCTGAACGGTGATGGTCGTTATGAATTGTTGCTGAGCAATCACGACAAGGTGCCTGCACAACTATTCTGGGGCGGGACTGATGGACACTACCGCGAGCACGATTCACCGCTTATACGCTGGGACGTACACGGTATTGCGGCCGGTGACTATGACGGGGATGGTGACCAGGATGTGGCGGTCGCGCTCGGCGGGGGTAATGGCACCAGCCCGCAACCGCCGCGGATCCTTAAGAACGACAGGGGTAACTTTCGCGATATCACCGTCGGTAGCGGTATCGGAAACATGGGCGCCCGCGGGCGCTCGGTGCGCTGGGTCGATATGGACCTGGATGGGGATCTCGATCTATTGCAGATCAACGCCGTCATGCTGCCCGGTGAAACCGGCCCACGGAATATCCTGTTCGAAAATATCGGCGAGGATCAGTTTCGCTATCGCCCCGCGCCGGCGTTCGAGCAGCTGGAGGCCGAACGTGTATTGATTACGGATTTTAACGGCGATCAGATAGATGATCTGATCGCTTTCTCCCCACTGAGCCTGTGGGCGGGCAATGGCGATTTTGGCTTCCGAAATGTCACCGATCAATGGTTGCCGAAGGATATAGACCGGGAGTATGTGATGGCGGTGGCCGAGGCCGACATCGACAATGATGGCGACCTGGATTACTACCTGGCTCGCGGCAAAACCTATTACCAGATCGCCAACAACGCGGTGTCATTTGATTCCGCCAGTGGGCGCCTGGACCTGCGCGATGAAGGTAATCGCAGCCGCGACGGAATCACGTTTTACAGTGACGGGCCACTGCAACTCAATGAATTTTTCCATTGGCAGCGCGGACAGGAAATTTCCCTGCCGGTGCATCTCGGCGCGAATGGAGAAACTCTGGCCACCCCAGCGGGCAAATCCCTGGTGACCGTGTCACCAGAGAAGGCGCAGGGCTTTCCCGCAGAACTGAGCGAAAATGGCTGGCATCTCGGCGTGGTGGAGCAACCGGATTCCCGGGCGACAGGCAATGGCCCTTACCAGTGGCGTCTGGAGTGGCTGTTAAACGGTGATCTCGCCTGGGATATCCGCGCCAGTGTACATGGCGTTAAGCAGATAGCGCCTGACTGGACGCCCCAGGCGCTGGGCGTTGCCGATATCCTGTTGCGAAACGATGGCCGGGGTTTTACCGACATCAGCGACCGTCTTCCCCCACAAACTGCCGACAATAACTGGGGCGTGACCACCGGGGATCTGGACAATAACGGCTACGCCGACTTTTTTGTGTACCGCTTCGGCGAATTGCACCGTCGGGTAGAAGATCTTTTGTTGTTGAATCACGATGGCGATTCTTTCCGGCAGGCATCCAGTCACGGCGGCACCGTTCTGGGCCAGTCCAGTCACGGCGACATGGGCGCGGTGTTTGATTTCGATCAGGACGGTGACCTGGACCTGCTCAGTGGAGATGACGATCAGGGGCGCTGGCATCTGTTCGAAAATGGGCTGAATCCCCATAAATCTCCGTCGGCTAAAAATAATTACCTGCAGGTGCGCGTTGGCTACTCAGTCAAAGGTACCGATCCAAAGGGTGCCGAGGTTTCCCTAGCCAGCCCCCAGCGTCGCTATCAAAGAATCGGCGCGGGCAGCGCAACCCATTCACAGGGGCAGCTGGATATCGCCCACTTTGGCCTGGGGCGGAGTAGTGACCCGGTAGATATTCATGTGCGCTGGCGCGATGGCACCGAGGCCACATTGCACGGCATCGCCGTCAATCAGCGCGTATTCGTGCGTGGTCACACCGATAGCGCTCAAAATGGCACTTTCAGTGCGGCGCCCCAGCGCAGTGTGGATTTTAACTTTGGCTGGAAATTCCTCCTGCAGGATGACGAGGACTTCCGCAAACCTGAATATGACGACAGCCAGTGGCGCGACCTGCGCCTGCCTCACGACTGGAGTATCGAACACGACTTCGACCCGGCACTGAACGGCGCCACCGCCTATTTGCCCGGCGGCATCGGCTGGTACCGAAAAACCTTTACCACGGCCGAACACGCCCAGGGAAAAGTCACCTATCTGAATTTTGACGGAATCTACAACCACTCCGAGATCTGGCTGAACGGGGAGAAAATTGGAGGTCGAATCAATGGTTACACTCCGTTTTCCCTTGATCTGACGAACCACCTGGCCCCGGCGGGGCAAGACAATGTTGTCGCAGTACGGGTGGATCGCAGCCGTTATATCGATAGCCGCTGGTACACCGGGTCCGGTATCTACCGCAATGTGAAGCTACTGACACTGGACCCGCTGCATATTCCTGTTTCCGGGGTATTTATCCAGACGCCGGAAATCAGCGCAGAAACGGCGCAGGTGAGCGTCCAGGTTGAAGTCGTCAATCAATCACTGGCGCAACCCTTTGTGATTGAGACTGAGGTTCTGGACGCGGCGGGTAACGCCGTAGCCCAAAGCCGTGCCCATCAATCCCTGGCGGAACACAGCGATGGGACCGTCGAGCTTAGACTGGATGTTGCCAACCCCGCGCTGTGGAGCCCGCAAAGTCCGAATTTATACACGGCGATAACCCGCGTACTGCAAGGCGATCGCATTGTCGATCAGGTGGAGAACCGCTTCGGTATTCGCTCTTTGCGCTATGACGCAGACGAAGGCTTTTTCCTGAACGGAGTGAATACGCCAATCAAGGGCGTGAACCTGCATCACGATGCCGGAGCGGTGGGCGTTGCGGTTCCGAAGGATGTCTGGCGCCGCCGCCTGGAGACCCTGAAAGCCGCTGGCACCAATGCCATTCGCACCGCGCACAACCCCGCTTCAGAAGAGTTTCTCGACCTGTGTGACGAGATGGGGTTTCTGGTACAGGCGGAAATCTTTGATGAGTGGGACAACCCCAAAGACAAGCGCCTGAATCAGTGGGAGCGGCACAGCGATTACATCAGCCGTGGCTATGCGGATTACTTCCAGCAAGAGGCCGAATCGGACCTGAGACTGGCCGTAAAGCGTGATCGCAACCATCCCTCCATCATTATGTGGAGCATCGGTAACGAGATCGAGTGGACCTATCCTCGTTACAAGGACGCTACCGGCTATTTCGATATGAACGCGTCGGGGAATTATTTTTACAACCCGCCGTTTATAACCGAGCAGGAAATCAAGGACCGCTTTCACGGTAGCGAAGAGGGTGAGTATGTGCTCTCCAGAACTGCAAAGAAGTTGTCTGGCTGGGTGAAGAAGCTGGATACCAGCCGACCGGTCACCGCGAACCTGATTCTGCCCTCGGTGAGTCATATTTCCGGTTATACCGACGCCCTGGATATTGTCGGCTATAGCTATCGCAGGGTGATTTACGACTACGGCCACCAGCGTTATCCCGACAAAATGATTATGGGTAGCGAAAATGTGGTGCAGTGGCACGAGTGGAAGGCGATTGAAGAGCGTCCGTTTATTCCCGGCACCTTCTTATGGACAGGTGCAGATTACTTGGGTGAAGCCAACGGCGCCTGGCCACGTAAAGCGGTGCGTAGCGGCATGCTGGATGTGGCGGGTTTCGAGACCCCGGCCTATGACCTCTATCGCACCCTCTGGAACAGTGCCCCGTATATCGCGATTACCTCGCAAACCGAGGACAAATCCCTGTACCGCCGTGATGCCGATGGCGGCGTAGTGGAAAAGACCCCGGGCGCCTGGGCGCAGCGGGTGTGGGGCTGGCAGGACGTGAATCGTCATTGGAATTACCCGGACGGAGAACCCATTATCGTCGAGGTTCTGAGCAACTGTCCGGAAGTGACCTTGTCACTGAATGGAGAATCCCTGGGAACGCGATCTCTCGCGGATAGCCCGGACCGCCTCCTGAAGTGGGCACTGCCATTCTCTGGTGGTCGTCTGACGGCGCAAGGCATAAATGGCTGCGATGTTTCTGCGGAAGTTGAAACCACTGGAGCACCAACCGCGATTGCGCTTTCGCTTGATCGTGACCTTCTGCCGGTTGACGGCTACAGCGCCGCCCATGTAACGGCACAGCTGGTGGATGAACAGGGCAGACCTGTTCGTCATGAGGATCGGCGTATCACCTTTGAACATGTCGATGGACTGGAGCTGCTGGGAACGGATAATGGCCGTACCTCTCGTATGACGGGTTATAAAAATACACAATTGCGCACCAGTGAAGGCAAAGCACTGCTGATTGTCCGTGGCCTCACCGAGATAGGTGAGACAGCGCCGGCGACGATTCACCTCGATAAGGCAGTGCAGGCGAAAATCATCGGGAAGGCTGGTGCTACTCCAGAAGGGTAGATAACTTGAAAAACATCACAGGTGGGTTGACTCGTCGCAAACTGGTGCTGGGCATCCTTTCCAGCGCACTCGGCGCACTGTCATCAAGCGCCGTGGCCAGATCGCTGTTAACGAACAGTCGGGCAACCGCTACATTGAACGACAAAACGAATCGCGAGGAAGTGAGCGTGAGTGAGCATTCACAGAATTCTGCCGGAAGCAATGAGGCGGAAGTTTTCGACCAGCGTATCTGCAGCCTGGGTGAAGGTCCCCTGTGGCACCCTGAGCGCAAAAATCTGTACTGGGTGGACCTGCTGAACAAGCGGGTGCTTGGCAAGGGTGCCGATGGCGAGCAAGTCTGGGAATTTGATGAAATGCCCTCGGCCATTGGCTGGATTGATCGGGACCGTCTTCTGGTTGCCTGTGAAAGCGGGCTCAACCTGATGAACCTGGAAAGCGGCGATAAATCGGTGCTGTGCGAACTCGAACCGGATCTTCCCGGCAACCGCAGTAACGATGGCCGCGCCGACCCCTGGGGTGGTTTCTGGATTGGCACCATGGGCAAGGAAGGGGAGCCGGACCAGGGCAACCTGTACCGCTGGTACAAGGGTGAGCTGCGGCAACTGGACAGCGGTATGACGGTGCCGAACGGGATCTGTTTTGATCGCGCGCGCAATCTCGGTTACTACGCCGACTCCGCCAAAGGCGTGATTTATCGTGTACCACTGAGCACAGAGGACGGATGGCTCGCCGGCGAGCGAGAAGTGTTTCTGGATCTGAGCGACGAAGGCCTGATCCCCGACGGTGCGGTGATGGACGGACAGGGCAATATGTGGTCCTCCCTTTGGGATGGTGCGCGTACCCAGTGTTTCACCCCTGACGGCAAGGCCACTTCCGCACTCAGCGCCCCAATAATTCGCACCACCTGTCCGGCATTCGGCGGCGATGATTTTACCGATCTGTACGTGACCACCGCCGCGGTCGGACTGGAGGATGAACCCGGTGCAAAGGTCGCCAACGGGGTAACCCTGGTGTACCGCAATGCGGTGAAGGGGCAGCCTGAACCCGCGGTAATTATTTAAGAGAGCAATGAGCGTGCATAAATCATGAAATTGATTCCGATAGTACTCGCCGTTGCACTTCTATCCGTAAAGACGGTGGCAAGTGCGATGGAAAAGTTTCCAAGCCAGGAGCGATCTGGCGGCGACGGGGCAAACAAACCCAATATTCTGTTGATACTTGCCGATGATCTTGGTTATGCGGATACCGGTTTTACCGGAGCCAAAGACATCAAGACCCCGAATCTTGATCAGCTGGCGAGTGAAGGGGTGGTAATCGAGAATGGCTACGTCAGTCACCCCTATTGTGGTCCCTCTCGTGCCGGTCTGTTGACCGGTCGCCACCAGGCGCGTTTCGGGATGGAAAACAACAGTACCTATTCGCCTTTTGACAACTATATGGGGCTGCCCGTCAGCGAGAAGACCTTTGCCAAAAGCCTGCAGGAAGCCGGGTACTACACCGGGCTGGTTGGTAAGTGGCACCTCGGTGCGGCACCTCCGTTTCATCCGAACAATCGCGGCTTCGACCACTTTTACGGGTTTCTTTCTGGCGGCCACACGTATTTTCCGGAGGGGGTTTCCAACAAGATTTCTCTGGAAACAGTGGATGGTGTCAACGATTATATGGCCAACGAAGGTGGCTACCTGCCACTGGTGCGCAATGGTGGCGCCGGTGAGCTGAACGAATACCTGACCACGGCCCTGAGTCGCGATGCCGCCGAGTTTGTGCGGGAAAGTACAGATCCTTTCTTCCTGTTCCTGTCATACAATGCGCCGCACTCACCGCTGGAGGCGCCGGAAGAGACCATCGAAAAATACCGGAATATTGAGGATCCGGAACGCCGTATTTACGCGGCGATGATCGATGAGATGGACGCTGGCATCGGCATGGTGATGGACGCGCTTAAGGCATCCGGAAAATTTGACAATACCCTGATCTTTTTCCTGTCGGATAACGGTGGGGTCTACCCGGAATACTGGATGCCCGATAGTGATTGGGCGGATAACACGCCCTTTCGTCGCGGCAAGGTCAGCCTGACGGAAGGTGGCATTCACGTCCCATTTATTCTGCACTGGCCGGAAAGACTTGAGCCCGGTCGATTTTCCGGGCTGGTTTCCTCTCTGGACATTGCCGCCACTGCAATGGCTCTGGGGGAGACTCCGGCACCCGAAAAGCCACTGGATGGCGTGAACCTGATACCTTACCTGACCGGTGCTGCAGAGGGTTCACCCCACCAGGCATTGTTCTGGCACCTTGAGGAAGGTGATGGGAATACCTGGGCGGTGCGTACGGAAGATGCGAAATATATGCACCAGACGCTGCCGGGTGTAGGGCGCAGCTACTTTGATATGCGGAATGATCCCTATGAGCAGATAAATCGGGTGGATCAATTTCCGCAGCGTCAGGCAGAACTGGCAGAGTTGTGGAATCAGTGGAATGCTGGCAATCAACAGAACGTGCTGCAACAGGCCTCCGAGTACCAGAAGAGTCGGCAGGCGTTTTACAAGGCGCTGTATGAGGAGCGTGTAAAGCAGGCGCGTGAACGCGAGCCAATTGTGGTGCAATAATCCGGGAATAAACCTCGACAAAAAGCGGCGCTTTTTTTGAGCGCCGCTTTTTTACATTCATTTTGTCAATTACTGTTGAGTAGCGGATTCAGGGACTTTCGCCTTGCGGTATTCGTCCATCCGCTGCATGGCGTGTCCTTCATATTCGCGTTTGAGCTGCCATCTGGGGCGTTCCAGTTGCAGTTCCCACTGGAAAAGCTTGCGGTACAGCGCAGCAACTATGTCCGGGTGTGCTCCAGCAAGGTTGTTGAGTTCTCGAACGTCTTTCCCCAGGTTATACAGTTCGGCAGGGCGATCGGGGAAGCGCAGTAGCTTCCAGTCACCATCGCGAATTGCCGCGCGGTTCTCCTTCTTCCAGTAGAGCGATTGGTGCGGTTTTCCGCTTGCCTCGCCACTGACGAAGGGCAGCAGGTTTACACCATCGATACCCTCGAGTGTGGAAGTCTGGCCACCGGCGGCGGCGTAGAATGTCGGTAACAGATCCAGCAGGCTAATGGGGGCCGGAAAGGTATGCTTTGCTGGAATTTGCCCGGGCCACTGCATCACAAATGGAACGCGGATACCACCCTCCAGGTGTGTGGCCTTGGTGCCGCTCAGTGGAAAATTGTTGGATGCATTCTGGTCCGTGGGCCCGCCGTTGTCGTTAGTGAAGACAATCAATGTGTTGTCGGTCAGTCCGTATGAGTCCAGCGCATCCAGTAGTTTGCCCACGCCACGGTCCAGTGCGCGGGTCATGGCCGCTACCTTCTGGCGATTGCCGCTCAGTTGTGGAAAAGCTGCCAGGTCTTCTGGCAGGGCGTCCATGGGGGCGTGTACGGCAGTGAAGGAGAGGTACAGGAAGAAAGGATTGTTTTTGTTGCGGGTTACAAAGGCTACCGCTTCATCGGCAAGTGCGTCAGTAAAGTACTTTGGTGTTTCCCCGTAGGCGCCAAAGTCGCGCTCGAGAAAATCTTCCCGGCGGTGGTTCGGATTGCTTTCAGTAAAAGGAAAGTAGGAGCGGGCACCGCCGCGAAAGCCGTAGAATTCATCGAAGCCCCGGTTCATTGGGTGATAGCGGTCCGCATTGCCCAGGTGCCATTTGCCCAGAATGGTGCTGCGGTAGCCCAGTGGCTTCAGGTGATCCGCGATAGTTTTCTCAGCCAGCGGTAACCCCATATCGTCCCCGGTTGTGCCGCTGGCACTCATATATCCGGGCACATTGTTTTCTTCATAGCCAAACCGCTGCTGGTATTTACCAGTAACCAATCCCGCGCGAGACGGGCCACAAACCGCCGCGCTGACGTAGGCCTGTTCAAAGCGGGCACCATTCTCCGCGATACGGTCAATATTCGGTGTCTGGAATACCTCGCTGCCCTGGAAACTGAAATCCGCGTAGCCCGCGTCGTCTGCCAGAATCAGGATGATATTGGGCTTTTGTGCGGCCTGCGCCGTGGCGGAAACCAGGATCAGCGCGACGAACACGGAAAGGACGCGCAGTGTGGCGAATAAGCGGCGCCAGCCACCAGTATGGTTGTGGAAAGACATGGAAAACCCCAATGCTGAATGATCGGGGTAGTGTACCGTTATTTGTATATTGTTAACAAAGAGGTGGCGTGGTCATTTGAATCTCGAAGGACCAGTTGTGGGTAGAGTGGGGTGGAATCGCCGGCGCCGTCCCCCTGTCCAGAAGTTCCCGCAGGCTGTCGGCATTGCCAATCGCTGGTTCCAGTACCAGATTGAAATAGGGCGCACCGCCATCCCCGGCCCAGCCTCGGTAATTGAGCCACAGGGCGACATGGGGCACTTCCGACGGTGGCAACACAAAATGCAGCGCCTCACCGGTTGCCGGGTTTTCCAGTCCGACTATGGCCGGCGAATTGCCGCTGGTGCAGTCGAACAGGTCCTGATAGGAAAGTAACTTAGTAGCGTATCCGCTATCGGTATCCGGGTCTGGAATGATCGACATATCGGTACCGTTCGGGGTTAGTGGCCAGCGGAACTGCTCGCCGGTGGTTAGTGGGGCATTGTCGCTGGCGTAGGAACAGTGCAAATGGTGGTTATCCGGCAAGCGCAGTTGCATACCAGGAGTGATGGCAAGCGCTGGGTGCATACACCAACTGAATGGAACCGGGCTGTCACTCAGGTTTTCGACACGGTATTCGAACCGGAGTGTACCGCTGTCCGGGGCGAGCAGCAGGCGGCGCTCGAAAGTTACCGGTAGTGTCTGGCACAGTTGTCTGAGTGTCAGTGTTGCGGTGCCATCGCTATTCACGGCACTCTCTTGATGTGTCCACGGGCGGCCGTAGAGTTCGCCGTGGTCGGGCAGGGGGTGACCGGCCCGGTCGCCTGCGTTCGCTGGCAGTTCGCAGGCATCCACGCTGGGGAAGCATTCGTCGATGCCCCCGGTATCGTGCTGGCGTGTGTAGCTGTGGTCCAGCTGCGCGGGCTGATAAGGAGCTCGTTCACTTTTCCACAGCCATTCGGTCTGCAGCGCCCGGCTGGAGCGCAGACTGATAATTTTGCCACCCAGGTCTGGGGCGATGTCCAGGGATAGAAACCGGTTTTTAAGTCGAAATACTGAAAAGTTTTCGCCATTCAGGTGTTCAATGGTTGCTGTGGGGGTTGCCATGGGTTTCACAGGTGAATCAAACAATAAATCAGAATTGCACTTTTCGAGGTGTCGTGCAAAAAAATGGCAGCCTGTTGGCTGCCATTTTCGGTCACCAATGAGAATATTGGTGATTGAAGGGATTGCAACTTACTGGGTGACAGTGACCGAATAAGTGGCTGTTTTCCCCTTGTTTTTGGTCTTGACGGTAATGGTTGCTGAACCGGCTTTCTTGCCGACCACGACCCCGGAGGAATTTACCGTTGCGACGAGAGGGTCGCTGGTCGAGAACACCACACTCTTGTTCGATGCACAGGTCGGCGTTACGACGGGATTGAGTGAAACGGACTGGCCCTTTGCGATGGTGCCGGAGCTTGGATATACGCTGACACCGGTAACCGCAACCCAGCCGCCGTCGCAGGTTTCGCCACCGCTTGAGCTACTGGAGGAGCTGCCACCAGACGAGCTGCTGGAGGAGCTACTACTGGAAGAACCGCCAGACGAGCTGCCGCTGGCAGCGTTGACCGAAAGATTGGCGGTAGCTTGATGTCCGCCATCGTCCGTGGTCACGGTAATGGTGGCACTGCCGGCGGAGTGGGTTTGTGCAAGGCCTTGCTGATTGATGCTGGCCACACTGGTGTTACTGGATCGCCAGCTGACCTCTTTATTGGCGGCATTGGCGGGATAGACGGTGGCGGTAAGCTGCGTGTTTTCACCGACTTCCAGCTCTGTATCTCCGGTTGAGACGGAGACTCCAGTTACTGCAACCGGCACGTCATTGCCGACAATATTTACCGGCTGAAGACCGCCCAGCTGGAAGACATCACTGCCGTTTGAAGAACGGAATACCGGTGCCAGCGCGTAGTAATGTCCTTCTGGCAGGTGCTCAACCGGGGTAACCCCGCTCAAATTCAGGCTGAGAGTGGTCTGGCCACCGTAGCGTTTTTCTTCCGTCGTGACTGACGCATCGTTAGCGCTCGCGGCGATTTTCACAAAGCCATCCGCATTTTTTTCTACCAGGTTGACGGTAATGCCGTTGTACTGACCGCCCGCCACATGGTGGTTGCTACCGCCGTGGTAGTTCACCACTACGTCCAGCGTGCCGCTGTTGTTGTAGTTGGTGGTGAGGTACTTGCTCTTATCGTCTACCCAAATTGATGGCAGTACTTCCCAGGTTTTCACGTAGTCCACCTGCATGGTGGCATCTTCCGGGAAGCCTTCGGATGTGACCGTATTGGGATTCGGGTCCGCACGGTTACAGGCGCTATTGAAGTAAATGAACTGACGGCGTAGGCCCATGGAAAAGATCACGTGCATTGGGCGGTGCCAGAACAGGTTTGGCTTCTCGCCAATCAGCTCGCCGTCTACGTACCAGCGGATGACGTCCCGGCGGTTTTCCACCGCGTAGGTGTGGAAGTCTTCAGAAGGGTCGAAGGGAGCATCAAATTTTAGCAACTGTGCTTCCGGGTAGGGCTTGGGGCGGCGCCAGTAGGTGTTCCCATTTTCCCCCACGATACGCGCGTGTAGGTTGTGGTCCATTACGTTGATCGGGTCGGCGTCGTTCGGGCCTGGGCCGTACCAGTCCGCCTGCTGCAGCTCGACAATATCAATCTCACTGTAATCCACACTGCCGGGCACATTGCGGTCGGGGTAGGGGTGGCCATCGCTGTACAGCCAGAACGCCGGGCTCAGCCCCGGGAATACCTTGACCCCCTTCAGGCTGGCTTCGTAGTAACCGTAGACACCGTCATTGGTGGACTTCACCGCACCGGATTTGTAGTAGAGCTCGCGCTGTACCGTGGCACCGCCCTGGCAGACATCGCGGAAGGGGCGGGTGTGGGTTTCCTGGGTGACCGCAATATTCAGCTTGCCGTCGGCCACATAGGCGTTGTTGCTATCAAAGGTCCAGGCACCGATCACCAGGTCGTTGGGGTCGTTGATCCATTTGCTGGTGTCCAGGCTGTTGCCGTTGAAGTCGTCGGTACGGTTGCCGAGCTCCTGCCAGCGTATCTCGCCTTCGACGGCGCCCTGTGGGCGGACGTCCTGTGCCTGCACAGCGGCTGTACTGGCGAGCAATAGCGCGGCCAGTAAGGGGGTGGTTTTCATAGGGGGTTCTCTTCGCTAGTCGATTTATTGTTGTGTCTCGAATGCAGAGTCATTCCTTTCTCTCAAGATCAAATTAATATAAACATATGATGTATTGGGGGTTCAAGCTGTCGCTACCGGGGTGACGCCTGTACCTGCTGGAATTGCGAGTTGGTTCCCAGTCGGTCTACAGAGATGAGCGGATGGTATCTGGAGGCGGAACGTGTTGCCTTTGTAAACATCATATGTTTGAATGCGTGGCATGAATAGGTTGTGGATGCTTTTTGACCTAGATCTCAGGTAGCATTGAGGTGTCTAACCATTCATTCGTCCATATGTATGGGGCGTAGTGCGCTTTATAGGTACTCGCCCGACCCGGAAGCTGGCGGCACAGCGGGCTCCGGTGAAGGCGGAAGCGCGATGAAAATAATCCAGTATAAAAATGAGAGGGAAGACGTGAAAAACCAGAGTCAAAAATCCATGCACAGCTTGCTGCTGCTTGGTTGCTGCTCCGTAGCCACGCTTTTCAATGTCGCCATCGCCCAAGAGGCGGAGAGCAAGAAAAAATTCGATGAGACCAGCGCCCTGGAAGAAGTGGTTGTGACCGCCCAGAAGCGTGAACAGTCTGTTCAGGATGTCCCGGTATCCATGGAGGTTCTCTCCGGAGACCTGATTGAGGAGCTGGGTGCAGATACTGGCTTTGATATCGTGAAATACCTGCCGGGCTTCGGTGTTGACGACAACAACGAGATCCGCACTACCACCCTGAAAACCCGCGGTATTGGTACTTTTACTAATTCCATTGGCCTGCAGTCGTCCAACTTGATTGTGGTTGATGGCGAAGTGCTGCCGCGCCAGTCCATGATGAATCTGGCCATTGCCGACGTGGAGCGCGTTGAGGCGCTGCGTGGCCCCCAAGGTACTCTGTTCGGCCAGAACACCTCGACCGGTGTTATCCACTATGTGACCAAGCGCCCGCAAATTGGCGAATTCTACGGTAACGCCAAAGTAGAAATGACCGAATACAACGGCCGTCAGGTGAGCAGTGCGGTCAACCTGCCGATCAACGATAACTGGGCTGCGCGCATCAACGTTCAGCACGGTGAGCAGGACGGCTGGATCCGCAACGAATACCCTGGCGCTGAAGATGTGGGCGCAGAAGAAAAGAAAGGTATCCGTACCCAGCTGCTGTTCGACAATGACGACAATCTGAGCGCGCTGGTGCGCCTGGATTACTCCGAGCGCGATACCAACTGCTGTGCCATGGTCAAAGAAGAGGCCAACCCGCAGTTTGGTCCCAAACCGATCGTCCGTATCGAAGATGGCGTTGTGACTGCTTCCGCATATAACGAAATCGATTCTGAGCCGGGCTACAACGACTTCGGTGAGCCGGTCACCGCGCGCAACCCGGAATCCAACTACGGCTCCGTTGAAAACGCCGGCCTATCTGCGGAGGTCAATTACGATCTTTCCAACGGCATGTCCCTGACCTATCTGGCTAGCTACCGCGACTTCGAGCTGAACAACAGCTCCGGCTTCTTTACCTTCAAGTTCCCGGTACACCGCGAACACTTCGGTGGTAACGAGTCCGTTGAGGTGATTCAGCAAGAATTGCGCATCAGTGATTTTGACAACGAAACCTTCAACTGGGTACTGGGTGCCTTCTTCCACGATACTGCCGGCCAGCGCTCTGAAATTACCGACGGCTGTGTAGGCGGCGGTGGTGCCAGCTCCCGTGGTGTGATTGAAGATGGGGTGATGACTGGTTGTGTAAGCAATGCCTCTGCATTGGCCTTCATCAACCATTACAACGAAACCGGTACGCAGGACCGCTCCCTGCTGGTTGCCGATCGCAACCTGTCCGCCGGTGACTTCACCGCAGACTTCACCAATACCGCGCTGTTCGGTCAGCTGGAATACCAGATTACCGATCGCCTGGATGCGACCCTGGGCTTCCGTGCCCTGCACGAGAAAGGTTCCGCCTCCTTCGACGCGCTGTGGCTGCGTCCGCCCACCGACGGCACCGGCATGGAAACCTTCGATGAAGTGCTGGCGATGTCCAAGTCTGACCCATCTCTGATCCGTAACGATCCGGAAGGTGCGAAGTTCTCCGACTCCAATACTGACTTTATCTACAAGGCAGTACTGGGTTACGACTTCACGGACAATATTCGCGCTTACGTGAACTACTCCACTGGCTACAAAGGCCCATCTTACTTTGTAACCAGCAACACCAACCCGGCGGATGCAGAGTACTTCCCGACCCGTCCGGAACAGTCCACCAACTTTGAGGTGGGCGTGCGTTCACGCCTGCTGGACGACAAACTGCAATTCAACCTGACCTACTTCGATATGGCCGTGGAAGACTACCAGGTTCGCGCTCAGCGCCTGGTGGACGAAGCGTCTAACACCTACTTTGCCGGCTACGTGAATGCGGACGAAGTACGCTCCACCGGTATCGAAGCGGATGCGGTGTACAAGCTGACTTCCGATCTGAAGGTGATCGCTAGCTATGCCAATTACGAAGCGACCTATGAGGACTTCGCCGATACCCCAGTGAACTGCCCGGGCGGCACCCTGGCGGATCGTTGTAGCGTTGTTGGTGGTCGCAACGTGTTTGATCAAACCGGTCTGCCGGTTGAGAACAATGCGCAGGAGCAGGCACTGCTGACCCTGAACTACAATCGCGAGATTGGCAGCACCGGCTGGGATGCAAACGTGCGCACTGTATGGCGTTACGAAGGTGACTTCTCTCCGTCTGCGAACATGATTGCTCAAGAAATTGAGCCGAACGCAGATTACGATGTGCTGGATCTCTACATCGGTATCGGTAACGACAAGCTGCGTGGCAATCTGTTCGTGAAAAACGTGATGGACGAAAGCTACAACACCTTCAAGTTTGCCGATCAATGGGGCAACCAGGCACTGTTTTACCCGCGCGATTACTCTCGCTACTTCGGTGCCAGCGTAACGTACATGTTCTGATCTCACAGGTCGTTTGATATGTAGTGTGCCCCTGGTACCCGCCCGAGTAACCCCAGAATTTACTCGGGCGGCGTTCAGGGGCTTTTTTAGTTTATTTTCGGTGATGCAATGAAAAAAATCCTGATGCTGTTGATGGCTGTAGTGCTTGCACCTGCGGCCTGCGCAGATGCCAAGAAGGCGGCACCTGTAAAAAGCGAGCGCGCCCCGAACATCGTGCTGTTGTTTGCCGATGATGCGGGCTTTGAAGACTTTGGTTTTCAGGGCAGCCCGGTGATGAAAACACCACGCCTGGACGAAATTGCCGAAGGCGGTGTGCGATTCACACAGGGCTATGTGTCTGATGCCACCTGTGGCCCCTCCCGCGCGGGCCTGATGACGGGTAAATACCAGCAGCGCTTCGGTTACGAAGAAATCAACGTGCCGGGATTTATGAGTGAAAACTCCGGTATTAAGGGTGCCGAAATGGGCCTGCCGCTGGATCAGAAAACCATGGCGGACTACCTGAAAGATCGCGGCTACAAAACGGCGGTCTACGGTAAGTGGCACCTCGGAGACGCCGATCGCTTTCACCCCACCAAGCGCGGCTTTGACGAATTCTACGGATTCCGCGGTGGCGACCGCAGCTATTTTAAATACGATGGTGAGAATCCTCTGGACAACGTGGTGGCCGCATTCGATAAAAAACTGGAGCGTGGCTTCGGTCACTATGAAGAGCATGACGGCTACCTGACCGACGTGCTGGCCGATGAAGCGGCACAGTTTATCGAGCAGAACCAGGACAGCCCCTTCTTTATTTACCTGGCGTTCAACGCAGTGCACACACCGATGGAGGCGCTGGAAGAAGACATGCAACAGTTCCCGCAGCTCTCCGGAAAGCGCCGCGAGCTGGCGGCAATGACACTCGCCATGGACCGTGCCACCGGCCGCGTAATGGACAAGCTGGAAGAGCTGGGCCTCTCGGATAACACCATCGTCGTGTTCACCAATGACAATGGCGGTCCCTCGGACAAAAACGGTTCCAGCAACTATCCTCTGGCGGGTACCAAGTCCAATCACCTGGAAGGTGGTTTGCGCGTGCCATTTATAATGCGCTGGCCCGCCAAGCTGCCCGCTGGAGTGGATTACGAATATCCGGTTTCTACCCTCGATCTATTGCCGACTTTTTATGAGGCTGCGGGCGGTAGCGAATACGAGTCCCAGTTGGATGGCGTAAATCTGACTCCGTATCTCACCGGCCAGAACAAAGAGCGTCCGCACCAGAAAATGTTCTGGAAAAAAGAGTCTCGCGCGGTGATTCGCGATGGCGACTGGAAGCTGATCCGATTCCCCGACCGCCCGGCCGAGCTGTACAACCTGGCGGAAGATATCGGCGAGCAGAACGATCTGGCATCCGCCCAGCCCGAGCGCGTGCGCAGTATGTTCAAAGAGCTGTTCGAGTGGGAGCTTACCCTGGAGCGTCCGCTGTGGTTGCTCAAGCGTCAGTACGAGAAATACGACATTGACCGCATGGATCAGTACCGGGTGCCCAAGCAGCCTGACGCCTGATAAGCCTCCCTTTTTGCATTGCGGGTGCCTGGTGCTCCCGCAATGACGACCAGTGGCCGCCATCCCTTGGCGGCCATGTCTCAAGGCCCCACCTAAGTAACATCCTACCTATAGAGCTCTCTGGTCAAAGTGGGTTGGGGTACTGTCGCCCGCGACCAGTGCGGCAATTTTCCGATGAATTTCGCAACTCCCGTATAGCTAAAGAATGCGTAAAACATTGAAAAATGTTGCGTGTGACGTATTGCCCGCACAAACATCATATGTTTGAATAGATCGCATGGGGTCGTGGTGCCGCTCTCGGAAGTGGATGAATCAACAATAAGTACGCCTGATCCCAGACTGGCAACACACGCCGCTTAAATAGGCATTTAGAAAAACTATAAGGTGTAGCACGCAAATAGTCAGTGGGTTTCCTGGCTGTGTAAGCCACCCCTGGAGTGAACGTCGATATCACTACCGGGGCGACAAGCGATCGATCTCAGTTTTTCCGCAAGTGCAATTGCAAAGCAGCGTGGTGCGTCAATCAGGTGCGTTGGGGAGCCTGTGAGCGGTATGCAGGGTGTCAGCGTTAGCGATTAGTACAACAACAATAGTTACGGTGGAGAGATCAAATGAAAAATAGGTTTAAGCCACATGCGCTCTCGGTTGCGATCGTGGGGGTCATGTTTGCAGTGCCGGTTTTTGCTCAGGAAGAGGAATCTAAAGAGCCTAAAGAGCCAGCGGAGCAAAGTGAGAGCCTGGAAGAGGTTGCGGTTACCGGGTTCAGACAAACCGTAGAGCGTGCAGTCGATGCGAAGCGTCTCTCGGACGAAGTTTCCGACTCTATTTTTGCCGAAGATATCGGTAAATCTACAGACCAGAATATTGCCGATGCCCTGAACCGTATTACCGGTGTCAGCGTGACCGAGGAGGGTGGTGAAGGCGCGAGAATTTCAATCCGTGGTACCGCCTCTCATCAAAACCAGATTCAAATGAACGGCGTCGCGCTGACCAGTGGCCTTGGTTCGCTGGGTGCCGGTGATACCGCGGATACCGCGGAAGCCAACCAGAGTGTCGACCTCAGCGCTTTCTCATCTGACATTCTCTCTGCCATTCGCGTCATCAAAACAGCTACCGCTGACCAGGACGAAGGGTCACTCGGCGGTACGGTTATTCTGGAAACCGTTGCGCCCTTGAGTCGTAATGAGCGCGTGTTGAATGGTTCGATGCAGAGTCGTTTCAACGAATATTCCGGTGAAGATGACTATCGATATAACGCGAGCTATCTCGATCAGTTTTTCGACGACAAGCTCGGCGTGGTATTCACGGTATCGGAAGATAACCAGATTTATCGTGAAGATCGCATGACCCATGACTGGGGTGATTCCATGGCGACGGTTGTAGATGCCGGAGTGTCAGGGCTTGGTTCAAACGGCTTCCACGCAATTGATAAAGCAACTGGCAAGGCCATTCGCTATCTGAACGAAGACGGTAGCCTCCCCGAAGGATTTGATCCGGATACAGAGGTTGCGTTTGCTGATCCTGTACAGGTGCTTAGACGCGACTCAATACACCTGGCATTGAGCCGCAACGAGCGCAAGCGTCAGACCGGCAACTTTGGCATCCAGTTCCAGCCTTCCGATTACACGGATATCCGCCTGGATACGTCCTATACTAAGCAAACGGTAACCACTGATTACAACTCCATGCGCTACAACATGGGGGCCCAGGCGGCGCAAGCGATAGATCAAACGGATTGGGCGCTGGTAAACACCGATAACAGCACACTCGAATCCATGCGCGGTGTTGGGCGCAGCGGCTGGATGAACCGTTCTCAAGGCGACACCATTTCCGAAACAATGGTTTCTTCTTTGAAGCTGGATCAGCAGCTTACCGACTCGCTGACCATGAACATTACTGCCGGCTATTCAAGGACCGATGACAACACCGATGACTTCGTCAATATGGGGACGGAGACCTGGGGAACTATCGGTGTTGGGGCGGTTGAAAACAATGACCCCGATTTGAGCGAACCTACGGGGTATGACTGTTCGACGGGTGTATGCACTTTCTATAATGGCACGACCAATGCGATTTTTAATCCGGTTACCGGTAATGTCGTAGCGGCAACCGGGCGGTTTAACCCGACTGACCTCTACGCCAACCACCTGGGTAATACCAACATTCGCGATAACTACCAGACGGATACCAATACCTCGGTATTTGTTGATTTTGACTGGGATGTTGATCGATTCGGGCTTACCACGGTTGAGTTCGGTGCAAAATATGCGAATCGCGTAAAAGACGTTCACACACAAAATACCACCATCGGCCTGGGGTCCACCTTTAGAGATGGCGACGGCACCGACTATGCCTACGACGGACTTTCTTCCGTCCGCCTGGTGGATATGAGCGCATCGGAAGCGTTCCTGTATAAGAACTTTGGTGAAAAACTGGGTATTGATCAGTCCAACCCCGTGTTTAATGGCTGGCCGATGATCGATCACGATAAGGCGTTTGAGGCCTTGCTCGGAAGGAAGCCGGGTTCCATCCGGGTTGATATTGACAATCGCGGTACCCGGAATATCGATACCGATACCTTCGCTGCCTACATCAAATCCAGCTTTGAAGCGATGGATGGCCGCCTGCGCGGTAATATTGGTCTCCGTTACGCCGAGGATGAAACCAACGCGCGAGGCTATGCGGGTATGCAGTATTACCCGAACCCCCACGTGATCGACCTGTATGACCTGGCTCAGCGCGGTTTATTTAACGATAAAAACCCGGTCTGTCAGGAGCCTGATTGGACCGGTGGCCCGCAAGATGGCGATCATCGTTATGAGCCACAAAATTCCGGCCAGGATGGCGTGGACCGGAACTGTTTCTCCTGGCGTTTGAACTACGCGTATGACGTCACTAAGCCAGATTCCCTGCCGTACGATACGGAGAATGGCGAGTGGGTTCACGAGGACGGTAAGGACTTCAACCGTATCGTAAACATTGAATACAACGATGATGGGACCATCAAAGGTGGTATTGAAGGCTTCAATGCGGCCATGGCCGAGTTCAACGGCGGGAATTTCGATAATCCAAATGGCAATGGCTCTTTCACGACCAATACGCAAAGTCATTGGTACTTCAATAATAATGGGGGCATGGAGCGCTGGTTGGATAGAAGTACCAATATCTACCGTTCAAATAGCGATGACAGCCTGAATACTCAACAGAACTATATCCGCGCATCGGAAATCTCTGATAAAGGCTTCTTTGATGTGCTTCTGCCGAGTATGAACCTGAGTTATCAGATCAATGAAGAGCTGATTGGTCGTTTTGCGGCATCCAAGACCATGACGCGCCCGCAATTTGATAACTTGAACCCCAGCCTGCAGGTCAACGAAAACAACTGGAACGAACACGCCACTGGGACGGCTGGTAATACCCAACTGCAAAACCTGGAATCGATCAACCTGGATCTATCGTTGGAATGGTATTGGGGCGAGGGCAACAACTTGTCTGCCACTGTTTTCCACAAAGATATGAGCAACTTTGAGACAAGGGTCGAAACGCCCTATTTCATTAAGGATGCTCGAGGAGATTACGAACTGGAAGATGCCAATCTCCTGATTGATCCGGTCGGTGTTCCTGGAGAAGGTGCTGCGGGAGGGGAAACCTGTTTGCCGCGCCGGCATATCGCTGGTTGGCAAACCCAGTACATGCAAATCGAGTGTCGCTCTGCGCGAATTCAGCAGGTCCAGAACGGTGACGGTGCTTCCATTACCGGTCTGGAGCTGGGCTACACGCAAATGTACGACTTCCTTCCTGGAATCTGGTCCAACCTGGGTGTTCAGGCAAACTATACCTTCCAGGATTCACAGCAGGACGAAGTTGTTATCCAGACCACCGGTCGCGTCATTGCGTCGAAATCCCTTGTGGATACACCGCGACACTCCGGAAACCTTACGGTTTTCTGGGAAGACGATCGCCTAAGCCTGCGGCTTGCCAACAGCTATGTTGGCGTTCAGGCCGTGGATCATGGTCAAACCGGTACCTCCATCTGGCAGGAAGGCTACAACCGCCTGGACTTCAGCTCCAGCTACTACGTCAACGACAACTTGTCTATTACTTTCCAGGCCACGAACCTGGGTGATGAAGGTCGCCGAACCTTTGTTACTGCTCGGGACATGCTATTGGCAGATGGAAGTTATTGGGATGAAGGCGATGCGGTTACAGGCGACGTAAACACAAGTCGTACCATTAACGAGTGGCACTTCGGTCGAGTATTCCGCTTGGGCGCGAGAATGAACTTCTAAGCAATCCAAATAATAAATCTAATGTTGATTTCAACCTCTTTCTCTGTCGTGTACAGAGAAAGAGGTTGAAATGGAGAGAAAATATGAAACCTAGAATTCTGAAAAGTGTAGCCCTTATTGCGCCGGTTGTTGCTCTGATGGCGGGCTGTAAAGTCGATAAAGGTCAGGACTTTGTCGGTGATGGCGATCAACCGATCGTATTTAGTGAAGATGCGCTGAATATTGTGGTTGATGAAGATCAGGGCGTAATCGTGATTGATCTTCTTCAGGGCGCCACCGCTGGTGGCGATCCGCTTTCCGGGCAAAGTGGAGTTGGTGTGAGCCAGGTAAGCTTCGCCCAGGACACCATCACCTGGGATCCAGATGCCGAGAATAACGATCAGCCTATGTACGGTCTTCCCGTGCCGACTATCGTGGAGGATGGCAAGCAGGTAACGCCGTTTTTCCTCGACGGTAATCAAATGGTCGTAGATCTGAACGGATTCGATGAAAGACTGATCTCATGCTCTGAGTTTACGCCGGGTGAAAGTGTCAACCCCTGGCCGCGCCCCGTTCACACCTACACCCTTACCTACAACGTCATCAATGGCGGTGATCCGGTAACCAGAACCCTGAATCTTACGATCAATGGTGTGAAAGCCGAGATTGAAGAGATTGATGTTCAGAATCTGTCTGTTCGACTGGGCGAATCCGTTAATGCCTCTGCCAGCTTTTCTCCTCAAGCCGTATGTGACCAGGAATTGCGTTACGAGGTGAACGACGAATCTGTGGCAACTGTGGACGAGGCAGGTACCGTTACGGGGGTGGGCGTAGGTGAAGCGGAGCTTACTGTCTGGAATCCGGACAGCAATGTTTCTTCTACCGTTACGGTGGCCGTCGATTCCGATTTCCGCATCGGTGTTACCAATGCCGAAGGCCCTCGTGATGCATTGGTGAAAGAGATTGCTGCGTGTACCTATGGTGGCTTGCATGTGGAGTCAGAACCGACGCTTGGCGAGATGTTGAATGGCGTCTATCAATATAGCTGGAACACGGAAGAAGAGAGTCTTCTCACATTGCTTGATCTGGTTCCAGATGCAGATACTGAAAATGGCGAGTGGGCGATCCTTCAAGTTGGCGATGGCGATAAGAGCCCGGCTAGCAATGTCGCACAGGATGCTGAGGCGATTTCCGTTGCCTACGAATCCGGTGAAACCACTGCAGCAAAAGAGGATATCGATTCGCTGTCTGTTGCGGTAAGTGTTGTGCCCAACAAGGCCTGCCTGAAAGCCAATAATGCCGGTAATGCCTCGAACTGGGATCACACCTTCGAGCACAGTTTTCCGGGCAATGGGTACAACAAGTACATATCAGGGGCTTTCGACCAGGCTGTGGGAGATCCCATTTTCGGTAGTTCCCTGCGTGTGACCGCAGAGGAAGACAATACCATCGCCGGTGTTGTCAAAACCAACTGGACCAATGGTGACGCTGCCTTCGATATGTGGGGCTCCTACTATGGCGTAGGCCCCCGCGGCCACGGTGTGGAGTTTGGTGTTTCCATGTGGGTGAAGCTTGAGCAGCCGCGCGAAGGTGTGAAGGTCCACTTCAATCTCGCGCCCTGGCATGACAGCCGTAACTCTCTGGATAACAAGGCTGCAGGTAGCTTCCCGAATGCGGAAAAAACCGGCTCTGACTTTGCAGCGGAGCTGGCGCCGACCACCGCCTGGCAACTTGTTAACCTGGTAAACCGTAACCATACAGAAGATGAAAGCGATGATTCTTCTACCTATACGATCCCTACCACCTGGGCGATTGATGGAACGGCGAATACAACGGTTATGCCCTTCATCTATGCAACCGGGTTAACTGCAGGCGATCAAATTCTGTTTGATGATATTGCTGTCATGGAGCAATAACATAACGTGGGATTGGTATCCTGACCTAACAATAGCTGCCGTGAATTTCGCGGCGGCTATTTTTTTCACTTGTTGAAATAGGTAATCTTGCTATGAAACATTTTTTAGTTTTATTTCTGTTGCTGGTCTCTGCATTTTCATGCGTTGCTTCTGCTGATTCGGACGATTTTATTAACAGTCTCGATGTTCCGGATGTTATAGGTGGCGATCAGCCACTGCGGGTGGATGTTGATCTGAAAGTGGCCAAGACCCGGGATGTCTATTTTGTGTTGCAGCACTTTGGCAGCTGGAAGAAATTAAAGGAAAAAACGGCAAGGGTTACGGCTAGCGGCAAGTATCACGTAAATTTTGATACGAAGGGTGTCGAACCGGGAAAGTATCGGGTTGTTGTGTACGTAACGCCGCGCGATCAAAACTGGAATCATCGAGTGGGTAATGAGCTTAACGCCGTTACGTCTGTTCTGACTGAAAGTTCCTGGAATGAGCATATTTCAACGGAAGCGATTTCTGAGGTTCGCTGGCCCCGTCGCGTCAGCACTGGTAAGGAAGTGCTGGGTGTTAGCTATCGAGTCAACGCCCCAAAACTTTTGAATCTTGATTTGCTGAATGGGGACGGGGATGTCATTTCCAATATCCAATACCCGGTAACTGAGTCTGGCGACTTTTCTTTGCCAATTGATGATTTATTCGGCAAAGTCGGGGCAGGCAGGTTCACCTGGAAAGTCCTACTGCTGGCCGAGGACGGAGAGAGTGCCGTTGGTGATGAGGCTGTTTTTCATTTTACCGTGTATGGCGGGTGACGCTGTTGCCCTGGGCGCTGAATTGGTTAGTAATTTTTCCTGATGTGAGTAGTTTCTGTTGAAAATTGAATCCGTTGAAACATTATTGGGTGCCGTAGGCACCCGCAATCAACTGCTGGTCAAAGTCGTTACTGAATGCGGCCTGGTGGGCTGGGGGGAATCCGGGCTTTCAAACCGGGAGCAGGCGGTGATGGGTGCCGTGGCGCACTTCGCCGAATTCCTGCGTGGCCGTGACCCGCGCCAGATTGGCAGTATCTGGCAGGAAATCTACCGCAGCCAGTATTTTGAAGGGGGCAGGGTGCTGACCGCGGCCATGTCCGCGATCGATATTGCGCTGCACGATATCGCTGGCAAAGCGCTACAGGTGCCTGTATATCAGTTGCTGGGCGGTAAGCAGCGGGACAATATTCCCTGCTTTGCCTGCTGTTATACGGAAGCGGATCCAGACCGCCTGGACGAGTTGGTAAAAGAAGTCACCGCACTGATCGAACTCGGCTGGACCACCATTCGGGTGATTCCCGCCGGTTTCGATGATCCGAAATTTTTCGATCCGCAGGATTCCATTGCACGCACCGCTCGCTGTCTTACCGAGTTGCGCAAAATCATCGGTCCGGATATCACCCTGGGTATCGATTACCACCATCGCCTGAGCGTGGCCGAGGCGGCGTCTTTCTGTCAGCGCATGGCCCCGGGCACTCTGGATTTTCTTGAAGAACCTATCCGCAATGAATCGCCGGACGCTTACGCTACTCTGCGCACCCTGACCACGGTGCCATTTGCCATTGGCGAGGAGTTCAGCTCCAAGTGGGCGGCGATGCCCTTTGTGGAAAAAGGCCTCACCCAGTACCTGCGGGTGGACGTGTGCAATATCGGTGGATTTACCGAGGCGATGAAAGCCGCGGCCATGGCCGAGGCACACTATATCGATGTGATGCCGCACAACCCGCTGGGTCCGGTATGCACCGCTGCCTCCAATCACTTTGCCGCAGCACTGCCCAATTTTGCCCTGATGGAGACCCATCAAGGGCCATTCTGCACCTTCGGTTTTCACGACCCGGCACTCTTCCCGGTGCAGCACAAACTCGACGGCACCGCATTCGTATTGCCGGATACCCCGGGGCTTGGTGTGGAGGTCAATGAAGAGGCCTTCCGACAGTCGCCACCGGTCGCCGCAGAGGCGCCACACCTGCGCAGGGCCGATGGCTCGGTGACCAACTGGTAAGCAAGATGAGCACTATGTCTGAAACGCCTTTTACCGATGTTACCGCGGAAGTCTTCGATGGGCGCCCCTGCCAGTTGGGTGAGGGGCCGTTGTGGCATCCGCAGCGCCAGACCCTTTACTGGGTGGACCTGCTCAATTGTCGCCTGATGGCGAAAACCGAAGCCGGTGTCGAGCTGGCCTGGGACCTGGGGGAAATGCCCTCGGCGATTGGCTGGATTGATGCCGAGCAATTGCTGGTGGCCTGCGAAAGCGGGCTCAACCTGTTCAACGTGGAATCTGGAGAGAAGACTCTGCTGCGTGCGCTGGAGCCGGAGCTTCCGGGTAACCGCAGCAACGACGGTCGCGCTGATCCCTGGGGCGGATTCTGGATTGGCACCATGGGGAAAAACGGTGAAGAGGGCGCGGGTAATCTTTACCGCTGGTATCGCGGTGAGCTGCGCAGGCTCGATACAGGCCTCACGGTCCCCAACGGTCTCTGTTTTGATCGTGAGCGTCGAAAGGCGTATTACGCGGATTCCGCGGCGAACACCGTCTACAGAGTGTCGCTGGGTGCGCAAACAGGCTGGCCGGAATCGTCACGCCAAGTGCACCTGGACCTGACCGATGGCGCGCTGATTCCCGACGGTGCAGTGGCAGATTCTCAGGGGAATATGTGGACCTCCCTCTGGGATGGAGAGCGTACCCAGTGCTACAGCCCGGACGGTGTCGAACTGGGAGCCCTGAAGGCACCGATTATCCGCACCACCTGCCCGGCCTTTGGCGGGCGGGACTTTACCGATCTCTATGTGACTACCGCAGCGGTAGGACTTGAGGATGCGCCCGATGCCCCGGTGGCCAATGGTGTGACCCTGGTGTATCGCAATGCAGTGAAAGGGCAGGCGGAGCCCGCCGTCATTCTGTAAGGGGTTAGCGGATGATCTCGGGCTAATACGTTGCCAGCCTAAACATCATATGTTTAAATAGGTCTTATACGTTGCCAAAGGCACAGCAAAGTGTCGGCAATTAGCGATGAAGAATTCAACAAGGTACCAACAATGAATAACAATAGTGCCGCCAGTAATGTCACCAAATATGCACTGATTGCCGCCTTTGGCGGCTTTGTGTTTGGTCTGGATGCTGCCAATATTTCCGGGGCCGTACGCTTTGTCAGCTCCCAGTTTGAGTTGAGCAGTATGCAGGTGGGCACCCTGGTGGGTTGCGCCATTGTCGGTGTGATTATTGCGCTGTTTTTCACCGGTACCCTGTGTGAGCGTTTTGGCCGCAAGAAGGTTCTGCTTGCCATTGCAGGAACCTACTCTCTCTCGACTCTTGTTTCGGCCTTCGCCGTGGACTACAACATGTTGGTCCTCGGCCGTTTTATTGGTGGTGTCGCCTTTGCCTCAATCACGGTTTCGGCCATGTATATCGGCGAAGTGGCGCCGGCAGACAAACGCGGCAAGTTTGTCTCGGTCAATCAGTTGTTGATTACCCTAGGTAGCCTGCTGGCGTTTATCGTCAATTACTTCCTCGTTAAATCCATGTCGGATATCAGCTGGGTCCACAATGAAAACGTGTGGCGGTTGATGTTGGGCTTTGAACTCATCCCGAACATTATCTGGATCTCCCTGTTGCTGACCATTCCCGAATCGCCGCGCTGGCTGGTGACCCAGGGGCGCGAGCAGGAAGCCCGCGAAGTGTTCGCCCGTGTTGCACCGGAAGCACAGGTTGGCAGCCTGGTGGCTGAGGTGCGCGGCAGTATCGATGAGGAGCGTAAAAACAGTACCCTCGACCAGCTCAAAACCCTGTTCAGCAAACCCATGCGTTTGGTAGTGCTGATCGCGGTTTGCTACGCAGTGGTGCAGGGTGCGACCGGCATGAATGCAGTGCTGTTCTATGCGCCGACCGTATTCGAGCAGGTGGGCATGAGCGTGGAAGACAGCTTTATGCAGACTATCGTGCTGGGTCTGGTTGCCGTTGTATTCACGTTGGTGGCCATCACCACCGTGGAGAAGCTTGGTCGCCGTGTGTTGACCCTTGCCGGCCTGGCATTGATCGTGGTTGCCCACGCTTCCACCTGGTACGGATTCGAATCCGCCCGCTATACCCTGGATGACAATGCAATTGTGGCCCTGGAAGCGCAGCAGATCGACGCAGCGCCGCTGGCTCCCTATATCGGCAAGACTTACGAGAATGATGTTGCACTGAAAAACGACATCGCCGCAGTCTATTCGAAAAAGGATGTGCCGCTGGTGAGTGGCCCGATCATCAACTCGACGATTGAAATCAGTGCGGGCTTTGTTCTGTTCGGTATCTTCGCTTTCCTGGCTGCGTTCAATATGTCCATCGGTCCGGTGATGTGGGTGATTTTCTCGGAAGTCTTCTCCAATCGGGTACGCAGTGTGGCCCTGCCGTTCGCGGCACTGGTGCAGAGTATTTCCAGCTACCTGATTCAGCAGTTCTTCCCCTGGCAGCTGGAGCACCTGGGTGCAGCGAATACCTTCCTGAATTACGGAGTGATCGCCTTCGTGGGCATGCTGGTCATGCTGATGATCCTGCCGGAGACCAAAAACAAGTCCATCGAGCAGATTGAAAAAGATCTGGTGCGCCCGGAAAGTGGCGGCAAAGCAGAGTTGGCAACCTGATTCCCAAGGGAGTCGGTTGGAGAAGTAACATGACAAATCGTTTGCAGAATCAGGTCGCCATTGTCACCGGTGCCGCGGATGGCATCGGCAGTGCAATCGCCCAGTTGTTTGCCCGTGAGGGTGCCAAAGTCTGTGTCGCGGATGTGGATGTCGAGCGCGGCCTGGCGCTGGTAGAAGAACTGAAAGCGGCAGGGCAGCAAGCCATTTTCACCGAGACCGATATCGCCGATGAAGATTCGGTGAATGCCATGGTGCAGGCTACCTGCGAGCAGCTCGGCGCGCCGAATATTCTGGTCAATAACGCCGCCCTCACTCCCATGGGGAAGAGCGTGCTGGATGTTTCTCGCGAGCAGTGGCAACGCAATTTTGCCGTCAACGTGGACGGCATGTGGCACTGCTGCCGTGCGGTACTACCGATGATGAAAGCCGCCGGTGGTGGCAGCATCATTAATGTTGGTTCAGTGCATTCCTTTAAAGTTGTGCCCGACAGCTTCCCTTACGGCGTAACCAAGCATGCCGTGATTGGTTTAACGCGAAACCTCGCGGTGGAATTTGGGCCAGATAACATACGAGTAAATGCCCTGTGCCCCGGCATGGTGGAAACCCCCAACGCCTTCAAGGCCTGGGAGCAGACCGAAGATCCAGCCGCAGCGCGCAAGGCCATTGGCGATGTACACCCGCTGCGCCGCAATGCCAGCGTCGAGGAAATCGCACGTCCCGCGTTGTTCCTGGCCAGCAGCGATTCAAGTTTCATGACTGGGCACAGTCTTGTTGTCGACGGTGGGCGCTCGGTGCTCTACCACGACTAGGGTGAATGTGGTTTTCATCTCACCACATTCTCCCTCACTTTGATGATGCGAGTTGCGTTCAAAGTGTTGTCTTGCCGGCACCTTCACGGGTGCCGGCTTTTTTTTGGCCGGCTCCTTCAGTGATTTCCGCTCCGCTTACCTTACCGCTTATCCCTGTCCCCGACCTGTCTGACCAATCTCGCATAGTTGGCCGATAAAAGTCATAAACGTATTGTTAGTGTAAACATCATATGTTTAAATTGTTTGCAACTGGAATGAATCAATAAGCTTAAGGTGGGTGGTTGCTGGCGTCTTATGCGTGGCCACCCGCAAGGCAGGCAACAGGGGACTGAATATGGCACTGGCCAAACGTATGTATATCGGGGGAGAGCTGTGTGGTGACGGCTACCTGGACGTGGTCAATCCGGCAACCAATGAAGTGGTTGGCAGTTTTGCCGAGGCGACCGTAGCCGATGCCCATAGGGCGCTGGAAGCCGCTCAGGCCGCTTTCCCCGGCTGGTCGACCACCAGCGTCGCCGAGCGCGTCAGCTGGATGCACAAGCTGCGCGATGCCGTGCTGGCCAATGAAACCCACCTGCGCGAGTGCATTCACCTGGAAATGGCCAAGCCCTGGGCGGCCACCAAAGACGACTACCAGATGCTGGTACACAGCCTGGAGTTTTACGCGGAAGAAATTACCCGCATGCATGCCGAGTCCCTGGTGGACCGCGAAGGCACCCACGTGCACACCCTGTCCCGTCAGCCCGTTGGCGTGGCGGCGGCCTTCCTGGCCTGGAACTTCCCGCTGCTGAACCTGGCCTACAAGCTCGGCCCGGCCCTGGCTGCCGGCTGCCCGATTGTGATCAAGCCGTCTTCCAAAACCCCGCTTTCCGCCTATGCGGTGGGCGAGCTCTGCGCCGAGATCGGCCTGCCGGCCGGTGTGGTCAATATTATTTCTGGTACGGACCACGAGATTGGCGATGCCATTTCTGCTTCTACGATTCCTGCGCTGCTGACCCTGATCGGATCCACTCAGACCGGGCTGCATGTCATGCGCACCGGTGCCACCTCTATTAAGCGCTATTCCATGGAGCTTGGTGGCAATGCGCCGGCACTGGTATTTGCCGATGCGGATCTGGATCTCGCCGCCGATGTGATCTGCGGTGTGAAGTACGCCAACTCCGGGCAGATCTGTGTAACGCCTAATCGGGTGTTCGTGGAAGCCGGTGTCGCGGACGCATTCCGTGAAAAAGTGCTGGCTCGTGCCGCAGCAGTAAAGGTGGGTTACGACCGCGACGGCGATATTGATATGGGTCCGGTGATCGATCAGCGTTCCGTACAGCGCATTGATGCGCTGGTTCAGGACGCAGTAGAGAAGGGCGCGACCCTGGTGCACGGTGGCAAGAAGCCGGAAGGGCTGGATGATAGCCTGGAGAAGGGTGCCTTCTACGCGCCGACGGTACTGGACGGCGTCAATAACAGCATGCGCCTGTACAGCGAAGAAGTATTTGGCCCGGTGATCAGCCTGCTCACCTTTACCGATGAAGATGAAGTGATGGTGCAGGCAAATGACACCGACGCCGGTCTGTCATCGTATATTTTCACCGCCGATATCGAAAAAGCAGAGCGCTGCGCGGCGCAGCTGCAATTTGGCGAGGTACAGATTAACGGTATCAAGTATGCCATCGACCTCCCCCACTGCGGGGTCAAACAATCAGGTATTGGTGTGGATTGTTCACACCTTGCGCTGGACGACTACCTGGCACCGAAACGTGTAACGCGCGCCATTAAAAAATAAAACTGAGAAACCTCTGAATAATTACTGCGCGAGCGCCTGGCGGCGCCCGGCTGTGCTCGGATGCTCACGTACTTAAGTACGCTCCGCGTCCTGTGCGCAGGCGGTCACAACCATCCACTCGCTCGCTACATTATTCAGAGGTTCTCTGAACTAATTTCCGAAATACTTCGGGATTGAGTTAGGGGTTAACTCCATGAAAATAACAAAAATCATCAGTCACGTGCTGCAGTACGATCTCGAGGAAGAGCTCGGCTATTCACAGCAGTACTACTTGAAGCGCACCACCCATCTGGTGGAAGTGCAGACCGATGTGGGCATTACCGGTTGGGGTGAATGCTTCGGTGGCGGTAACGTGGCTTTTGCCAATAAAGCTATCGTGGAAAAAGTCATCCAGCCGATGATTCTGGGGATGAATCCTCTCAATCGGGAAGTGATCTGGCACACCGTCTACAACCTGTTGCGGGATCACGGTCAGAAGGGCATGCCCATGCAATCCCTGTCCGGTGTGGACATTGCCCTGTGGGACATCGCAGGTAAAGCCCTGAACCAGCCGGTTTACCAACTGCTGGGCGGTGCGTTCCGCGAACGTATTCCAGCGTACGGTTACGGCATGATGCTGCAGCGTGTACCGGATCTGAAAGAGCGTTTTGCCGAGGAGGCCGTCGCCATCCGCGAGAAGGGCTTCCGCGCAATGAAAATGAAAACCGGTCTTGGCCACAAAAAAGATGTCGAGTTGGTGGAAGCTGTGCGCAACGCCATCGGTGACGATGTGGGCCTGATGGTCGACGCCAACCACGCCTACACCACCCGTGAAGCCATCCCCATGGGCCGCGAATTTGAAAAGCTGGGCGTGGACTGGTTTGAAGAACCGGTAGCACCGGAAGACTACCGCGGCTATCGCGACCTGTGCGAAGCCCTGGACCTGAATATTTCCGGCGGTGAGTGTGAGTTCACCCGCTGGGGCCACCGCGAACTGATCCAGAACCGCTGCGTGGATATTCTGCAGCCGGAAGTCTGCGCGCTGGGTGGTATTACTGAGTATCAAAAAGTGCTGGCACTGGCCACGGCGAACTTTATTCCCGTGATCAACCATGTGTGGGGCTCGGCGGTGGCCGTGGGAACCAACCTGCACCTGCTGGCGGCACTGCCGGATCTGCCCGGTGCGGCACACCCGGTTCAACCCATGCTGGAGTACGACACCACGCCAAACCGCTTCCGTGAAGAGCTGCTTACCGAACCCCTGCGGATTCAGGAACAGGTCGCAGAGAGCGGCGGCACCGTTGCGCTGCCAAAAGGCCCGGGTCTTGGCATCGAGCCCGACCGCGACTTTATCAAGCATTTTGAAGTCGACGCCTGATAGTTTGTCTTAATTGCGCTCAATTATTCGTAATTGTTGCAATGCTTTCGTTATTTGCCCCGGCGGTCTATCTGGCATCTTTCCAGTGGTCGACCGGGGTTTTTTCTATCTGATGGATTAATCCATGACTGATCACGCAAACACCGCGCCGGCATTAATCGGCGTCGACTGGGGCAGCTCCAACTTCCGCGCTTTTCTGATGGATCACCGTGCCGCACTGTTGCAGGAAACCACCAGCCCCAGGGGCATGTTGACGCTCGACCAGGAAGCATTTGAATCCTTTCTGATGGAACAGATTGCTCCCTGGCTCGAAGGCGGCAAGCTGCCGGTACTGATGACCGGCATGGTCGGCAGTGCCCAGGGCTGGAAAGATGCCGGTTACGTGGACTGCCCGCTGCCACTGTCGGCAATGGGTAAGACGCTGTGCCCGGTGGCAAACGGCCAGGGGCTTTCCATGGGCATTGTGCCCGGCGTGCGCGGCCGTTCCTTCAGTGGCTTTGCCGATGTCATGCGCGGCGAAGAGGTGCAGATTCTCGGTGCTGAAATACTGCAGGGCAGTGAAGTAGGGGCCGGTGAAGCCATTGAAGGTGTACGTCTGTTGTGCCTGCCGGGCACTCATGCCAAGTGGGCGAGGGTGGACCTGTGTTCCACTGCCGGCGGTGAGGCCGAGCCGGCGATTATGGATTTCGCCACCTGCATGACCGGCGAACTATTCAACGTGTTGTGCCAGCACAGCATCCTCGGTCGTCTGATTCCTGTTGATGGTGCGGGCAAGGTCGCAAGCCCGTTCAACGCTACCGCGTTTGATCGCGGTGTCGGTGTGGCCGCGGAGCATCCAAACCTGCTGCACACCTTGTTCAGTGCGCGCAGCGCGGTGGTTGCGGGTGCCGTTGCCGATACATTTAAGCTAAACGCGGATCAAGTCCACAGCTATCTGTCGGGCCTGTTGATCGGTGCGGAAATGCACACGGTCACCGCAGAAATTGGCCGCCCAACCCATGTGACCCTGGTGGGCGGTGGCAACCTCACCGCCCTGTACCAGCGTGCACTCGAGCTCCGCGACATTCCTTCTGCAAGCATCGACGGCGACAGCGCCGTGCGCCGCGGGCTGGTGGCCATTGCCAGCAACGCCGGCTGGCTCTAAACCATAAGAATTTTTGGAGAAAAACATGACTGTAAACGCACTGAATTCCTATCTCGAAGCACTGCCCCTGGTGGCCATTCTGCGCGGTGTTCAGCCCACCGAGGTTGTGGCAATTGCCGAGCCCATCCGCGAAGCCGGGTTCCGTATTATCGAAGTCCCGCTGAATTCCCCGGAGCCCTGTGCCAGCATCCAGGCGCTGGCGGAAGTGATGGGCGATGAAGTACTGGTCGGCGCCGGTACCGTATTGACCGTAGAACAGGTACGAGCGGTGGCAGAAGCCGGTGGCAAGGTGATTATTTCTCCGAACGTGAATGTGGACGTGATTCGCGAGACCAAACGCCTTGGCCTGATTTCCATGCCCGGTTTCTGCACGCCTACCGAAGCGCTCGCGGCCGCAGATGCGGGCGCGGACGCGCTCAAACTGTTCCCGGCCACCGCGCTCGGGCCGCAAGGGTTCAAAGTGGCCTCGGCGGTATTCCCGGACCTGCCGGTGCTGGCGGTGGGTGGTGTAGGGCCACAGGATATGCCGGAATATCTGGCCGCTGGTTTTTCCGGTTTCGGTCTGGGTTCCGGGCTGTATCGCGCGGGTATGACCGTGGCGCAGGTGCGGGACAATGCGGAGGCCTATGCCTCTGGCTATCGCGCCCTGTCTGCCTGAGCGCAGGAAGGACAAGCAATGATGCCCGGTGTATCATTTCCCGCAAATTCTTCCAGGAGATTGATTCCCATGAAAACCATACTCGCGGCCTACGCAACAGCACCGGTGACCGACGACTGGCAGCCTGAATTGCAGGCCCAGTACCTGGATGGCATTAAAAAACTGAGCAGCATCCGTGGTATCGAACACCCGTTTACCGGTCAGTTGCACCCGCACGATGACGATTGGTTTTTGCAGGACATCGACCCCACCTGGGATTTCGTGTTCACCGGTGTGCCGGGCATCATGGGCCGCCTGGGGAAAAACCCGCACTTTGGTATCGCTTCCGACAACCCGGAAGGTCGCGCGGAAGGTATCGCCTTCTATCAGCAAATGCGTGCCGCAGTGCACAAACTGAATGCACATCTGGGGCGCAAAGCGGTGGATTTTATCCAGTTGCATACCAGCCCAAACCGCACCGGAAGCACTTCTTCCGTGGCCTCGCTGGTCGAGTCGCTGAATGAGATCCAGTCCTGGGACTGGGACGGCGCTGAGTTGGTGATCGAGCACTGTGATGCCTTTGTGGAGGGTGCACAGCCAGAGAAGGGCTTCCTGACGCTCGAGGAAGAAATTCAGGCGGTGTCAGAAGTCAACCGCGCTTGTGGTTGCGAGATCGGCCTGTCGGTGAACTGGGGACGCTCCGCGCTGGAAACCCGCAGCGTGCAGGGGCCACTACAGCACCTGCAGGCGGCGCGCGAGGCCGGGTTGTTGCGCGGCTTTATGTTCTCCGGTATTTCTGATCAGGATACGCCCTATGGCGTATGGCGAGACACCCATATGCCGCCGGCGGAAATCTTTGAAGGCGGAAGCTTTGCCGAGGGGTCCCTGTTGACCGCTGAGCAGATGAAGGCAAGCCTTGAGGTGGCAGACTGGTCCAGCCTGGATTTTCTCGGTATCAAGATTGGTGTGCGCCCGCAGGATTTGGGCGCAGATGCCCGAGTGGCCTATAACCGCGATGCACTGGCAGCGCTGGATTTATTTACGAAGGGTTGATCGTCGCCAAGATTCATTTGGAAGTTCAACGAAAAAGGGGAGCAATTTGCTCCCCTTTTTCGTGCTGCTTGATTTTTGTTCTTCTTGGTTTAGCGAACGGTAACGTTCACTGTGTCTTCAAAGAATCCGTCTTTTGTGACCACAGTAATAACAGCGGATCCTGCGTTCCTGGCCGTCAGAATACCGTTGTTGTTGGGGGCAACCACATTCCAGTTGGTACTTTTAATGGTGACATTCTGCTGGGAAGCGCAGCTTGGGAAAATATTGTAATCGAGCACAATTTGCTCGCCAAGATCCATCACAATACTCGCTTCCGAAATATCGACTCCGGTAACCGAAATCCAGTTGCCGTTGCAGTTTTCAGAGCCGGAACTAGACCCGGAGCTGGAACTGGAGCCTGAACCCGAACCGGAACTTGAGCCTGAGCTGGAGCTGGAACTGGAACTGGAACTGGAACTGGAACTGGAGCTTGAACCCGAACCTGCCGCTACCACCGCAAAGTTATCACCGAACACCTCGTGGTTGGCGTCACCATTCCAGAGGTAAATTCGGGCGCTGGTGGCGTTGCTTCCGGTGGTAAAGGTTACCGTTTTTTCGGTGTAGGCGGTTTCAGTCACCTGTGTCGCGGTTTCCTCGCCGCCAAAGTTTTTGGCTCCGAGCCAGGCATCGTCACCCTGTGAGCCAACTCTGACGATTGCAGTCAGCGTATAGGTGGTGTTCGGTTCAACCGGCAAGTCCTGTTCGATCGCGCCATTGCCGTTGAGCCGTGCGGAGAAAGTGCCGCTGTGGGCATTTGCGCTTGAAACTGCGCTGTTTCCGTAACTGGTTGGCCAGGCCTCCAGGGTTCCGGACTCAAAGCCCCCGTCGGTTAACCGGTTGTCGGCAACGACCGGCAGGACTTCAATGGTGGCGATTTCGAAGAAGCCGCCATCTTCTGCGGTTGCGGTAATGATGGCTTGTCCCGAAGCCTGCCCGGTTACCAGACCAAAGTCATCCACGGTGGCAATAGCGACATCTTCCGAGTGCCAGCTGATGGCCTGGTTGTCGGCATTTGCGGGGATAACGTTGGCTGTCAGTTGTGTACTTTCTCCCGGGTTGATCGTGGCGGCAATCGGGCTCAGGTCTACACCGGTTACCGCAATGGGGTCGTCGTCTCCACTGTCATCTCCACCGTTATCCAGGTTGCGGACTTCGAAGTTATCGCAGTAGGCAGTCTGCGCATGCTGGGGCGTGCCACTTGCGCTGACCGTTTCACTATTCCAAACCGCCAGGCTCATATTGCCATCGTCGTTGGGGCCGGTGGTGAACTCCTGGCTAAACGCAGCGGTGTTGGCGAAGGCGCTGGCATCCATAGGGATGCCCCAGGGGCCGGCCTCCCAACCATCAATGACAAAAAAAAATCCATTGCTGCTGGGGTTTTCTATCACACAGTCTGCGGTTATCCGGTAGCTGGTATTTGGCGCTACGGCAAACTGCTGGGACAGGTTGGCGCCGGCCTCAATTCTGGCCGCGTAGCTGCCTTCGGTCTCGCGCCCGGAGTTTTCAACCGCTGAGACCAGGCCGAAGCTGTCCCACCAGTCGGTGAGGCTCTGTTTTTCAAACCCGGGGTTGTCGAGCAGGTTGTTATTCGCCAGTACCGTTACCGTGGCGGTATCGGAAGCTTGCAGATTGTACACACTCTGGGCCCGGATGGTTACCGTTCCGGGGTTGTGTCCCGTTACGTTGCCGACCGCATCCACTGTGGCAATGTTTTCGTTGCTCGAGGTCCAGAGCAATGCTTTATTGCCTGCGCTTTCAGGGGCTACGGTTGCGGTAAGCTGACCGCTGTTGCGTTGCAGCACTTCGAGATTCGCAGGAGTGAGGCTGACAGATGCAACCGGATCCCCGGCAAAGGTGTATTCCGCCTCATACAGTGCGAGTTCATCCACATACGTCAGCCCACCCTGGGGTTGGTTGGTAAAGAAGATGGTTGCTTCCGTCGTATTTGGCCCTGTAGTGAACTGCAGGCTCTTTTCGTGCCAGCGGTTGAAGAAATAGCGCACATTGGAGGTGGCATTGCCGTGGTCCCTTACGCCCAGGTAGGCGTTAAACCAGCGGTCTGCCTGATTGGTGTCGGCGCTATTGGCCCAGGCACTGACGATATAGGAAGTATTGGGTTTTACCGCGACCGTCTGTTCGATGGTGCCGCCGCTGGTCAGTGACGCCGCCTTGTTGCCATCGGATTTTTCGTTGGTGGTGATGGTGGCAGGGCCGCTCCAGCCTTGCATGTCATTTTCGAAGCTGGGGTTGGTCAGCAGGTTTTCCCGGTTGGGACAGACACCGCCGGATTGTCCGTTGGTGCGCTGGTAGACGCGGCTGTAGTCAACGACAAAGTCGATACCTTCGGCACCGTTAAAGTGTTCAGGTCGCAGATCCCAGGCGCTGATTTCCCAGTCGAAGGTTTCCATATCGATCCACGGGCGCTGGGGGTTGGTGGCAACCCATGCATTGCCCATTTCTTCACGGGTAACGCAGTTTACCAGCGCGCCATCGATATAAATGGCGACATAGTTGGGATCCCACTCAAACCCGTACACGTGGAAATCATCGGCTACACCGAAATCAAAAATATGGTCATTTTCCCAGATGCGCCGGCCGTAGGTGGAAGAGCCATTGCGCCAGTCGTGAAAGCTGGTGTGAAAGCGCTTGCCGGACCAGGGGTTGTTCGGGTTCCAGCCAAAGCTTTCGAAGGCATCGGTCTCACCGCCTACGCCGGTAGTCCAGTATGAGCTGGAAATGGGGCCAGGTGCAGCCTTGGAGCGCATCTCCATATAGCCGTACAGAAAGGTGTTTTTGCCAAGCAATGCCGCGGTGGTAATGGGCACGTCACCGTATTGCCAGTTGCCCTGGGAATTGCCGCCGCCATTGCCATTTGAGAAGTTATGGCCTGGGTCCCAGCGGGCTGTCATATATAGGTAGCCGTTTTCCACCCGCACGTTATCCGGGTCATATTCGGACGGAGCCCGTCCGCGCCACTGTCCGTTCCACTGGCCATTTTCGCCCTGGTTTAACCATACGCTTCTGTCAAAGCTCGAACCGTTGAATTCATCGGAAACCGTAGGGTTGATGACCCAGCCTGCACTATTGTCCTGGTCGGATAGGGGCGGGGGGATTTCCTGCGCGACGGCTTGTTGCCCCGCGGCGACCGCCACGGTGAGCGCAAGCGAGGCTCTGATATTTTTATTCATCGAGTTAATTCCTTTTCAGGATTTATTATTGTTTTTCCGGCTTGATTCAACGCTGACCAGGTCACTCACTGCTACCGGTGCCGGGTCAGCGTTTCCTCAAAATGGTGTTATTGCGACACAACGATAGAAATTGTGTCCGTTATGGAAGAGTCTGCCTTGGAGACGACGGTAATGGTGGCTTGCCCTTCGCCCTGTGCGGTGATCAAACCGGAGGTGCTCGGGCTGGCAATTTGCCAGCTGGACGATTGGTAAGTCACATTTTGCTGGCTTGCACAGCTCGGTGTGACGGTTGTATCCAGAGACAGGGTGTCGCCAACGTTCAGGTAAACGGTGCCTTCTACATTGAGTTGGAGACTTTCCACCGGTACCCAGTTGGGTTGATTCGGTCCGCAGATGCTGTTGTCGGGCTCGGGCTCGGGCTCGGGCTCGGGCTCCGGCTCGGGTTCAGGCTCGGGCTCGGGCTCGGGCTCGGGCTCCGGTGTGCCGTCCAGCGGCGTAAGGGTGAATACATCGCCGTAGTAATTGCCACCATCATCATTCCACATCCAGATTCGATACTCGTGGCTTGCGTTGGGGCCAGTTGTAAAGTTGAAGCTATTCAGTGTGTAGTTTGTAGAGGTAATACTGGTGTTGCGGATGAATTGACCGGTGGTTGCGTTGGTTGCACCGATAAAATAGGACTCGCCTGCAGCGCCAACTCTTCCCTGGATGCTAACGGTGTATTCCGTATTGGCCTCAAGGGTGAGTACCTGGTTGAAGCCACCAGCGCCATTGATATGCGCGGCATTGCTTCCGGAATGGCTGTTGCCGGTAACGATATTGGCGGAGCCGTTGGTGATCCATCCGGTCATACCCTGCTCAAAACCACTGTTTACAAGTAGCGATGATTGACCGGGGTTCGGGTTGGGCTCAGGCTCGGGCTCGGGCTCGGGCTCGGGCTCAGGCTCGGGCTCGGGCTCGGGCTCGGGCTCGGGTTCGGGCTCAGGTTCCGGCGCGGTTCCACCTGCTCCCCCAAGTAGATAGTGGTCGACGTTGAACGCATTTTGTCGGTTGGACACCAGGCGCGTGCGCGGGCGTCCGTTGCCGAGCCAGCCAGCAGGAATATTTCCGTAAATATACGGGTCCGGTTGCATTGGTTGGCGACGATCGTCCAGTGGTGCCATTACCGAGGGGCGCAATGCCAGTGCGTCGAGATCAAGGCCGCCGCGCCCATCGTTGGTGTGACAGCTCAGGCAAAACGCATTTGCGCGGGACTCCGGGCGAGGGCGGTCTGCGAGCAGGGGGCCTTCCGGGAAGTTGATCGCTTCGCGAACGCCGACCATTCCGGCGGGAATATTCTGCAAGTGCGCGGCGTAATCATCGCTATAGTCGTGATAGCACGCGTATTGCGAATAGGTGTTCTCTCCGAATTGCTGCAGAACATTACTGATTTCGCTGTGGGAGTCTGCAGGGAACGCACTGGCTCGCGTGCGCCACTGGGCAGGCGCACTGCCGGTAACGCCGGCGAGAGTACCTTTCGCGTGGTTGCAGGCAACTTCTTTATTGACGATCTCGGAAAATACTTTGAAGTCGTCAATCCAACCGCGGAAGGACGGATTTCCATGGGCGCCGGCGCCGATAGTCAGGGTGCCGGGCAGGAGAGCGAACAGTGGTTGCCCGCTGGTAAAGGTATCGACCTTATATCCGTTAATATACGTCTCGATGGTGCGGTTACCTGCGTTCAGCTGAAAGCCCAGGTGTGCCCAGCCTGATTGCGGAATTGCTTCCACCGTGTTCAGGGTGTGAACTTGTGCACCGTCGCTATCGATGAAGGCGATGCGATCGCTATTCTGCAGGCGGACCTGGGAGCCATCGGGGAATTCGATGAGTGTGCGCTCGCCAGTATTGTCGCGGCTATCAATGAACAGGCTGTAGTACCACGGGGTATTCAGAACACTCTGCGGCTGCTCGGGAACCTCGTATTCCAGCCCGATGTTTTCACCATCCAGCCAGTATCCTTTTCCGGTAAACCCGCCATTGGCGATGATTTCTGCACGTCCGTCACCGGTCATTTCTGCACTTAGCGGTTTGTTCCAGTACAGCGAGGTCGCGGAATTTTGAATATGGCCATTAAGCACCGCTTTTACGTTGTACTGTGTGTTGAACCTCAGCTGTTGCACCATGTGCGAAACAATAAAACCATTCGCATTGACGTAATCGTCAAAGATGACTTCATCTGTAGATCGACCTGTACTCATCAGCCAGGTGACATCTGCCGGGCTGATGGGGCGCATGTTGTCGAAGTAATTGAAGCGGTGCTCGTTGGAGTCAAAAAAGCTGGTGTTCGGCACATTCCCGTTGGGCATAACATCGATGTTGCGGCTGCGGGTATCACCCACGCGCTTGTAGCCATCATCGGCACCATCGGGTGCATACAGCAATACGTCACGATGCGCGGTTTCACGCACATCTTCCATGTTGTCCATATGGTTGATCATGTTATCCAGCAGCACCATTTTGCCGCGGGTCCACAGGCCCAGAAGCGTGCGTCCATTGAGCGGTGAGTTTTCCGCACCGCCTGAACAGCCGCCGTAGGCTGCCTGAACCTCTGGGGGGCAACGGGTGGGATAGCCTGCGCCAGACAGGCGACCGCCAATAGAGGTAAACGTGATATTCGCCCCGCTTTTATCAATCCAGGGATAGGTACCAAAGCCGAAGCCATCGGCAAGCACCAGGCGATCCCCTCGGTGGTCCAGCGTCTCGAAGGGATGCATTGCGAAACCGTAACGGCTGTTGATGGTTTCATCGTAGGGCGCGTGGCCAATTGGATAGCGGTCGGTAAACTGGCGAACGTCACAGGCCTCAAAATTGTCCGGGTTGTCGTTCACGTAGTAGACAATGTCCGAGGTGACCGAGCGATTGCCTCCGTCCGGATGACGCCAGGAAATGCGCGCGTTATCGGTTCGGGAAACCATCAGGTGGCCGTCGCCGGTGATGCTGGGTTCGAAAAAAGAGCCACCGGGAAAGCTCACATCGCCCTCTACGGTATCGCCCACGGTGATTTCGGCAATACGTGCATCGGTGGTTTTGGGGTTCTCTACGCGCAGGTGTACGTCGGTACCGGCCAGATGTCGGTTCTCCAGCTGTGTGATGACAACCAGGTCGTAACAATCGTCTGCGCCGTCGACGCCGCAGGCGTAGGGGTTGGCATTCTCCCGGTGGGGCGCCGCCGACGGGTCGTCAGAAAGGTCGCCGGACGGGTCACACAGGGTCATGTGGCCGGAAGTACCGCGGGTGGGAATGGCCCCATTGGGCTGCATTTCGTAGGTGTATTCCTGCTGGCTCATGATTTCCATGCCGGCAGGGGACTCGAGAAATGGCTGTTGGATGTTTTCCGGCTTTAACAGGCGGAAATAGACCCCTCGATAGGGTCGATGGGTCAACCCGATACGGCTGTCCTTGCTGGTGGTGAGCGGCGGAACGTAGGGGTTAAGCCAGTGCCGATTGGTGCCGCCAGGCACATGGCCTTCTGCCATATGGATGGTTCGGTCGATACTGGGTCTCTCTGGGACTGCATAGCTATAGCTCGCTGTGAGGGCGAGCAGTATAGCGGGCACGTGAAGTTTCATCGCTGAATGCCTCCGGACGTTATTTTTATGTATTTGCTCAAATAGCCTCGAGAGCTGAGGCGTTACCGCATATTGAGGAGGGCTCTCGTCTGAGAGTCATGAGAATGTAGCACGTCTGTAAACATCATACCAATGATGTTGTGCTATGTGGCGCACAGTTTTTGGGCGAAACTACGGACTAATTTGCTGCTAAAAAGAGGGAGGCGGCTTTTTTGCGCATATTGCGGGTATAAACATATGATGTTTAAATAAGTGATATAAGTTGCTGTGCGGGATTCGATGGAAGGCTTCGGTCGGCCGCGCTACCCCTAAGCCAATAACAGTCAAAAATATCGCCTGGACCGAGAGAAAAATGAAAAAGACATTGTTGTGCACCGCCATTGCTGCGCTTCTGCCGCTGGGCCTTGGGGCCTGTTCCGAGCAGAAATCGGAAGCCACCGGGCTGGAAAAGCCCGCCAGTGAGAGTGTGGCCAGCGCCAACCGGCTGGAAGCCACTGCACTGGACAAAATCAGCACTCTCGAGGCGCAGGTAAAGGAAGCACAAAGCAAAGGCCTGGATGTTACCCGGGAAGAAACCACCCTCTGGTTCGCCCGGGAGTTCCTGAAGTTTGCCAATTGGGACGAGCAGAATCGCGATGCGGTGGCCTATATGTTCGGGGCCTACGCCCCCTACGAAGATCAAAAAGACCAGCTGGCCGAAGAGTTGCCGGACTTCGAACGCAGCAAAGTCATCGAGATTCTCGATGCGAGTATTGAGGAGCTGGGCAAGGTCATCGATGGTTCGATCAAGCGGCGCCCGGTGCCCAGGATCGACTGGGAAAATATCGAAGTCAGCGACAATATGCTGCTCAGCAACGGCAAGCCCGCATTCCTCTACGACTACTTCTCCAAATCCGTCGGCCGGCCATTGACCGATACCGCGGTGTACAACGACCACCTCGGTGCCATTTACCACGGGGGTGAAAACCTCTACCCGGTGGATCACGATCGCGCCATCAACTCCTTCCTGTTGAAAGAAAACGGCACCTTTGATGAGGCGTTGATGAAAGAGGTTACCGACATCGACCCGAGCAATGTCGGTTTCCTGATTTACTGGAACATGGGTATCCCCGAGTGGGTGGAAAAGAAAGAGCCGGAAGTGCGCCTCGGCCGCTCTCTGTTTACCGGCTATGACATCGACAACCCGTTGGTGCGCGATGTCTGGGGCAAGATCGCCAGCCATACCGGTGAGCTGACCCGCGGCAAAAAAGTGACCCAGCTGGGTTATATCCTCGCCAATGAACCCCACTGGTTCAGTGAGAAAGGCCATTGGAGCCAGAATTTTCAGGAAATGAACGCGATCAGCTCCTATACCCTGGATGCCTTCCGCAACTGGCTCGACGGCAAATACCAGGGTGACATCAAGCAGCTGAACGGCAACTGGGACAGTGACTTTGCGGGCTTCGACAGTGTGCAGATCGAGATTCCCATTGACCTCGCGATCCGCGGTACCGCCAAGTGGTACGACTGGTCCCGCTACAACATGGACCGCGCCATCAACTGGTTTACCTTCCTGCAGGGCGAGTTGCGCAAGGGCAACCCGGAAGCGGATACCAGTATCAAAATCATGCCCGACATGTTCACCGAAAACGCACGCTCCCACGGTATTGATGTGGAAGCGCTTACCGGCCTGACCTCGATGATCGGTAACGATGCCAAAACCCGCGAGACGCGCGCGCTAAACCGCAACCAGGCGGAACCTTGGGAGGCGCATTACAGCTGGTTCTGGGAAGAGATGAGCATGAGCTACGACTTTATGGAGTCGGTCTCGCCAGGGAAAATTCACGTAAACAGTGAGAGCCATTTTCTTTCCGCGTCCTGGTGGCGGGAGCTGGATACCAGTGTGGATTACGTGCATAGCGTCTACTGGCTGGCGACCCTGCAGGGGATGGATGCCAACATGGCCTGGTTCTGGGCGCGGGATCCGGATGGGTCACCGGAAGATCGTCTGGAAGGCGAGATGAACTTTTTCGATCCGGCATTGGCCGGTTCCTTCGCCGGCTCAGTCAATCAGCAGCCGCACATCGCCAATGCCTATACCCAGGTGATGTATGACCTGAACAGTTTCTCGGAGGAAATCGTCGCACTGCGTGAGCAGCGCCGCCCCATCCGCCTGTTCTATTCAGAAACCTCGGCGATCAACAAGCCGAAGCATATGAGCGAGCAGTGGAAAGCCTACGAGAGCCTGTTCTTTGATGGATTCCCGGTGGGTTTCGCCACTGAAAATATTATCAACAAGCAGGATCACAGTCAGTGGGATGTGATTGCCGTGCACCGTACTCAGTTTGTGAGTGCTTCTGAGTTGTCTGCACTGCAGGATTATCTGAATAAGGGCGGCACCGTGATCGTGGACAGCGCGGAAAGCCTGAGCATGGATGAGTACGGCAAGCCGCACAAAAAATCCCTAGAGCAGGGCAAGGGCAAGCTCATTGTTCTGAACAAAAAGAACGACGTTGCCGCAATGCGCGAAGCCGCGCTTGAAGTGGCTGCAGCGAGCCTGCCGGCCATCAAGCTGGTGGAGGACAATGGCACCGATCACAAAGGCACCACCTGGCGTGTTGTGCAGCAGGATGACGGCTCTTATCTGGTGAGCATCCTGAATATTGGTAAACACACCGCCAAGCTCAATCTGAGCCTGGACGGCTCCGACACCATTGCCGTAACCGACCTGTTTACCGAAAACGAGCTGGATACTCAATTCGAGTTGGCGCCAAAAGGCGTGATGTTGCTCAGGGTGAGCGCTGGCTAAGTCAGCGTACCTCGAACCTTGTTGCTCGAACCTGCGTGAAATGAGACCGAAAGTCTCTTTTCTTGAGGGGAATAGCACCGATTGAGAAAATTCTATTGCTGGCCTAAAGGTATAATGTTTAAATAGGTTTCATGAGCGAATTGATCTATTACGACCTGAAGCGTGCCCCCACCATGTCACCGAGCCTCTCGGTGCAGGTGGCGCGGGAACTTGGCCGCAGAATTGTTTCCGGTGCTTTCGAGCCGGGCAGCCTGATCGACGATGAGGCTGCTCTGGCCGAGCGTTACCAAGTCAGTCGGGTGGTAGTGCGCGATGCGGTAAAGATCCTGGTGGGCAAAGGCCTGCTGGATGTGCGCCGCGGCATCGGCACCAAGGTGCGCCCCCGCAACCAGTGGATTCTGCTGGATGACGACGTATTGGCCTGGCACCTGTCGGCGCCACCCAACCCCGAGTTTCTGAAGCAGCTGATGGAAATCCGCCTGGCGTTCGAACCCAAGGCATCGCGCTGGGCGGCCGAGCGGGCAACGCCGGAAGATCTTGCGGAAATTGAAGCGGCCTGTGACCGCATGGCAGAAGAGCGTGGTTCCGCCGAGGACTTCGTGATTGCCGATTCCATGTTCCACCGAGCCATTATCAAGGCTGCGCGCAACTCCATCCTTATCGCCATGGAAGGGGTGATCTATTCCGCTCTGCTGGTCAGCATTCGTGTGACCAACAAAGACCCGCGGGAAAATGGTGCCTCGGTACCTTTTCATCGGGAAGTGTATGAAGCTATCGCAGCCGGTGATGGCGACAAGGCTGAAGCGCTCACTGAAAACCTGCTCAGTGACACCAGTCGGCGCTTACGTTTGGAAAACGCCGACGCCTGATTTGCTTGTGGTACGCCGGGATTAAATTCTTGGCAAGTGTCAGATGCTATGTTTATATGCATCCCATGAGTGAACTAGTCTATTACGATCTAAAACGCTCGGTGTCCATGTCACCGAGCCTCTCCGTACAGGTAGCCCGCGAGTTGGGCCGCCGCATCGTCGCTGGTGCCATCGACTCAGAAACCCTGCTGGACGAAGAAAATACCCTGGCCGAGCGCTTCAAAGTCAGCCGGGTGGTGATTCGCGATGCGGTAAAAATACTGGTCAGCAAAGGCATGCTGGATGTGCGCCGGGGCATTGGTACCCGGGTGCGCCCACGCAACGACTGGAACCTGCTGGACGATGATGTACTTGCCTGGCACTTGTCTGCGCCGCCGAGCCGTGAGTTTCTGATGCAATTGCTGGAAATTCGCCTGGCATTCGAGCCCAAGGCTGCGCGCTGGGCGGCGGAGCGGGGCACCGAGCAGGATATCGCCAGCATCCGTGCGGCCTGTGACCAGATGGAAGCCTCGGTTGGCTCATCGGAAGGGTTTGTGGTTGCCGATGCGCTGTTCCACAAGGCCGTTCTCAGTGCTGCAAGGAACGATATTCTTACCGCCATTGAAGGGGTCATTTACTCCGCGCTGCTGGTGAGTATCAAAATCACCAACCAGACCCGTGAGAGTAATCTGAAGTCGATTCCTTTCCACCGTGAAGTACTGGAAGCCATTGCTGCCCGCGATGGCGATAAAGCCGAAAAGCTTACCAGTAAACTGCTGGAAGACGCCGCGGAGCGACTGCGCAAAGAGATGTCCAGCTAGTTGTAGCTTGATTGGCAGCCTTATCAAAAAAGCCCGGCCACCCTACTAAAAGTAGGGCGCCGGGCTTTTTTGTGCCTGGCTGAATCAGACTGGAGTCAGGTGCTTGTTGACGGGCAGATCGCGAATGCGCTGGCCACAGGCGGCAAAGATGGCATTGGTGATGCTCGGTGCCACCGGCGGCACGCCGGGTTCGCCCACTCCCGCAGGCGGTTCGTCGGAGCTTAACAGGTGTACGTGCAACTCCGGGCACTGTTGCATGCGCAGCAACGGATAATCGTGGAAGTTGCTGTTTTCCACTGCGCCATTCTGCATGGTCACTTCGCCCATTAGCGCCAGGCTCAGGCCGAAGATCATTGCACTTTCCATCTGTGCAGTAACGCGGTCCGGATTCACTGCCAGCCCCACATCGGCGACGCAGTGCATTTCAACCACTTTCAGCTTGTCGTCCTGCATTTGCACCCGGGTGGCAATACCCACGTAGGAAAGGAAGCTGCGGTGTACTGCAATACCCCAGCCTTCGCCATTCGGTTTGCCGTCGTTCAGGGAAAAATCGGCCTTCGCCGCGGTCTCCTTCAGCACCCGCTTCAGGCGGGCTGTGTCAACGGGGCTGTCATCGAGCTTCGCCCCGTAATTACCGTATTTGAAGTCGCCCTGGTTGGGATTGACATGCCGGTCTTTGCCGATCAGCTCCAGCAAAAACGCATCCGGTGCCTGCCCGCTCAGGTGCGCCAATTCATCCGCGAAGCTGCAGATACCAAAGGCGTTCTGGATATTGGCCACCGAGCGCATCCAACCGATGCGGGTATGGTATTCAGCGACGGCGGTTTCGCAGGTGCGGTTGGGAATATCGAAAGGCAGGTCCGCAAAGCCCATGCTCAGTTCTCCCCCAGAGGGGCGGTTGGCACCGGCGGAAAAGGTGCCGCTGATAGACGGGAAGGCGGTGCGCTGGCGCCAGGCGGTTACCAGCCCGTCGCTGTTCAGTCCCGCTTCGAAATAGGCGGCGCTGGCGGCGTGGTAGTAGCTGTGGCGAATGTCGTCTTCGCGGCTCCACACCACCTTGACCGGGCGTTGCATTTTTCGCGCAAGCACCGCGGCCTCAACCGCAAAGTCCGGTTTGGACTTGCGCCCGAAACCGCCGCCGAGCAGGGTGACATTTACCTTGACCTGCTCTGGCTTTAGTCCGAGTGCCTTGGCCACATTCTGCTGTGCAGATTGCGGTGTTTGGGTGCAGGCCCAGATCTCGCAGCTATTCTCGCTGACTACGGCGGTGGCACTGGGGGGCTCCATGGCCGCGTGGGTCAGATAGGGGACCGAGTAGGTCGCACTGTGGCGTTGTTCGGATTTCGCCAGCTCCGTGTCCGTATCGCCGTAGGCAGTCACGGTTTTACCCGGTTCGGCCACCCGCTGCTTGAGGGTCTCGATATATTCTGCGCTGTTGTGGTTGCCGTGGGCGCTGTCGCTCCAGGTGATTTCCAGTGCTTTGCGGCCTTTCAGTGCGGCCCAGGTATTGGTGGCCAGCACTGCGATACCGGCGAGCGGGTGGAAAAGCGGGGGCTGTTGCCCGCCGTCCATGGTCTCAATCGCGACCACACCCTTCACCGCGCGGGCTTTATCCTGTTTCACGCTGGCGACGGTGCTGCCCAATACGGGGGCCCGCTCGATACTGGCAATCAGCATATTCTCCAGTTGTACGTCCTGCCCATACCGACCCTTGCCCACAACCATATCCGGCGTGTCATAGGTGGCAACCGGTTTGCCGATGTAGTTGAAGTCTTTGCTGTTTTTCAATTTCAGTGCGCTGGCTTCTGGCACCGGTTGTGAGGCGGCCAGTTCCGCCAGCTCGCCAAAGCTGATGGAGCGTCCGCTAGCTTTGTGGTGCACGCGGTGCTGCAATGCCTGGCAGCTTGCGGCGGGGACAGACCACAATTGGGCGGCTGCAGCCTCCAGCATATGGCGGGCGCTGGCGCCCATGGTGCGCATGGTTTTGTAGAAGTTGCGGATACTGCGGGAGCCATCGGTATTCTGGCTGCCGTAGCGTTTATCGGCGAGGCCCTGGATTACGTTTACTTTTTCCCAGTCCGCTTCCATTTCGTCCGCCACAATCTGTGGCAGGCCGGTGCGGATACCCTGGCCCATTTCCGAGCGGTGGCAGACGATCGACACGGTATTGTCCGGGGCGACGCTGACGAACAGGTTGAGAGGGTGATCGCTGTCACTGGCGGCATCGGCCCACACCGGCTGGTTTACGGTAAGCCCGCTCCCAAGAATCAGGCCGCCACTGCCAATACCCGCCAGTTGCAGGAACTTGCGGCGGCTGACCACAGAAATACGCGGGTCCTGTTTACGCATTGGTGCTGCTCCCTTTCGTTTTGCTTCCTTTCGCCGGATACGCCTGTGCCGCGTCTTTAATCGCAGTTTTGATGCGCGGGTAGGTGCCGCAGCGGCACAGGTTGCCACTCATGGCGCTGTCGATTTCCTGCTCCGTTGGATTCGGATTATTGGCGAGTAGTGCCGCCGCAGACATCAGCTGGCCACTCTGGCAGTAGCCACACTGGGGCACATTGTGCTTGATCCAAGCCTGTTGCAGTGGGTGCTCTCCGTTTTCGCTCAGGCCTTCGATGGTGGTAATCGTCGCACCCTTGGCTGCGGATACCGGTGTCAAGCAGGCGCGCGCGGGGTTGCCATTAATATGAATCGTGCAGGCGCCGCATAGGCCGGCACCGCAGCCGAACTTGGTGCCGGTCAGCTTCAGCTCATCGCGCAGTGCCCAGAGCAGAGGCATATCCTCGTCCACATCCACCTGGTGGACTTTACCGTTGATGGTTAATTCCATAATGCGTCTCCACTATTCATTAGTGTTCTGTCAGAGATTCTGTGAATTCTTGATTAGTGTTTTGCCAGTGTTGCCAATCTTCCGGGGTATCAATATCGATAGCGGCACTGGGCATGGGGGTCGTGTGCAGTAAATTGGCATTTGCCTGGAGCAGTGCTTTTGCTCCCCTGTCGCCGTCCAGTTTGCGCAGTTCTGAAAACAGGCTGCGCGGAAAAATTGCCGGGACACCCGGTGCACTCTGGTAGTGTGCGCAGACGATTTTCGTTTTCTGTCGCAGCCACTGTCGGTGTAATTGAGCAATCTGTTCGCCGTTTACCGCAACCTGGTCTCCGAGAAGCAGCAATACTCCCTCGGTGTTTTCCGGCAGACAACGCATGGCAAAAGCAATACTCGAGCCAAGGCCCTGTTGCCAGTGTTGGTGGTGCTGGAGATCCAGCTCCGGGTGCGCCTGTTGAATTTCAGTATGCCAGGCGCCGGTGACAATCAGTGGGCTATTGAGTCTCGCTTCAAGCACCGCGTCTACACGCTGCTGCAACACCGATTTTCCACCCTGTGAGAGAAGGTGTTTGCAGTCGCCAAATCTCCGCGCGGCACCGGCGGCGAGAATGACGGTGGTCAATTCGTTGCGCGCGCCGCTCACGACCAATCCTGTAATGCTGCGTTGGCACAAGCCTCAGGGGGAGCTGGCGATGATTGGTTGCTGAGTGCCGCACCGGTTTTGCCGTGCAACACACTGTGAATCTCAGCGCAGGTAGAGAGAGCAATGCTTTCCGGTAATTCACCCCCCAGGTCCAGTCCAATGGGCGCACGCAATACGCCCTGAATCAGCTTTTCCTGGTCGCTGTTGGAGAGCCCGCTCAGAGCCAGTACCCGGTCACGGCGGCTTAAGGGACCGAGTAGCCCCAGGTAGCGCAGCGGACGCAGGTGCAGCAGGCGAATCGCGGCCGCATCCAGGTTCAGGTTGTGGCTCATGGCAACGGCCGCATCGATGCTGTTGAGATCCAGCTGTTCAGGCAGTGCGTCGGGGTGGCAGCGGTAGCTGGTGCAGTTGGGAAAGTAGGCCGGCCGAGCGTTGGCCGGGCGCGGGTCGCACAGGCTGACCTGCCAGCCCTGGGCGTTGAACTGCTGCGCCATGGGGCGCGCGTCAATACCGCCCCCCACAATCAATACGTGCGGCGCGGGGAGCAGGGGGGTGTTCAGCCACAGGGCGCCGTCGTTCTCCGCCAGCACCGGCCGTTGCAGCGGAATACCTGCATCCTGCGGATTGGTATGGAGTGGTCGCAGCTCCGCACGAGCTTCCGTATTTGTGGAGATCTTCTGGCGGAAAACCACCGCTTGCCTTTGCCTGAGCTGGCTTCTCAGTTCCGCCAGCTGCAGGTAGCTGTTCTCCGCGGTAATGGGTTGCAGCAGTATCTCCACTTCGCCCCCACAGCCGATGCCCAGCTGGAAAGCGACATCGTCCTCGTCGCTGCCGTCGTAACGGATGGTGGCCGCCTTTCCGGTGTGTAGCGCCTTCAGCGCATGTCTTTGAATGTCCGATTCCAGACAGCCGCCGCTGAGCAGGCCGTAATGTCGGCCGAGGTCGTCGCACAGCATCATCGAGCCCGCCTTGCGGTAGCTGGGCCCACGGGTCCGGTAAACGGTGCCAAGAATCCAGCCCCGGCTGTCGCGGTTGTGAAACCACAGATCCAGCAGTGTGCTCAGGTGATTTGCAGGTGCCTCGTGGAGGTCTTGCATGGTGATTATTCCGCGGTTTTTATATTGAAATCAGCGGTTTACGGCTGAACCCCATTGAGGGCGGTCGTCTCAGGTACGCTGCGGTACCCTATCACGAAGCGCACTTCTTGCCTGCCCGATTCCGTTGAAATGAAGACGTGGGCCGACCGTTGACTGGGTTCTAACTACTTGCAGATAAACATCATATGTTTATATTATTTCTATCTTGCTGATTCAAGCGAGATCGCAGGTATATTCCTAAATATGCCGCGGTCATCTCGCTGTACAAAAGAATAATGTCCGGGTGGATCTAATGAATAAACGGCCAGCAGGTGGGTTTGCCTGTGTAGTTGCGGGTGTCTTGTCGGGGGTCTTTTCGGGGATGGTCGCGAGCTTGGCTTCCGCCGCATCCCCTATGGCAGCTCCTTCTGATTCGGGGTATGCGACCAGTGAGCGTGAAAACGTCCTGATCTTGATGTTCGACGATATGCGGTTCGATACTTTTTCCTACCGCGAGGGTCCGGTGCCTACGCCGAATATCGATTCCCTGGCCCGGGAAAGTGTGCGCTTCGACAACGCCATGACCACCACCGGTTTGTGCTCGCCGTCCCGCGCGGCCCTGTTTACCGGCCGCTGGGGGCACAGAACTGGACTGGACGATAACGTCGGCCTGTATCACTCCCGCCTCTCCGAGCTTGACCTGTCCGAAGGTGGTCTGATCGCCCGTGCCAAGGATGCAGGCTATTTCGTTGGATACGTAGGCAAGTGGCACCTGGGCCCTCAGGGGGTTCGCCTGCGCGGCGCCGACTACACCGCGGAAATCAAGGAAGCGGATTGGTCCCGCAGTATGCGCCAGCTGACGCCCTACGGTATCCAGAAAAATATTGCCAAATACAAGGCCGCAGCCAATGCGCCAGAAGACGAAAAGGCCGATTATTTCAATGGCGAGAAGGTCGAGTACTTTCAGACGTTGCCCGGCACTTACGAAGACACCGGCACCTATAAAAAGGTAAAAGCAGGTCAGGATCTTTTGCGCAAGGCGGCAAAAGAAAAGCGTCCCTTCTTTGGCGTTATCAGCTTCGATCAGCCGCACCCGCCGTACCGGGTACCGGAGCCTTACGCCAGTATGTTTGATCCCGAAACCCTGGCGCTACCGGCAAACCACCTGAGCAAACGGGTCAACAAACCCTTGTCCCAAGATGAACCGTTTTGGCCCTGGCACGACGTCAGCCATCTGAGTGATGCAGAGTGGTTGAAAATGCGCGCTTACTACTACGGCGCCATGGCGATGATCGACCGCGCGGTGGGCGAAATCCTCGAAACCGCGAAAGAAACCGGCCTCTACGAAAACCTGCATATCGTTTTTGTGGGCGACCAGGGCAGTATGCTCGGTGAGCACGGCCTGTACGACAAGGGTCCCTACGCCTACGACGAACTGATGCGTATACCGCTGATGATTCGCGATCCGGCAGTAGCCCCCAAATCCGTTACTCGTCAGGTTTCCATACTGGATATCGCTCCCACGCTCGCAGAAGTCATGCAGTTACCGGAAGACGGCGTACAGGATGGCCGCTCTCTGCGCACGCTGATGGATCAGGGTGATATCGCAGACAGGGATCGGCAGGACACCGCACTCTACGCCTACGAATGGTACAACGGCGGCTGGTTCGGTATCCGCGCTCTGCGTACCCCGGACATGAAATTTGTCTGGAACCCGGGCGACAAGCGCGATGAACTCTACGACCTGAACAAAGACCCGAGCGAAGTACACAATCAGGTCGACAATCCGGAATACGCTCGTGCGCACCAGCGAATGATCCATCTGATGCGGGTTGCACTGAAGAAAAATCAGGACCCGATGCTGAAGCGGTTCGATCTTCAGATGGGCAAAGCGAACAACCATTAAAACCAGATCACTTTTTGCCGGTGCCATATTGGCTGTCCGCAAAGTGGCAGAGTCGATAAGACGAGGGAAGTAGAATGAAAATAAAAACACTGATTCAATTTGCCGCACATTTTACGACAATACTCATACTGACCGGGTTTCTTTCCCTCAATACTGCAGATGCCAAAGAAACGGCTGGCGATGAAGCCACGCGCCCGAATATCGTGCTGATTCTGGCCGATGACCTGGGCTACGCCGATGTCGGTTTTAACGGTTCTGACGATATCGTCACACCAAACCTGGACCAGCTCGCCAACGAGGGCATGACCTTCAGTGAGGCCTATACCGCACACCCATTTTGCGGTCCAAGCCGGGCGGCACTGATGACCGGCCGCTACCCCCACAAGATCGGTTCCCAGTTCAATCTGCCAGTCCGCGGCTCTTTTGTGGGGATCCCTACGGAAGATAAGTTCGTCAGCAAAATGTTGCAGGAAAATGGCTACTTCACTGGGGCAGTGGGCAAGTGGCACCTGGGTGAGGCACCGGAATACCATCCCAATCGCCGCGGCTTTGACGAGTTCTACGGCTTCCTCGGCGGCGGTCACAATTACTTCCCCGAGCTGTTCAAAAAGCTATACGCCAAACAGAAAGCGCAGGGGCTCACCAATATCGATCCCTATATCAGGCCGCTGGAGCACAATGGCGAGGAAGTGGAGGTGAACGAATACATCACCGATGCTCTGTCCCGTGAGGGCGTCAATTTTGTGCGCAAAGCCGCAGACACCGGAAAGCCGTTTTTCCTTTACCTGGCCTACAACGCGCCCCATTCGCCACTGCAAGCGAAACAGGAAGATATGGCAAAGTTTCCCGATATCAAGGACAAAGATCGAAGAACCTACGCCGGCATGGTGTACGCCATGGATCGCGGCGTTGGCGATCTGGTGGAAACACTCAAGAGCACCGGGCAGCTGGACAACACCCTGATTGTCTTCTTTAGCGATAACGGCGGTGATAAAAGATATGGTGCCAACAACGATCCGCTGAGAGAAGGGAAGGGCAGTGTATTTGAAGGCGGTTTCCGCACGCCAATGGTGATGCACTGGCCGAAACAGATCAAAGCTGGGGCGCGCTTTGAACACCCGGTTAAAGCATTGGACCTGTTCCCGACCTTTGCAAGTTTAGCCGGTGCCGAGCTTGAACTGGGTAACAAGCTCGATGGAAAAAATTTGGTCCCATTCCTGCAATCGGGCGAGGCGCCCCACAAGGATGAACTGATCTTCGCCCTGCGCCACCGCGGTAGCTACAGCGATGCATCTGTTCGCCGCAATGAATGGAAGGCAGTCAAGGTGGGGGAGAACACTCCATGGAAGCTGTTCAATATCGAACAGGATAAAGAAGAATCGCGTGACCTTGCCAAAAAGCACCCACTGATGCTGCGCGACATGGTGCGTGAAATGGAGGTGTGGTCCTGGGATAACGTGCAGCCCGGCTGGTTCCACATCCACAACGAAGGCGCGCTGTGGCGTCAACACGGCATGCCACGGTTTGATAAAACCTTTTCCACGGATTGAACTTTCAGAAATTATCTGTAAATCATCAGTTTTCTCGGCCGCCCAAGTACATTCGGTTGCCGATTTTTTAGGCTTCCGAACATGAGTCCAATGGTTCCAAAGATGTGTCTGGCTGCGATGCTGGTTGCAATTTCCTCCACTAGCCTGTTGGGCTGTGAGCACCGAACGGCTGGAGCCGTACCAGTTAATGATGGCATACGATTTGCTGCGGTAAAAACTGGTTATTTTGGTGAGCAGAAAAACCAGCGGAAGTGGGGAGCTCCGGCCGTGGCGGATCTTGATCAGGATGGCTGGCCAGATCTGATCCTGAACGATCATGGCTTCGGTGTGCGGATACTCTGGAACAACGCCGGAGAATTTGGACAGCCTTATGATCTCCTGATGGGAGACTCTCACGGGGTTTCGGTCGCGGATTTTGACCAGGACGGCGCGTTGGAAATCATCGTCTCCCGCGGTGGCGGCTCTGGCTCGAATGCACGCAATTCCGTCATCTACCGGGTGGATGGCGAGCGCAATTTCGAACGCCTGGAAGATTTTCCCGAGCCGCTGATACATATGCGCGGTCGTACCGTACAGTTTGCAGATCTCGATCACGATGGCGCCGTGGATTTATTGAACTTCGCGTTTCCCTCCAAAAAGAAGCGCGGTGAGAGTGAGAATTACCTGTATCGCAATACACAAAATGGCACCCTTGAGTTAGCCGGCCGCTTGAATGCCAGGGTGCATGGCGATGGGCAGCGAACCCTGATTACCGATATCGACGGCGATGGTCAGCAGGATCTTTTATTGTATGGCTATGGCCCCATCTCATTGCACCGCGGCCAGGGCGGTTTTGACTTTGAGGAAGTGACGAAACAGTGGTTACCGGTTAAATACCGGGATGTCACCAGTGCAGTAGAAATTGATTTCGATAACGACGGCGACTTCGATATCGTTCTGAGCCGGGCAAATCCCTTTGAAAGCGGTGAAACCTTTTACGATGAAGAAACCGGGACCTGGGGCTTCTACGTGCGCCGCGATAGGTTCGAGTTCGACCTGGCGGCGGGTGACCTTCTTAAACTGGTCAATTACCAAAGTCCCTGGCCGCACCGGCAGATCTACATCGGCGAATCCGCCTATCAGTACAAGTTCCCCGGTGAAACCCATAGCGGTAAAACCCTCGACCTGATTAACAGCGACTCCCTGGGTTGGCCCGATAATCAGGCAAAGCAGGGGCTACATGCCGGCTATATCGGCAATCGCCAGTGGAGGATCGGTGGCAAAATCTGGTCTCCTACCGCCGGTGTGGTAAAGGGGTTAGCAGAGAACCCGAGCCCGCAAAGCGATAAACACAAGGATGCATTGAGCAACATCCTCCTGGAAAATCGCGATGGCAAATTCGTGGATGTTACTGCGCAGGCTGGTCTGGATGCTCCGTCTAACAGCACCGGTGCGGTAGTCGCGGATTTTGATAACGACGGCTACCAGGACCTGTTCTTCGTACAGCGTGGCAACCTGGTAACCCCCACAGAGTCCAGTATCTATCGTAACAAGGGCAACGGAACCTTCGAGGTTGTGCGCAACCATCAAGTGGTCACAAACGACCTGGGTGCCTGGGGCCTCGGCGGTGTGGCCCTGGACTTTGATCGGGACGGTAAACAGGACCTGTTGTATGCCAATGAACACGGGCAGTGGCACCTGTTCAAAAATCAGACCGGAAAGGCTGGAGAATCTCTCGTCATCGATCTGAGCGAAGGTAAGGCAACTGAATCCACCCTGCTCGATGGTGTCTTGCAATTAAGCGCGTGCGGCCGAACACAAACCCGTCGGGTTGGTGCAAGCAACGCCGGTTACGAGCGTGGCTATAACCGACATGTCTACTTCGGCCTGGCAGGTTGTTCGGAGCGCGGGCAATTGACTGCGACCTGGACCACCGGGGAAACAGTAACGCAAACCGTTGATCTGGCCGGCACCACCAAGGTGTCCCTGTTCGCATTGCGCTAGCGTGATCACAGCCGGACGCCGCCAGATGCGCGCGCAGTAGCTGTTCCGTGGTTTCCTAGTTGCAGTTTAGATACACAGCGCGCTTCTGCAGGTAGCCTTCGATGCCGTAGATGCCGTCCTCGCCACCGATGCCGCTGCGCTTGTGGCCGGAGTGGTAGCCCTGGATATACCCGACGATCTGTTTGTTTACGAATACGGTACCTACTTCCAGGCGGCTGATACCGTCCATGATTACCCGGTAATCGTCGGTCCACAGGTAGCAGCTGAGGCCATCGTTGCGGCGGTTGGTAATTTCTACAGCTTCATCGAAGGATTTAATTTTGACGATAGGCAGTACCGGTCCGAAGATTTCTTCCCGCGCCGCAGCCATATCCGCGGTCACGTCGGTGAGCACGGTGGGCTGGTACCAGTTGCCGTGTTCAAACTCGGCGCCTTCAGGGCGCGCGCCGCCGCAGGCGAGGGTGGCGCCGGCGTTGATGGTTTCCTGCACGATGGAGTCCACGCGGTCCAGACCCTGGGCGGTAACCGAGGGTCCCATGCTGGGATTGTCCATGGGGTTGCCTACTGTTAGCGCTTTTACTTTTTCCAGCACCTTGCGAGTGAATTCATCCGCGACCTTTTCGTGTACCAGCACCAGCTCGGCACAGATACACACCTGACCACAGTTGGCGTAGCGGGAGATGACTACCGCATCCGCGGCCTTGTCGATATCCGCATCGTCAAGCACGATAAACGAGGCCTTACCTCCCAGTTCCAGAGAGACTGCGGTGACGTTTTCCGCTACCGCGCGGCAGATGGCCTGGCCGGCGCGGATACTGCCTGTGAGGGTGACCAGTTGAGTAATGGGGCTTTGTACCAGGTGCTCACCCACAGCGATGCCGCTGCCGCTGATGATATTGATCACGCCCTTGGGGATACCCGCTTCTTCCACCGCCTTTGCAAATTCCATGGCGGTTACCGGGGTGGCCTCGTGGGGTTTTACGATCATGGTGTTGCCGGTCACCAGTGCCGGACCTACCTTGCGGCCGATCAGGGCCAGTGGGTAGTTAAACGCGCACAGGCCGACGGTCACGCCGTAGGGGACTTTTTGAATCCACAGCTGCTCACCGGCATTGTCCGACGGGAAGATATTGCCTTCGATGCGGCGGGCGGCTTCGGCAGAATAGGTGAGGTAATTGAGCGTATCGTCGAACTCGCCGTAGGCTTCGTTCAGGGTTTTACCCTGCTCCAGTACCAGCAGTTTGGCAAACAGGTCGCGCTTGGGTTTGAGGGCTTCTATCAGGTTGAACAGGTGGCGGCCGCGCGCGATGGCGGGGAGCAATTTCCAGCTCTGCAGCGCCGCCTGCGAGGAAGCGAGGGCGGTGTCAGCCTGTGCCAGCGTGCAGTCCGGGACACTGGCAAATATTTTGCCGTTCGCGGGATTTTCCACTGGGAGCTTACTATCACTGTCGACCCATTCACCGTCGATATAACACTGGTAATGTTGTTGAGCGGTTTCCGCTATCTGTGTACTCATCATCTTCTCCGTCGCATATTTTGTTTGTTGTTCGGTCGAATCTGTGGGTTGGGTGCTACTGGTCGGGAGCTACTGATTGAATACCGGTGCTCGCTTTTCAACGAAGGCTTTCAGTCCCTCCACCGCATCTGCGGTTTCATAGAGAGAGTCTGCCAGCTTCGCCTCTAGCGCGAGGCCGCGATCCAGCGGCAGGGAACTGCCTTCACGCAGTGCACGCTTGGTGGCCGCGATGGCGTGTCCGGGACCGCGGGCGATTTCTTCGGCAAACTCGGAGGTGCCGGCAGCCAGGGATTCCGCACTGTAGACGCCGTCCAGTAAACCCAGCTCCTGGGCCTGGGCGAGCCCGAAGGTATCGCCGGTAAGCAGGATCTCCATGGCGGCGCGGCGGCCGATCCGGCGCACCAGGCGCTGGGTGCCGCCGTTGCCGGGGATTAGTCCCAGTTTGATTTCCGGTAGGCCGAAGCGGTAGTTGCCTTCTGCCGCGAAAATAAAATCGCAGGCCATGGCAATTTCCAAACCGCCACCGAGGCAGTGGCCGGCGACTTCGGCAATATAAATCTTGCCGCTGTTCTCGATGGCGTTGGCGTTCTCCCGGGCAGCGGCGACCAGGGCGAGGTTTTGCTGCACGCTGTTGTTTTCAAACACTTTGATATCGGCACCGGCACAGAAAAATTTCGGTAGCGCGCTGTTGATCACCACCACGCGTACGCTGTCGTCCTGTTCCAGGGTGCGAATGACAATGCCGATTTCCCGTAGGAATGACTCGTGATAGGCATTCGCTGGCGCTAGCTGCAAGGTAATGTGGGCCACCCCGGGGGTAGACTTTGATAGCGAAACATTCGATTGCGAATGGCGCTCATTCATGACCGATTCCTCTCATTTTTCACTTCTCATCTCTCATCTTTGATTTCGTTATTAATGACGCCCTGGTGTTGCCCCAGTTTCGGCGCGGGTGTTCTTCCCCACAGGCACTGTTCGTCAATGCGAATGGGGCAGCGGCTGGTGGTCAACTGGCTTTCGCCGGACATGGGCAGGGACTGCAGCATGTCGAGGGATTTGAAACCGTCGTGTGCCAGCAGTTGATTCCAGTCGAGGACCTCGGCACACCAAATATCCGCCGGCTCGAGCAGGGATAGCCAGTGCGCGGTGGTCTGCGACCGCAGGTGATCGGCGAGAATCTGTTTGATGGCGTCCCGCTCGGCAAAGGCGAGGGTCGGCTCGCAATAGGGCAGTAGTGCGGGGCAGTCGAGCAGTCGCGCAAGGTCTTCTACGCGGCCCATGGAGAGCGCGATATAGCCGTCGTTGGTCTGGTAAAAGCCGTAGGCACCGGCCACCAGTGCGTGGGCGCCATTGACGGCGGCCCGCTCGATGGTCTGCTGAGAATCCTGTAAGGCGATGGTGAGTGGCTCGAACTGAAAATCCAGCATGGCTTCGAGCATGCTGATCTGTACCAGGCTGCCTTCACCGGTAAATTCCCGGGAGAAAGCGGCGGCGAGAATGCCCTGCACCAGCTGCGCGCCGGTAAAAATATCCGCAACCGGTACACCCATGGCTACCGGGCCATCGTCGCGGCTGCCGGACAGCCAGGTGAGGCCGGAGAGCGCCTGCAGCAGCAAATCCTGTCCGGGACGTTCGGCCCAGGGGCCGGTGTCGCCGTAGCCGGTAATTTCACCGTAAATAATGCGTGGGTTTATGGCTTTTACATGGTCGTAGTCGAGTTCCAGTCGCTGCGTGACACCGGGACGGAAATTGACGATCAGGATATCCGCTTTGCGGATCAGCGCGTTTAGCGCGTCGCGCTGGGCCGGATCTTTCAGGTCGAGGCAGTAGCTTTCCTTGTCGCGGTTGATGGCGTGGAACAGGGTGGATTCCCCTTCCAGCATACAGTCGGAAAGGTACAGGTTGCGCCCGTCTTCGCCGCGCTCGGGGCGCTCGATTTTGATAACCCGTGCGCCCAGGTCGGCCAGGCGCAAAGCCGCAGAAGGACCAGACAGAAATTGAGAGAAGTCGAGTACCAGCATACCGGCGAGCGGTTTTTGGAACTGGCTCATTGTGCGGCCTCCCGTTGGCATAAACCCGCGAGCAAAGTGTCGCGAATGTGATTGGTATCTTCACCCAGGCGTGGGGCGGCTGTAGCACTGGTAAAGCGCTGGCCGTTGATCCGCAGTGGGCAGCGGGTGGTGTTTACGGTGACCGCACTTTTCCCCGGTGAGCTGTGGTGGTCAGCCGATGAGGTGGGGCGGGAAACCTGCAGCTCCATGGCCACGGCCTTGAAGGCGGGGTGGTGGAGCAGCTGGTCGTAATCCACCACTTCCGATGCCCAGATGCCGGCGGCATTCAGGCGTGTCATCCAATGGCCGGTGGTTTGGGTGCGCAGGTGTTTTGCCAGTACGGCTTTGATCGCATCCCGCTGGCTGAAGGCTTCGCTATCACTTTTATTCAGTGCCGGGCACTGCAGTGCTTCGGCCAGTGGCCCGAGCGGTCCCATGGAAATGGCAATCCAGTGGTCGCTCGTTTGATAGATACCGTAGGGCGCGCCGAGGAATGCGTGGGCATTGGCAATCTCGCTGCGGCTGGCCAGTTGGCGGCCGTTGTTGAGGTAGGTGGTGAGACCTTCGAACTGAAAATCCACCATGGACTCCAGCAGGCTCGCCTGCACTTTGGCGCCGATACCGTGTTTTTTCCGGCGCACCAGGGCGGCGAGAATGCCCTGTGCCAGGTGCGTTCCGCACAGCATATCGGCAATGGCGAGGCCCAGGGGTACCGGGCCGTCACTGTGATTACCGGAGAGCCAGCCCACGCCGGAAACCGCCTGCGCGAGCAAGTCCTGCCCGGGTTTGTGCACCCAGGGTCCTTCGTTGCCGTAACCGGAGACTTCTCCGTAAATAATCTGCGTGTTAAGGGCTTTGACACTGGTGTAGTCGAGGCCAATTTTTTCCATCACGCCAGGGCGGAAGTTGTGGGTCATCACATCCGCCCGCGCGATCAATTCGCGTACTGCATTCAGGTCGCTCGGGTTTTTCAGGTCCGCACAAAAGGACTCTTTGTTGCGGTTAATGGTGTGGAAAAGCAGGCTGTCGCCATCCACCCACAGGTCTTTGGTGGCGAGACTGCGACAGGCGTCTCCGCTGCCGGGACGCTCTACCTTTATCACACGCGCGCCGAGATCCGCCAGGCGTAGGCCCGCGTAGGGGCCTGCCAGGTACTGGCTAAATTCGAGAACGGTTATACCTTTTAACGGTTGCATCATAAATTTCAGTGGTTGTTAGCTTTGACGTGATTTCACGTACAGCGCATTAAGCTGATCAAGTAGGGTATTTGCGTCGCCACCGTACATCAGGTAGTTGCGAATGGGCGCGCCGGCGTTGTCCTGGAAAAACATATGCCCATGGTAGCGTGGACGCAGGAAGGCGCGGTCCAGGGTGGGCAGGGTGTTGGTGAAGTAGTTGTTGGTCAAATGATTGGCAGACTCGCTGGTCCAGGCTTTGCGGTGCCCCGGTTGTCCACCGTACTGGATGTAAAAGGAGGCCTGCAGTTCCGGGTTGCCGGCAAACTCCACGAATTGTGCGGCCACTTCCGCGTGCTTGGTGTGCGCGGAGATGGCGAGGCCGGTGCCGCCCAGGGTGGTTTTCAGGTGGTCACCTTTGGGGCCTGCGGTCACGGTATCGCGGAATTCCAGCAGCTTGCGCGCATAGCCGGGTTGCGCGTAATTGGCGTAGCCGTAGGCGAAGGGGCAGTAGGCGAAGTCGTCACTGCGGGTCATGGCCTCGTACACCTTGATGGGATTCCAGTCGAAGCAGCGGCGATCCAGATTGTCGGACAGCGCCTTCAGCATGCCCAGGGCTTCGATACCCACTGCTTTGCTCACGACTTCTTCGCCCACACAGGGATCTTCACCCATGGCGGAGCACAACATGTAGAAGTTCATCAGGGTGTCCTGGGGAATACTGGGTACCGCCACCAGACCTTTTTCCGCCAGTGCCATAAGGTCTTCCCACATTTTGGGTTCTTCCAGTCCTTTTTCTTGCAGCAGGTCCGGGCGCAGTGACGCGACCGGGGTGGCGGCGTCCAGGGCGAGGGCCCACTGCTGGCCATCGTAGTGATAGGAGGTGTGAGAGTGCCCCACGGCATTGTCTGCCTGGTCCTTGAGGAAGGCGGCGGGCAGGTGCTCGTCCAGGGGCAGGATGACTTTTTCCCGTGCGGCAAAACCGGTCCAGGGGTGATCGATCACCAGCAGGTCGTAGCGGCTGGCGAGGTCGTCGATGGGGTGGTCGGCAAAGGCCTGCAGTGAGCGCTTGTCCCACTGGATGGTGACATTGGGGTTCAGTTCTTCAAAGCGCTGGGCGGCCGCCACCATGGGGGTAAAGCCACGGGTATGGTTCCAGGTCATGCCACGCAGGACGATGGGTTCCGCCGCCTGCTGTGGGGCGCCTTGCTTCAGTTGGTCGATGTCGGAGCTGCTCATAGTTTTCTCTCGATTCTCTCTAGAGTGTCTCGCTGTGCGAGGCGCGGGTGCTGGTCCGGGATTAGGGGCACCCGCAGGTTGGCGGCTCATCAGGATTATATTTTTATATTTGAAAGTGTTGTTCAAGTATAAAAATCGTTTTTTGGTGGTGTCAACCTGTGCTTAAATGCGCAGGCTTAACAAATCGATAAATTGGATGGGTCAGGGGGAAGCAGTGCCCGAGAAAGTGAGCGCAAAGGCCGGCAGCCAGAAGAATGGCAATGGCGCGAATAAATACGCGGTGCCCGCGCTGGATAAGGCGTTGGAGATACTGGAGTTTCTCGCCGCGGAATCGCTTCCGCTGTCCCAGTCGGATATTGCCCAGGGTATCGGGCGTACCAATAGTGAGATCTTCCGGGTGCTGGTTGGCCTGGAGTCCCGGGGTTATCTGCTGCGGGATGAGGTGTCTGGCAAATACCGGGTGTCTCTCAAGCTGCTGGAGCTGACCCGTACCCTGTCGCCAGTATCGCAATTGCGCTTTGCGGCGCAGCCGGAGATGGAGGCGCTGGCGGCACGTCTCGGCCAATCCTGCCACCTGAGTGTGATCCACCAGGGGCAGCTGATGGTGGTGCTGCAGGTGCAGAGTCCCGGGCCGGTTTCCCTGTCGTTCAACGAGGGTACGCTTTTCCCGTTGCTGCAGACCGTATCCGGGCGGGTGTTGCTGGCGAACTGTGAGGCCGGGCGCCGCGCCGGCCTTCTGGCGAAAACCGCTGTCCAGGAAGGTGAGGCCGAGCTCGAACACTCGTTGCTGTCGGTGCGCGATCAGGGGTTTGAACTGCGGACCAGTGAATTGACCGATGGCGTGACCGATTGCGCAGCCCTGGTAGGACAGCCGGACGGGGCGACCATTGCTGCACTGGCGGTTTCCAGCCTGACGTCGGTAGTGGGTAAGAAGCTGGAGCGGGAAGAGCTGGTGCGGGCGGTGCGGGAATCTGCCGCGCGAATCAGTGCGTCGCTTGGCCTCGGACCGGGGCAGTGAATAAATATATTCAAGAGTTAAAAAAACGCCCCTGAAAAGGGGCGTTGAAGCGAGAGAAATGCTTGCATTGCGGTACAAGCAAAGGTCACGAAGAGTCAATCGCAACTGACAAGGTGCACCGGATTCCATCACTGGGAGAGTCTCCGGTGTAAGAGAGAAATTGTTCAGGCGCCCAGTGCTTTGGCGCGGTTGGCCGCGTCCACCATGATGCGCGCCTTGTCCGCGATCTGGCTGGCATTGTCGCCGGCGGCGTAAATATTGGAGCCGAGGCCGAATCCGCGGGCACCGGCTTTCCAGTACTCTTCCATATTGGTATCGGTGATGCCGCCCACCGCCAGGGTGAGGATGTCTTTCGGTACCACGGCGCCCAGAGAAGCCAGATATTGGGCCGGGAAGTCCGCCACCGGGAACATCTTCAGCACCCGGGCGCCGGCTTTCAGAGCGTTGAACGCCTCGGTCGGGGTGAGACAGCCGGGAACCGAAATCAAATCCCGCTCTAGGGTGGCCTGGATCACCTCTGGGTCGCAGTTTGGCGAAACAATGATCTTTCCGCCCGCATTTTGTACACTCTGCACCTGTTCCGGGGTGAGTACGGTGCCGGCACCGCAGATGGTGGTTTCACCGAATTCATCCATGATTCTGGCCAGCCGCTCGATGCTTTTGAGGGGCTCAACCGGTGAGTTCAGTGGGATCTCGATAGCGCGCACGCCGGCATCCAGCAGGGTGTTGGCGACCATGTCGATCTCGTCCGGTGTCACGCCACGAATAATGGCGATCAGCGGGCAGGCCTCCAGGGCCTGATGAAACTGTTGGCTCAACATCGGGTCTTCCTGTGCTGTTTTCTGTTTATTCCCGGTGACGGGACAGGATGGATGCAGTATAAAGGGACTCAGGAATATTTGTATATAGTTAATTGTTAACAAAAATGGATTGGGGTTGTATGATGGGCCAACATCAAGTGGTGGCCGACCGTGCAACCAGAAGATACCTGAAGGTACCCCTGAAGAGGGTGGCAGGTATCAGCGGTCGGAGTACCCATAACAATAAAGAGGGTTATCCGATGAGAGGATTCCAATTGACCGCCTTCAAATTTGCCGCGATCGTGGCATTTGGCGGTTTCATCTTTGGACTGGATGCGGCGCTGATCTCCGGCACCGTGCGTTTTATTACTGCCGAATTTACCCTGTCCGACTTGCAGGTGGGGACCGTGGTCAGTGCGCCCGGTTTCGGGGTGATTTTTGCGTTGATGGTCACCGGGCGGATTTGTGACGCTTGGGGCCGTAAATCGGCGCTGCTGATTATCGCCGCTCTTTATCTTCTTTCTGCCGTTGGCTCGGTGCTCGCCCCCAATTTTGAAATGTTGGTGGCGGCGCGCTTCCTCGGTGGCCTTGCGTTTACCTCCCTGTCTCTCGCCTCCATGTATATCGGCGAGATCGCCCCGGCCAATATGCGCGGCAAGCTGGTCTCCATGAACCAGATCACTACCGTAGTGGGGCTGTCGGCGGCGTACTTTGCTAACTACCTGATTCTGCAGGCGTCCAATGCGGACGCAGTCTGGGTGGGCGCGCTTGGGATCGATCAGTACACCTGGCGTTGGATGCTCGGAGTGGAAGTGATTCCGGCGCTGATCTGGCTGTTGATGTTGCTGGCCATTCCCGAGAGCCCGCGCTGGCTGGTACTGAAAGGGCGCCTGGATGAGGCCCGCGACGTGATGGGCAAGTTAATCCCCGCTGGCCATATCGAACCGCAGATCCAGGAAATCCAGGAGAGCGCCGCGGCCGCACCCGCAGGCAGCTTCCGCCAGCAAGTGGCGGAGATTTTCAAGCCGCGCCTGCGCACCGCTTTCTGGGTGGGCCTGGTAATCGCCATCGCGCAGCCGATTACCGGTATCAACGCCATCATGTTCTACGCGCCCACGGTATTTGAACAGGTGGGTATCGGCACCAATGCCGCCTTTATGCAGGCAGTGATCGTCGGCGTAGTGAGCGTGATGTTCACGATTCTGGCGCTGCTGCTGATTGATCGTCTTGGGCGCCGCCCACTGGTGCTGTTCGGCCTCGCCTGGGGTGGTGTCAGCCTGTTTCTGTGCAGCTGGGCGTTCAGTCAGGCCAGCTATGAGTTGACCGCGGCTTCGCTACAGGCGCTGGCGAATGCGAATATTGATGTGTCTGGCTTGCAGGCTTTGGTCGGCACTGCCTTTGAGAGCGATGTGGCCTTCAAGCAGGCCACGTATGAGGCGCTCGGCGACGCAACCGCGCGGGCCAACGAGGGTGTGCTGATCCAGAATGCAATCCAGATCAACGCTAAATTGGTGTTGATGGGCATCATGTGTTTCATCGCCGCGTTTAACCTGTCCATCGGGCCGGTGATGTGGGTGCTCTTCTCGGAAATTTTCCCCACGCATGTTCGCGGTGTAGCGATTCCATTCTTTGCGCTGATTGTGAGTACCGTCAGCTACTTCGTGCAGCAGTTTTTCCCCTGGCAATTGAACAATATGGGCGCGACGGAAATCTTCCTGTTCTATGCCGCCTGTATCAGCGTGAGCCTTGCGCTGCTGTTCCGCCTGCTGCCGGAAACCAAAAACAAATCCATCGAAGAAATCGAAGCGACCATGGTGCGGGCCTGAGCGCGCGCACTGGTGGACCGTTCAAGAAAGTGAGAAGTCTTCATGTCTAAAGCCTTGCTGGATCAGAAGGTTGTAATCGTAACCGGTGCCGCTGCAGGCATCGGTTGGGGTATCGCACAGGTGTGTGCCGAGGCGGGTGCCAAGGTGGTACTGGCGGATATCAACGACGCGAGTAACCGGGTGGAAACCCTGCGCGATCGCGGTTTTGAGAGCGCCTATTTTCCGTTGAATGTGGGGGACGCTGCCGCCATCGCACCTTTCATCGACGAGGTCTTCGAAAAGTTCGGGCGCATCGATGGCCTGGTGAATAACGCCGGCGTCACCATCGAGGGGGACTTTCTCGAGTTCGATCTGGACAAGCTGAATTGCCTTTGGGAAGTGAACCAGCGCTCGGTATTTCTGTTGTGCCAGGCGGCGGCGCGCCGTATGCCGGCAGGGGCCGCCATTGTAAATATCGCCTCCAATCACGCCGGTGCCAGCGTAGCGGGCTACGAGATGTATGCCGCCACCAAGGGCGCGATTGTCGCCATGACCCGCGCCATGGCCTGGAGCCTGGGCAAAAAAGGAATTCGCGTGAATAGCCTGTGCCCAGGCCTGACCAAGACCGAAACGGTGGCAAAAGTCGCCGATAAAAACCCTACACTGGCAGCGTCTTTCGATAATATGCACGCGGACAAAAAATACAACACGGTGGAGGAGGTCGGCCACATTGCTGCCTTCCTCCTGTCGCCCTGTTCCGGTGCCATGACCGGCTCCAATATCACCGCAGACCATGGCCTCAGTGCCAGCCTCTGTCCCACCGACGATCTGAAATGAGCGGAGTGCGAGCATGAAGATTAGCGATATCAAGGTTTACCCCGCCTGGGTTGGACACCGCAATCTGTGTTTGGTGAAGGTGGAAACCGATGAGGGAATCTATGGCTGGGGCGAGTCCGGTTTATCCAGTCGCGAGCTGGCGGTGGCCGGTGCGGTAAAACATTTCCGCGAGTTTCTGATTGGCTGTGATGCACGCAACATTGGCGCCCTGTGGCAAGAGATGTACCGCAGCCAGTATTTCGAAGGTGGCCGGGTGCTTACCGCAGCTATTTCTGCTATCGACATCGCCCTGTGGGATATTGCCGGCAAGGCGCTGAACGTGCCGACCTATCAATTGCTTGGCGGCAAGCAGCGCAACGAAATTCCACTGTTCGTTACCTCCACCAAACCCATGGGACAGGCGCTGCTGGATGACTTCCGTGCACTGCGCGAGCAGGGCTGGGAAGTGATTCGTGCAACCACAGGCGAACACGGTTCGCCCACCGAGCCCACCACGTTTGATGTGCGCAAATCCATTGCCGCCGCAGCCGGGAGCCTGAAGGAAATCCGTCAGGAGCTGGGGGAGGAGTTGGTGCTGGGTATCGACTATCACCACCGCCTCTCCGTTGCCGAAACCGCGAGTTTCTGCCAGAAACTGGGCGAGGGCGTGCTCGATTTTCTCGAAGAGCCAATCCGCGATCAGTCGGTTACCGCGTACCAGGGGCTGCGCAAACTGGTGAATGTGCCCTTTGCCATCGGTGAAGAGTTCGCCAGCAAGTGGGACTTTATACCTTATATCGAAAACGATCTCACAAACTTTGCCCGTATCGACGTGTGCAACGTGGGTGGTTTGACCGAGGCGATGAAAGTGGCGGCGATGGCGGAAAGCCACTACATCGACATTATGCCCCACGACCCACTGGGCCCGGTGTGTACCGCTGCCACCATTCAGATGTGCGCGGCGGTGCCAAATCTTTCCTGGTGTGAGATTGCGCCTTACGACAGCAACAAATCCGATCACGACAAGTATTTCATCAACCGCCCGAAAGAAGTGAATCGGGTGTATCCGGTGGGCGATGCGCCGGGCATCGGCATCGATGTGAATGAGGAAATGCTCGCAGAGCAGTCTTTCAAATTCTGGGAGGCACCAAGACTCTACAAGCCCGACGGCAGCTACACCAATTGGTAAGAAATCTACTGCGCGTGCGCCTGGCGGCGTTCGATACGATTTCCAGCATTGATGAAAATTGATAATTAGAATGAGTAAGACGATGGAAACCAAGACCACTTCCAAGTATTCCCGCCAGCTGCTGTTGCGCTCCGTGCTGAGCCTGGCCGTTGCTGCCGCCACCCTGGGTGGCCTGGCTGCGTGTTCTTCCGGTGACAAGGGGGGTGAATCCAGTGCGGTTGCGAAAGTCTCTGCGGACTCCAACCTGTTGGCCGAAGATTTTTTCCTCGAAAACTTTAACGAGGGTGGGATTCCCGCATCGGTGCAGGTCAATAATGGCACCGCGAATCTGGTAGACGATGGTGCCGGTGGCAAGGCGCTGCAGGTGAAGTTGAAACTGCAGGAAAACAACGGCGCGGGCCTGGTGATTCAGCCGGCGGAAGCCTGGGACTGGAGTGAGTTTTCCGACTTCAACCTGGCGTTTGATGTGGCCAACAATGGTGACGAGTCCGTTCAGATCGATGTCACCATGGGCGATAAGAATGGGGATTTCTACACCCGCGGCCTGGTGGTACCTGCCGATGGTGTGTACCGTACCTATTACGCCAAGCTGCACGGGCACGACCAGGAAGATCCGAAAGCGGCCGCACAGAACGAATTCAATTTTGCCTCTGGTCTGCGCTCCAACCCGCCAACCTGGCAGTCCGACGATATTATGCTGCATTCCTTCTGGGGCAAGAAGCTGCTGGATCTGAGTGGCATTACCCAGATTTCTTTTGGCTCCGACGGCAGCCTGAGCGATCGCCAGTACACCATCGACAATCTGCGCCTGCGGGCAAACCCGGCCATGGATGAAAATTTCCTCACCGGACTGTTGGACAAGTACGGTCAGAACGCCAAGGTGGACTACGAAGGCAAGATCCACTCCGATGAAGAACTGGAAAAGGTAGTGGCAGAAGAGCTGGCGAGTCTTTCCGGCAAGCCCAACAGCGACCGCTCCAAATTCAGCGGCTGGAAAAATGGCCCGCAACTGGAAGCCACCGGCTATTTCCGCACGGAAAAAGTCAATGGCAAGTGGGCCATCGTGGATCCGGAGGGTTACCTGTATTTCTCCACCGGTATCGACATTATCCGCTTGTCCAACTCATCCACCATTACCGGATACGACTACGATCAGGACCTGATTCCCAAACGCAGCGCCGATGAAGTCATTGCCGAAGACGATCAGCCCCTGAACCGGGTGGACGAAAAAGCCTGGGCGACCCGAGAACTGATCTCCAAAACCCGCGCCGATATGTTCAACTGGCTGCCCGGTTACGACGATGACCTGGGGAATCACTACGGCTACCGCCGCGAGACCCAGTCCGGCCCGCTCAAACGCGGTGAAACGTTCAGTTTTTACAGCGCCAATTTAGAGCGCCGTTACGGGGAAACCTATCCCGAGTCCTACCTGGATACCTGGCAGAAAGTCACCATCGACCGCATGCTGGACTGGGGCTTCACTTCCCTGGGTAACTGGGCGGCGGATTCCTATTACAGCGAGGAGCGCATTCCGTTTGTGGCCTTTGCGGACATCATCGGTGAGTTCAGCACGCTTTCCAGTGGCTTTGATTTCTGGCATCCGGTGCCGGATCCGTTTGATCCGCGCTTTTACCAGCGCACCGTGGTGGCTGCACAATCGGTCAGCCAGCAGATTGACAACAGCCCCTGGTGCATGGGCATTTTCTTCGACAATGAGCAGAGCTTCGGTCGACTGGAAAGTGATGAGTTGCATTACGGTATTGTGATCAATGCGCTGTCGCGGGATGGCGCGGACACCCCGGCCAAGGCCGCGTTTACCAAAGTGCTGAAAGAAAAATACGGCACCATCGAGGCGTTGAATAACGCGTGGAATAAAGAAGTGGCGAGCTGGGAAGCGTTCGAGAAGGGGATGGATTCCAGTCTCACTACCGAAGCCCAGCGCGAAGACTATGCGACCCTGTTGTTCGAGTACGGCAATCAGTATTTCGGCACCATTCGCAAGGCGATGAAGTCCATCATGCCGAACCACCTGTACCTTGGCTCTCGTCTGCCGAGCTGGGGCATGCCTCCGGAAATCGTCAAGGCCGCCGGCAAGAATGTGGACATTATCAGCTACAACCTCTACGAGGAGGGGCTGGTGCCGTCCAAATGGGATTTTCTGGCGGAGATCGACAAGCCGAGTCTGATCGGTGAGTTCAGTTTCGGTTCCGACGATCAGGGCCACTTCCATCCGGGGATTGTGATTTCTGCGGACCAGAAAGACCGCGGCCGTATGTTCAAGAACTATATGCACTCGTTTATCGACAACCCCTGGTTTGTGGGTGTGCATATGTTCCAGTACATGGATTCGCCGATTACGGGCCGCGCTTACGATGGCGAGAACTATGCCAACGGATTTGTTTCCGTGGCGGACGTGCCTTACGTGGAAATGGTCAAAGCGGCCAAGGAAGTCCACGAGGGGCTGTATGAGCGCCGCTTTGGCGATGTGAAGCCTGTCGAGTGATTTTTCGAGCGCTGTAGATAGTTCGGTGGCGGCGACGCTGCCGGGTAGGGCTTCCCAGGACACGCCGTGAACCCGTCCATGGGGGCTCTTCCACGAGGTCCCTCTCGCGGAAGGTCCTGGAAAGCCCTACCCGGCATCGACGCCTGCTCGAACAGATAGGTGGTTCAAACGTGCCTGCGCCAAAAGCCGGGCGATGGAGACAAGCGCGGTGCCCGAGAGGGCATCGCGCTTTTTTTATTGGTAAAACAAAGGTTTAAGCCCCTCAAGGGACATTGAAACGTTTACATTGAGTCTGGATGACTGTAGATTGTTAACAAAATATTGTTGATAAAACAGAATGACGATCTTTTGGTTCCGGGTAGCTCAATGTCGATCTCTTCTTCCTCAGTTCAATGTCTGTTGAAGCAAATTTGCTTCGGAATCCTGTGGCTTTCTGTGCCTCTTGTGCTGCTGTCTGCCTGCGGTCAGCCAGGCGATAAAGGCGCAGTAGTTGCGGGTCCGGGCAATGAGCACGAATACCCGCCGGTTTTATTGATTGGTGGTCGCGGGATCCCCGCAGGTGTGGAAGGGCAGGGAGTGTCGCTTTCCCGACTGTCGGTGGACACCGGAATCTCCCCGTTGCAGGCGATTTTCTCCAAAAACACCTACGAGCCGCGACTGGATCTTGCCCCGGATTCCGGCTGGGACTGGAGTGGTACCGGGGAGAATATCGGTCTGTCCCTGAAAGTAACCAATCCCGGGGACCACTCGGCGCAGTTGTTTGTGTCAGTCTACGATGATGAGACTTACGGTACCCGCTCGTTCAATGTGCCCGCGGGCGGGACCGGTACTTATTATTTCGATCTGAATGGTCCGGCACTTGCCCTGGATACGGGTATGCGGGATGCGCCCGCACTCTATGACAACGCCGCAACGGCGATGACCTGGATGTGGGGCAGCAAGTCACTGGATCTGGCGAATATCCGCCGTCTCGAACTCAATATGAAAAGTATCCTCAGTGACCGGACTCTGGTGATTGAGGATATATCCCTGGCGGGCAATGGCGATTTCCAGCCGCAGAAGTTGCAGGGAATTTTCGATCAGTACGGCCAGTATGTGCCCGAGGATTACCCGGAAAAAATCCACAGTGACGACGGGCTACGCGAAAGTGCCGAGCGCGAGGCGGAACAGTTTTCCGGCCCAGCTGGATTTACAGATCGCTCCCGGTTTGGTGGCTGGGCCGAGGGGCCGCGGTATAAGGCAACGGGATATTTTCGAACGCAAAAAGTCGATGGCCAGTGGGCGCTGATCGATCCCGAGGGGTACCTGTTTTTTGCCACCGGTGTCGACAATATGCGCATGGATAACACGGTCACCATGACCGGTGAGGATTTTGCGAATCCAGAAACCGAAGACGGGAAGACCATTGCATCCGAGCTGCGACGCAACCTGTTCCAGTGGTTGCCGGATAGCGATGATCCGCTCGCGGCGCATTATTTTTACCGCCCGGTAGTACACACGGGGCCGGTGGAAAAAGGGCAGGGCTTCAGTTTTTATCGGGCCAATCTGCAGCGCAAGTACGGCCCGGAATTTATGCAGCGCTGGCGCGAGGTGACTATTGATCGCCAGTTGGCCTGGGGATTTACCACTCTCGGGAACTGGGCCGATCCCTCCCTGTATGACAACGGCAAGGTGGCGTATGTGGCCAACGGCTGGATTCGCGGCAATCATAAAAGAGTCAGTAGCGGCGATGACTACTGGGGGCCGCTGCACGATCCGTTTGATCCTGAATTTACCGCATCCGTTCAGCGCACCGTCGCTCAGGTTGCCTCGGAAGTCGAGGACGACCCCTGGTGTATGGGCGTGTACATCGAAAATGAGCTGAGCTGGGGCAACACAAAAACCGATGCCGGCCACTTCGGTCTGATCATTCATACCCTGACCCGGGATGCGGTGGATAGCCCGGCTAAAGCGGCATTTGTCGATATCCTGAAAAGCAAATACACCAGCGTGGAGAGCCTGTCCCGCGCCTGGTCCCACCCGGTGGATTCCTGGGCCGCATTCTCCCGCGGGTTTGACCTTGCCGAGTCTGCCGGCGGCAAGCAGCCCATTGCGGGGCCGCTGCGCGAAGATTTCTCCCTTTTACTGGAAGCGCTTTCCAAACAATTTTTCTCAGTGGTGCAGCGCGAGCTGGCGGCGGTAATGCCCAATCATCTGTTCCTTGGTGCGCGCTTTGCCGACTGGGGTATGACCCCGGAAGTGGTGCGCGGTGCCGCTGCCCATGTGGATGTGGTCAGTTACAACCTCTATACCGAGGGCCTCGCGGCAGACAACTGGGATTTTCTCGCCGAGATCGACAAACCCTCGATTATCGGGGAGTTCCATATGGGCGCCACGGATTCTGGCAGCTTCCATGCCGGTCTGGTTTCCGCCGAGAGCCAGCAGGAGCGGGGCGCCATGTTCCGCGACTATATGCGCACCATCATTGATAACCCTTGGTTTGTGGGTGCCCAGTGGTTCCAGTACATCGATTCGCCGGCCTCCGGGCGCGCTTGGGATGGCGAGAACTACAACGTCGGCTTTGTCACCGTGGCGGATGAGCCCTACGGCCCGCTGGTGGCCGCAGCCCAGGCGCTGAACCGGGAACTGTATCCGCGGCGATATGGGCAAAAAAAATGATTGATGTTAATTGTTAACAATATACAATGGTTTCATTGATTGAGGTCTAATCAATGGATGTATTGAAGTGCTAATAAGAAATCACGGATTTTGGGGTTCCTCCATGCTGATGGAAGTACAAGAGCAGGCGAAAGAACTGCTGTCTTCGAGCACCATCGCCGCCACCAAGGTTGAGTATTACCAGATTCCCCTGGCAGAAGTACTCTCCGATGCGCGCCACGGTGACCATACTCACTTTGAGGTTCTGGTGTTTCGTGTGCGCTGCCAGGACGGCCTGGAGGGCGTGGGGTATACCTACACCGGTGGTCGCGGCGGTCGCGCCATTTACTCGCTGTTGCAGGACGATATCCAGCCGCTGCTGGAAGGCCGCGATGCCTCGGATATCTTCGCCATCTGGGAGGGGATCCAGTCTCACCTGCATTACGTTGGCCGCGGTGGCCTGCTGAGCTTTGCGCTGTCGGCGGTGGATATCGCCCTGTGGGATCTGCGCTGCAAACGTCTGAATCTGCCCCTGTGGAAGGTGGCCGGCGGCGTTGGGAATACCACCAAATGCTATGCCGGTGGCATCGATCTGAATTTCCCTGAGCCCAAACTGCTGGACAACATTTGCAACTATCTGGCGCGCGGCTTTAACGCGGTCAAGATCAAGGTGGGCAAGGAAGACTACCGGGAAGACGTGGCCCGCGTGGAAGCAGTGCGCAAGCTGATCGGTGATGACGTCACCTTTATGGTGGATGCCAACTATTCCATGACCGTGGAGCAGGCGGTGCGCTTTGGCCGCGCGATCGACCACTGCGATATCACCTGGTTTGAAGAGCCCACTATTCCCGATGATTACCTGGGGTACGGCCGTATTGCCGACGCCATCAATATTCCCTTGGCGATGGGGGAGAACCTGCACACGGTGCACGAGTTCACCTATGCCATCGCCCAGGCCAAGCTCGGTTTCCTGCAGCCAGATGCCTCCAATATCGGCGGTATCACCGGCTGGCTGAAAGTGGCGGAACTGGCCTACGCGCACAACCTGCCGGTGTGCAGCCATGGCATGCACGAACTGCATGTATCGCTGATGGCGAGCCAGCCCCACGCCGGCTACCTGGAAGTGCATTCATTCCCCATCGACGAATACACCACCCGCCCGATTGTGCTCGAAAACGGCCGCGCTGTTGCCTCTAACGAGCCGGGTACCGGGGTGACTTTTGATGAAACTCTGCTGCGACCACATCTGGTCAAGCATTCTTAACAGGTGAAGTTCATGCAAGCTCAAGCTGCACAGTATGTCGGCAACAAATCGTTTGAAGTTGTGGAAGGTCGCTGCGAAGCACCAGCGGCGGATGAGGTTCGTCTCAAGGTCGGTTACGTGGGAATCTGCGGAACTGATATGCACATCTACCACGGTGTGATGGACCAGCGTGTTCAGCCGCCCAAGGTTGTCGGCCACGAAATGTCCGGAGTTGTGGATGCGGTGGGTGAAAACGTAAAGGATTACGCCGTGGGCGAGCGCGTTGTCGTGCGTCCGCTGGATTACTGCGGTGACTGCCCGGCCTGCGATGAAGGTCACAGCCATATCTGCCACAACCTGAAGTTTATGGGTATCGACTCTGTCGGTGCTTTCCAGAGCTACTGGAATGTCAAAGCCCGCACTTTGCACAAGTTGCCGGAAAACGTTTCCCTGAAGCAGGGCGCACTGATCGAGCCGCTGGCGGTAGCCTGCCACGATATCTCCCGTGCGCGCCTGAAGGCCGGTGAAAAAGCGGTGATTCTTGGTGGTGGTCCTATCGGCCAACTGGTGGCCCAGGTTGCCTTGGGTATTGGTGCCGAGGTAATGATCTCAGAACCGAGCCCGGAGCGTCGCGCGTTTGCCGAGAAAACCGGTGCGCTGGCGGTAAACCCCATCGAGCAGGATCTGAAAGCGGCGGTGGAAGACTGGACTCGCGGCAAGGGCGCAGACGTGGTCTTTGAAGTGTCCGGTGTGCAGCCCGCGGTGGATGCCATGACCGACATTGCTGCCGTGCGCGGACGCATCTGTATGGTGGCCATCCACTCCCAGAAGCCACAGCTGGATCTGTTCAAGTTCTTCTGGCGCGAGCTGGAACTGGTGGGTGCCCGCGTATACGAAGCGGCGGATTTCGAGCAGGCCATTGAGATGGTCGCCAATGGCAAGATCGACCTGGTGCCATTTATCAGCAAGGTCGCACAACTGAATGATATCGGCAGCGCATTCGCCTCCATGGATGGCAATCCGTCCGGCATGAAAGCGCTGGTTTCCTGCGGCGCTGAAGACTGAGCCGCACATCCGAGAACGAATTGAAGTGAGAAATACTATGTTGGATAAATTCAGCCTCGCCGGCAAAAAAGCCCTGGTCACCGGCTGCAACCGCGGTATCGGCAAGGCCATGGCCGTGGCGCTGGCGGAAGCCGGCGCGGACGTGATCGGTGTCTCCGCCAATCTGGATCTGAATGATTCTGAGGTAGGCCGCGAAGTGGCCGCCGCGGGCAAACAGTTTTTCCCCTACCAGTGCGATTTTTCCGACCGCAGTTCTCTGTATGCCTTTATTGATAAGGTAAAGAGTGAGCATAAAGAGATCGATATTCTGGTGAACAACGCGGGCACTATTTTGCGCGCACCGGCGGCCGAGCACGGCGATGACCTGTGGGACAAAGTGATTGAAGTAAACCTGAATGCCCAGTTCATCCTGAGTCGGGAGATCGGCAAGGAAATGGCGGCGCGCGGTGCGGGCAAGATCATTTTTACCGCATCGCTACTGACCTTCCAGGGTGGCATTACGGTGCCGGGTTACGCGGCCAGTAAAGGCGCCATCGGCCAGATTACAATGGCACTGTCCAATGAGTGGGCGTCCAAGGGCGTCAACGTGAATGCGATAGCGCCGGGCTATATCGCTACGGACAATACTCAGGCACTACGCGAAGATAGTGAGCGCGCCAGCAGTATTCTCGCGCGTATTCCCCAGGGGCGCTGGGGTGAGCCGGAAGACTTCAAGGGCCCGATCGTATTCCTGGCCAGTGAAGCCTCCAACTATATGAATGGCAGCGTCGTCCTGGTAGACGGCGGCTGGATGGGGAGATAACTCATGGCTCTCGAACTGAAAAATAATGCCTTGAAAAACAACGTCAACTTTGTGAATGGCGAGTACATCGCCTCCAAAGCGGACGGCATTATCGAAGTGCTGAACCCCAGCACCGGCGAAGTGCTCGGCAGTATTCCCAAGGGCTGCGCAGAAGATGCAGACAAGGCACTGCAGGTTGCCAAGGCCGCGCAAAAAGCCTGGGCCAAGCGCACCGCGCGGGATCGCGCTGCACTGCTGCGTAAATTCGCCGCGGCGATTCGTGAGGAAACCGAAGCCCTGGCGGAACTGCTGGTGAAAGAGCAGGGCAAGCTGATCAGTGTTGCACGCGGAGAAGTTGGCGCAACCGCCACTTTCATTGAATACGCCTGCGACAACGCGCTGACCCTGGAAGGGGATATTCTTCCGTCCGACAACGAAGATGAAAAAATCTACATCCACAAGGTGCCCCGCGGTGTGGTGGTCGCGATTACTGCGTGGAACTTCCCGCTGGCACTGGCCGGCCGCAAAATTGGCCCGGCCCTGATCACCGGCAACAGCATTGTGATCAAGCCCACCCAGGAAACCCCGCTCACCACCATGGAGCTCGGCCGCATCGCCAACGAAGTGGGTATTCCGGCAGGGGTGCTGAATATCGTCAACGGCGAAGGCTCCATTGTCGGTCAGGCCCTGTGCGAGAGCCCGCTGACCGCAATGATCACCATGACCGGCAGCACCCGCGCTGGCCAGATCATTCACCAGGCCAGTGGCAAGCACATGATTCCGGTGATGCTGGAACTGGGCGGTAAGGCGCCGTTTATTGTGATGGAAGATGCGGACCTGGATAAAGCCGCGGAGGCCGCGCTTTGGACCCGGTACGCCAACTGCGGTCAGGTGTGCACCTGTGCCGAGCGGCTGTATGTGCACGAGAGTGTGTACGACGCCTTTATGGCCAAATTCCTGCCCAAGGTGCAGGCACTGAAGGTCGGCGACCCGCTGGACGAAAACACCCAGATGGGCCCCAAAGTGAATGCCCGGGAGATCGAGCATATTCACGAACTGGTGCAGAAAAGTATTGCCCAGGGCGCCGAGCTACTCACCGGTGGCAAGCCGGCACAGGTTGCAGGTTTTGAAGGCGGCAACTGGTATGAGCCCACGGTGCTGGGCAATGTGACACAGGACAATGTCCTGGTACACGAAGAGACCTTCGGGCCGATTCTGCCCATCGTAAAAATCTCCAGCATCGATCAGGTGATCGAATACACCAACGACAGCGAATACGGCCTGTCCGCCTATCTATTTACCGAAAACCTGCGCTACATCCATCAGTCCATCGCGGAAATGGAAGTGGGCGAGGTGTATGTGAACCGCGGTATCGGCGAGCAGCACCAGGGTTTCCACAATGGCTGGAAGCTGTCCGGTATCGGCGGTGAAGACGGCCGCTACGGCCTTGAGCAGTATGTGGACAAGAAAACGGTTTATCTTTCGGAGGCTTGAGCAGCCTCTGGACTCTTCCTTTCATCTCATCAGGATGAACACCTTTGCGGGGACTCTAAGTCCCCGCTTTTTTTATCTTTTATTTTTGCTTTGTGGCTATTTTCGCCATAAGTTCCGGGCATAAAAAAGCCCGGCACTTGGCCGGGCTCCGTGTGCGGATTCGGTATTATTTGATGTTGGCGCGAAGTGCAGTGGTCGCCACATTGATTTTATTGGCCTTGAGCGCTTGCAGGATCGCGCGGTGCTCGTCCACGCAGTCTTTCGGCTTGGAAATACGCTTGTAGTTCATGCGCATACGCAGCACGATGGGGTACCAGAGGTTGGTCAGCTCATCGCCGCCAGCGGCCTGCACCAGGTAGCGGTGAAAATCGATATCCGCTTTGGTGACCTCGTTGAATTCCTGCGCGTCAAACGCGTCTTGCAGGCGTACCAGAATATCCTCAAGCTCGGCAAAATCCATTTCTGACAGCTTGCCTTTCAGCTGGGAGATGGCGAACACTTCGATACGCCGGCGGATATCCACCATCAGTTCCTGCATGGACGGATCCAGCACACTGTTTACCGATACGCCACAGTTGTTTTTGGCGACTAGCAGCCCCTCTTTGGTGAGCTGCAAAAGTACGTCTCGCACCGGTCCACGGGAGACTCCGAAACGATTGGCGAGCTGCTGCTCGTTGAGTTTTGTGCTGGGGGCTAGCTCTCCGGAAATAATGTCGGAGCGCAATTGGTCCGCGATCTGCTCGCGCACCGGAATGATCTTTGTGGCTTCACGCATAATGGATTCTGCTACCAATTATCCTAGGGTGGGGAGTCTGTCCCACCGTGTCTGACGTTCTTTAGCTCAAGCTTCTTGCCCTGTACGCCCATGCTCGCTCTATCTACCGACGTGACTGGCCCTAGAAAAGCTGCAGCGACTTGTAACAAATCTACAACAGGTACCTGATTAAGGGATAGTACCCCAGACGAACAAAAAAATCGCCATTAAACTGTTAACAATCAACAATTAAGCTGGTTAAATCTAGTGTTTACGGGACCTTCGAGCAACTAATCAGTGGTTTCGAGAGCGGATCAATATGGATTGTCCGTTAATGGTCAACAATCAACCAATAGATAATTCAAATAGGTCGTCGGGGTGCCCCAATGAGTGAAGTTTTGGTGTGTGACTGGGGAACCAGTAGTTTTCGGCTGATGAGGGTTGGTGAGCACGGAGAAATAGTTTCACAGATCAGTACCGATTGTGGGGTAAAAAACCTCAAACAGGCGGATATGGAAGCCTACTTGAAGGTGCAGCTGTCGGCGATAGGTGGGTCTGATTGCCCTGTGATCCTGTGTGGCATGGTGGGGTCCGGCATTGGTTGGTATGAAGCGCCCTATGTCGACTGTCCGGCTTCAAAGACTTCGCTTGCCCGGGATCTGGTAAAGATTCCGGATACCGACCTGAACGCCTGGTGTGTACCCGGTGTAAAGCGCATAAGCAATACGGGCGCTGCTGACGTGATGCGGGGAGAAGAGACCCAGGTGGTAGGCTGGCTGACCCAGGCAAGCCCAGAGGAGCAGGCGAGGAGCACCCTCTGCCTGCCGGGAACCCACAGCAAGTGGGTCCAAATTGAAGGTGGCGAGATCTGTAGCTTCAGCACAGCTTTCACTGGTGAGCTCTACGCTCTACTCAATGACTACAGCGTGTTGGTTCAAGGGGAACAGGAATACTGTGCCGAAGCATTTCATGCGGGCTTAGCAGCCAGTGCTGATGAGACCGGGCTGATTCATCAGCTTTTCAATGCTAGAAGTCGTGGGGTTTTGGGCCTGCAACCGATAGCTGCCAGCGCGGTGTACCTATCAGGGCTGCTGATAGGAAGTGAAGTGGCTGCCATGGCGAGATCACTGGAAAAAGGGAGCCTTGTCCACTTAATTTGTGGGGACTATTTAGCAAAGCCCTATGGCCGGGCACTTGAATACTTTGGCCTCGCCTTTAAGCACTATTCCGGAAGCACCTACTCCGCGCTGGGATTGTGGGCTATTGGTGATGAGTGCTTATTTTGATCGGCAGGAGTGTTAGTTTGACCGGAATCCAGTTGACATGAAGACTGAGTCTTGGCCCGTTGTACGTCCGAAACCTGGGCCATTGCGGTGCGACGTGACCATTTTACTGCGGTAGTAAAGTGGTGTGCATATATACAGCTCGGTGGTGTGGTAACATTTGCAACATCACGGCGCCATGCGGGTTACAAGGGTGTCATCAACGGGGTGGCTTACCACTGCGATCCACATAAGTCATTGATTTATAATGATTTTAGATCTGGTTGTGGCTCCTGAGGTCGCGGGTTCGATCCCCGTCGGCCACCCCATATTTGACCTTTTGGTCCCGCAAACCCGGCTATATGCCGGGTTTTTTGGTTTTGGGACGGTATTGTTCTATCGGTTGCCTTTACCCACACTGGGGCGATCTAGGATAATGCGCGCCAGTTCTATCTTTTTCGGCTGGGGAATCAGTCGGGATTTTCTATTAGCAAGTTCAAAAAAGTACTTAGGGGAAGAGCGTGACGGAAGTAGTCGAGCGTAAGGCAACCAATGTTCATTGGCACGATGGTGAAGTTACCCGTGGTGACCGTGCGGCAATGCTGGGTCATAAAGGTGTGACTCTGTGGTTCACCGGTCTGTCCGGTTCCGGTAAAAGCACCGTTGCGGTTGCTGTAGAGAAAGCGCTGACGGCCCGTGGCGTTCTGACTTACCGTCTCGATGGCGACAATATCCGCCTCGGTATCAACTCCAACCTGGGTTTCTCCGCGGAAGACCGCCAGGAAAACATCCGTCGCGTGGGCGAGATTTCCAAGCTGTTTGCGGATACCGGCGTAGTCGTTCTGAGCAGCTTCATCAGCCCGTATGCGGACGACCGCGCCATGGTGCGCAAGGTCCACAAAGAGGGCGACCTGCCGTTTATGGAGGTGTTTGTAGACTGCTCCCTGGAAGCGGCCGAAGAACGCGACCCCAAGGGCCTCTACAAGAAGGCCCGCGCCGGCGAAATCCGTGGATTCACCGGTATCGATGATCCCTACGAAGCGCCAGAGGCACCAGAGCTTCATTTGCGCACGGACAAAATGACATTGGAAGAAGAAGTTGAAGCGGTGATCAAGTCCCTTCAGGACCGCGGTATCATCGTCTAATTTCGACGCTTCTTGTAGAAGCCTGCTTGCGGCGAACCCGGGGTTCTAAAAACCTCCCAACAGGTTCGCCTGCAAGCAGGCTCCTAGCTCCGACGGGTTTGGGAGTCATCGAAATCCTCGTTGGCCCAGCCACCGAAGCAACATTAGCCAAATGTTCTCCTGCCACCCAAGTTCCGATACTTAAGTTCTTTGATTTCTCCCTCCTTGCTGTCTAAGTTTTAAACGACAACCCCTGCCAAATATTCTTCGAGTAATCTCGCCCGCCAACCGGCCCACGCTTTTCCCGGCGCCACATATACTGTTGCTGTGCCCGCAGTTTTTGATGACGAAAGGTTCGTCTCTTCGGTGCACAGGGATACATAGCGTACGGAGGCGCATATGGCTTGGAGCGCAAGGAATTTGACTGCGCGATTTGGGGTTCGGCGTGTGGTGACAAGTTTTGCTGTCGCACTTTTTGTTCTGCTTGGGCTGGGCACCTGGTTTGTTTACGAGAATTTGCCAAGGTTACCCGGTGTGCCCAAAGCACCGGTGGTGGGAGTTCCCGAAGGGGCGCTGGATCACTCCCCGCAGTCGGCTTACCTCGGGGATCACCCACGGAAGAGCGGTCGCCCCACAGATTATTTTCCTTTCCCAATTGCCATTGGTGAAAGCGGCCCTGTTGAAACACTTTTTTCCGGGCCGTCTACGTATCCATTTTTATGTGGTCAAAATAAGGTAACCAATAAGCAGCCGCTGGTCGACAATCACAGCGGTGAGGGTATTCCGATTTTTGACCTTAATGAAAAAGGGGAACAGACGGATGAAGTGGTTGGCTATAGCCGCGACTGTAGCCACGCAACCTCCGTGTCCTATTTTTATCGAAGCTCGATAGATGGCCAATTCCATCCACTGGAGGATGCGAATGGGGATGTTGATCAGGTCACTGTCAACGGCCGCACTACCGACTTTGTGGTGCGCCTGGAAACAGGCACTATTAACCGCTTCTTTTACGCTATTGCCGTTTTGAGAGGCGACGGTGAAACGGCAGAAAATCCGAATACCAGTAATTGGAATAAGCGGCTGATCTATCAATTTCGCGGTGGTGTAGGTATCGGGCGCAGCCAGGGAGATATCGGGCGTCATCACATCGTTGAGCGTCGCGAAGACCAGCTTGCGCGCGGCTACGCCGTTGTGTACTCCACCGCGAACCAGACCAGTAATCATTACAATATCTGGTTGGCTGAAGATACTGCCCGGCGCTTGAAAAAACAATTCGCCGCAATATATGAAGAGCCTTTGTATACCGTCGGTATCGGTGGCTCCGGCGGCGCTATTCAGCAATACCTGATCGCACAAAATGCCCCCGGTGTTCTGGATGCGGCGTTACCACTCTATTCATATCCGGATATGGTGAGTCAGACTATTTATGTTTTCGATTGCGAGCCACTTGAATATTACTTTGATGTGGTAGCCGCGGGTAATGAGCGGTGGAAGGAAGTTTCCGAGCGCGAAGCAATCATCGGCCTTGCGACCAAGGCTGGCTTCGAGCATCGATTCAAAATCCTGGAAGACGCGGTAGGGTTATTTGATGGCCGCTATAAGGGTACCGCCAATGGAGCCTCCGAGTGTGTGCAGGGCTGGAGAGGTTTGGTACCGTTGGTGAACAATCCGAATTTTATTCATTTCAGCGCCAGTTTTGCGGATTCGGTGGCAGAAAAGACCCATTGGACACATTGGGAAGATCTGCGGAATTTCTATGGCGCGGGGCAAGACGGCTACGCCAACAGTGCCTGGGATAATCAGGGTGTTCAGTATGGCTTGAGCGCACTAAAGCAGGGCAAGATCGATATCGATGAGTTCCTGCGTCTGAATGCAACTATCGGTGGTTGGAAAGATCCGACGGAGCAGGGCGGTGAGAAGCTCTGGTTTATGAATGGGGATGTATTCCCTGTCGAGCTATCGGTGTGGAGTGAGCACAATATGAACCTGGGTGGCCTGGATAATCCGGCCCCCAGAAGTGTTGCGGACGTTGAAGCTATAGAGGGGATTTACCGGTCAGGGCATGTATTTCTAGGAGATGTAGAGATCCCCATCGTCGACTTGCGGCATTACCTCGATGGAGAGTTGGATATGCATCATAGCCTCGCTTCCTTCTCGAGCCGCGAGCGTATCCGGCGGGCGCGGGGGCATGCAGAAAATCAGCTGATCTGGATGAGTCACAAGAAGTATGACCCAGTTGACGAAGCTCTCGACATTATTGACCACTGGATCCAGAAAATTGCTGAAAATCCTGAGCGGGGCGTTGCTGGCAACAAGCCGGTAGAGGCGACAGATCGTTGTTTCGACGAGAGCGGAAATGTACTGGCGGCGGGTCCGGAGGTTTGGGACGGCGCCTGGAACCATAAATCCGACGGTGCCTGTATGCAGCGTTACCCCATTTACAGCACTCCCCGGCAAATGGCCGGCGCACCGATAACCGGTGATGTGTTCAAGTGTGCGTTGCAGCCACTGGAGCGGGCTATCGCCAAAGATACCTATGGCGCGGCTACTGGAGCGATTGTTTCGCGTATCGATGATATGCGGCGGATCTTCCCGGATGGGGTTTGCAACTATAACGAGCCCGACATTGGGCGTCCAAAAGGCCCGCTATTCCAGCAGGGTGGACCCGTCATCATCGCTGGCCAGCCGATAAATGCTGACTATCGCTTGCAGCCAGAGCAGATTGCCGCTGAGCCGGAATTGAAGGATGAAGTCGTGCCGACCCCCGTGTCAGTAGATGCAGTCCCGGAGGAAGATTAGCTCGAAAAATCAACGACTTAGGTCAATAAATAGGCGCCGGAAAGTTTTTGAATTTTTTGGCGTCTTTTTTGTTGACTCTAAACCACAGTCCGGTAAGATGCGCCTCGCTCTCGGGGGACAAGCCCAGAGCAAAACGGAAAACTTGATAGCTTTTAGCTTGAATAACAGTTGCCCGAAAGGGTGGTTAGCTCAGTTGGTAGAGCGGCGCCCTTACAAGGCGTAGGTCACAGGTTCGACCCCTGTACCACCCACCACTTCCTCAAAGGAAGCACTACCGCGGACCGGTAGTTCAGTTGGTTAGAATGCCGGCCTGTCACGCCGGAGGTCGCGGGTTCGAGTCCCGTCCGGTCCGCCAGATACAAAAAAGCCCCTGATCGAAAGATCAGGGGCTTTTTTGTATCTGTTGGATCGGCGTGCGAAAGCCCCCGTTTGACCAAATCGCAAAGCGATTTAGGACGCCAAAGGCGCCCGAAGGGTGAGTGGCGCAGCCGCGAATCAGTCCCGTCCTGAACTTGGCAAAATGTTGGCTAGCTTGCGAACAGGGCCTTTTTTGTATCTGTCAAACCGGCCGGGGCGGCGCCATGGAGGTATTTGCCATTTGTCCAAAATGGGAATATATTTAGGTCATGTGTCCTCTAATTTAAGCTCGGAGGCAAAATGGCCAGTCCAGCCCATACCCCGCAAGTCTGTGAAGAACAGGTCCTCCTCGAGGCAACCCTCAACACCGCCAATCATCTGGGCCTGAAAAAGAAAGAGCTCAGCGAAATCATTCATCTGGATGACCGCACCCTGCGCCGCCGCAGTGGTCTCGCCCCGCACAGTGCCGAAGGCCAGCTGGCTCTGTTACTGGTTCGAGCCTACCGATCCGCCTTTGTCCTGATGGGCGGAGAGGAGGGAGCCAGAACCTGGTTTGCCACCGCCAATCGCGCACTGAACGGCGTTCCCAAAGAGGTTGCCCGTCGCATTGACGGCCTGGTGCGTATTGTTACCTATCTTGATGCCATGCGGGGCAAGGTGTGATTGACCTGCGCGATAAAATCCGCCAGTCCACTATCCGCTTGTTCGGGCGCCTTTACCGCATTATTGAATCTCAGGAAGAAGTCGCCACCCGCGGCCTTGTCGACAGTCTGCAAAAACAGGAAGTGCTGGAAAATCTCCTTGAGCAGAGCAAGCCCGCGAGGCTACAGGGAAGTGAGGACCTGCACTACCTACTTGCAACGCCATTTCGCTACCCGCCGCTCCCGTGGGGCTCGCGTTTTGGTGGCGTCGCCGAAAGTGGTATTTTTTACGGTAGTAAAACCATCGACACTGTACTTGCCGAGACTGCTTACTATCGGCTGCTGTTTATCAGTGATATGGAGCAGTCCCCAGTCGCCCCCGTCACCAGCTTCCATCAGGTTTTCTCCGCTAAGTACTGCGCAGATCCGGGTGTTCGCCTGCAGTCGGCGGATTGGCAGGCGCACTGGCCGCAAATCACCCACTGCTCGGAGTATCGCTTTTGCCAGCAGTTGGGTGCACAGGCGCGAGAGGTGGGTGTTCAGGGACTTGAGGTCCCGTCTGCGCGCGCGCTGTCCGCCGGGTTGGTGGAACTGCCGATGACTGGTGCGGAGGGCATCAATATAGCCTTGTTTACACCTCAGGCGCTTTTGCGCCGCCCGCCTACCATGGAAGCTGAAGTTACTGCCGAGTCTTCAATCGATGGTGTGACCTTTCTCGTCAAGTCTGGGAGTGGGGTTCAGACCAGATATTTCCCGCGAGAACTGTTTCAGGCATCCGGCCAGATTCCTCAGCCCGCATGATCCGCTATCTAACAGAGCTGAGCCTGGAGGCCTTTGTAGAGGCCGCCAGGAATGTACCTTATCAGCAGATTGAGTCTGACCTGTTTCCCGGAATCGACCTCTGGATCCGCCGCGATGACCTTATTGACCCCGTTATTTCAGGCAACAAAGCCTACAAGCTGATCTTCAACCTGGTGGAGGCGCGGAATCAGGGTAAAGATGCCATTGTCACCTGCGGTGGTGCCTGGTCGAATCACATCCACGCGACAGCCGCTGCGGGGCAGCGGTTTGGGTTCAAAACCATCGGGGTCATTCGCGGCGAGAGGCCGCCGACGCTGAGTGCGATGTTGCAGGACGCCGAACGGTTTGGGATGGAATTGCGATTTGTTTCCCGGGCTGTCTATCGGGAGCGGGATGAGAGCGGGTTTTGGTCGCGGTTGGGATTGGTTGGTGACCGGTACTGGTTTGTGCCGGAGGGCGGGGCGAATGTGCAGGGTGCTCGGGGTGTCCAAATGTTGAGCGAGGTGATTGGCGAAACCCGTCCTGTAAACTTTGAGGAGTACTGGTTAGCAGCTGGTACCGGTTTGACACTTGGGGCTTTAGCAGGTGGTGGCGCGCAAGTCGGAGAGGTGATGGTCAATGGCGTTGCTGTATTAAAAGCTGCCTCGGCTATACAGCAGGTGGCAAGTGATTGGAGCGGGGGTTGTGCCACGGTGTGCCGTCATGCAATCAAAGTCGTGGCTGGTTGTCATTGTGGTGGTTACGCCAGGACCGATGATCGGTTAAAGCGGTTTAGTGAAGTATTTGCGAGGGCGAGCGAAATACCCCTGGAGCGTGTTTATACAGCGAAGGCCGGTTTGGGTTTAAGTGAGTATGCCAGCCAGTGCAACTTTGTTTCTCAGGCTCCCTTTGAGCGGAAAAAAATTCTCCTATTGCACACCGGGGGGTTACAGGGAAGCAGGGGTTTTTCCTAGGCGTTAGCGTAAGGGCTGTCTATTTTTTGATCTAAAATATTGTGGTTCGACGTGTGCGTTCAGGTTCGGCATAATCACTCGCGAATTTTATAGCAATGATACGCTACGAGGGGGTTTTGTGCGTAAGGGAATCATTTTAGCCGGGGGGACCGGAAGTCGGCTCTACCCGCTGACGAAGGCTGTCAGTAAGCAGCTGATCCCAATCTACGACAAGCCGATGATTTACTACCCCCTGACGACGCTGATGTTGGCGGGTATCAAAGATATCCTGATTATTTCAACCCCTCAGGACTTGCCGGCTTTCCAAAATCTCCTCGGCTCGGGTGAGTCGTGGGGGATTAACCTGTCATACGCTGAACAACCTTCTCCAGACGGCCTCGCCCAGGCATTCATTATTGGTGAGTCATTTATAGGTGGCGACGACTGCGCATTGGTGCTCGGTGACAACATCTTCCACTCCCATGACTTTATGAATCTGTTGCAGCGGGCTTCAGGTCAGGTAAAAGGGGCAACAGTATTTGGCTACCATGTCAACGACCCTCGGGCCTACGGAGTTGTTGAATTTGATGAAGACGGTAGAGCGTTGTCGATCGAGGAGAAGCCTGCGCACCCCAAGTCGAAATACGCAGTAACTGGATTGTATTTCTATGACAATCAGGTCATTGATATCGCAAAGTCTATTCTTCCATCTCCGCGTGGAGAGCTTGAAATTACAGATGTAAACCGGGCATACCTGGAAGCCGGCACATTAAACGTTGAAGTGATGGGGCGTGGAGCCGCGTGGCTGGATACGGGCACCCACGACAACCTGCTGGCAGCCAACCACTTCGTACAAACTATCGAAGTGCGCCAGGGGCTCAAGATTGCATGCCCGGAAGAGGTGGCTTTCCGAATGGGGTATATCACTGCCGAGCAGTTACAGATCCTCGCCCAGCCGCTGCTGAAAAGCGGTTACGGAGAATATTTGCTGCAAGTGATTGAAGACCGGGTATTTTAAGCGTGGAAATAATCAATACCAAATTGCCGGACGTTAAAATTCTGCAACCCAGAATTTTCGGTGACGAGCGCGGCTTCTTTATGGAAACTTTCCGGGACAGCTGGTTCCGTGAGCATATTGCCGATGTCACTTTTGTACAAGATAACCATTCCAAGTCGGCACATGGCATTTTACGCGGTTTGCATTACCAGGCGCAGCAGACACAGGGAAAGCTGGTGCGTGTGGTCCATGGGGAAGTGTTTGATGTGGCTGTGGACATGCGTGAGGGGTCTCCTACATTTGGCCAGTGGACCGGCACTTTGCTGTCAGCGGAAAACAATCGCCAGTTCTGGGTGCCTGCGGGATTTGCCCACGGGTTTTATGTCACCTCTGACTCCGCAGAATTTGTATACAAATGCACGGATTACTACCACCCGCAGAGCGAATACAGTCTGCGCTGGGATGATCCGGAAGTTGGCATTGCCTGGCCTCTGATCAATGGCGCAAAACCGCAACTCTCGGAAAAAGATGAGCAGGGGCTGCCCCTGAGCAAGGCGCCGAGGCTTCCCTATGTGCGCTGACGTAAAAAGGGCGCTGGTATTTGGCAAAAGCGGGCAGCTAGCCTGGGAGCTTCATCGTACTTGCCCGGTAAATTGGAAGGTTGAACGGCTGGGAAGCGCCGAAATCAATTTGCTAGACCCCGCACAAGTCGCCGATGCCATTGGCGGATATAAACCGGACTTGGTGATTAACGCCGCTGCGTACACATCGGTCGATAAAGCCGAGTCAGACCGTGATGCCGCCTTTGCCTTGAATCAGCACGCGGTTGCCAATATCGCCGACGCTGTCGCACTCCAGGAATGCACCGCGCTGGTACATGTGTCAACGGATTTCGTTTTCAACGGAAAGTCTTCCACGCCCTATACCTGCTCCGACGACACCAACCCTTTGAGTGTTTATGGGGAGAGCAAGCTCGCCGGCGAGCTCGAAGTACTCAAGCGGCACCTGCCGCGCAGTATTGTCTTGCGGACCTCCTGGGTATATTCCAGCCACGGAAGCAATTTTGTAAAAACCATGCTCCGGCTAATGAGTGATCCCGCTCGGGAACAGCTTAATGTGGTGTATGACCAGGTCGGCACGCCTACCTGGGCATACTCGCTGGCGCAAGCCATTTGGCGGGCCGGGGAGCAGTTAGTGGAGTCTGAAGCGGTCAATCCCGGGCAGGTCTTTCACTGGACAGATGCAGGTGTTGCTTCCTGGTACGACTTCGCGGTTGCGATCCAGGAATTGGCACTGGCAAGAGGCCTGCTTGAGCGCAAAATCCCAATCAAGCCCATCCCCCATACGGACTACCCAACTCCCGGTGCGCGACCGGCATATAGTGTGCTCGATAAGGCGCCGTTCGAGCACGCTTTTGGTGTGACACCCGAGCATTGGCGCAGCCAGCTCGAGTCCATGCTTCTCGAGTTGGCTCAACAAGAAAATTAACAAGCGGTTTGGAATAATTCATGAGTTCAGGCAAAGCGCCAGCAAAATTATTGGTCACTGGCGGCGCAGGCTTTATTGGGGCCAACTTCGTACACTACTGGCTGGCTGCATACCCACAAGACACCGTTGTTGTACTGGATGCACTCACCTACGCGGGAAACCGTGCCAGTCTTTCGCTTGTAGAGGAGCATCCTGGCTTCACGTTTGTACAGGGCGATATCTGCGATACGGAACTGGTCGAGCAGTTGCTGACCCAGCACAAGCTCGACACCATTGTGCACTTCGCGGCGGAGTCCCATGTTGACCGCTCCATCACCGGGCCGGATGCGTTTATAGAAACCAATATCATCGGTACATATAGCCTGTTGAAAGCCGCAAAAAAAGTCTGGTTGGACCTGCCTGCAGCGGATGGCCTGGACCCCATCAAGCACCGATTCCATCACGTTAGTACCGATGAAGTGTATGGAACGCTGGATCCAAACGACCCACCGTTTTCGGAGCTAACCGCCTATGCCCCCAATTCGCCGTATTCGGCGAGTAAGGCTGCCTCAGACCATCTGGTGCGTTCTTACCACCACACTTACGGTCTGGAGGTCACTACCTCAAACTGTTCGAACAATTATGGCCCCTACCACTACCCGGAAAAACTGATCCCCCTGATCATCACCAATATCCTGCGCAACAAGCCTCTGCCTGTGTATGGAGATGGTAAGCAGGTTCGCGACTGGCTCTATGTGGAGGATCACGCCCGGGGTATTGACCTTGTACTGACGCAGGGACAGCCTGGCGAAAATTACAATATTGGTGGCCACAATGAATGGCAAAACATTGAGATTGTTCAGCTGGTCTGTAATTTGCTGGATGAAGCTTTTGCTAAACAGCCTGATCTGGCGAAAAAATACCCAGAGGCAATATCTGCAATTAACGCGAATAGCACTGCATTAATTGCGTACGTCAAGGATCGCCCGGGCCACGATCGGCGCTACGCCATTGATGCCGAGAAAAGCCGTCGTGAGCTTGGTTACGAGCCGGTAGAGAGCTTTGAAACCGGTATTCGCAAAACGGTAGCATGGTATCTGGAGAATGAGGGCTGGTGGCGTGAGCTACTGAGCGGCTGATTTGTGCAAAATTTGACCGATCTGGGTTGATGCTGGCACCTCGATAAGTGATTGGTGAGCTGACAGCGGTGTGGTGAATACCAAGTTGGTACGGACGTTCAGTCTCGTTCGACTCCAGATATTGCATAAGGCATAATCGGCTGTTCTGCCGGATACTTGTGGAAGTGCTGCTGGCTCCGCGCGGTTTCGAATTAAAATGCCGGTATTGATAATAAAGTTAACGTTGCAAGGGCCCTAAATTCGGGCACCAGTTGGGTTGGGGGAGTGGTGTCGGAATTCCAGAATATCGGCCTTATTGGCCGAACGGAAAGCGAAAGTGCGGTTCTCTCGCTCAAACGCCTAATGGCGTTTCTTGAGCGGGAGGGCTACTCCGTCGTTCTTGAAAAGAATACGGCGAATGATGTTGCAGGCCACAACGCTCGCGTATCCAGCAAAGACAAGCTTGGCGAGCTTTGCGATTTGGTCATCGTTGTAGGCGGTGACGGCAGTCTGCTGGCTGCGGCACGCGCACTGGCTAAATTTAGCGTCCCACTCCTTGGTATCAACCGTGGCCGCCTAGGCTTTCTGACCGATATCACTCCCGATGAAATTGAGCAAAAAGTAGGTGAAGTGCTTGCCGGCAAGTATATGGCCGAGAGTCGCTTTCTGCTCGATATGTCCGTTACCCGCGACGGCAAACCCGTCGGTAAAGGCTCCTCACTCAATGATGTGGTAATTCACCCTGGTGAATATATCCGCATGATCGAATTTGACCTGTTTATCGATGGTCAGTTCGTATATACCCAGCGCTCCGATGGCCTGATTGTCTCGACGCCGACAGGTTCTACCGCATATGCACTATCGGGTGGGGGCCCAATAATGCATCCAAAGCTGGATGCTATTGTGGTCGTGCCCCTTAATCCGCATACGTTAAGCAGTAGGCCGATCGTCGTTGAGGGCAGTAGCGAATTCAAGCTTGTTGTTAGCGGGCACAATACAACGCACTCGTATGTAACTTGCGATGGGCATGATCAGGTAATCACGGAGCCGGGCGACGTGATTAGAATTCACAAAAAGCCGCACCGGCTGACACTGATCCATCCGATTGGCCACAATTTTTACGAGACGTGCCGTTCGAAATTGAACTGGCAAAATAATTAAAAGTACGTTTGAGGTTTAAACTTCCAATGACGAGTATTACCCCCGTAATTTTATGCGGTGGCTCCGGAACACGGCTCTGGCCCAAATCCCGAAAAATGCTACCGAAGCAGCTTCTCAGTCTCACTGGGGAGCAAACCATGCTGCAGCAAACTCTCGAGCGTGTACGGGGATTCAATCGGCCGATTATTGTCTGCAATGAAGATCACCGCTTTATGGTGGCGCAGCAGGCCCAGGATATCGGCTTCGAAGATTTCACCATGATCACTGAACCGGCGGGTCGTAACACCGCCCCTGCGATCGCCTTTGCCGCTATTTCTGCCACACAGCAGGACGAGTCAACAAACCTGCTGGTACTTCCTGCAGACCACCTATTGGAAGACGTTGAGAGCTTCCACCGAGCTATTGATGTTGGTCTGCAGAAATCCGCAAGTGGTGGCCTGGTGACGTTCGGAATAATACCGACCGCACCGGAAACTGGCTATGGCTATATCCAGAAAGCAGAAGGGGAAGATGGACAGGTTCTTCCTATTGCCCAATTTGTTGAGAAACCGGATAAAGCAACCGCAGAGCAATATATCGAGAGCGGAAATTATTACTGGAATGCCGGTATGTTTCTGTTTTCCGCAAAGAGCCTTCTGGCGGAGCTCGCGAGCCATGCACCAGCGATACACCGGACTTCGGTTGCGGCGATAGAAAATGCAAAAGTAGAAAGCGATTTTGTAAAGCTCCGCCTGGATGATATCAACGCAATCCCAGAAGACAGTATCGACTACGCGGTAATGGAAAAAACAAATCGTGGATTTGTTGTTCCACTGGCGTGCGGCTGGTCAGACGTAGGCTCCTGGTCGTCTCTCTGGGAGGCATTGGATAAGGACAACGCAGGAAATGTTGCACTTGGGGATGTCATTCTCGAAGACTGCAAAAACTCTCTGGTGTTTGGTGAAGACCACCTGGTTGCCGCGGTAGGCATTGAAGACCTGGTGATCGTGGATACAAAGAATGCGACCCTGGTTGCGCCGATAGATCGCGCCCAGGAAGTGAAGGCGATCGTCAGTAAAATCAAAACCGCTGGCCGGGACGAACACGAAATCCACCGGGAAGTGGCGCGACCCTGGGGCAAATACGATTCCATCGGCAGCGGCCCGCGTTTCCAGGTAAAGCGAATTACCGTCAATCCAGGTGCCAGCCTTTCACTGCAAATGCACCACCACCGCGCGGAACATTGGGTTGTGGTATCTGGTACTGCTGTTGTTGAAAGGGATGGTGAGCAAATAATGCTTTCTGAGAATGAAAGCGTGTATATCCCGATTGGCGCAAAGCACCGATTAAGCAACCCCGGTATCTTGCCTATTGAGCTAATTGAGGTGCAAAGCGGAAGTTATCTTGGAGAAGATGACATAGTGCGTTTTGATGATGTATATGGGCGAAACTGAGAAGAATTTGGGAGTTTCTGTGAATAGCCAATCTCTAACGCGTCAGCCGGCGAATCTTATAATTTGCTCATTGGGGTCGCCCATGGCATGTCAATGGAGTAGTCTGCTTGCCGAGGCGCTCAATAGAGAGTTCGTAGAAACTGGATGTGTTCACGGGCAAGCGGAGCCAGTTGACCCGGGAAAAACCGTAGCACCCCGAATAGATTTTGTGCGAGATCCGAGTCTTATCGATGCGAAGCTGCTTGAAGAGGCAATGGTGCTGCTATTGGTTGAGTCGCCGTCCGAGTATGCCATTCGAACACTGCAGCAGGGAAATGCAGGCATCGACGAAAAGTTAGATGAATGGCTACGGGAGTCGCAGAAACTCCTCGACCTTTTTCAGCGGAATCGTACTGCGTCAGCTGTTCTTTTTACTCAGGACGACCTGCGGAAAAGGCCTGCAGATTGCCTGGCGGTATTGAATAGCTGTGGGTTAGATATGGAAAGGTTGCCGGAATTTCCAGAAGCTGCTGCCGACCCGATAATTGTTTCTCTTGCTAATCTCTTGGCTGAGCGACACGTACACAGCGGAAATTTATATAAGGAAATATTGGTTGCGTCCTCCCTCCCTCGCCAAGACGACGAGTTAGATGCCGAAATTAAGCCTGACTTGAGCGTATTGACCACTTATTTACATAAAACGGTCAATCGCGAAAATAAAATCGGACAGTTTGCAATTACTCCGAAAGAGCTTCCATCAGACCTCGAATTAGCACATCTTCAGATTCACCAACTTCAGGAAGAGCTCGAGACATTGCATCTAGAATCAAGTTGCAAGGCAGAAATGAAATTTGGAGAGCTATCTGGCCAAAAGAATGCGGCTGAACAAGACTTGAAAGCGGAGCTTGAATTCGCACTGTTGCAAGTTCATCAGTTGCAAGAAGAGCTGGAGCTGTATTATCAGAAGTATCTCGATGAGAGCGACAAAAGCAAACCCGCAGTAGTGCTGGAACAGTACGGCAGTGCTGGTGGTAGTGAGAGCCTGAGGGTATTGCGCATCGCCCGCAAAATGCAAAATAGCCCCGCTTTGGGCTAGTTCGCGCAATGAATGCGATATCGGAAAACCGAGTGATTGTACTTGATCCGGCTTTGGGCCCGAAGGGGGGGCATCATGTGGCGCTTCTGGAGCGAGTCCACAGTGCGCTGAAATCTGGAGAGTGTTCCAGTCCGGTAGAGTTCTATTCCAGTCGAAAAATACGGAAAAGCCTAGAGCGATTCGCGACCGATCAGATACGGATTACCCCGTTTTTTGATACGAATTTTTATCGCTATTCCGCTACCCGGCCAAATATTGCCGAAGCCAACGGTTTTATTGCAGCACTGGGAAAGGAGTACCTTGCGGCGCTTAAGCGCGTATTTACCGAAAGCGTGCTCATCGACGAGGCCGACCCTACCGCTCCGCAAAGAGCACATCGGAATGGGAAGTTAATAATTTTCTACCCCGCCATGCAGTGGGTGCACCTTATGGCTGTTCAATTCGCGTTACGGCTAATTGGTAGTGCAGTATCTGGTCATCAGGTAGAGCATCGGGTGTGTTTGATGTACAACCCGGGTAGGAATCACACTGGCGAGGTGGTGAATGTCGCCGAATGGTTAAGTTACAAGATGGCCTGTAAGTCCATCGCGGCATACGCTAGCGTTAAATTGTACGCATCTGACTATGAATTGGCGGAACACTTTGGCCGGTTGCTAGAGTTGGATTCCCCATTGCCACTCCACCCGCAGTACCTGGCTCAAATGGGCGACTTGGCGGCACCGCCAGCAGTGCAAAAGCCCGGAAAAAAAATTGGAATCTATTTTGGCGATGCCAAAAGTGACAAGGGTTTTAATCGGTTACCAGAGCTTCTCGAGCGAGTGATTCCCACTATTGGCGCAGATGACCAGGTAGTGATCCAGTATACCTCCCAGGGAAATTGCCCGCGGGTACTGGCAGCAGAAGAAAAAATACGTAAGTTTGCTCAAGACGAGCCGCGGCTAAAAGTGATTTCAAGATATTTACCTGCGGAAGAAATTCAAGCGACATTGTCATCTCTGGATGTGTTTGTATTCACATATGATGTGCATCACTATCAAAACAAGTCCTCGGGTTTTTTATGGCTACTCGCAGACAAAAGCTGCCAATTGATTTTCTTGGGGGAGTCCTGGCTGTCACGAGAGGCAAAGCGCTTACAGTTGAATGCTCGTGTATGCACGATGCATGAATTGCCTGGTGTGTTGAGCCGTTTGAAAGCGGATAGGTCGTCGGCGATCTGCGTCAGGTCGGAATTGCGGAGTTCAGTGATTGATACCGCTGACGTAGGTTACCGGAGGCAGCTATTTTACCCATTTTTTGAATGGCTAAATATGAATTTTTCTGAGTCTGAAGAGTTATTTACGAACCTGTATAGGCGCCTCAATAATTGATATTAAATTGATGGCTAAAAGTTTACGCGGTTTGGCGATTTTTGTTTAGGTGTGTCACATTGGTCGGACATGTTGTTGGATTGGTTGTAATTTATAATGAAATATTTGGAAAGTGGAAATCTCCTAGATTTGCAAGAGCAATGCTTTCTTGGTGTCAATAAACGTCTTTTTACGTTGTATAAAGATGTGTCGAACTCCGGTCCTATTGTTGATCAGTGCACGGTGAAAAATGAGCTGCGTTCAATTAGGGAATTGATCGTCCGTGCTGAATGTATTAGGTCTATGGAGGCGTTTGATAGATACCATAAAGTCATAAAGCGTAAATGTGCTTTTTACGATCTATCCGATGTTACTATTTTCGGAATGCCAACAGTGAAAGATGTCGTTGGCTGTAATGTAGACATGAATCCCCGGAAAGTTACATCGGTTAATGCTTTGGGTTATACATACTGCTGTGAAGAAACTTTTCGAAAAGAAGCGGCAAGTGCTCTAGCTTTAGATCGCTATGAATCTGGCTATTCTAACAAGCCGAGGCTTAGGGAAAACTTGCAGGTGGGAGGTTGTAGGCTGACAGAAGGGGTTCGTTCCAGTACTGATGCCATTCCATTGGTGAGTGTCGTTACAGTTTGTCGAAATAATGAATCTGGAATCTCCAACGCTATTGAGTCGGTTTTAAATCAGACCTATAAAAATGTGGAACATATAATCATTGATGGTGCTTCTACTGATAATACTGTTGATGTCATACGTTCTTATTCGGATAGAATCGCTCTTTTTGTGTCTGAGCCTGATAGGGGTATTTATTCAGCAATGAATAAAGCGCTTAGGTACGCTTCAGGCGAATATATCGCTATTCTAAATAGTGATGACCTGTTTAAAGAAGAGTTTATCGAGAAAAGTTTGCGGCGACTTACGGTTGGGACTGCAGATATTGTTTACTGCGATTATGAAACTGAAGATGCCACGGTCACATGCCCCGATATTAATGAAGGCGTCCTATTCACTCAGCTTTCGATAAAACACAATACATTTTTATGCAGTAAAGAATGCTTTAGGACAATAGGTTATTTTGATGAAACAAGAAAGGTAAATTCAGACGCTCGTTGGATTAGGCGAGCTTACTTAATGGGGATGTCATTTGAAAAAATTAGTGAGCCGCTTGTGTTTTACTCAACAACAGGGCTTTCAGCGGCCTTGACGGATAGCGCTAAAGAAAACATCATTCAAGAATCAGTATCTCTAATAAGAATTGTATTTCCATTTTTGAGCGAGTCAGAAGCACGATTAATTTATTTGTCGAATTTTAATACTCACTCTGCCTCTAGTTTGATCGATCTTTATCTAAGGTTCAGCGGTTACTGTTCCATCTTTGGTAAAGCGATGAAGAGATTCCTTGAATTTAACTTAGCGCATCGAGATGGGTATCTGGTTGACGACTTGAATCAAGATCAATTGCTTCGAGTGTTAAATATATGCGCCGAATATGATATTTCTTTTTCTCAGATAAGGTACAGGAACGGAACCGGGAAGACGGCAAGATTTCTCACTGGTCTGGAACGAGTGTTAGCAGATCAAAGAGTAAGCCATAAGCCAATTGTCCTTCATTTTCTAAGGGAGTTTTCTTCCCCATCTGAAACTTTTGTATACGACTTGCTGATGGATATGCAAAGGTTTGATGGTGACCGATTACATGTGGTTTTGTGTGACAATAGGCATCTGGAAGATATAAGACCATATGATTTTGTTTTGCCTCTCCCGTGGGGGGAATTAAATAGCAGGGTAAGAGAAAAGCTATATCAAATAATGTGGGACCGTCTAGCTCCGAAATTGGTTATAGCTCACTTCGCGCTCAATGGTTTTTGGCTATACGAAAGGCTCACAGTTGAGCAAAGAAAAGTTCCAACAATAAATATGTGTCATGGGATTGATGTATATACAATAGAGAATAATAAAAGCTATGAGAAATATATAAAGTCATTTTGCAAGTTTGCGGAAAACGTTTGTTTTACAGCTGTATCTAATTACCTTTTGGATCTTCTTGTTTCAGCTGGTGTTCCCCGAGAAAAAGTGTTCCTGGCACATAATAGTATCTCTGAGAAATTTTCTCTGAATCGTAAGGAAACTGATTTCTATCGTGGGGAGCGAGAGCTTCGAGTATTGAGCATCGGGAGGCTCATTGGCTGGAAAGGCCATCGTTTCCTAATAGAAGCATTATCGCAAGTAAGTTTCCCAGGTAAGCATAATTTCCAATTAACCATTATTTATGGAAATGTTGCTACAGAATTGGAAAGTTTACGCGAATTGACCAGGCAACTTGGAGTAGAAAAAAACATTGATTTTGTACCTTTTGTAAATTTTGATGAATCGCCTGGTTACCTCGCGAATTTTGACTTGTTTGCTCTGCCATCTACTTATGATGACTCAATCCCACCAAGAACGGAAACCTTTGGTGTGTCGATTTTGGAAGCAATATCGTCTGGCTTGTCGGTTATCGGAACTGATGCTGGCGGTATTCCTGAAGTTGTAGGAGAGGAAAACCCTACCGCAAAGATTGTTCTGAATGGTGATAGTGAGTCGATGCGCAGCGCCATCCAAGAAATGGTGGACTCTTCTAGTGCTTCATTTAGGTCTAATAGCGATTATGCGAATCTAAGACTGGAGTTGTTTTCTAAGAAAAATAGATATGAAGCGATTAAAGCTGCAGAATCCTATTTAGGGCAAGAGCGGAAGAAAATATATCACTTCTGTTCACTCGGAAGAGGTGGTGCTTCAGGTGCCACAATGAATATCCATAAGCAATTGCTGCTAAACGGGTGGAGCTCATGGTTTGTAACCAGGAGACAAGAGCAGAAAAAGATTGGTCAGTATATACCAAACGTAATATACCTCGATCCGGAGTTATCGATAGATTTTCAGCACCTGGAAACTGCTCCTGAAAGAGGATTTACTACATTTTCAATCGATGATCACGCCATTTCGAATAAAACTATTATTGACTTGGTGAGAGACGCTGATGTTATTAATCTGGCATGGTTTGCTAAATTTTTGTCCGTTAAAAATATTTCTGCGATGTCCATTCTCGGAATCCCAATGACCGTTACTGTCAGAGATATGAACCCAATATCGGGCGGCTGCCACTATTTTCATGGCTGCTCACAGTGGCAGAGTAATTGTGGTCCTTGTCCGCAATTGCGAAGCTCCGCAGATCTTTATGCAGAACAAGTTTTACAGAAAAAGATTTCTTCATGGAATACAGATAACATTACATACGTCGCTATTAGTGATTATGTGAGGAGTATCTTAGATAGGTCACCACTAACAGTAAATGCTAGAAAAGCTGTAATAAATAATTTTGTAAATGAGGACGATTTTTTTCCTTTAGAGGACCGGCGTGAAGTACGTGATTATTTCTCTTTTCCGGAAAATAAATTCGTTATAGGTTATTTGCCCTCTTTTTCAAGCTACATCAAAGGGCATGATGAATTAATGAAGGCTCTAAAGTGTTTAAATGAATTTTATCCTGAGTTAGAAGTTGCTTTAGCGCTATTGTCCAACGAAAGTGAGCTTGATTTGGATATGCCGTATGAGGTAATTCAAATGCCTCAAACTGATGAAGTGGCACTTTTGCGGAAGTTTTATAATGCCGTGGATTTGGTTGCGGTACCTTCACTTGAAGAGACATTTTCTAATACGGCTATTGAGGCACTTGCTTGCGGGTCTCCTGTTTTGGGCTTTCAGACCGGGATCATGGCGGAGGTGTTGAAAGATTCTAGTTTAGGAGCTTTGGCCCCGGTGGGTGACTACGAGGAGTTGGCGCATGGAATTTATCGGCTCGTCACAAGGCCTGTCGATAGAGCGTATTGTTCTTCATTTGCTTTACAGAGGTTCTCCAAAACCAAGACTTTGAAGGGTTATATGGATTTATACAACAAGATAAGCAGTGAAGAGAGTGCTAGTTTGGCCTCTAAAAGCGAAATTAACTATATGAGCGTTGAGGGTAGCTCAATAGAAGTACTGCGGGGTAGAATGAAGTCAGAAATGGCTATATCTCGACTACGTCATGAGCGACGAAAGCGGGCAAAAAATTAACTCGAAGAATTATATTAATAAACGGTTCATTGGTTGCTTGGTGATCTTATTTACATGAACATCCTTGACAATTCAAAAAATACTTAATAACCAAAGTTAATTAAAGGTAGCATATGTCGACTCCAACACCTAACCTTATACTGCTTGGTTCACAAAAGTGCGCTACGACTACGCTTCATGCTGTTCTCAATGAGCACCCAGATATTTTCATGTCGAACCCTGTGAAAGAGCCAATGTTCTTTTATCCGTTTGAGGAAGCAAAGTCTTTTCTCTCGAAGTATCGAATAACACGCAATGTTCAATCTCATGAAGACCTTCTAAAAAATTATATGGCTAAAGGTTATTCAAACGAGCGGTATTTCGGCGAATCAACAACGGGATATACCTATCACGATATAGCCAGCAAGTATCGAATTGCGGAAAGGATGCGAGAGGTGGGGAGCGATTTCCGCTTTATTTATATCGTCCGAAATCCTTTGGAAAGAATTCAGTCATTTTATCGGCATTTATTAAAGCGGAAGAATTGGCAAGGGCTTAGTTTCGTTGATTTTCAAAGAAGTTCCGCCTTTGCCCCTGCATTCAATACCAGTTGCTATGCGAGTCAGATAAAGCCGTATCTAGAATACTTTGAATTAAAGAAATTCTATTTCTGTAACTTTGAAGATGTTGTGAGAGATCAAAGTTCAACAGCTCAAAAAATATATGAATTTCTAGGGCTGCCAAATGTCACTAGTGATGATGTTATCAAATTGAATGTAAGTCCCTCCGTTGGGCAAAAGACTACCACTTTGAAATTTGACAAAGTAGTACTTGACGAAATATATGAAAATATTATCGCTGAAGTTTCGAGGTTTTCTCAATTAACCGGTTTCCGCACTGATGTTTGGGATTTGCGGTATGAAAACTGGGTTCAGAAATTCGATTGACAGTATGTGGCGGCATTGTAATTACACTCAGAGTTTGTTCAATTTTAAGGGTATTTTATGAAAGTCAATAAAATAGAATTTGAGGTGGAAGTTAGAGGGGAAAAATTAACTTTTAACTTGCCTGCTCCTGAGCATCCTAGATCTGAACCATCAGTATTTGTCGTGGGTGCACACAAAACTGGCTCTACTTTGCTAAATAATCTTATCAAAGATCTTGCTAAATCCGCCGGTGAAGTGGATATTCCTGTTGAATTACTGGCCTGGCGTCAAGGTGTCCCGACTGCTAGCTGGCCTGAAAGTCTGTATGAGTTTCTTGATCAAGACGGATTTATTTTCACCGGGTTTCGTTCGCTGCATAGAATTCCCTCTTTGGGTTCTTTTAAACGAGGCAAGAAGATTTTTCTAATTCGAGACCCAAGAGACTTGCTTGTTTCTTATTACTTTTCTATTGCAAAAAGTCACGGTGTTCCCAAATCTGGGGCTACACGTGAAAGTTCTCTTAAAAATCGCGCCGAGGTTTCTGAGATGACGCTCGATGAATTTATCTTGGCAGATAAGGGGGGGATTGCAGTTCGAAATATGCAAGCCTTTGTAGATTTGATTGATGAGAATACACATTTGTTCAAGTATGAAGATGTGATTTATGAAAAAATGGCGTGGGCTCAAGATCTTAGTAAAATCTTAGGATTTGATGTTGACGCTGAAGAGTTAATAAAAATTGTTGAAAAGCATGATGTGTTTCCAGAGGCGGAGGATGAAAGTAAGCATATCCGGCAGGTTCATCCTGGAAATTATAAAACTCGACTCTCCCAAGAGAGTGTAGAGTTTATTGAGTCTCGCTATGCAGGGTTTATGAAAAAATTTGGCTATATTTGATTTGTAATAGAGATATCAGCAACTTGAGCTTTTTAATAGGTATGTCATTTTTTGAGGCGCGGTGATTATTTGCGAATATTACTGTTGTTGGTTACGGTGGGTGTTTACCGTTTAGTTATGAGGACCGGTTCAGATAATTTTCGTTTTACTTCAATACAAGGGGTAATGAAACGAATTAGGGATAGAGGTGTAGAAATAATTATATTTGAGCCTGCATTAGAGAGTTATAGATTTTTTAGTTCGCGCGCAGAAAGAAAATTAAGCGTATTCAAGAGCCGATCGGACCTTATTTTGGTCAATCGATTATCGGAAGACCTTGTTGATGTTATCGATAAAGTTTATTCCCTTGATATTTTTTGCAGCGACTCTTAGTCGCTAGTTTTAGGTATATTTTTTAAGGTCAAAGTTGTGAAAAAGGCACTAATAACTGGAATAACAGGGCAAGACGGGTCTTATCTGGCGGAGTTTCTGCTAAGCAAGGGTTATGAGGTCCATGGAATCAAGCGCCGTGCATCACTATTTAATACCGAGCGAGTCGATCACATTTACCAGGATCGCCATGAGAGTAACCCGTGCTTTTTCCTCCACTACGGCGATTTGACGGATTCTTCGAACCTGACCCGTATTTTGAAGGATGTGCAACCGGACGAGGTCTATAACTTGGGTGCTCAGTCCCACGTAGCGGTTTCCTTCGAGGCGCCTGAGTACACTGCAGACGTGGACGCCATGGGCACCTTGCGACTGCTGGAAGCGATTCGCTTCTTGGGGCTGGAGAAAAAAACCCGCTTCTACCAGGCCTCAACTTCCGAACTGTATGGTTTGGTACAGGAGATTCCACAGAAGGAGACTACACCTTTCCATCCCCGCTCACCATATGCAGTGGCCAAGATGTACGCCTATTGGATTACGGTCAATTATCGCGAGTCCTACGGTATGTATGCCTGTAACGGGATCTTGTTCAATCATGAATCCCCTCGCCGTGGTGAAACCTTTGTAACCCGCAAGATTACCCGAGGTATTTCCAATATCGCGCAAGGTCTTGAGGCCTGTATGTATATGGGCAATATGGATGCTCTGCGTGACTGGGGGCATGCGAAGGATTACGTGCGCATGCAGTGGATGATGCTGCAGCAGGAAGTGGCCGATGACTTCGTGATCGCTACCGGCAAGCAGATTTCGGTGCGTGAGTTTATCTGTATGTCTGCTCGGTATGCTGGCATTGAACTGGAGTTTTCCGGTAAGGGTGTGGACGAGATCGCGACGGTCAGCGCGATCACGGGAGATAATGCGCCAGGCGTTTCTGTTGGTGACGTAGTCGTGCGAGTAGATCCCCGCTATTTCCGCCCTGCAGAGGTTGAGACACTCCTGGGTGACCCTTCCAAAGCCAAGGAAAAATTGGGGTGGGTACCAGAAATCACCGTTGAAGATATGTGTGCGGAAATGGTGGAGGCCGACCTCGCCAAGGCTAAGCAGCATGCGTTGCTCAAGGAGCACGGCTTTGATGTGTCCGTGGCTAAAGAGTAGGGCGGGGTTGATATGAGCAAGAAACGGGTTTTTGTTGCCGGTCATCGTGGGATGGTCGGTTCTGCGATTATTCGTCAGCTTGAGCTTCGCGATGATGTTGAGTTGGTTGTGCGCTCTCGTAATGAGCTGGATCTGATCAGTCAAAACGCAGTATTGGCGTTCTTCTCCAGCGAGCGGATCGACGAAGTGTATCTGGCTGCCGCCAAGGTGGGTGGTATCCATGCCAACAATACGTATCCCGCAGAGTTCATCTACGAGAACCTGATGATGGAATGCAATATCATCCACGCCGCGCATCTTGCCGGTGTGGAGAAGCTGCTGTTCCTGGGCTCTTCTTGTATCTATCCCAAAGAAGCGGAGCAGCCGATGGCAGAGTCTGCGCTTCTGACGGGGCCGCTTGAGTCCACCAACGAGCCCTATGCGATTGCCAAGATAGCCGGTATTAAACTCTGCGAATCCTACAATCGCCAGTACGGACGCGACTATCGTTCGGTCATGCCCACCAACCTGTATGGGCCCAATGACAATTTTCACCCGGAAAACTCCCATGTAATCCCCGCGTTACTGCGGCGCTTTCATGAGGCGAAAGAGCATGGAGATGCGGAAGTCGTAGCCTGGGGCAGCGGTACACCGATGCGGGAATTCCTGCACGTAGACGATATGGCCGCGGCCTCTGTGTTTGTGATGGAGTTGGATCGGGCGCGCTACAGCGCGAATACCGAGTCCATGCTGAGTCATATCAACGTCGGCACCGGCGTGGATTGTACAATCCGTGAGCTGGTCGAAACGGTCGCAGAAGTAACGGGGTTCCCGGGATCTATACGGTGGGATACCAGTAAGCCCGATGGCACCATGCGCAAGCTCATGGATGTGGATCGCTTGTCGAAGCTTGGCTGGCGGGCCTCTATCACCCTTAGAGATGGGCTGCAACAGGCCTATTCATGGTTTCTCGAAAATCAGGCGGATTTCCGCCGATAGCACCTCTATCTGCCGGGCGTAACCGCCCGGTCTCATTTCCCCTGTAATTCGCTCTCAAATTTGGCCGTACACGGCTGATTCCCCTCGGGTTCGTGGGTATAATTCTACGTTTTTTATAATGAAGGCCATTTGACCAGGTACGCGTTGGCGTGATGCGGTCAGGAATACAGTTGGAGTACAAAAAATGAGCAGTATTGAGCGCGGTGAAGTTGAAGCGATGGCCGACGATTTACGCTATTTTGAGGCGCTGGTGAAAGATAACACCCAGGCGCTGCAGGCAAGAGTGTTGGCCGCTGTAGAAGCCAGTGCGAACCCCTATGATCATTTGAAGGCTGTGGCGGACGTGCTGGTTGAGAACCAGGCGCAAATGTCTGCTCGAATTAAGATATTAGAGCAAGTGTTGCTCAGCAAGGCCACTGTAGACACGCGGACACCTGCGATGGCGCAACCGGTGGCGGAACACAACTACGCGCCCCAGGCGCGAGTAGAGGTATCCGCGGCGGTGTTTGGTGAAAACCAGAATATGTACGGTGTTGAATATACACCCGAAGGCCTTGCCTATAGTTGGACCGGGCCAGCACCGGAGATCGTGTTTGACGTGCCGGTACTGCGAAATGTCGACAAGGTGTTTCGTCTGGGCTTTATCTCCGCGATGGATGATGACGAGTTGCTTAAAGAGGCCAAAATCCTCGTAGATGGGCAGGCACAACAGGTGGATCTCGATTTTGACGGCCAGACGCGCGGCCTGACCTGTCGTGTGCCGGCGAGCGAGGGTGCTCGGGCTACGCGGATTGAAGTAAAACTGGTCCGTACATTAAGCCCAGCGGAATTAGGTAATGGTGAAGATCAGCGAAAGCTCGGACTTGCGGTCACTGGGTACCGGGTTTGCGATGGAGAAGGTCAGTCCAGCTGACTGGCAGTTGGTAGCTTCCCGTGAGAAAACTGATTTTACATTACCACCTGTTCAAAAATGCAGGTTCATCGATTGATGAGATCCTTCGTCAAAGTTTTGGCGAAACCTGGTTAAAGTTTGATAAAGAGACTTCTTCGGCAAAGATTCTGCCCGCGGATATGCAGGGGTTTATCGATCGACATCCGACGGCACGGGCGATTTCCTCCCACCAGGCGATGCCACCTCTGCCCCAGGGGGAGTATGAAGTCTTCCCGTTGGTGTTCCTTCGCCACCCGCTCGATAGAGCGCGTTCTGCGTACCTTTTCGAGTGGAAAAAGCAATTGGGGTTAGCTGAACCGAAGGGTACTTTTGCGGAATACGTTCGGGAGAAACTGGACCCGAAAAACCATGGTCCTATTGCTGATTTTCAAGTATTGCAACTGTCGAACGAATCAGTTGAAGGTGACAAACCACGGCATGCAACCACTGGCGAAGAGCGTTTGGAGCGAGCAAAAACGTTTCTTGAAGAGCTGGCTTTCTTCGGTCTGGTTGAGCGGTTCCACGAGTCATTGCTGCGTATGCACTTTTGCCTACAGTACCATTTCCCCGAGCTAAAAGTCATAAATAGACAGATAAATACTACCCAGGTTGCTGCACAGCAGTTGGAAGATAAATTGATGACTGTTCGACGGGAACTTGGTGAAGCGCTATACGGGGAGCTTTGTGATCGAAACAAGTACGATCTGGAGCTGTATAAATTTGCGTGCGCCCGCTTCGATTCGGTCGTTCCTAGAGAAAGTTGATTTTTAATATTCGGGGGTTTTATGAGTGATTCTGTAGAGCAGCTGTTGCTGGATAAATACAAGTCAGAAAAAGAGAAAGGTGAATATCTGTTTCACCGTTTGTGCGTTTCCTATGCCAAGGTTTATATGTTTCGGCGGTCGATTTTAGGGCGCTTGATCGGCCATGTTGAGCGTGTTGTCCGCTATGCGACCTTTCGTGCATCATCAAAAAGCGAATTGACGCAACTATACGAGGCTGCATTACAGTTTCAGGAAGAGCGTGGAGTCGATTTTCACACCGTATTGAAAGAACACGCAAAAAGTGCCTGAATCGGCAATTATGGATGTATTTAAGCCCAATGAATGAAACGTGTAGTGAGCGACCCGAAGTGCTAGAGCCTCAAATCAGCAATGATATTGAAGCAGAAAGTGAGAAAAATGCGTATCTGGCCGGAGAGCTTGAGCGCTTTTCTTCGGGTATGAGTCAGGTTGCGCAGAGTAAAATCGGTAAGGTAGCACTGGCGCTTGAGGCTTTTGGCCGCCGGATTCCGCTGGTGGGGGGGCGGCGTTATTTGGACGAGGCTCTGGATATCGCGCGCTTGCCGGCAGACGAGAGAACCAGCTTCGCCCACATGGTTTCGCCAGCAGCGATTGGTTCGCATCGCTCAGAGTATCTATCGTCTGCGTATGCCCAATTCATTGAGAGTGGTATCCCGGCTGACCCAGAGCTACTTGACGAAGAGCATCTTCAAGCTCTGGAAGATGTAAATTCTCAGCTATATCAAAAGGTGGTACATCAGCAGGCCGCTATCGGAAGCGCGTTACGTGGCATGCGGGGGGCATTCAATCGGTTGGCAGATTGGGCGGCTGCAAAGCTGACGCGCCGAAGCGGGAAGGCCGGTTATCTTTGGAGCCTTTGGTCCGACTATAAAAGCTTTAAGTGCGACCATGGGGAAGATCTTGCGGCAGCAGAAAGCCGTGGATTTAATCGATTAAAGTATCTCATTCAGGTTTTACGGTACGCGCTGGCTAACCCTTACGCATGCCTACACATTTTTACCTGGCATCGCTTTAAACGCTTGGTGCGCGTACTCCTCGGAATAGAAAAATTGAATGGCGCCGCTTGGATTGAGCAGCGCTTCCCGCTAGATGCAAATGTGGCAGAGAAACCGGTGATTTTCCCGGTTGACGAGGTGTCATCTAAGTCTGTAGAGCTCACCTTTCCGGCGTACGAGAACCCACTGGTCAGCATTATTATTCCGGTGTACAACCAGTACCCCACCACGTTGTCCTGTCTGCAATCTGTTCTGGCACACACCAGTGATATTCCATATGAAGTGATCATTGCCGATGACCGCTCGAGTGATATTACGGAGTCCATCGGAGATCGCATAAAAAATATTCGTGTTGTGCGCAACGATGTCAACCTGGGCTTTTTGAAAAACTGCAACAACGCCGCGAGATTTGCTGAGGGGCGTTATCTTGTCCTTTTGAATAATGACACCAATCCGCAGCCAGGTTGGTTGCAATCACTATTGGATGTGGTCTCAACGCAGAAAAACGTCGGACTAGTTGGTCCCAAGCTGCTATTTGAAGATGGAGTATTGCAGGAAGCGGGTGGCATTATCTGGCGCGATGCGAGTGGCTGGAACTATGGTCGAGGTCAAAATCCGGACTTACCCGAGTTCAATTATGTTCGGGACGTAGATTATATCTCCGGTGCCTGTGTACTGCTTGAAAAGGGGTTGTGGGATGAGCTAGGGGGCTTCGATGAGCGTTTTTGTCCCGCTTATTATGAAGATACGGACCTTGCGTTCGAGATCCGAGCTCGCGGCTTGCGGACGGTTTACCAGCCTGCATCGAAGGTGGTGCATTTTGAAGGTGTAAGCCACGGTAGCGATATCAATTCTGGTATCAAGAAGCAGCAGCGTATTAATCAAGTGGTATTGCGCAAGAAGTGGAAGGCCGAGCTCGAAGCGAATAGCTGCGATGTAGGTGTTGATGTATTCGATGCGCGGGAAAGAGCGGGCGACCAGCCGACAGTGTTGTTTATCGACCATTACGTGCCTTTTTACGATAAGGATGCCGGATCCAGGTCGACCTTCCTCTATGTGAAAACCATGGTTGAAATGGGGATTCGGGTTAAATTTCTCGGGGCAAACTTCTTTCCTCACCAGCCATATACCGAGACCCTTCAGCAACTTGGTGTTGAAGTGCTTTATGGTGAAACAATAGCTCGGAACTGGAAACTCTGGCTTGAGGAGAACGCAAAATACCTTGATGTCATTTATCTGCACCGGCCACATATTACCGAAGATTTTATAGCGGAAATTAAGGCGCTTAAGAATTGTCCGCGCTTGGTTTACTTTGGGCATGATCTTCATTACCTGCGTACAGAGCGTGAAGCCGTGGTCGCTGGTGACGAAAAACTAAAGAAAGATGCGGAAAGCTGGAAGGCGCGCGAAATCCGGATTTTTCAGCAAGTGGATACCGTACTCTATCCATCGGATGTGGAAGTGGATGCTGTTCGGGAAATTGCACCTGCAACGGATGTCGCGCAATTACCTCTATATGTGCTCGACTCTACAAGTATCGAGCCGTACGAGTTTTCTGCTCGAAAAGACTTACTGTTTGTCGGTGGGTTTACCCACACTCCGAATGTTGATGCGGTCCTGTGGTTTATAAGTGAGGTGATGGAGAAGATCCGTGCCGTTGACCCTGAGGTGCGCCTTCATGTCGTTGGTTCCAATGTTCCAGATGAAATCAGTGCTCTTGCTTCAGCAAATGTAATAGTGCACGGCTTTGTGAGTGATGCCGAGTTAGAGCAGCTTTACCGTGCTGTTCGCGTTTGCGTGGTTCCTCTTCGTTACGGTGCCGGTGTGAAGGGGAAAGTTCTGGAAGCATTGCAAGCCGGTGTACCATTGGTTACGACACCAATCGGTGCAGAGGGAATTCCAGCATCCGAAACAGTTATGGCCGTTGCTGAGAGTGCCGATGATTTCGCACACGAATTGATAGCGCTATATACCAAAGAATCCCTTTGCGAGAAGCAGTTGGCTGAGCGCCCGGGTTTTATTGAGCAATTCTTCAGTAAGGAAGTGGTCAGAGGCGCTATTGATAGGCATATTTTGTGCGGTATTGACGAGTGACGGGATAGCCGTGCCCCCTGATGCGCATAAAGGAATAGTCAAGCTACTTGGTTGCGTTTGGAGTCTTAACGTTGTTTTTAGCGTGTCCGGCACTAATAGAATGAGTTGTATTTTCTATGAAGAGTCTTATTAACAGCACAGCGGCACTTTTTGTTAGCCGTAGAAAGATTTGCCGGCAGTTTATCGTCGTAGCACCTGCTCGATTTTTCTCCGACGTTCTAGTGAGTTTTATAAAAAGCTTTCTTGAACTGTTCGTTTTTATTTTGCCGATTAAAATCGTTCTGATTTTGGCTGCGCCGCAGATGCCTGTAATGTTTGACAGGTTTGTGCCCGGAATCTCCCGGGCCGAATGGGCTGGGATACTCACGGCCCTGATTGTGGTGCTCCATATTGTAGTGTTGATACAGGACTGGTATTTAAATCAATCGGCGGATAAATATGCGAGAAAATTTTCTTTTTTGCATAAAAAGGGGCGCTTTACGGGCAATGATTTTCTGATTTCGGCATACAACGGCATTGTAAGTGCAAGAGGAAGTACATTTCTGCTGTTGGCATTGAGCCTGGTAATCGGGTTTGTATATCTGGACTTCCTGGCATTTTTGGTGGCTGCGCTAGGCTTTGTGGTCGTGGCCGCTGCAGTGCTGGCTTCGGCATCCAGTAAATTTCGTGATGCTTTTCTTGATAGTCCGCCCACAATACTGGGTAGAGCCTCCAATCTGATTTTTATCGCTTGTTTTTGTTTTCTGGTCTATGCCTTCGTTCTCTCTGAGCGGCCACCGGAGTTTCTTCAAGGGGTCGTATCTATAATCCTGGGCAGAAGGCTGTTGGGAGCAGTGACTCAGAAAGCGAGTAATCTTGTCTGGTTTAGTAAGAAGAAAGCTGCAGTTCAGAAGCTGTTCTATCGTGGGCATGCAAAGTTACCGGGAGCGGGTAACAGTGGTGCCTTTATTGACAAAATGTCACAAGGGTCACTGGAAGAGTTTACTTCTGAAGCCTTGAGCGCGCTCGGGGTACAGGTGGGGTTAGACTCCACCTGTGAATGGGTCGAATCACCTTTTCCCTGGATGAGTCTTGTTCAATGTTGTTCTGGCGATGCAAATTTGTTGCTTAAGGTTTATGAAAGCAATAAGGCGAGAACAGCAAAAAACGAGCTGGAACTCTACCCCGATCTCGAGACCTTGGGGGTTATCCCGAAGTTCATTGGGGTAACCGAGGTGGGTGGCTATCAGGTCCACGCATTTGAGCTGGCCGCGGGCTGGAACTTTACTCGAGATCGGGACACGATCATCAGTGTACATTCTAGGCTTCAACTACTTACTTTTGACTCGGCGTTAGTTGAAGAGTACTGCTCGGTCCATCCCACGCTGACAGATCGGATTAACCCTGTCCTACTGTCACGACTTTCGCTTTTAGCCGATTCTGACGAAAAAATCAGGCTTGACTCTCTTGTTGAGCAGCTTCCAGCCATATCCGAAAGGATCAAGGCTTTACCTCTCAGTCTGGTGGTTCAAGACCCGGTTGTTAAACAGTTGACTCTTCATGAAGATGGCCGCGATTGCTTGTTGGGCCTGGGAGACTGGAAATTAGAGCCGCTCGGATTCCATCTATGGCCTTCAGACTCACCCGAGAAAATTGCTGAAAACATTATCTCAGCACACGCGGATTATGAAGAGGGTGATATAGCTGAGGCTGCCTTGGATATTCAGTTTTGCGGTTTGCTCGCAATGTTGGAGCGTCACTGTAGAGGCGGACGTTTACGTGAAGGAATCAAGGTTGTGAACCAGATCCTAGCGCTACTGGAGGCTCAGAGTGTGGGTAGCGAGGAATTGTTTACCTCAGCTTGAGCCCGGATCGGCCAATGCGACTCTTATGGTGCCGGTGGCTCGCCGTTTGCAAATTGTAGCGTTCTATTTACACCCGATACAAAGCCGGGTACAGAAGAATTGATGGACTGTGGTTTTATGCGTTTAGTTATTACTCATGGGCATATTTTCAAAAATGCCGGAACAACCTTCGATTGGGCTCTGCGGCGATATTTTGGCAGTGCATTCTGCGATCATCGCGACGACCAGCCAATGCGGCAGCGCGGAGTTGATTACCTTCAGGAGTTTTTGATCGGAAACCCGGAAGTCAAGGCCATTTCTTCACATCATATGTGCAACACATCACGCTTACAGGGCATAAAGTCGGTACCTGTATTTTTTCTGCGTCATCCGTTACTACGAGTGCTCTCCGTATACAGTTTCGAGCGCAAGCAGAAATCTGATACGCCGGGTGCCGAAGCTGCAAAAAAATATGATTTGAAGGACTACATCAAGTGGCGTATGGAGCCAGATGTTGGACGGACGATTCGGGACTACCAAGTGGCATATCTTGCGTCAGAGTGCAAAATTCGGAATTCTCAAATTATCGGAATCAAGCACCTTGCCGCTGCGGCTAACAGGCTCAATGACGGATCACTGGTAGGCCTCGTAGAGGATTTTGATCGTTCTATGGCGCTGATTGAGTTAGAGCTCGGGAAGTATTTTCCAAATTTTGACTTAAGTTATGTGCGTCAGAATACGACGCGTTCCCTGCAGGCAGAGCAACGCAGCATTAATTATCTGGCCGGGGAAATTGGGGATGAGGTTTTTGACCTATTGGTTGAAAACAATAGTTTTGACCTGGCTCTATATCGTATGGCGAAAGAGTCTCTTGCCCAGAGAATCGCCAAAATTGAAGACTTTGCAGTACGCTTTGAAAATTATCGCAGTAGATGTGAGCAGCTGAGCCTCGGTAAAAAGCGCGCTTAGTCAATTTGCCCGAGTACAACGGCTACCGCGTATCTGGTTCGTCTATGAGCTGGGTGCAGTAGGCTGGATGCTCTTATAAAATTTATTCGGACTACTTGCTGAAGGTCAGGTCTCTGTCGCGGAGATCTGCTACCGGGTGGGTTGAGACTATTTATGATTGCAAGATTTGTTCGTTCAATATTTGGTCAGCGACAGGAAGATTCGGCGAGGTCACGCTGGGACGAAAATTATTTGGGACCTACTATATATGGCATAGACACTATGCCTTTCGAGGTTTATGTTGGAAAAAGAGTCTCAGAAGTAAAAATCGATCTTGCAGATACAAACCATCTTCACCTGGCAGATGTCCTCTTCAATACCCATAGTACGTGGGTTTCATTAAAGGATTATGACAATCTGTCTTTTGAGCAAAGTTCTGCCGTTAAAAATGACAGAGTTTTCGATATCGCTTCGTTAGCGAATGGGACGAGTGCCTTTTTTTCTACCCGGATGGAAGAAAACCCGCATGTCATTGTGCGTTTTCCACATGACATTGAATTAGAGGCACTAAGGATTGTTAACCGACGAGATGGTCTTTGGCACCGGGCCCGAAACCTTCGGGTTTCTGTTTGCGCTGATGGACGATGGTATCCTATTTACGATGGCTCTGACCTCCAGTCTCGCCTAACGTGGTTGAAACGAGCCGTTGAAAACCTTCCTGTTTCTGATTCACCTCCGGTTGATGTTTGTAATTTGCTTTCTGAGCTTCAGAATTGCATCTGCACTAGTCCGTTAACCATTGAATCCTGTTGTGGGATAGTCGAGAGGTTCGGGGCAGAGTATCAGTTTCCATCTAGTAGTATCGAATCGGTAGACTTCTTTAGTTCTAGTTTGGCCCGCTCCCTATCCAGTGTATTTAGCTTCTTCGAGTCGGGGCTAAGCTTTTTTGCGGCACGTTTTTCCATCAACATGCTGGTATGCCATGGTTATCGAAGAGATGCATTTAGACTGTACTCTATTGCCGCTCGTTCTTTATCTGAAGCCGAATTAAAATGCATTGAGGAAGATGTCGAAGTTATTGGGCACAAGAAGTATCAACACCCCTTAATCCCTGCGGCTCATACCTTTGCCCGTCCTTTGTCCAGTTATCCCCGCGAAACCTTACTTGATACTATTGATGCAGTTGTGAAGTGTCTGCATGATTCTGATAAGGCTTTGTTGCTTTGTTATGGAACGCTATTGGGTTTCTATCGAGACAATGACTTTATTGCCCACGATGATGACATTGACTTGCTGTGTATCACGAACGTAGGGCGGGAAGGATTACACGAAGTTGCAAAAGAAATTGTAGAAAATTTAAGCGAAGCTGGATTTCGGGCGCAAATAAACTTTAATAATCGCCGTGAAGGCTTACCGTTTATTCAAGTGTTTTCCAAGTTGCATAAAGTGCATCTGGATATTTTCTTGGCGTTCGAGTCCGGCGGAGAGCTATTGCTTCCGATGCGGAACGTTAACTATTCCAGTGTTCCCGCGTCCATATTGCAGCCTGTTGCAACCAAAGAGTTCTTTGGTCGGGAATACCAGGTACCTGCGGACATTGAGGGATTTTTGGTTGCGCGCTATGGGGTGAACTGGAATGTACCAGATAAGCACTTCCGCGCGAATGAGCATGGAAAGCGCTAGATCCAGTTTTGTGAGAGTTGATATGAGTAAAACAGTTATTACCTATGGCACATTTGATTTATTTCATGTTGGACATGTGAGATTGTTGAAGCGGTTGGCCAATTTGGGTGACCGGTTAGTGGTAGGATGCTCGACGGATCAGTTCAATGAACTGAAGGGTAAGCAGACTATTATGAGCTATGAGCAGCGGAAAGAAGTTCTTGATTCGTGTCGTTATGTGGATGGCGTGTTTCCGGAATCGAATTGGGAGCAAAAGCGAACGGACGTCATTAGAGAAAAGGCGGATATTTTCGCGATGGGGGATGACTGGGCTGGGAAGTTTGACGACCTTTCTGACATCGTAAATGTAATTTATTTGCCTCGAACCCAGGATATTTCCACCACGGAAATTAAAGAACTTGTGGCGTCAGTGAAACAAGACAAAAAGCAGGAGTTACTCAATGTCTGCGATCACTTGATTTCGCTGGCATCGCGATTGTAGCGAAACACAACTGAAAGTTTGTGTCTTGTGTATTTTAGAATTAATGATTTGGTAGGGGCTATATTTTGGGCGAGTTAATATTGCAGCAGGGGAAATTGGGGGGTGCCCGTTCCTTCCTGGTCGCTCCTAAAGTCGAAATTGAAGTCCCCGGCCTTGATGTGTTTGCCTTTGTGTTGCCGGTAAATGCGCAACTAGATCATCTCATTATATCTCTTGAAGATGTAAACAACCTGCACTTGTCAGAAATTGACTTGAAAATCGAGGGGGAGTGGGTCTCGTTACGTGAAGGAATCGTGAGAGACTGTTCGCAGAGCTCCATCATGCGCAACGATCAGCGCTTTTCATTGGAAAGTTGGTTGAGTCGAAAGTCCGCATTTTTTTGTACAAAAAAAGAGTGCCAACCATGGGTGAACTTTTCTCTTGAGAAGACATACACAATAGAGGCGATTCGTCTACTCAATCGACGCGATGGCTTGTGGGATAGGTCACGAAAAATACGGATTGACATAGGGGCTGAAGCCTCAGACAGACAATGTATCTTTGATGGCTCGTCATCTGTCTCGGTATTATCCTTTTTACATTCAAAGCTCCAGCAGCTCGATAGAGAACTACTAAACCGATCACTGGGTGAACATGCCGGAATTACCTACAGAATTCTTGACCTCGCTCTACGGTCGCGATTTGGGTTCTGGTGTTTTTATCGATACCTCCCGCGGCTCATCGGACGAGTAGCTTCTCTCTTAGAGGCGTGCCTGGAACGTAATTTCGAAACGTATCAGCAAGGCTCGGAGGAGATCTGGAAACTTTGCTGGATCTGTATGCAATTGGTTGATAGGCCCAATCTCGCACTTCGCAAGGTGCTTATTTCGGCTCTTATTTTATCTGGAAAAGGGCGACACGCCTTTCGCTATTTCAAGCATACGATCCGAGATTGGGGTGATGAAGAGGTGAGTGCTCTTGAGTCTATGGTTGCCCGCGTGGGCGAAAAGTTAGACGGCACACCACTGATTATTGGTGCCCACGATTTTAGTCGTTCGCTAAGAAGTTACCCCAAGGACATCTTGTTTGAAACGGTAATCGATGTGCTGGATGTGTGCCGCCTGAATGAGGACGTCTTTGCGTCAATGATTTGTTACGGAACACTATTGGGGCTCTATCGGGATGGCGACTTCATTGCGCATGATGATGATATTGATTTACTGGCAGTTGTAGATAGCTGTCACTGGGGGGGGATCGAGCCGCTGTGTAACAGAATCAAAGTAGAGCTGCGCAGGCGAGGCTTGACCGTTCGAGAAACCAGTACAAACGATAGTTCTCGGACACCGCTACTTCAAATTTATTCTAAATCTCACCCAGTCAATGTCGATTTATTTTTTGGCTTTTTAGCCAGGGATCGAATTAAACTTCCGATGGCGAAAGTTCGCTACGCTGATATTCCCGCGAAGCTGCTACTTCCTGTCCAGAAGTGGCATTACGAACAGTACACTATGGACGCACCTGGAGATATTGAGGGCTTTCTTGAGTCAAGATATGGTGCTGGCTGGGTTTCGCCCGACCCTCTTTTTCGGGCGAACGAATATAAGAAAGGTTAACTCGAACTCTTGCTAGCTTTTGTACGAGGAAGCTAGGTGAGTTTTATAATCTGGTTTCAAAGGCTAAATGAACGTAATAGTGTTTCAACATGACATGTATCGCCGTATCGGGTTATTTCGGAAACGAGTCGATTACTATAGAGATTTATATGCGGGTAACGCTGACTTAAATTTACTTGCATTTGACGAGAAGAGAGCAAAAAAATTAATAGTTAGAGAATACGGTAATGCTTGGCTTCACGTCTATGAAAACTGTATTCCGTGGGCAATGAAGTCTGATATTTTCCGTGTTCTGGCCACTTATAGTTTGGGTGGCCTTTATATCGATTCGAAGTTTTCCGTTAAGTGCGTTCCTAAATTTGTAAAAGAGGAGCCACAGAAGCTGCACATTTGCGAGTGGCATGATGGTGGAATTTTGAATGGTATTTTTTATGCGCCAAAGATACACGCTTTGCTCGCTGATCTGATGGCCGATATATACTCAAATATAACTGGTCAAAATAGATCAAATTGTGTATTTAGCGCTACTGGTCCGGCAGTTTGGCGACGATTACTGTGTGACTTGCCCGAGGGGGTCAATGGTCCGTACACGGTAAAGCCTGGCTTAGTGGATTTAGTGTCCGTATTTACCAAGCGAGCATTTTTTAGGCATTATGGTGCTCATCTAGACGTCGAGAATACTCGTGGAACGAGCGAACATTGGTCGGTTTTTCAAAAATCGAACCCGATTTTTCGTGACGCGGATATAAGGAAATAAGCTGCATCATTTTACTCTCAACGTAAGTGTGAGTCCTCTTGCGCTTGAGGTTATCCTGTCATTTACCACTCCTTTCATGCGCCTGTAACCTTTTAATCATATTTCCGTAACCTTATCAAAATATGATTGCCTAAATTTCAAGGGTTTGACTCTTCACCGTAACGTTTTAACGAAGCGCTAGTGGTGCTAACTAGGTGGTCTGTATGAAAAAGGTATTGGTTCTCGGTGGCGACGGATTCTGTGGCTGGCCTACTGCACTTCACCTGTCCGAGCATGGGCATGAAGTGCTTATCGTTGATAATTTATCTCGCAGAAATATCGACAACGAGCTGGGTGTCACATCTTTGACACCTATTTCTTCTATGGAGCAGCGTCTTTCTGCCTGGAAGGAGGTTAGCGGGAGAAATATTCGATTTGTGAACATCGACATCGCTACAGAATATCGGGAACTGCTGGATCTAATTCTGGCGTTTGAGCCGAGCACGATTGTCCATTTTGCAGAGCAGCGTGCTGCGCCATATTCAATGAAGTCGGCCAAGCACAAGATATACACTGTAAGCAATAATTTAAATGCCACCCACAATGTGTTGGCAGCGATTGTGGAGAGTGCTTTAGATATCCACCTTGTTCATCTGGGAACTATGGGTGTCTATGGATATGGTAGCGCGGGCATGAAAATCCCTGAGGGCTACTTGAATGTCAAAATCCCGAAAGATTCTGGCGATGTCATAGATCAGGAGATCCTGTATCCGGTAAACCCCGGAAGTATCTATCACATGACCAAAACGCAGGATCAACTCTTTTTCGCATACTATAACAAAAACGATAATCTCCGAATTACCGATCTTCATCAGGGTATTGTTTGGGGAACTAACACTGCGGAAACCAATCGTGATGAGCGACTTGTTAACCGCTTTGACTATGATGGGGATTACGGAACGGTATTGAACCGTTTCGTTGTACAGGCAGCTGTCGGTTTCCCCCTTACTGTGCATGGTACAGGTGGGCAAACTCGGGCATTTATTCATATCCAGGATACTGTGCGCTGTATTCGGCTTGCTGTAGAGAACGAGCCTGAGACTAATGAGCGCGTCCGAATCTTTAATCAGATGACGGAAACACATAAAGTCAGGGACTTGGCCAATTTGGTTTCTGATTTATCCGGTGTTGAAATCAATTATATGAGCAACCCTAGAAACGAAGCGCCAGAAAATGACCTTCACGTATCGAATGACTGCTTTCTGGCTATGGGGCTAAAGCCGATACTTTTGTCTGAAGGGTTGTTGGCGGAAGTAAACGATGTCGCCAAGAAGTACGAGCACCGCTGTGATCGTTCTAAGATTCCATGTGTTTCTTATTGGACGAATGCGCAAAAGAATAATGCAGTTACTGCCGAGACTGTGCTGCAACCGGCTTGATGCATCGGGGGGAGGGGATATTCAGTCCCCCGCCAATCGATTGATTGACTAGGCATTATACCGAGGTTCATTTCCTGATGAATTGCTCCACTGAAGAATTTTTGGCGAAATTGGCTAACTCCGACACACCTCGGCAGCTCGTCGACGAAATTGGAGCCTCATTTACATCGAGTGAAGAACGGTTGTACTATTTTGTCGAAGCTTCCGATATGGCGCTCCGAAAGGGACAGCAGCAGTTTGGTATGTTGCTCAACTTGTTTTGCACATTCTTGGTGGGCAGAGGCGATATCGATTCCGCACACTCGATTATTTTCAGATATCAAGACTCTAATTTAGCTGTTATCCCGATTAACCAGTCACAAATCATGTTTCGCAGAGGGAACATTGATTCCGCTATTGAATTTGCCAGAAAGATTAATATTAAGTGTAATTGGTCTGCATCTGTAGCCGCCAACCTGTTGCTGACGTATCACGACTGGGCCTATTTAGGGGAAACCCTTGGAAAAATAGAGAAGCATGCGCGTCCGGACGTTTTTCGTGAAATTTTGAACAAGTTTCAAATTTTCACACGGCACAATGTCGTTGATGGGTTTAACGCATCTGTCCCTATTTTCTGTATCAACCTTGATCGCGATGAGCATCGCTTTATTGGACTGGAGAAGCTATACGGGAAAACCCTGTGTAAAACACAGAGACTCCCGGGAGTACTCGGAAGTTCAGTCCCAATGTTGATGCGAAAATCCGTATTCCGAACACAGCTTCCGCCAAACTCCATCGGCTGCTGGACATCCCAAATTCGCGCACTAGAGCGTGTAGTGGAGTCCGGCGAAGACTACGGCCTTATTATCGAGGATGACGGATTGCCAGGGTTTCAATTCAGCTTTTCGAGATTGCTGGAGGTTGCGCCAAAAGATTTTGACATTTGCTTTCTGAATGATCGCTCCATTCCTGGATGGTGGCTAGACTCTAATCGAAAGCTAGACCTACTCAACGTTAATGAAGTGTACAGCGACGTGGCGGAAAGTGTGAGAGCTATCGGTGCTGATGGGTATCTGGTGTCACGTGCTGGTGCTGAGAAAATTTTGGAAGATTTGGCTCGGAACGGCGCGGCAAAGCACTACGATTGGCAGATATACTCATACGGAATTGGTAGTATCTCGCCTGATGATGATCGTCATGTTAGCAAGATAATTAGAAGTACTCGTCAGATCTCGTCTACTGATCTGCGCCTAAATTCGTATGTTTCTACAATTCCTTTTGTTGTGCACCGACCTATGGGATTTAATGCCCGAATCCACTTTAGAGCGAATGCTTAATGTGTAACGTAAAACAAGAATTTGATGTGTCTGTCTGTATTTTTCGTTATAAGTCACTTGTTATCTATTAGCTCGGAAAGTACAACCTTCATTTGGTGCAGCTCGGATTTGCTTAATTTGTAGCTACGCGCTGGCGTTTCGGCTTCATAGTGGAAAAGCTCTTTTTCAGAAAAGTATCGCTGTGCAACCTCTGAATCGCGTCTTCTATTTCGCGTTATCAACCATTTAGAGATTAAGTGCGGAGTTTGCACGCGCTCGGAAGGAAACTCCTTGTTTAACAGCGGCAGAGTCATATATAGGCGGTGCTGGCAATATTTTAGGGCTTCGCCTGTTCTGTTTAAATGCAATTTAAACTGCAATACTTTTTGATTTAGTGAGGGGTTGGTGGTGGACTTTGCAAGTCTTGGTATTTTCTCTATATCAATACTGAGTCCATGGGTTAGGAAGTCGGCGCGAATGTCATTGTTTGTAAGGAGCTCGCGCTGAAATCGTCGAACAATTAACCTACCTGGAAACTGTTTCTCCCAGCGCTGTAGGAATCGACGATAATTTACCGAGTAACTGGTAAGAAAGTAGCGTCTTATTGAGCCCTTATAATTGCTCGCGTGAATCCACTGTGTGTATGCGGATGCTAAATAATCGACATGATTACGGAGGTAAACGACGACTTTTGTATCATGCTTTCGAAAAAGATTTCTTATGAGCTGTGGGTGACAGTTCTGAAATGCTTCCGAGCTCAAGATAGGTGTGAACTGATCGTTATCAAATAGTTCCTCGTTCAAGGCCGCTGGGAGGCTTGCCCCTGTTAGTGGGCTGATAAATCCCGTAAATCGACCTGCATTTGGCTCGGCGATTTTATGATGCCCGCGACCTTTCCGTGCTTCCTTGGGGTAGTAGTAACCAAACTCTTTGAGCACGTTTGTATTTTCTATAAGCCAATTTTGTATTGCGCTGCTACCAGTTTTGTGGCGCCCAATATGGAGTATCAGTTTTTGCATTATTCTGTGTATTCTGTATCCAGTCTCATCCGGATTGCTATCTAGCCGGGTTACTTTGAATTCGCGAGTGTAAAGCGAATCGCACTGGTTACATGGTATACCAGTTGTTTCGTTGGTAAGCCTCTGCTTTTCCGGTTGCCAATATGAGTGGCTTGTACACATGGTATGTAATATGTGGGTTGCTTTGCTAATCCTGCTCTACGGCAGATGTCGGCATCCTCATAGTACATGAAGTATTTTTCATCAAAACCTTGGATTTCCTCGTATGTACTAGCCCGAAAGCACAGGTATGCACCAGAGGCCCAGTCGGTTACCTCGTTTCCATGTTTAATTCGCTTTTCTACGTTACTTTTCTTGCTGTTAAAAAAGTATCTATAAGCAATATCTTTCAGAGTGGGAAATGAGCGGATGTTATCGTCTGGTGTTCCATCAGGTTTTAGTAAGTTGGGAGCTGCGACAGTATATTGGTTTGCATTCATAATCTCTGACAGTTGGATAATGTCAGCTGCCGAAGTAATAATGTCTGGGTTAATGCAGAAAAAATAATCATCTTCCTTGAGGCCTAAATTTTCTTTCGCGTGACGATAGATTTTATTGTTGTTCGCTCCGAACCCTTGCTGTGTAGTATTTTCAATTAGCGGGAGGTTATATTTATCGCAGTACTTCAATAATGCAGTGTCAGGGACGTTGCTAAGAATGATTGGGAAAATCTTTTCCGAAGATTTCCTCCACCTATGTGGGCGAAGGTCTTCTGCGACATTGAGCGCGTGTCGGTGAGATACAATAGCCACAAAAGTCCGGGGAGTTTCTGTCGTGGTCGCTGCCGTTGTAAGATTAGAATGATTGTCTGTTTTCATCAAATTGGTTTGTATCGGTCTATTCCCTAGTTTCCCGCAAAAAGCTTGGGCAGGGCATTATCATGGGGCTCTGGGTGCTGGGCGGAGCTTTCTTCAATTAATCTCTGAACGAGTATTTGAACTAGCTGTCGATTAATGGGCTTTGCTGGGTTTTGATAAAGCGCATCATTAATTTCCTTTTCTAGTTTTTTCAACTCTGCAAAGTACTTTGGTGGGTGGTTGGTGTATTTCCGATTATCTGTAGCTACTTCCTTCTTCCAGCTAGCCAGCGCAGCTTGCAGTTCTTTTGCTGAGCCTGATTGGGCTGCGCTATATAAATCGTGACCTGAGTGAATAGCAGGTGCTTTTGGCTCGTCAGTAAATTTATTTTGGTGTGGTCGTCTTGATATATACAGGTATAAGATCCAGAACAAGTGGGATGCAATTGCCGCAATAGCTACTTTCTGCCAAAACCCTGGTTCCACTTCTTTTACGCTGGCGCTTTGATTAGTGGGGGGCGTGAGGTTACCGGGCGCGGCAGTATTTGCTATCGGAGTCCCAGAAACATTAAATCGAAATGCCGGCAACTGTGTAGCCCGCTGACGCCCGGTTTTTGTATCCCACCAGGTGATTGTGACAGCCGGTAGCTGATAGCTCCCCGGCTTGGTTGCGACGATGGCTGTCGTTTCTATGCGACTACCAGTAATACCCGTAACACTCGGTTGATCCTCCTGCTGCGGCTGATCCGGGTAGGTTTTCAGGCCCTCGATATTAAGCTTTTGCAGAGGGGGTAATTGGGCGGCTCTCAGCCCCTCCGCACGCAAGGTAATAATCCGTGTAATCGGCTCCCCGACCTTGAACTCTTCCGGGTCCTTGGACCAGCTTTGGACCAGCCCGAGGCTGGCCGCCGGCAGCCAGTGACTACCACTGTAACTGTCCGGTTTCGGCTCTACCTGTACGGTTTTCGCTTCCGAGCGCAGGCGAACCCGTTGTGCGTTGCGGTTAAACAGGGAGAAGGGGTCTCTTCGGCCGGTGACGGCGACGTAGTTGAGCGCGGGGATTTGCAGTTCGCCAGAGCTTTCCGGGAATACCGCATAGGTCAGTTCATAGACGGCATGGCCCACGCCTTTGATTCTGCGCTCGAAGCGTTGCTCATCCACCTTTTCCACGTGGGCACCGGGTATCTGCAGCGGGTCGGTGGCGATGTCGTGCAGGCCAACCGTGGTGTAGAGGCGGACTTTTACCAGGAGCTGTTCTTGTACGTACAGTTTGTCCTTGTCCAGTTCGACTTCCAGAAATGCTTTGCGATTGTCGCTGCTGGGTGTCTGGCCGGCTTTGTTGACGGTGATGGGGATGGCATCGGAGACCTGGCCGTGCAGGTGCAGGGAAGGGACGAAGAGTTTCCCTTCCTTCAGTGGGGCGAGGATCAGGGTCCACTCGACGAAGCTCTCTGCACGGCCATTGATGACGCGATACTGGTTGGACTGCTGGCGGGAGAGGACTTCGAAGTCCTGTTCCAGCAGGTTGAAGTCTGGCTGGCCGCCGCTTTGGCTACCGCTATAACGCAATGTCAGGTTCAAGGTCTCGTTGATAGCGAGTTCGTTACGGTCTACGGACGCGGTCAGGTCCTGGGCGCTGGTTGACAGCGTGACCAACAGGAGGAGTGGCAGCAGGACCAGATAGGCGAGCCGGGCGGATCGTGGGGTTTTCGCGCGTGCGCGCGGTTCGCCTGCAGGCAGACTCCTGCGGGTGGGAAAGGAGTAGTTATCCACTTGGCTTACCATCTTTGGGTGGCTCCGTTTTCCGGGGGCTGCCATTCGCCGGCGCGATAGGCGCGACGGCGTTGCAGGCTTTCATATTTGAATTTTTCTCGCATCAGACCGGCGGGATCATCAGGGATCTGCCGTAACCATTGGTCCAGTGCCTGCTGGGTTTCCGGGTCCAGTTCGCTTTGGGACTCTTGTGGCTGGGCGTTGGCCTGTTGTTCGGACTCTTTGCCGTCCTGGTTTTGCTGCTGGCTATCCGCCTGCTGTTCCTGTTGTTCTTGATCGGATTGGTCTTGCTCGCCCTGGTTAGCGTCTTGTTGCTGGTCCTCTTCACCTGCCTGCTGCTGGTTTTGGGATTGTTGCTCTTGTGAGGACTGATCGGAATCGCTCTGCTGCTGATCCTGCTGCGATTGATTCGACGATTGCTGATCCTGCTGCCGGTTTTGCTGCTGATCCTGATCCGGTTGCTGATCGCCCTGTTGGGATCGCTGGTCTTGTTGCTGCTGCTGTTGCAGTTTTTTCAGCTTTTCGGCGATTTTTTTGTTGTGGTGCGCGTCGGCGAACTCGGGGTTTTGCTGGATAGCCCGGTCAAAGGCTTCGATCGCCTGATCAAACTGGCCTTGCTGGGTGAGGCTGTTGCCGAGATTGTAGAGACCCTGTGGGTCAGCGCTTTCGGCGAAGCTTTTCGCGGCTCCTTCGAATTCACCCGCGCGGTATTGCGCGGTGCCGCGCCATTGGGAGTTTTCAAAAATTTCGGCTGCAGCTTGAGGATCGCCTTGCTGCAGAAGTTCCTCCGCCTGCTGGTTTGGCGTTTGCCAAAGGTTACTCGCTTCCTGTGCGCCGGCATCCGGGGTTGCCAGCAGTGCCATTAATGGGAGGCTAAGTGGCAGGGTGCAGGCGAGGGTGCCTCGGCGGAACAGGAATAGGGCAAAGGGTAGTATCAGCAGTACCAGCCACGGCCCTTCTTCATTCCACTGGTCGAATTCCCGCTCGGTGAGCTCCGCCTGTTGCGGCGAAGCGTTGTCCGGCAGTACTCGGGCAATATCGCTGTCATCCACGGTGATCTGGGCAAACTTGCCGCCGGTGCTATTGGCCAGGCGCTGTAGTTCTCGGCGATCGAAGTTGGCAATGATGATCGAGCCGCTGTCATCGGTAATAAAACCACTTCCCGTATTTTTCGGGATTGGACTGCCTTCCCCGCTGCCTACCGCAAGGATGGAAAGGGTCGCGTTACTGTTGTCCATTTCTCTTTTGATAGTTCCCACGGCAGCTTTCGCAATACCGTCGGTAACGGCGAGCAAGCGCCCCTGACCACCGGCACCGTCTTTCAATAGTCGCAAACCTTCCTGTACGGCCATTTCAATATTGCTGCCCGGAACTGGCATGATCCTTGGTGACAGGGAAGGTACCAGGTTGGCGATCGTGGCCGTGTCATCGGTAAGCGGCGTGACGATATGGGCTTCTCCCGCATAGGCTACCAGTGCCGTCAGCCCGTCTTTACGCTGATTGAGAATATCGAGGATTTTCAGGCGTGCTCGGGTCAACCGGTTGGGTGACAGGTCCGTGGCCATCATGGACGGTGACAGGTCCAGCAGAATAACTACTGCGTCCTGATTGCTGTACACCGGTGTCGGCAACTTGCGCCAGGCCGGCCCGGCGAGGGCCACAATAGCGCAGGTCAGCAGTGCGAAGATCAGTGTAAATAACCAGGGACGTTTTTCACCACCTTTCAGCAGCAGATGCGGGAGGAGGTCGGGGTCGATGATTTTTTGCAGCCGGCCACTGGCAAACACCGTGCGAGCCAGCGCCCAGCAAAGCAGTGCCGCGGGCAGGATCAGCAGAAGGGTGCCCGGCCGCAGGAAATGGAACTGATGGAGGTCGGCGAGGAAGTTCACGCGGGCTGGCCCCCGTTCTGCTTGTCGCCGTTTCTGCTATTGCGCAGTTGCAGCTCTGACACTCCAGATGCAATCAGGGGCAGGGCGGCCCAGAGGAGGGAAAGCAATAGCGCGATACCCAGTGGCCAGACATACAGGGACTTCAGTGGGCGGTAGGTTTCCGCTTCCTGTTCCACGGGTTCCAGTCGATCGAGTTCCTGGTAAATCTGCACCAGTTCCTGGGGGTTGTGTGCGCGGAAATACTTACCGCCGGTCTCGTCGGCAATGGCCTGCAGGGTGTCGCTGTCGAGATCCCGGGACGGATTAACCCGGCGCGCGCCAAAGCGGGAACCGAGCAGCCCCGGCTGCACCATTTCGTCGGCACCGACGCCGATGGTATACACGCGCACGCCGGCCTGTTTGGCCAGCTCGGCGGCTTTCAGTGGGGCGACTTCACCGGCGGTGTTGGCGCCGTCGGTCAGCAAAATCAGTACGCGCTGATCTGCTGGCCGTTGGGTAAGGCGCTTTACAGAGAGACCGATAGCGTCGCCAATCGCGGTTCCCTGACCGGCAAAGCCGATCTGCGCTTCATTGAGCAGGGTATCGACGGTTTGCCGATCGAAAGTCAGTGGTGCCTGCAAATAGGCGCGGGTCCCGAAAAGCACCAGGCCGAGTCGATCGCCCTTGCGGCGCAGTACAAAATCCCCCACCACATTTTTTACCGCGGTAATACGCATGGCAGGATTACTGTTCAGAATCATGTCCGGGGTTTCCATGCTTCCGGATATGTCCACGGCGATCAGCAAATCGCGGGCGCTGGTGGTCTGGGTAATGGGCTCTCCATACCACTGGGGGCGGGCGGCGGCACAAAGCAGCAATACCCAGAGTAGCCAGAGCATCAACAGGTTCCAGCGGTTACCCGCGGCGCCGCCATTTTTTTCGGGCAACTGCTGGTAATAAGGCACTTTAAGGGCGCTGCTCAGTGGTTCACTTTTGGGCAGCAGCTTGCGGGCAAGGAGAGGCAGCGGCAGTAGCAGAAATGCCCAGGGCAGTCCGAATTCAAACATGCTTGACCTCGGGGTTCTTATGCGAATCGTTCGGTTTTCCCAGGTTCTCTTGCCGCTGGTGATTGTGCATCCACTCCTCGGCGTATGTACGCAGTGTATTCAGGCTGTGAGCATCGGGGTCTTTCGCGCTGTACAGGCTCTCCAGAATGGCTCGACGCGCGGCTTCCGGCATCGAAGTGTCGGCGGTGGACTGCAAAAAGCGAATCCATTGCTCGCCGGTAAGTGGACTGCATCGGGCGCGACCAAAGGTGACCACCGCCACACGCTTGAGCAAAACGTTGATCGCCTCGACAGCGCGAGGCTGCTGCAAATCGAGTTCTTTTAACAGGCGAACACCTTCAATTCGGTACTGCTTTTTCTGACGCTGGCGGCGCCAATAAAAAAACAGCCAGACAGCGGCAAATACCAGGGCGGTTAATGTGCCCGCGAGTATCCACCAGCCCGGGGCCAGTGGCCACCAGCCAATAGGGGCTGGCTCGTGAATATCCTTGAGCTGTTCCAGCAACTGCTGCATCTCTGGTGTCAGTTGCGGCTGCTGGGGTGGTGCGGCCTGTTTGACCAAGGATCCCGCCGATCTCACGCGTGCCTCCGGCCCGGGGAGGGTTGTCGGTCGCCATAGGTGGCGAGCAAGCGCGGTACGACCGGCCGGGTATTATCAAAGTCCAGCAGTGGCAGGCGCAGCCGGCGACACAGTTGCGCGGCGTTTTCCCGAACCTCTTGCTGGTGACGGGCGAAAAACTGGCGTAACCCCTGGTTTCCCTTTCCTAAAAAGGTGCGCTGCTGACCATCGCTGATGGTGACGGCCTGTTGCGGAAGCTCCTGTTCCAACGGATCGGTTACCCGCAGTACCTGGAGGTCCGCATGTCGGGTGAGTGAGTACAGGGCCTGCTCACAATTTTGGTCGAGATCGTGGCAGTCGCTGATCAGGAATACGGCGCTGCCCGGACGGGCAACTCGGCGAGCTTCTTCTAACAGCGTGGATAATGCCTGGGAACCATTGGCGGGGATTGGGCTGCTCAGTGCGGTCGCCGATTCGACCATTCCGTGAATGGCTGCGAGCACTGCGTGGTGGCTGCGCCGCGGGCGCACGGTGTTGACGTCGTTGTCGTCGAATATCAGTGCGCCGATGCGGTCGCCGTGCTGTAGACCCGCCCAGCTAAGGGCGGCAGCGATGCTGCAGGCCGCCACAGATTTGAATGCATTCTGACTGCCAAAGAACATGGGCGAGCGCAGGTCCAGCAAAATTACCACCGGGCGCTCGCGTTCCTCCTGAAACAGTTTGGTATGCGTTTTCCCCGTGCGTGCGGTTACCCGCCAGTCGATGGAGCGGACGTCGTCACCCGGCTGGTAGTAGCGAACTTCTTCGAAGTTCATGCCGCGCCCGCGGTAGCGGGTAAGCAGGTTGCCCGCCTGGTCGCTGCGGTTGACCCGGGGTTTGAACAGGCGCAACTGGCGGGCAATGTGGCGCAGACGCACCAATGGCGTCACCTCGGGATAGGCGCCTTTTAGCTCCAGCTCACTGTGATTCAGTGTTTCAACCACGTTCAATGACCTAGATCGCCGGGACCAGTTGCAGCAGGCGACGGATGACACGGTCGGCGTTGGCGCCGGCAGCCTCGGCTTCGAAGCTCAGTAGTAGGCGGTGGCGCAGTACATCCGGGGCAATTGCCATGACATCGTCCGGGGTGACGTAATCGCGCCCGGAAAGCCAGGCATAAGCGCGGGCGCAGCGGTCCAGTGCGATGGTGGCCCGGGGGCTGGCGCCGAAATCGAGCCAACTGGCGAGTTCACTGTCGTAGCGCTGGGGCTCGCGCGTGGCGATGACCAGCTGCACGATATAGGTTTCCACGGCCTCGACCATGGTCAGGTCGAGTATCTCCCGGCGTGCGGCGAACAGGGTTTCTTGGCTGATGATATTTTCCGGCTTGCCTTCACCGTGGCTGGCTTCCGCGCGGGCCAGTTTCAGAATCTTGGTTTCTGCTTCCGCATTCGGGTAGCTGAGATTGACCTGCATCAGGAAGCGGTCGAGCTGCGCCTCCGGCAGGGGGTAGGTTCCCTCCTGCTCGATGGGGTTCTGGGTGGCCATCACCAGGAACAGCTCCGGCAGGGAATAGGTTTTGCGTCCCACACTGATCTGCCGTTCTGCCATGGCTTCCAGCAGCGCCGACTGTACCTTGGCCGGCGCCCGGTTGATTTCGTCCGCAAGGATCAGGTTATGAAACACGGGTCCTGGCTGGAAATGGAATTCACCGGTTTCCGGGCGGTAGATGTCCGTGCCGGTGATATCCGACGGCAACAGGTCCGGGGTGAACTGCACCCGATGAAAGTCGCCCTCGATGGCATCTGCCAGGGTTTTGATCGCTTTTGTCTTGGCCAAGCCCGGCGCACCCTCAACCAGAAGGTGCCCATCGGCCAACAATCCTATGAGAATCCGATTGACCAAAGTCTCCTGGCCAATAATCTGCTGCTCCAGCCAATCACCCAGAATTTTTATCTGCTGGCGTGTGTCCATATCGTCACTTCTTTTGCCGATTTCCTGTTTCAATACGCTGCCGCGGAGCGGTGGCTATCTATGCTTTTTGAGGTGCCCTCTTATATATAGCCACTTGTCCGAAGTCTGCGGGCAGGTCGATTTTAGCGGCAGTTGGCTGAGAGGCAAATGCCGCAGGGATTACCCGCAATCAAAGGCGGAAGAGTAGACAATTATTCTGTCGTTTTGTTCTACCTTGTAAGCGCGTGGCAGTGAATTGGCGCTTGTAAGGGTGAAGTGCGCGACAGGTGTGATCAGGCGGGCAGAGCCAGGCACCCGGAGGTGCCGCTCAGACAAATCAGCCGGGTGTGATGGCGATCGCACCGGAATGGGAGGATGTACGTGAATATGGCGACGGTCATTACCGATAGCCGGGAAGAGCTGCTGGAGCAGGTCAGCAGTGTCATTCGCGATAAGCTGGGGGACAAGGCGGGGCCGGTGGTGGCCTTTGCTGAGCAATTTTTGAACCAATACCCGCTGGAGGATTTGGCGGGCAGGCGATTGGTGGATGTCTACGGGTGTATTTACACCTGTTGGGACTTCATTCAGCAGCGCAGCGCCGCTGAGCCCAAAGTGCGGGTGTACAACCCTCGCCTGGAAGAGCACGGCTGGGAGTGCTCCCATACCGTGGTTTGTGTACTGCAACGGGATATGCCTTTCCTGGTTGATTCCGTGCGTATGGAGATCAACCGTCGCAATACGGTAATCCATTCCATTAAAAGTACTGTGATGCAGCTGCAGCGTGACGACAGCGGGCGTCTTCAGCACTTGATATCTGCCACACATCGACAGAGTGACAGCCGCCAGGACGACCCGCGCATTACCAGCGAAGCGCTGATCTACCTGGAAATCAATTTAGACACTTCCGCTTCTCACGCCTCGGATATGGCGCGGGCACTGAAAGACGTGCTCGGAGATGTCGAACTGGTGGTGGACGACTACGTTCCCATGCTCGACACCTGCGCAGCCATGGAGGATCAGCTGCAGGCGGGTATTGCCGATAACGATACCAACCTGGAAGAGGCCAGCGCCTTCCTGCAGTGGATGCGTGACGGCAACTTCACATTCCTCGGTTATCGCGAATACGAATTCTCCCAGCAGGGCGACAAGAAAGTCCTGCACGAGGTGGAAAATCGCCGCCTGGGGATCTTCAAAAAGCTGGAGGAGAGTGCACAGCCGACCCCCGAGTATGCGTTTAATGAGGGCAAGCAGCGTTTCTACCAGGGCCCCAATTTCCTCACGTTCGCCAAATCTTCGGTGAAGTCCCGGGTGCACCGGGCGGCCTATTCGGATTACGTCAGCATCAAGCGCTACGACGACAAGGGCGAGGTAATTGGTGAGTCGGCGTTTATGGGCCTCTACACCTCGCCGGTGTATACCGAAAGCCCGTCCAAAATCCCGATCATTCGCCGCAAATTGGCTTCGGTCATCGAGCAGAGCGGCCTTTCGCCCACCAGTCATGATGGCAAGGCACTGAAGCGTATTCTGGATACCTTCCCCCGGGACGAGCTCTTCCAGAGCAGCACCCGCGAACTTTTCGACACCACCCATGGCGTACTGGCCATGAACGAGCGCGCACGCTTGCGGCTGTTTATGCGCAAGGATCCATTTGGCAAGTTTGTTTCGGCCATGGTGTACGTACCGCGGGACCAGTTCAACAGTGAGGTGCGGGAGAAAATTAGCGACCGTATCGCCCGCGCGATACACGCTCTGGATTCCGACTTCACTACCTATTTTTCAGAATCGATCCTCGCCCGGGTACACCTGGTATTTCGGGTTGACCCCAATGAACCCGTGGAATTTGATGTAGCGCGACTGGAGGCGCAAATCGTGGATATTACCCGCAGCTGGGAAGACGTATTCCATAGATCCCTGATTGAAACCCACGGGGAAGAAGAGGGCAGTCGCCTGATTGGCAGTTACGGCCAGGCATTTCCCGCCGGTTACCGCGAAGATTTTGAGCCGCGTATCGCGGTGCAGGACGTTACCTCGATTCAGGAGCTGAGTGACGACAACCGCGTGGCCATGAGCTTCTACCAGCCGGTAGGGGCTGAGCCCGGCAGCCTTCGCTTCAAAGTGTTTAATGTTGGCGCTGGTCTGACTCTGTCCGATGTGATTCCGGTATTGGAAAACCTGGGGCTGCGCGTGATGGGGGAATACCCGTACACCATTCGCCCGCGCGGCAAGCAGGACGTGTGGATGCACGAATTCCACCTGGAGTTCGGTCTGCCCACCCGGATTGACGCCCAGGCGTCCCGCTCCCTGTTTCAGGATGCTTTCGCGGCGATCTGGGACGGGGTTGCGGAAAGCGATTCCTTTAATCGCCTGGTACTGGCTGCGCGCCTGAACTGGCGTGAAGTCACCATGCTGCGCGCCTATGCCCGCTACCTGAAGCAGACCAAGTTCAGCGCCAGCCAGTCTTATATTGCGGCGACCCTGGCGAACCATGTGGAGATTACCCGCAATCTGGTGGCTTTGTTCCGTGCTATGTTTGACCCGCGCATCAACTCTGCCGACCGCCAGGACAAGGCGCGGGTAGAGCGCCTGATCAGCAAGATTCACGACGGTCTCGACGCCGTCGACAACCTGAATGAGGACCAGGTGATCCGTCGCTATCTGGACCTGATTCGTGCAACCTTGCGCACCAACTTTTTCCAGCTGGATGAGAACGATCAGCCAAAGGACTACATCTCCATCAAATTCAGCCCGCGGGATATCCCGAATATCCCCGAGCCGCGTCCTCTGTTCGAGATTTTCGTCTATTCGCCCCAGGTGGAAGGCGTGCACCTGCGTGGTGGCAAGGTGGCGCGCGGTGGCCTGCGCTGGTCCGACCGTCTGGAAGACTTCCGTACCGAAGTACTGGGTCTGGTAAAAGCGCAGAACGTGAAAAATGCGGTGATCGTTCCCAGTGGCGCCAAGGGTGGTTTTGTCGTGCGCAAGCCGCCGGCGGACAACAGCCGGGAAGCCTTTATCGAATCCGGAATTCAGTGCTACAAGACCTTTATCCGCGCCTTGCTTGATGTCACCGACAACCTGAAAGATGGCGAAGTGATTCCACCGGAACGGGTGATCCGTCGCGACGAAGACGATCCCTATCTGGTTGTAGCCGCGGACAAGGGCACAGCGACCTTCTCGGATATCGCCAATGGTATCGCCGCGGAATACGATTTCTGGCTGGGAGATGCGTTTGCGTCCGGCGGCAGTAATGGCTATGACCACAAGAAAATGGGTATTACCGCGCGCGGTGCCTGGGTCTCAGTGCAGCGTCATTTCCGCGAGATGGGTATCAATGTGCAGACCGAGAACTTCTCGGTGATCGGCATTGGCGATATGGGCGGCGATGTGTTCGGTAACGGTATGCTGTTGTCTGAGCACATCTGCCTGCAAGGTGCCTTCAACCATTTGCATATTTTTGTCGACCCAAACCCGGACGCCTCCAGCAGCTACCACGAGCGCAAGCGACTGTTTGAGCTGCCGCGCTCCAGCTGGGCGGATTACAACCTGAGCCTGATCTCCAAAGGTGGCGGGATATTCGAGCGCCGTGCCAAGTCGGTGAAAATCAGCCCGGAAATGAAGCAGGCGTTTGGCATTGAAGCAGACCAGCTGACGCCAAACGAACTGATCAGTGCGATGCTGAAATCGCCGGTGGATCTGATCTGGAATGGCGGCATCGGTACCTATGTGAAAGGCAGCGCGGAAAGCCATGCTCAGGTGGGTGACAAGTCCAACGATAACCTCCGGGTTAACGGCAGTGATCTGCGCTGCAAGGTATTCGGTGAGGGTGGCAATCTCGGTATGACCCAGCGCGGTCGTATCGAGTTCTCGTTGAAAGGCGGGCGCTGCAATACCGACTTCATCGACAACGCCGGCGGCGTGGACTGCTCTGACCACGAGGTGAACATCAAGATCCTGCTGGACAAGGTGGTTGCCAATGGGGATTTGACCGAGAAGCAGCGCAATCAGCTGCTGGAGGAAATGACCGAATCCGTTGCCGAGCTGGTTCTCACCAACAACTACGACCAGACCAGCGCGCTCAGTGTGGCCGCCTACCAGGTGGGCGATCGCTTTGACGAGTTCCGCCGCGTGATCAACGCTCTGGAAAGCGAAGGGCGCCTGCGTCGCCAGCTGGAATTCATCCCGGACAATGAGACTCTGAACGAGCGCCAGAGCAAAGGCCAGTACCTGACACGACCAGAGCTCTCGGTCCTGATTTCATACGTCAAGGTGAAACTGAAAGAAGAGCTGCTGGGTGCGCACATCATCGACGACGACTATGTGCAGGCGGCCGTGGAGTCCGCGTTCCCGCCCGCCTTGGTGGCACGATATAAAGGCCTGGTCTACGACCACCAGCTGCGACGGGAAATTGTGTCCACCCAGGTGGCCAATGAAATGGTCAACAGCATGGGGATCACTTTCTTTCATCGCATCAGTGGCGCTACCGGTGCGGATATCGACACCATTGCCGCTGCCTATATCAGCGCGCGGGATGTGTATCTGATGCCGCAATTCCAGGACGGTGTGGCCCTGCTGGATTATCAGGTGCCCGCCGAAATGCAGTTGCAGCTGATGAGCTCCATGATTGGTCGAGTACGCCGGGCCACGCGCTGGTTCGTGCGCAATCGTCGTGGCGAACTGGATCCGGCGAAGGAGAATGCGCTGTATCAGGAACCGGTGCGGCGCGTGATCCGGGCGTTGCCCGAAGTACTGAGCGGTGAGCCCCTGCGTGAGTGGCAGTCGCGCCACGAGCAGTTGATGGCTGCGAATGTGCCGGAAGATCTCGCGCTGTTGGCGGCATCGCCGACCTACCTGTTCTCGGCACTCGGCATATCCCACACCGCGGCACGTAGCGATCGTCCGGTAGAAGAGGTCGCCAAGACTTACTTCGCACTGGCCGACAGGCTGGGGCTGTACTGGTTTGGAAATCAGATCATCGACTTGCCGTCGGAAACGTTCTGGCAGTCCCAGGCCCGCGAAACCAGCATGGACGACCTGGACAGCCAGCTCGCTCGCCTCGCCACGCATATTTTGCGACTGGCAGGGGACGACGGTCTCGACGTAGACAGCGCAGTGGATCACTGGGTCTCCGTTATGGCGCAGCCGATACAGCGCTGGGAAAGCCTGATGAAGGAGCTGAAGTCCTCTATTCAGGGAGACTTTGCCATGTTTACTGTTGCCCTGCGGGAATTGATGTATCTCGCCAATGCCACCGCCGACCAGGAATCCCTGCTGGCGGACTAGGTATCAGCCCAAGCGGTCTGGCGGGCCCGGTTTTTCGTTCGGCCCGCTTTTTCGTACAATACCCGCGCCCCACCCGGATACCATCCGGGTGGGGCTTTATCGTATCTACGCCGTTCAAAATTCTGTAAACATTTGCCAGGAAGCCCATGTACCAGCATTTACGCAAAGCCCTGTTTGCTCTTGATCCCGAGCGCTCGCACCACCTGTCGATGGATGCCATCGGTGCGGCAGAGCGTCTGGGGCTGATGTCGCTGTTCAGCAAGCCGGTCCCCGACGATCCGGTAGAGTTGATGGGCTTGACCCTACCCAACCCGGTTGGGCTTGCGGCAGGACTGGACAAAAATGCCCAGGCATTCAATGGGCTCGGTGCCCTGGGGTTCGGGTTTGTTGAGGTGGGCACCGTCACCCCGCGCCCGCAGCCCGGCAACCCGCATCCGCGCCTTTTCCGCCTGCCGGAAGCGGAGGCGATCATCAATCGCATGGGCTTTAACAATGAAGGTGTTGATTATCTGCTGGAGCGGGTAAAGCGCCGTCGCTATTCCGGCGTTCTGGGCATCAATGTAGGCAAGAATTTTGATACCCCGGTGGAAAAGGCCGCGGATGATTACTGTATCTGTATGGAAAAAGTGTACGCCCACGCGGACTACATTACAGCGAATGTTTCTTCCCCGAACACCAAGGGACTGAGAGATCTGCAGTTTGGCGATAGTCTCAATCAGCTGTTGAATGCGCTCAAAGAGAAGCAGGCACAGTTGGCCACTGAACACGATCGTTACGTGCCACTGGCAGTCAAAATTGCGCCGGATATGGACGATGACGCCATTGCCCAGGTGGCGAAAACGCTCCGGGATCACGAGATCGATGGTGTCATCGCCACCAATACCACCATCGACAAATCCTCGGTTGAGAGTCTGGAATATGGCAGTGAGCAGGGCGGTTTGAGTGGTCGGCCGCTGACCGAGCGATCGACAGAGGTCATTCGTAAATTGTCGGCGGCACTCGACGGCAGTATTCCGATTATTGGCGTGGGGGGAATTTTTGACGGTGAGTCCGCGGCGGAAAAAATCCGCGCCGGTGCTACGGCGGTGCAGATTTACTCCGGGTTTATCTACCGCGGGCCGGAGGTCATTCGCGAAGCAGCGGCAGGCATTGCCGAGTTGCACAAAGCGCGGGTGATGGAGCGGGGCGAGTAGCCCACACCTGGCTTCAGGGTCGACTGGAAACCAAAAAAAATCCCGGGCCAATACGTATGGGATCGGCTCGGGATTTTCTTACTCAATAACGAAACAAGCACGTGACAAACGTATGCGTTACATTGAGTAAAACCGTTCAATTTTCAGTGTAGAAGATGGCTGCGAAACAGTCCTGTCTTCATGTTTCGGCTGTTACATACTCTCCATGCGCTGTGCCTGGGCCGCTCGCCCGAAGCCACTCCAGATATCCTCTCGCCCCTGTCGCCAGCCGTTCACCCACTCCTGGTGCAAAGATCCGTTCTCGTGGGGGCAGCTGTCGTGATTTCTGCCCTGTACGGCAGCAACGTAACCTTTGTGGAAAGCTCTATCGTTGGGATTACGTTTTTGACGTTTCATAGATGTGATACCTCTTTCTGGTTTTTGTGCCGGGCGACAAAACTGCTGCACCGGCTTCACCCAATTTTCCCCCTGCGCGTTTTCCAGCTTATTGTGGAGCTCGGCCGGTGAGAAGAGTTGCAGTTAACCAAATTCACGCGCCACCGGGAATGAACGGTTTTTTCTGAAAAACCGGGTGTTTAGGCGTAATCCGTCTAGGCGCTGAAAAGTTGTCGCAGCCCGGCGCGGACCGGGCAGAACAGAATCCCGGTTTGCGGTATGCTTGCGCCACCAGAGTATCGATTGGCCAAAATGGCCGGAAAGTATTTGCCAAAATGCCACGCCGCGACGATCCCGTGATCGTTGCCGCCCTGTGAGGTTGAACCCTTGACTGAGAAGCTCCAATTTACCGCCACCTGCCCGAAAGGCCTGGAAAATGTGCTCGCCGAGGAGTTGCGCCAGCTGGGCGCAGAGGTCGAGCGGGAGCAGCCTGCGGCGGTCCGATTTACCGGTGACCTGATGATGGCCTACCGGGTCAATTTGTGGAGCCGCATTGCCAACCGGGTACTACTGAACCTGGGGCAGTCCCGTATCGAGGATGCCGAGGCGTTGTACCGTGCAGTGGCAGATGTGCCCTGGGAAGAACATATCAGCCCGACAGGTGTGCTCTGGGTGCAGTTTTCCGGTACCAACCGTGAGATTCGCAACAGTCAGTTTGGCGGGCAAAAAGCCAAAGATGCGATCGTCGACCGCCTGCGCAAGGTCACCGGTGCGCGCCCGGACGTGGACAAACGGGACCCGGATCTTTCAGTCATGCTGCGCTTGCATCGCGATGTGCTGGAGATCGCGATCGATCTCAGTGGCGACAGCTTGCATCGCCGCGGTTACCGCACCCATATCGGTGCGGCACCGCTGAAAGAAAACCTCGCCGCTGCACTGCTGGTGCGTGCGGGCTGGCCGAAGATTGCCGAGGAGGGCGGGGCACTGCTGGACCCCATGTGTGGTTCCGGTACTTTCCTGGTGGAAGCGGCCCTGATGGCTGCGGATGTGGCGCCGGGTCTTTTACGGGAAGAGTTTGGTTTCGAGCGCTGGCTCAATCACCAGAGTGATATCTGGCTGACTCTGCGAGAAGAGGCACTGCAGCGCCGCGCCGAAGGGCTGGCAAACCCCCTGCCGGAAATTCGCGGTTACGATGCGGATGCCAAGGTGTTGTTCGCGGCTGAATCCAATATTGCCCGCGCAGGTTTGGATAAACATGTACGAGTGAGCTGCCGTCCTGTTGCCGCCTTCAAGGTACCCAGCCATCGCGAAGTGCAGCCCGGCCTGGTGATCGTCAATCCGCCCTATGGTGAGCGCCTGGGTGAACAGGAAGCCCTGCGTGAAACTTACGCGGAGCTGGGCCAGCAATTGAAACAGGAATTTTCCGGCTGGAAGGCAGGCATCTTTACCGGCAATCCGGAGCTGTGCCATTCCACCGGGCTGCGTTCACACAAACAGTACAAGTTGTTTAACGGCGCGATTCCCAGCCAGCTTCTTCTGTTTGAAGTCCACAGCCAGTCCGCAGAAAAGGGTGGTGACAGCAGCGCGCCACGCCTGTCGGAAGAGGCCCAGATGGTGGCCAACCGCTTACAGAAAAACCTGCGCACGACCGGCAAGTGGGCCCAGCGTAGCGGTATTTCCTGTTATCGCCTGTACGATGCAGATTTGCCCGAGTATTCCGCAGCCATCGATATTTATCACTCCCTCGAGGGCGAGCGCTTCGCGCATGTTCAGGAGTACCGCGCCCCGGCAAATATTCCCGAGCAGAAAGCGCGTGGTCGCCTGATGGATCTGGTGCGCGCTACCCGGCACGTGCTGGAGCTGGCACCGCGCAATATCTCAATCAAAGAGCGCCGCCGCCACAGTCATAAAGACAGTGGTAGCCAGTATCAAAAACAGTCTGGCCATAAGTTCGGCAGCCAGAAACGCAGCGATCAGACGTCCGGAGACTTGCCGCGTACTTTCTGGGCTGAAGAGTACGGGGCGAAGCTGGAAATCAATCTGTGGGATTATCTTGATACCGGTCTGTTTCTGGATCACCGCCCGGTACGGCAATACCTGCGCAAACTTGCAAAAGGCAGGCGGCTACTGAATCTGTTTTGCTACACGGCGACAGCCACGGTGCAGGCGGCAATGGGCGGCTGCAGCGAAAGCACCAGTGTGGATCTGTCAAAAACCTATCAGGCGTGGGGGCAGCGCAATTTCCGTGAGAATGGCATGGATCCTTATCGCCACCAATTGGTCGAGGCAGACTGCCTGCAGTGGTTGAAGGCGGCACAGGATAATCGGCGAGGGCACTACGATGTCATTTTCCTCGACCCGCCAACCTTCTCAAATTCGGCGAAAATGCAGGGGGTTTTGGATATCCAGCGGGACCACCCGGCGTTGATTCGGCAGTGTATGGCGCTCTTGAGTAAGGGCGGAGTGCTGCTGTTTTCGAACAACCTGCGCAGCTTCAAATTCGACGGGGAATTACAAAGTGAGTTTGCCGTGGAAAACTTGTCGGCAACGCTGCTGGATAAAGATTTTCAGCGCAACCCGAAGATTCACAATGTTTGGGAAGTTCGTGCGCGCTGAGATCATCCAGTCAGGCTATAGCTCCATTACCAGCCGGAAACCAACTTCTTTGGAGCGGGCCTGCTCGTTGAGGCCGGTACGGTAATCGGAGCTGATATTGCGCAGCGGTTCACGCATGGAGCCGCCGCGTACTACGCGCAGGTCGCAATTTTTCAGCTGTACCGGGCGGGCATCGCTGCGGTGGTTGGTGAAATCACCGAGGAAGCAGTCCTGCACCCATTCCCCCGCATTACCCGCGGTATCGTAGAGCCCGAAACTGTTCGCTTTGTAGTTGCCCACCGGCGCGCTGGAAATGGAAAACAGTGAGTTGAATTCACTGGCACAACCTCGGCGGCAGTTTGCTTTGCCTCGGGCACTACCATCACCCCACCAGAAAGGGGTTTGGCTGCTGGCTCGCGCCGCATACTCCCATTCCGCTTCACTCGCCAGGCGATATTTCTGGCCGCTCTGAGCACTCAACCATTTCGCGTAGTCTTTCGCTTCCTGCCAGCTGACATTGATAACCGGTCGTGTGCCGCGCCCCCAGCCCTGATCCCCTGGCAGGCCCTGGCCGCTCGCTTTGGCGTAGCGATCGTAATCGTTGAATGTGATCTCGTGGGCGCCAATCGCATAGGGGCGGCGGATGGTAATTTTATGCTCCGGGCTGGTGAACGGGCGCGCGTTGTTTCCCATGGTGAATGTGCCCGGGGACACGACCACCATTTCCGGCCCTGTGCCGCCATCTTTCAAGGGAGACTGGAATGACCTGCCGGGGAAAAACTTGCGTTCAAGTTGCACCGCCAGGTTAACGTCGGCGGCGCTGATTTCAATCCAGCGTCGCACCGTGCTGTAGCCGGGCTTGCTGACTTCTATATCGTAGCGGCCCGGTTCCAGGGCGATGCCCGGGGAATATCGCGGCACAATATTCATAATGCGGATACGTGCGTCTTCCGGTTTGGCGGAAACCATCAGTGCGAAGCTGGGTACGGTTTCTTCTGGCGCTGCCGGATTTTCTCCGCCTGTGACTGCCGGTACGGTGGCGCTCTCCTTACTCGCGCCAGCGTCGCTCGCAACTTTATCCGTTGCGCTGTCACTATCCGTTTGTGCAACGTCATCTACTGGTTTTGCTTCAGCCTCGGAGGTGCTGGCCTCTCTGAGAATAGGGCGTACCTGATTGGCCATCGATACTGGCCCAGGTGCACTTTCAACCTGGACCGGGCCGGGTAGGGTATTCGCAGTGCTATCCGGGACGGCCGGAGTGTCGCTGGTTGTTGGCAGCAGGATTTGCGATGTCATGTCCATCGCGTTGTTTACCAGTCCGGACTCTGTCTGCCACTGGAACTTATTGCTGAACAGGCTGAACAGCACCCACGCAAGGGTAAAGCTCACTCCCAGCATCCCAGCGTACAGCCAGGAGCGTTTTTTCACCGGCGCCGTTTGTTGCATAACCTGCTGAAGGCGCATGATGGTTTGCTGTTCCGAGCGCGGATTCTGCTGGTGCAAGGGCTTGTCGCGCAAGCGCGCCCAGGCCGCGGAAATACGATCGGACAGGGTGCCGTACAGCGTCATGACCAATGCGCGCAGCAGGCTGGACACTCGGACGGAGGTGTTATTCAGCTTGGTGTTTGGCGCCGGTGTTTTACCATCCAGGGCGGCCAGCAGCTGATCGATCGTGTCGACAACATCCAGGCCACGCTGAAAACGTTGTTCAGGGTCTTTGGCCAGGAACCGGTCGATGAGTCCCTGATACAGTGAGTGACGTGCCGGCAGGCGCGGGATGGGGTCGGTCAGATGCTTGATTGCGATGGCCACCGCCTCTTCTGCCTGGTAGGGCACCGCGCTGGTCAACATCTCGTAAAACACCACGCCGAGGCTGTAGAGATCCGCGCGCCCATCCACTGCAGCACCGCGCGCTTGCTCAGGGCTCATATAGTGCGGTGTGCCCACAACCATACCGGTGTTGGTCATGCGCGTGGTGCGCGCCACTGCTCGCGCTACACCAAAATCGGTGAGCACCGCCGAGCCGTCTTCGCGGAACAGGATATTTTCCGGTTTCAGATCCCGGTGGACATAGCCTTTGTTACTGGCGTGATCCAGCGCCATGGCAATCTGGCGGGTAATATGCAGCGCTTCCAGAGGCTCGATAGCGCCTTTGGTGAGTGCATCTGCCACAGATCCACCGGGAAGGTAGTCCATGGCGATGTAGTTGAGGCTGCGGTAACGGCCGATATCGTGAATGGCGACGATGTTGGGGTGGGAGAGCTGGCCGACGATATTGGCTTCGCGCTGAAACCGCTCGCTGAAAATCGGATCCGCATTGAGTACCGGCGACATCACCTTGAGGGCCACTTGACGCCCCATACTGCGCTGGGTGGCCAGGTACACGGTAGACATGCCACCCTGATTGATTTTCTTCAGGATCTGGTAGCCGGGAATTTCCAGCGAAGCGACGCCGCTGCTGACTACTTCCATTCGAGCCCGTTCCTTTTTATCCGTTCAGCAGCTGCCAGGCCGCGTAAACACTTGCCGAAAAAATTATCGCAAGTGTAGCGATTCTTCGGATCAGTTTGCCCCGTGCGGAACGAAATTTGCGGGACACAGGTGGCTGCTCGGATGTGCGGGAGTTCCGGTTTTTTGACGCGGGCTGACCATTTTTGTCAACGCTGTACGCATTTTCACCGGGCTTGCCCGAGGCTTCATTTGGGGGGGCGCTGATTACCTGCACGGTAATGTTATCGCGGCCGCCAGCGTCCAGTGCAGCAGCGATCAGCAATTCACTGGCGCGCTGGTTGTTCGCATTTTCCGTCAGTACCTGGCAGATCTCTGAGGTGCTAACGTCATTGCTCAAACCATCGCTGCACAGCAGCAATTTCTGGCCGTTACCCCAGGAAAATGACGCGCGGTCGATTTCCAGGCTGGGATTGGCCGAGCCGCCAATGCAGCGAGTGATGACATGTCGGTTCGGGTGGTTTGCCGCTTCTTCCTGATTAATGGCCCCGGAGTCCACCAGCATTTGAACGTAGGAGTGGTCCACGGTGAGCTGTTTCAGCGTACCGTGCGGGAATGCAGTGTCGGGGGATTCGGAATCGGCGGCAGTCTTTTCCGGGGGTGTCCACAGATAGGCGCGGCTGTCACCAACCCAGTAAATATGAAAATAGGGGCCATCTTCTGCCACTACGACCGCCGTGGTGCCCATGGCGGTACTGCTGCTTTCATCGCCGGCGAGCAGGGCGTGAGCGCGGCGAAGGGCTTGTTCGTAATGGCGGTCGGTGGCGGAGGAGCGTTGAATTTCTTCGACAACGGTCTGGCTGGCAATCTCTCCGGCCTGGTGGCCACCGAGGCCATCGGCCACGACCCAGACTCCGCGGGTCTCGTCACCCCAGAACGCATCCTCGTTCTGTTCACGGCGGTATCCGGTGTGGGTGGCTCCCGCACTGCGCGTCGTTGCGCGGACGGCGGGTTGGCTCACACCACTTGGGTGTTCCCGTAGGTTGGCTTCACTCACTGGTATGCAACTACCTGTTACCTGTCGTTATTGTCGAAAGCGCCAAACATACTGTTTGCCTCTATCCCCACGCCCGAATTCCGTGGGCTTGGGACTTTTCTCGAGGTAAATGGCGCTTCCATACTAGAGCCTGAGGGCATTGTAAGCTGCAAACGGAATCACAGGCCAATGAAATTGGCCGTGATAAACTGCCAGCGATGTTTTCAGACACTCTGAACGTGAAAATTCTCCGCCAAGGGCCGACGGCTGGCGGAGATTCGGTGCATCGACACTTGGCTCTACCGATGTACCGGCCTCCGGTACGACGAGAGGCGCCCATGTCGATCAATATGATTGGTTAAAAATTGTACGCCTTTTGGCGCCTTCAAGGAAGCCCAAACCATGTTGAAATTGTGTGACGTGAAAGATGCCAGCCAAAGCGTGTGGCTGGTGGCACCCAAGGTCACCATCGGGCGGGGTAGTCAGTGCGACCTGACACTGGCCGACCCGTCTGTGGCAAAGCTGCATGCCGAGATTCTGGTGGATGGCGAGGAGCTGGCGCTGCGCAACCTGTCTGGCGGTGGCCAGATTGCAGTCAATGGCAAACAGGTCGAGGGCAGCTGCGCACTGCGCCGTAACGACCGGATTCAGCTGGGCAGCAGCAATCTTGCGGTGGTCGACCCGAAAATTACCCGCATGAAAACTGCCGGCAATGCAGCCAATGTGTCTTGGGCGCTGCGCGCAAACCATCCCGCCATTGTGGGGCGCGTGTTCCCGGTGCGGGAAACCAGCGTGGTTGGGCGCTCGGACGAATGCGATCTCACCTTTGCCATGTCGCATCTCTCCCGGCGCCATGCGCGTCTTGAAGTGCGTGAAGGGTTGTTGTTTGTGGTGGATCTTGGGTCCGCAAATGGCACCTTTCTGAACAATCAGCGAATCACCGAGTCCCGCGTGCGTCGTGGCGATGAGCTCCGTTTCGACAGCCTCAGTTTCAGTGTCGTGGGTCCGGCGGATGACCTGGATAAAACCACTGTGCGCCAGGCGGTCGCCATGCCGGAAGTAGCCCGCCAGAGCGCGGCACTGGATCAGGCGATACATCGTGGGCGCCAGGGTGACCAGCGTGGCGTCGTCAGAGAGGGGGAGGGCTTGACTTCCGACGCGGCGCGGTACAGTGGTGACTCTGCTGCCGCCGGCAGTAACAGTGGATGGATTTGGCTGGGCGTTTTGGTGTCCTGCGCTGGCATTGCCGGTTTTCTCTGGGCGCAGGCGCAGGGGTTGGTGTAAACGGTGGCGAAACGGGACCTGATTCTCTACACCACCCTGGGTTGCAGCCTGTGCGAAAAAGCCAAGGTGGAAATCTGGCCAATGCTCGACAAATACCAGCTGCGGTTGAGCCCAGTGGATATTGCGGACGATGAAACACTGAGCCGACTGTTTGGCTGGAGTATCCCGGTGGTTGGGCTGGGGGCGACCGACGACGTGCTTTGCTGGCCGTTCACGGCCGAAGAACTGGACACCTGGCTGGCCGCGAGGCCAGCCTGATTTATTCGCTTCTCACTTGATTCTCACTTCTTTTTTAAGCCGCTTCCGTCACTTCACCACTTGGTTTCCGCCTCGTTTTTATTGAGCAGTGGCGCCTTGTTGCCACTGCGATACGCGTAAATCACCGAGTAGGAAAGCACGTTCTGTACATATTTCCGTGTTTCGCTGTAGGGGATTGTCTCGATCCACACATCAAATGGCAGTTGCTTATTCGTGTCTTTCAGCCAGCGCGATACGCGAGTTGGCCCGGCGTTGTAGGCGGCGGCCGCGAGGAAGCGATTGTTGTCAAAGCGATTCAGGAGTGAATTCAGGTAATAAGCGCCGAGGTTGATGTTGGTGCTGGGATTCAGGAGGTCCCAGCTGCGCCGGTAGGGAACGCCTGCCTTGCGAGCCGTTGCCTGCGCCGTCGATGGCAGCAATTGCATCAGCCCCATCGCGCCAGCGTGGGACTTCGCATCGTGGCTGAAATGGCTCTCCTGGCGCGCAACCGCGAGCACCAGATAGTCGTTGAGTGCTGTTGTTTTGCCCATGCGTTTGGCCACATCGCTGACGATATCGGAAAAGGCCAACGGGAAGCGCAACTCCAGGTCGTCCAGATAGTCCGCGGCAAGAATCGACTGGATGGACTTGTGATACCAGCCCCAGGCACTGGCGATCTTGCCGGCGGTCATCAGCTCTTCGGTGGTCATTGGATCGGTGGCGTAATCCCACTCCCGGCGCGCGTGGTAGAACTCGCCGATGGCCTGCAATTCACGGGCGCGTTGCATACCGGGTCTCGCCGCGACTTCATTGACGAGCTTCGGTGTAATGGGGGCGGGGCGGTCCACAAAGCTGTAGTCGGCGCCAATGGTGTCCGAGGCGAGGAAGCCGTAGTAACTGCGCTCGGCAGCGGCCTGTTGGTAGAGCTTTTTCGCCAGCGCCTGGCGGGCAGGGTCCTTTTTGCCAGTCGCGGTGAGTTGAGCATCGATGGCCCGGGCTTTCCAGTAGAGCCAGCGATCCAGCTTTTGATCTTCCGCAGGCAGCTGATCGATCCAGAACTCAATCTGCGCCCAGTCCATCTCGCGCAGGGACTGGCGGATCAGCCACTCCGAGGTGCGCAAGTCGTAAAAGCCGGGGTTATTTTTAATCAGGTCCTGCAGGCCCTGTCTGTCGTCCTGACGCGCGAAACGCAGCGCCAGGTACTGCAGATAGTCATCGCGCTCTTCATCGCTGTATAGGTAGCTGGCACTAAAGCGCTCCCACGCCTGGCTGGCCTTGGGGGCATCCTTGATCGCCAGGCGGCGCAACCCGATGTCAACGATATCGCGGTACTCCGGTTCTTCACGGATGTACTTGTCGTAATTGAGAATCTGCTCTGGCTTGCGGTATACCGCGCGCATCAACTCGGCGCGGGCGGCCCGGGTTTTGTCCAGCTGGCGGGCGATAAAGGCGGCAAGATCCAGGTTGCCCGCCCGTACGGCCAGCGCGTGGCGCTTCCAGGCGCGCTCCTGGGTCAGCCCGCCATCCTTCATCCAGCGTGCGAAGGCCGGGTCGCACTCTTTGGGCTGGGATGCGCCCACGGTCCACAATTCTGCGATCAGATCGTGAGCTTGCTGCTTGTCGCCATAACGGGAAAGGGCGTCGACGTAATAACAGCGCAGCTGGGTGCGGCGGATTTTCTCCGGATCATAGTATTTCAGGTAGGCCTTGAAGCGGTCGCGTCCACCCAGCTCGCGGAGCACGCGAATACGCATCCAGTCACCGATGGCACTGCCCTCATACTTATCCAGAAAGGCGTCTATGTCATCGTAAGGCAGACGGGAAAGGCGCTTGCTGAGCTCCCAGTACTCGATATAGGGCAGCAGTGGATAGTCTTTCAGCTCTTTTTTAAGTGCACTCAACCGGCGCTGGTCGTTGTTGGCAATGGCAAGGCGCGCCTGCTGCAGTTTTTCCCGCTGGGCAACTGCGGCCTTGGCCTCGGCGGCATCTGCTGCCAGAGCTGTGGCCGTGCCGGCCAATAGCGCGGCGGCCGTGAACATGAGGCTGGTAAAGAGAGTGGCGAATCCCTTGCTGCCAATCGACATACTGAAAACCCGATTGCGAAATCGCTTATTCGATGGGATGAAGAATAATGCGTAAAATGGCCTTTTTACACGGACGCTGACACAAACTTGAACGAGGACGGGTCATCCTGACTTTCCCGCTTCGGATTTGTGTGAACGTCTCAAACACATTGTAGTGGTTAATTATGTTGCTTCAGTTGGATGGCGTCGGATTGCGCTATGGCGTGCAGGTTCTGGCGGATGGTGTGAGCGCCAAGGTGGATCGTGGAGACCGGATATGTCTGGTTGGACGCAATGGTGAGGGCAAATCCAGCCTGCTCAGCCTGATTGGCGGCAAGGGTGACCCCGACGAGGGGGAAATCGTCCGCCAGGCCGGCTTGGTGCTTGCCACCCTGGAGCAGGCGCTGCCGGAGGACTGCGATCAGTCCGTATACCGATACGTGGCGGAAGGCCTGGGTGATGTCGGCGCCTGGCTTGCCGAGTACCGGGACAATCTGAATCCCGATCTGCAGGCGAAAATCGAAAACGCCCACGGCTGGGAGCTGTTGGCGAAAATTGACAGCGTGCTGGACCGCCTGGATCTGGATGAGAGTGCGCAGGTGAAGGACCTTTCCGGTGGCTGGCAGCGCCGTGCCGCACTGGCGCGGGCACTGGTGACAGAGCCGGACCTGCTGATCCTTGACGAGCCCACCAACCACCTGGATATCGCCGCGGTTGAGTGGCTCGAAGACTTTCTGTCCAGTTACCGCGGAGCGCTGCTGTTTGTGAGCCACGACCGCGCGCTGGCTCAGCGCCTGGCCAATACCGTGTGGGATCTGGACCGGGGTATTTTGCGGGTATTCAACTGTCCGTTTGACCGCTACCAGCAGGAAAAAGAAAAGCAGCTGGAAGAAGAGGCCCGCAACGACGCTTTGTTCGACAAAAAGCTGGCCCAGGAAGAGACCTGGATCCGCCAGGGAATCAAGGCCCGGCGCACCCGCAATGAAGGTCGCGTACGGGCACTGAAAGCCCTGCGTAACGAGCGCAAGGCGCGCCGGGATCGCCAGGGTGTAGCGAAGATGTCGCTCGATTCCGGGGAAAAGTCCGGCAAGCTGGTGGCGGAAATGAAAAACGTCACCTTCGCTTTTGGAGGCGAGAGTGGAGGCGAGAGTGCCGCGGAACAGGGCGGAGAGGCACCACTGATTCGCGACCTGAATTTCACCCTGATGCGTGGTGACAAGGTGGGTCTGATTGGCCCCAATGGTGTCGGTAAAAGTACCCTGATCAAATTGCTGCTGGGGGATCTGGAGCCTCAACAGGGCAGTATTCGTCTCGGTACCAAACAGCAGGTCGCCTATTTTGATCAGCGCCGTGATGTGCTGAATCCGGATCTCAGCGTCGTCGACAATATCGCCGAGGGCCGCGAGAACATTCAGGTTGGTGGTAGCAGCAAGCATGTTATGGGCTACCTCGCCGATTTTCTGTTTACCGGTGTCAAGGCGCGCACCAAGGTGGGCGCACTGAGTGGTGGAGAGCGCAATCGTGCGTTATTGGCCAAGCTGTTCAGTCAGCCCGCAAATATTCTGGTGCTCGATGAGCCGACCAATGACCTGGATGTGGAAACCCTGGAGCTTTTGGAGCAGCTGCTGCTGGACTTCCCCGGTACTGTGTTGCTGGTGAGCCACGACCGGGCATTTCTCGACAACGTGGTAGAGAGCTGCCTTGCTTTTGAGGGCGAGGGCATGGTTCGGGAATATGTCGGTGGCTACGAAGATTTTGTCCGCCAGGGTGGCAAATTTCTCAGTGCAGAAGAGCAGTTGAAGGCGCGCAAGCAATCCGCGGAGCAAGATCGGGTACCCAAGGATGCGCCCCCCGCGGCAGACAGTAAACCGGCCGCAAAGGCGAAAAAGCTCAGTTACAAGCTACAGCGAGAGCTGGATGCGTTACCGGCGCAAATCGAAAAACTGGAAAACGAGATTGCCGCGATGGAGGCGGAGATCGGCGCTCCGGATTTCTACCAGCAAGACAGTGGAATGGTGCAGGCGCGACTACAAGTAATGACGGACTTGCAGACGGCGCTGGAAGAGGCATTTGAGCGATGGGCAGAGCTGGATAGCATGTAACCCTTTAATGGTCCACCTTTCTGGGGTGGGTACGTCAGTACCCGCCCTGGAGCCTGTCCGCTCGATTATTCACTCGGTGGGTGAACCCGGACTGCCAATACATCGCAGCCGGCACCGTGCAACACGCCGTTGGCGGTAGACCCGAGCAGGAGGGCCAGGCCGTGACGTCCGTGGCTGCCAATCACAATCAGGTCGCAGCCACTTTCTTCCGCAAGGCGGTGGATTTCCGTTGCCGGTTGCCCAAGCACTACGTATTGACGATCTGCCGGAATATTCAGGCCCTGCGACGCTTTGCGCAGTTGTTCCTTGGCCTGGTTTTGAAGCTGCTCCTGCACTTCGGACAAGTCCATTGGAATATCCCCGCCGTAAGCAAAGGTCAGCGGTTCGATGATATGCGCAAGACTCATCTGCGCACCCGAGCAGGCCGCGATTTCACTTGCGCGCGCTAGTACCTGGGAAGATTCTACCGATAGATCCAGTCCAACCAGAATGTTCTTATAGCCTGACATGGGCTCTCCTCAATCTCCGTTGGTATTTCGCTTAGTTGGAATTTCGTATAAGTCATGCATGAACCAGCGGCAATCGGATGAAAAATATCCGGCCGTCGATGGCTTCATTCAGTCTACTTTAAAAAAACAGGCTTGACACAACCGCCCCGTTGCGGAGAAAAATGCGCGCCTAAAATTGGTGTCGCGCCCGTTTGGGGGGATGCGATATCGCGTAAATTGTTCGCTCTCGATTCTGACAGGAAAACCATCATGGCCAGTTGGGTGCCTATTGTTGTCGTCATATTTGCCGTTGTCCTGGTGATCGGCCCGGTAATGTGGCTGAAGCCCAGCAGTCGCGATCGCATGCTTGCGGATTTGCGTCAGAAGGCTGCCAGTGCGGGCCTGAAAGTGCAGATGCAACCCCTGCCCGAGGCGCTGGGGCAGGGCACTGCAGCGACTTACTTCTCGCAGTGGCGTAACCCGCGCCGGTTACATACCGGGTGGGGGGTGGAATTACAGCGTATGTCACACGAGATGCATTTCAGCGGCCAGTGGGACTGGCGCAAGGGGCGCGCGGCTGTTGAGGCGGCACAATCAGCGCTGAAAGAACTGATCGCCGCATTGCCAAGCGATGCCACCGCCATATTTGCGAATGACAGTGGCCTCGGCGTGCAGTGGCGCGAGCGCAGTGGTGAGAGCGGGTTTGCAAAGATTCAGGAAGCACTGGCGGCACAGCGGCCAGTAATAGAAGAAGCAATACGCGAGCCTTCCCGCGGTGAGGCCGGAAAGGCCTGAAAGGGCGTGTGTCACACGTGGTAAAACTGGCCCCGTGGCAGATCTGGGCTACTGTTTTAACCGATTGAACGATCCCTGGAATCTCCGGTCACAGGCGCTGGTAACAGGCAGGAATTGGTAACCAATTTGACTCTGATTTCGCCGATTTGCTTGACCACACTGGGGGCGGAGCATATATATTCGCGCAGCGCATTGCCGAAACCGAATCGGGTGCGGTGTGTGTGAGTAGTAAATTTTCTATTAAAAATCAAAAGCTTATGGGTAAATCACTGGTCATCGTCGAGTCACCGGCGAAGGCGAAAACGATCAACAAGTATCTCGGAAAGGACTTCGTGGTGAAGTCCAGTATTGGTCATATCCGAGATCTTCCTACCGGTGCATCGGCGAAACAGGCCGTGGATCCCAAAGAGCGTGCGCGCCGGGCCGCAGAAACCCGCAAGCTGTCGCCCGAAGACAAAGAGGTCTACAAGCGCAAGAAAAGCCGTGAGCAGCTAATCAAGCGCATGGGTATCGACCCGGATCACAACTGGGAAGCGCACTACGAGATTCTGCCAGGTAAAGAAAAGGTGGTGGACGAGCTGCGCAAGTTGGCCGCCAACGCCGACCACGTTTACCTCGCGACGGACTTGGACCGCGAGGGAGAGGCGATTGCCTGGCACTTGCGGGAAGCCATTGGTGGCGACGAGCAGCGCTACCGCCGCGTGGTGTTTAACGAAATTACCAAATCCGCCATTCAGGAGGCGTTCCAGGATCCGGGCCCCCTGGATATCGACCGGGTCAACGCGCAGCAGGCGCGCCGTTTCCTCGACCGCATCGTGGGCTACATGGTTTCCCCGTTGTTGTGGGAGAAAGTTGCCCGCGGTCTTTCCGCCGGCCGCGTGCAATCTGTTGCGGTAAAGCTGGTAGTAGAGCGCGAGCGGGAAATCCGCGCGTTTATTCCGGAAGAATACTGGACCCTGTTTGCCGATACGCAAACGGCCAAGTCAGACGCCCTGCGCCTGGAAGTGAAAAAGCAGGCCGGTGAGGCCTTCAAGCCCACCAACGAAGAACAGGCCATGGCGGCGCTGAAGGCGCTGCAGTCCAGCGACTTCACCGTGAGCGCCCGGGACGACAAGCCCACCAGCTCCAAGCCCAGCGCACCTTATATTACCTCCACGTTGCAGCAGGCCGCGAGCAATCGCCTCAGCTTCAGCGTGAAAAAAACCATGATGATGGCCCAGCGCTTGTATGAAGCGGGTTACATCACCTATATGCGTACCGATTCCACCAATCTGAGCGCCGAAGCCGTATCTTCTGTGCGCGAATTTATTGGTGAGAATTACGGCGATAAATACCTGCCGGAAAACCCCAACCGCTACAGCAGCAAAGAGGGCGCTCAGGAAGCGCACGAAGCGATTCGACCTTCCGATGTGCGGGTAAAACCGAATATGCTGTCCGGTATGGAGCGCGATGCCGAGCGTCTGTACACCCTGATCTGGCAGCAGTTTGTGGCCTGTCAGATGACGCCGGCCCAGTTCACTTCTACGTCTGTTGTGGTTACCGCCGGTGACTTCGAACTGCGTACCCGCGGCCGCGTAATCCGCTTTGACGGCTTCCTGAAAGTCGCGCCGGTGCAGAGCAAGAAAGACGAAGATCTGGTGTTGCCGGACATCAAGGTCGGTGAAAAACTGAACCTGAAACAGCTGGATCCGAAACAGCATTTCACCAAGCCACCGGCGCGCTTCAGTGAAGCGGCACTGGTAAAAGAGCTGGAAAAACGCGGTATCGGCCGTCCTTCCACCTATGCATCGATCATCTCCACCATTCAGGATCGCGGCTACGTGCGCCTGGAGAACCGCCGTTTTTACGCGGAAAAAATGGGCGATATCGTTACCGACCGCCTGAGCGAAAGCTTCACCGACCTGATGGATTACGGTTTTACCGCGAGCCTCGAGGAATCTCTGGATACCGTGGCGGAAGGTAAAAAGGGCTGGAAAGACCTGTTGAACGAATTCTATTCCGACTTCAGCAAGCGTCTCGAGGTGGCACAGGATAAAGAAGGCGGTATGCGTCGCAATGCGCCGACGGATACGGATATCGAGTGCGGTACCTGCGGCAGGCATATGCAGATCCGCACCGGCTCCACCGGTGTGTTCCTCGGCTGTTCCGGTTATGCACTGCCGCCCAAGGAGCGCTGCACCAACACCATGAATCTGGTGTCCGGTGAAGAAGCGGTAGATGCGGAAAAAGACGAAGATGCGGAAACTCGCCAGCTGCGAGACAAGCGCCGCTGCCCGAAATGCGGCACCGCCATGGATAACTACCTGGTGGATGAGCAGCGCAAGTTGCATATCTGCGGTAATAACCCGGACTGTAGTGGCTTCGAGGTAGAGAAGGGCACCTTCAAGATCAAGGGCTACGATGGCCCGGTCATCGAGTGCGACAAGTGTGGCGCGGATATGCAGTTAAAGTCCGGCCGTTTCGGCAAGTACTTTGGTTGTACCAGCGAAACCTGCAAGAACACCCGCAAGCTGCTGAAGAGTGGCCAGCCGGCACCGCCCAAAATGGATCCGGTACCCATGCCGGAGCTGGCCTGCGAGAAAGTGGATGATACCTATATTCTCCGCGACGGCGCCTCCGGTCTGTTTTTGGCTGCCAGTCAGTTCCCGAAAAATCGCGAAACCCGCGCACCCCTGATCAAGGAGCTGCTGCCGCACAAGGACGAAATCGATCCCAAGTACAGCTTCCTGTTCTCTGCTCCCACCGAGGACAACGAGGGCCGTGATACGGTTGTGCGCTTCAGCCGTAAAACTCAGGAGCAGTATGTCCAGAGTGAGGAAGAGGGCAAGGCGACCGGTTGGAAGGCGTTCTATCGCGATGGCAAGTGGCAGGTAGAAGCGCCGGCTAAAAAGGCTCCGGCGAAGAAAAAAGCTGCCGCGAAAAAGGCCCCGGCCAAAAAAGCGGCTGCCAAGAAGGCGCCAGCCAAGAAAAAGGCTGCTCCAAAAAAATCCCCGGCCAAGTAATTGGTCGGAGACCTGCCGACCCGTCATCCCGGCGAAGAGCCTGTGCCGGACTTGATCCGGTAACGGGATCCAGACCTATCCGTCATCCCGGCGAAGGCCGGGATCCAGAATCCCAGAGGTATGCAGTTTGAGTAATCCCTATACCGGTACCGTCGCTTCGGCGCTGCGTAAGGCCCAGCTGCTGCTGCAATCCAGCGCGGAAGCGGGCAATACGCCGTTGCTGGAGTCCTCCCTGCTGGAAGCGGCGGTGCTGCAGTTGTGGCGTGGTTACCGTGCGTTTCTGGCGGAGCAGGGGCATCAGATGCAGTTGGGTTTTGCGGCCGGTGCTGAGCCGGAAACAGCGCAGGCGCTGGCGTCCCTGGTGTCCCAGCGTGGCAAATTCAGTGGTGAAGCCAATGAGCTGGTCAGTCTCGCAGAAAACCCCGATAGCTGGTTTGCGGGGCTCTTCGCAGCCTGGCGTAAATTGTGGGTACTGAGCGCCTCTGGTTCAGTAAGCTCTGGCTCTACCGGTTCTGCTGCGCAGGCGGCGCCCTCCAAACCTGCTGCCACCGTCCAGTCCATCATCCCGGTACGCCAACTGGATAGCGCGGCCGAGGCCCCTGACCAGCCTCTCACCCGTGAGCGGGTGCAGCAGTGGTACCAGTCCCTTTTCGAGCTGATCCAGCGCCAGAGGGCCCACAGTCAGGAGTGGTAGGGTGTGGTACACTGGCTCCAAATTACGCGGTTTGTGGAGAAGTGAATGTCTACCGAGACTTACGAAATCATCGAGTTGTCCAATGGTGATGTAGCGTTGCGACGCGCTGGTCACAAGGGAGAACCGCTGGTGCGTATTCATTTCTCGGACGAGAGCCAGCATTTCCTGCGCGAGCACAAGGTGGCGGTGGCCCGTGCCATGCTGGAGGCGGGGATCGAAGCGGTACAGGACATCAACGAGATGGAGCCGGAGCCGTTTGAGGAAGAAGAGGTGGATCTGGCCGAGCACACGATTCACTGAACATTCTGTGGTTAATTCGCAGACATAAAAAAACAGGGCAAAAGCCCTGTTTTTTTATGTTCGAAGTGCGAGACACGGGATGTTTGGCGACTTGTCATCCCGGCGAAGGCCGGGATCCAGAAAACCTGCGGGCTTGTCGCTCCGAACCGCCATTGTCAAATCGGGTTCTGCCGAATCACGCCCACCGCCAAACCTTCAATGGCAAAGCTGCGGTCCCGCATGTCCACTTCGATCACATCAAAGTCCTGATTCTCCGGCAGCAGCTGCACGGTGGCCTGATTGCCGCGACGTTTGAAGCGCTTCACGGTGACTTCGTCCTCGATGCGCGCAACAACGATCTGCCCATTGCGAATATTGTCAGTGCGCTGCACGGCCAGTAAATCGCCGTCGAGAATACCCGCATCTTTCATGCTCATGCCGTGTACGCGCAACAGGTAGTCCGCGGGTGGGTGAAAAAATTCCGCGGGAATTTCGCAGTACTCTTCGATATTTTCTTCCGCCAGAATCGGGTTGCCGGCGGCAACGCGGCCAACAATGGGTAAACCACTGTTGTAGTCGGGAATTCGAATACCGCGGGAAGCGCCAGCGACCATTTCAATCGCGCCTTTGCGGGCCAAGGCTTTCAGATGTTCTTCCGCGGCATTGGGTGAGCGGAAGCCCAGCTCCTGGGCAATTTCGGCTCGGGTGGGCGGGTAGCCCGTATCATCCAGATAGGATTTGATCAGTTCCAGTACCTGAGCCTGGCGTGCAGTGAGGTTTGTCATGGGCGCCTTCCTGTTGTCTGTATTTATATACAGTTGCTGTGATTATATACAGATTTCAGGGGCGCGCAATCATTGCCCGATTGCGGGGTTGCGGTTGACTCGCAGCACGATGACGGCGGGCACTGGCCGGAGCGATCCGTCAGTAGCCCTCGTCAGTACCCGGAAACGAATCTCCTTCAAGCCGGTCAATGGCGCTTTGCGCGGGAGAAAAGATCGGGCTGCGGTAGCCTGCGTCTTCCTCATCCTGCATTTCGTCGGCAAAGGTGCCATAACCTGCATTGGCGTCTTCCGGAGCGGCGGCGCCAATCACTGGTAGCGACGGCCAGTTCTGGAACTCGATTTCGTCCAGGCTGCCGTCCACATACTGAATTTCGATCGTGCGGGCGGGATGGTCAACCGCAACCACTTCAAACAGGTCGCCAGTATCAAAATTTTCAAACCAACTGCCAATTTCCGGAGCGATTCGTGCCATGGCGTGCTCCTCCTCTTTTACTGCTTTGTTGTCTTCGCCTTCAGTTCCATCCCGGCGCTTTCAGAACTTGTACACTCGTTCTAATGTGGTGGACGCAAGCTTGGTACTCCCGCGGGGTGGAGAATGGCTTGCGCAGGTTTCATCGTCGGCGGACTGTGCTAGTCTCGCGGTAAAACAAGCGTTTAAATTGTTGGTTTGAATTGGTGTGAAATCGGCATGAGTCAGTCAGACACAGTCCATCGTATTCTGGACGCCGCTGAAGTCCTGTTCGCGGAGCGGGGCTTTACCGAGACCTCCCTGCGTACCATCACCAGTACCGCCGGGGTGAACCTGGCAGCGGTGAACTACCATTTCGGTTCTAAAAAAGAACTGATTCAGGCTGTTTTCGAGCGGTTCCTTACACCTTTTACGGCCATTCTCGATCAGGAGCTTGCGCGCAGGGCGGGGGCTGGTGAGCCACTGCAACTGGATGATCTGCTGCAAAGCCTGTACCGGGTGGCGCTGGCCGGTCTGGCCAGTCAGGGGCGCGACCCGAAACGCTTTATGCGATTGCTCGGTCTGGCGTATACCCAGTCCCAGGGGCACTTGCGGCGTTTTATCGTATCCCGCTACGGTGACAGCTACCGGCGCTTTGCGGGGCAGTTGGCGGCGGCTCTGCCGCACGTTGACCCGGTGACCTTCTACTGGCGTCTCTACTTCATGCTTGGCGCTACGGTCTTTTCTCTTTCGAGCTTTGACGCCATTGAAGCTATCCTTCGGGAAGATTTTGGCGCCCAGAGCAGTCTCGAGGAGACCCTGGCGCGCCTGGCGCCCGCGGCCGTAGCCATGCTCACTGCGCCCATGCCGGGAAACAACGCCGGCGACGTCGATTAAATTCAATGTGGAGTTCATGCGGATGTCTACCCCGATTGGCCCGGTAATGATTGATGTCGAAGGGCACACCCTCACCGAGGAAGAGCGCACGCTGCTGCGTCATCCCCAAGTGGGCGGACTGATTTTCTTTGCGCGGAATTTCGAAAGCCGGCCACAGCTGGAGGCACTGATTGCAGAGATTCGCGCCCTTCGTCCTGAAATCCTGCTGGCGGTAGATCAGGAAGGGGGCCGGGTGCAGCGCTTTCGCGATTCTTTCACCCGAATTCCCTCAATGCAGGCGCTTAGTGCCCGGGCCGATAAACAGCAACTGGAAGATGTGGGCTGGTTGCTGGCCGCGGAGTTGCTGGCGGTTGGCATCGACTTCAGTTTCGCGCCAGTGCTGGATGCGGACGACGACTTCTGCCGTATTGTCGGCGATCGCAGCTTTGCCCGGGATCCACTGAAGCTTGCCGAGAAGGCGCGCCCGTTTATGGCGGGTATGCACGACGCGGGCATGGCCACGACCGGCAAGCACTTCCCGGGGCATGGGCAGGTGCTCGAAGACAGTCATGAAGAGTTGCCCGTGGATCAGCGCCCCCTGGAGGAGGTGCTGTCTTCCGATTGCATACCATTTAGCGAGAGTATTGCGGCCGGTGAGCTGGAGGCCGTGATGCCGGCGCATATTCGTTTTGCTCAGGTGGATGAAAATCCGGTGGGTTTTTCCCGGTTCTGGCTGCAGGAGATTCTGCGCAAGCGCCTCAAATTTGATGGCGTTATTTTCAGTGACGATTTGACCATGGAGGGCGCGGGCGCTGCAGGCGGCTACCGGGAACGTATTCACGCTGCCATGGCGGCAGGGTGCGATATGGGCGTGGTCTGTAATAATCGTGCAGGTGCCATTGAGGTGCTGGAGGCTTTGGAAGGGTTTACACCGGATCCTGCGTCCAGCAAGCGCCTGGAGCGGATGCGCGGCCGCGGGGAAATTCAATCCTGGGGGGCACTGGAAAAGAGTGAGCGCTGGCAGAAAACCCGGCAGTGGCTGGCCTCCTGGATGTAAATACCGTGCCTTATTTGTTAAAAATGGTGCGCACGTTTGTTTGTACAGCAATAAATTTCAGTAACTAATGGAGTTGTTTGTGGAGTCAGTTACAGCGTTTTTGCGCTCTCTGGTGGGGGATGATCGTTTCTGGATTGCCGAAATATTTGTCGTCGTATTAATCACGGCTACTGCGTCCTGGGTTCTGGGACTGTTTGTTAACCGGCTGCGCGAGCGCGCGGAGCGAACCGTCAACCCCTGGGATGATGCGCTGGTCAATTCGATCAACCCGCCCGCGTCAATCCTGGTCTGGTTGCTGGGGCTATCGTTTGCCGCTGCCCGTGCCGGTGACGCGACCGGGGCAGAACTCCTGCTCTGGCTGGATGGCAAACCCAGAGCGATAGGCTTTGTCGTGGTGGTTACCTGGTTTGCGCTGCGTTTTGCGAAAGAGGTTGAGCAGAATCTCGCAGATCCGCGCTACGCGCGTAAGCCCGTCGACACAACCACTGTGCGTGCCATAGGCAAGCTGGTGCGGGCCTCCATCATGATTACTGCGGGCATGGTCGTCATGGAACGGCTCGGGTACAACCTCAGCGGGATACTGGCCATGGGCGGCATCGGTGGCCTGGCAATCGGTTTTGCCGCCAAAGACTTGCTTGCGAATTTCTTTGGCGGGCTGATGATCTATCTGGATCGCCCGTTCAAAGTGGGGGATTGGGTAAGGTCGCCGGATAAGGAAATCGAAGGGACGGTTGAAGATATTGGCTGGCGCCTGACCCGAATTCGTACTTTCGACAAGCGCCCCTTGTATATCCCCAACGGTGTGTTTACCCAGATCTCGGTGGAGAATCCGTCGCGTATGCTGAACCGCCGGATTTACGAAACCATCGGTATTCGCTACGACGATGCGCAACGGATGGCGCCCATCGTGAAAGAAGTGCGGGCGATGCTGGAGCAGCACCCGGAGATCGATACCAATCAGACGCTGATCGTAAACTTCAATTCATTTGCGCCCTCGTCACTGGATTTCTTTATTTACACCTTTACCAAGACCACGGATTGGGTGCGTTATCACGAAATCAAACAGGATGTGTTGCTGAAGATCCTGAAGATTGTCGAAGATCAGGGGGCCTCCTGTGCCTTCCCAACGTCGACCTTGCATATCGCGGATATACCAGAGTTGGCGTTGGGCGATCGGCGTGCCGAACCCTCCAGTCCGCTGAGTGCTTGAGTGCCGTCATTTGATCGATGCTCGATGCCCCGAGTTTCGAGCGGAGAGGGGCGCAACGAATGTCAGGTTTGTGCGTCTGGGCTTGTTCGAGATTTGGGGCTTTAGAGCATGAAAAGTCAAAAAGTGTGGCACTTTCGTTACTGAATTGGTGATATGTTGCGCATTGTAGGTGGGAAGTAACATTAATTTCACGTGCAAACCTAGACAGTGGCGCAGTTTTATCTAAGAATCGGTAACGACTTGTTCGACATGTCGGATGGGTGCTTCGAGACAGTGGCCGGCCTCCAGATCTTTCTCTCTAAAGGTTTGGTTTTATCGGCACGGCCACCGCAATTGGGGTAGGCGAGTCGCCCGCAACCGGGGCGAACGCAATAACAATAAATGAGGTTGGCTTAATGAGTGATCGCGTTACGGGTACCGTGAAGTGGTTTAACAATGCCCGGGGTTATGGATTTATCACCTGTTCAGAAGGTGCGGAAGATATTTTTGTTCACTACCGCAGCATCCGCGGCGACGGCTACAAGACCCTGAACGAAGGGCAGTCGGTAGAATTTGAGATGCAGCAGGGCGACAAGGGCCTGCTGGCAGAAGACGTGGTTCCCTGCGAGTAATTCGCGACCTCGTTTAGGTTGGCCGTCGGCAGTGCGCTGAATCTTCGACGCTGGCGCCAACCTCAATAAAAAAGCCCACAGGGTAGCAGGATGTACTGCTATTCCGTGGGCTTTTTTGTGCGCGAATCCGGCCCCGGCTGGAGCGGTAATTCCAGGTTAGTCGACGAGTCCGGTTGGTTCGATGTCTTCTTCCGGGGAAGGCGTCACCGTCCGCACCTCGATCAACACCCCGAGCATGGGGTGGTCAATATAGTGCAGTTCACCGCTGCGCAGGCGGCGCTCTTCCTGCAGTACCGCTACGCGTTTCGCGATTTTCTCCATCGGCAAGGCGGGAGCGCCAATACCGTCGATTTCTCCACTCTCGCTGTGAAACACCGCACGATCTGCGCTGATGCTGAAGCCGCCGCTGGCGGTGTCGCTGTAGCTGTTCGGTGCGTTGCCCTGGTTGGCAGCTGACGTCAGTCCCATGGGCTCTTCGTTCATTGTGTCCGCCTGTTGCGCAACCGGGGCGCGTGGGCGCGCGGGTACCGCGATGCCAGCGGGGGCGCTTTCGACACCGGATGGAAAGCTGCTCCCCGTTGCTGGATTCCACTGGCCGCCATTCCCCGCTTGATCCGCCCACTCGCTCAGCCACAGATCAGTGCTCAGATGTAGGTAGCGCGATACGCTGAGTGTGACACTGCCCTCCAGCTGGTGATGATCGCCGCTGACTTCGCCGCCGCTGATGACTACCGCCGGCGCATTGCGTTCGGTTTGAAGAATCTGGCGCCAGGTCTTGTGAAACAGGACGTTGTAGGCGCGATCCCGGCTCAGGGCTGCCACCTTATTGCCCAGCTGATTGGCTGCTGGCTGCAATACCGGCGCCATGGGGTCTCCGGTGGACGGAGTGTTGAAGTCTACCCACTTTCGGTCATAAGAGAGCGCTGGGTTTGTCGGCCAGGTCTCCCGGGAGGTGTTCATACCGTCGGTGCGCGAAAACACCACCAGCTCGATCTCAAACTGGGTGCCAGCGTAGCCGGCAGCCTGGGTGCCGCTAGCGCCAACGATCAGGGGGAGGCTGGCCGCAAGGCAGGTGACCGCAGTTGCCGCCTTCACTTTAATGGAACGGGTCAGTCGCTGGGCGACCGTGGTCTTGAAAGTGGTCATTATCGATACCGCGTTTGTTCTAAACCGCTTTTATGGTGTTGCCAGAGGCTGGCGCTGGCGAATAATTCAACCATGTTAGCACCCTTTGGCGGCGGGATCTGCCGCCGGTGCCGCTATTGAGACAGCTGTTGCAACACGTCGTTGACCTGCTGCAGACGCTGCTCCGGGCCGCTCTCGTCGAGGACAAAGTTGAGCTGGTTGGCCCCTTGTAACCGGTAGGTGGTGGGGCGGGTCTGCACCAGCTTCACCAGGGTCAGCGGGTCCACATTGGCGTTGTCGGCAAACTCGATGCGTCCACCGGTGGCGGAGGCCTCCAGCTTGCGGATCCCCATCTTGTTGGCGTTCAGCTTGATCTCGGTGATGCGGAACAGATGTTTGACTGGTTCCGGCAGCAGGCCAAAGCGGTCGATCATTTCCACCTGCAGCTCCTTGAGCGCGTCTTTGTCTTCGGCGTTGGCGATGCGCTTGTACATGATCAGACGGCTGTGTACATCCGGCAGGTAGTCGTCCGGTATCAGTGCCGGCACGCGCAGGTTCACATCCACGGCGGGGGATTCCAGCGGCTCGTCGATATTCGGCGTGCGGCCCTCGCGGATCGCTTTCACCGCGTGGTCGAGCATTTCCATATACAGGTTGAAGCCGACGCTCTGGATCTGGCCGCTCTGTTCTTCGCCCAGCAGCTCGCCGGCGCCGCGAATTTCGAGGTCGTGGGTGGCCAGGGTGAAGCCCGCCCCCAGATCCTGGGCCTCGCTGATGGCCTCCAGGCGCTTGACCGCATCGCCGGTCATGGCGCGCTTGTTGGGGGTCAGCAGGTAGGCATAAGCCTGGTGATGGGAGCGGCCCACCCGGCCGCGCAGCTGGTGCAGCTGGGCCAGGCCGAACTTGTCCGCGCGTTCGATCAGAATCGTATTGGCGGTGGGGATGTCGATACCGGTCTCGATGATGGTGGTGCACACCAGCACGTTGAAGCGCTTGTGGTAGAAGTCGCTCATCACCTGTTCCAGCTCGCGCTCGCGCATCTGGCCGTGGCCGATACCGATACGGGCTTCCGGCACCAGTTCCTGGAGCTCCCGCGCGATGCGCTCGATGCTTTTCACCTCGTTGTGCAGGAAGTACACCTGACCGCCGCGCAGGATTTCCCGCAGGATCGCCTCTTTGATCAGTGCGTCGTCGCGCTCGCGCACAAAGGTCTTCACCGACAGGCGCCGCGCTGGCGGTGTGGCGATCACGGACAGGTCGCGGATGCCGGCCATGGCCATATTCAGGGTGCGCGGAATCGGGGTGGCGGTAAGGTTGAGGATATCCACCTCGGAGCGCAGGCTCTTCAGCTTTTCTTTCTGGCGCACACCGAAGCGGTGTTCCTCGTCGATAATCAGCAGGCCCAGGTTTTTAAATTTGAGGTCGCTCTGCAGCAACTTATGGGTGCCGACCAGGATGTCGACCTTGCCTTCCGCAATGCGCTCCTTGATCGCTTCCACTTCCTTATTGCTGCGGAAGCGGGAGATCACCTCAATACCGAGCGGCCAATCCGCAAAGCGATCCTGCAGGGACTGGAAGTGTTGCTGCGCGAGCAGGGTGGTGGGCACCAGCATCGCGACCTGTTTGCCACCGTGGGCGGCGACAAAAGCGGCGCGCATGGCGACTTCGGTTTTACCGAAGCCCACGTCGCCACACACCAGTCTGTCCATGGGCTTGTCGGACAGCATATCGCCGACCACCGCTTCGATGGCCAGCTGCTGGTCCGGGGTTTCCTCAAATGGGAAGCCGGAGGCGAATTCCCGGTACGCCAAGCCCGGGTCGCCAAAGGCGTGCCCGACACGGGCTTCGCGGCGCGCGTAAATATCCAGCAGCTCGGCGGCGGCATCGCGGACTTTTTCCGCGGCCTTGCGTTTGGCTTTCTGCCAGGTTTCGCTGCCCAGTTTGTGCAGTGGGGCCAGCTCTTCGTCGGCGCCGGAGTAGCGGCTGATCAGGTGCAGGCTGGCGACTGGCACATACAGCTTGGCGCCGTCGCCGTACTCGAGTGTCAGGAATTCTGCCTGCTGGCCGTCAATATCCAGGCTTTGCAGTCCTTTATAGCGGCCCACGCCGTGATCGATATGCACCACCGGTGCGCCGATACGCAGTTCTGCCAGGTTTTTGACCGCGTTGTCCGCGTCTTCTTTCGCCTTGCGCCGGCGGCGTTGCTGCAGCACCCGGTCGCCGAAAAGTTGCGGCTCTGCGATCAGGTTCAGGTCCGGACCGGCCAGCAGCATGCCCTGGTCGATGGGGGAAACGGTAATCGCAAATCGATCGTCGCTGTCGAGGAAGTCCTGCCAGCAGCGAATGGTTTTTGGCTTCAGTCGAATACCGTGTAACAGCTCCAGCAAGGCCTCGCGGCGACCGCCGCTTTCCGCACAGAACAGCACGCGGCCTTTGTATTCCATTAAATACGCTTCGAGCGCTTTCAGCGGTTGCTCGGATTTTCCGTCCACCGGCAGGCTCGGTGGCTTTGTGGTGGCAAAGTTGTAGTTGCCTTCCGCCTCCGGCAGCGACTCGTTGGAGAAAAAGGCGCGCGGCAGGCTTTTCAGTGCACCGTAGAATTCATCGATATTCAGCAGTACCTGACGCGGCTCCAGAATTGGTCGGGTCAGATCGCCACGGCGACTCTGGTAGCGGTTTTCCGCTTCCCGCCAGAAGGACTCCACCGGCTGTTGCAGGTCGCCCTGAATGAATACCTGACTGTTGTCCGGGAGGTAATCGAACAGGCTCGCGCACTTGTCAAAAAATAGCGGAAGATAATATTCGATACCCGCCGGGGCGATTCCGGCGCTGATGTCCTGGTAAATGGAAACCGGGCCCGGGTCGCAATCGAACTGTCCGTGCCAGCGCTCGAGGAATTTCGCCAGCGCCGGCTTGTGCATGGGGAATTCCCGCGCGGGCAGCAGGTGAATCTGTTCAACCTTGTCCACGGTGCGCTGATCTTCCGGATCGAAGGTGCGCAAGGATTCGATTTCGTCATCGAACAGATCGATGCGGTAGGGCAGGTTGCTGCCCATGGGGAAGATATCCATCAGCGAGCCGCGCACTGCGAATTCGCCGTGTTCGTACACCGTATCCACGCAGTGGTAACCCGCCTGTTCCAGCAGTTTGCGCTGGGCGTCCAGATCGAATTTCTGTCCCTCCCTGAGGATCAGTGCATTCCCTGCGACATAGTCTTTGGGGGCTAGCCGGTGGAGCAGGGTGCTGATCGGCACGATGACTATGCCGCTGCCCATCTGCGGCAATTGGTAGAGCGTGGCCAACCGGTCCGAGATGATGTCCTGGTGTGGTGAGAAGGTGTCGTAGGGCAGAATTTCCCAGTCCGGGAACTGGAAAATGTTCAGCCCTTCGCCGGTGCCGTCGGCATCCCCATCTCGCCGCGGCTTGTTAAAAAATTTCAGCTGCACCTCAAGTTGGTGCGCTTCCTGGCTGTTGCGAGCAATCAGCAGGGTAGGCGCAGTGCTGGCACGTGCGGCGTTCAGGATGGCCAGTGCGGCGCTGGCGCCGTGCAGTTGACCCCAGAATTGTCGGTCATTCTGGTTGCGAAATGCGGGTGGGGACAAAGGGGGGAGCTGACTCATCTTTCCTTATAATTCCGTGCTTTCTGACCACTGCTGGCCGGGGAGGGGGCGTATTGTAGCGGTGAACCGTGACCGTTGCAGGTTTCGGGTTCGGCAGCTTGGAACGGGTGCCTGGTCGGGTGTTCATCCAGCGCGATTGAAAGCAGCGTTTTCCCTGGCGGGAAATGTAGTTTAACTACAGTTTTTAGGCTGTTTTTTGCCCTGTTGCGCGGCCTCTGGTGAATACACATAATTCGCCCGCCTTCCGGTTGGAGGCAGAATTTTGAGCCATCCTTGGTGATACGTTCGGTGAAATTCTCCGACCCTGGCAAGCCCCAATTTTTACTTTGCAGAGGTGTCTGACTGTGACTCAGAAGCGACCGAAGCCCGCTGACTTTTTCAAGGACTGGAAAGCGCGTGAAGCGCTGGCGGAATCCATGATTCCGATGATTGGCAAGCTCAACCGGGAAAGCAACGTCGGCATTTATATGTACGGCCAAAACCTGGTGAACCGCTCCGTGCTCAGCATCATGAAGGCGCATCGCTTTGTGCGCCAGGTGGAAGAGAACGAGCTGTCTGAGTTTGAGACCTATCCGGTTCTGGAGGCCATCTGCAAGCTGGAGCTGGGCCCGGTACATATCGACCTGGGAACCCTCACCAACAAATACATGCGCGATCAGCGCGGGCTGTCCATCGAAGACTTTGTGCGCGACGAGCTGTCTGACGCCTCCGGCGCTGGCAAGCCGCTGCCGCAGTCTCAGGACGTCGTGATCTATGGTTTCGGCCGCATCGGCCGCCTGGTAGCGCGTCTGCTGATTGAGAAGGCCGGTAGTGGCGATGTGCTGCGTTTGCGCGCCATCGTGTTGCGCAAAGGTAAGGCCGACAACGATCTGGTCAAGCGCGCGTCCTTGCTGCGTCGCGACTCGGTACACGGCGCCTTCAATGGCACCATTCGCGTCGACGAAGAGACCAGCACTCTGATCTGCAACGGCAACGAAGTGAAGGTGATCTACGCCAACTCCCCCCAGGAAGTGGATTACACCCAGCACGGCATCAACAATGCCCTGATCGTTGACAGTACCGGCGTGTGGCGCGATGAAGAAGGTCTCTCCCAGCACCTGGAGAGCAAGGGTGCCGGCAAGGTGCTGCTGACCGCGCCGGGCAAGGGCGACCTGAAGAACATCGTATACGGTATCAACAACGGCGATATCACCGCGGACGACAAGATTCTGTCCGCTGCGTCCTGTACCACCAACGCCATCGTGCCGGTGCTGAAGGCGATGATGGACAAGTACGGTGTTGAGCATGGTCACGTGGAAACCGTGCACGCCTACACCAACGACCAGAACCTGATCGACAACTACCACAAAGGCGAGCGCCGTGGCCGTTCTGCGGCGCTGAACATGGTGCTGACTGAGACCGGGGCCGCCAAGGCAGTATCCAAGGCGCTGCCGGAGCTGAAAGGAAAGCTCACGGGCAACGCCATCCGCGTGCCGACCCCGAACGTGTCCATGGCGATCCTGAATCTGCGCCTGGGCAAGGAAACCACCAAGGAAGAGCTGAACGACTACATGCGCGATGTGGCGCTGCACTCGCCGCTGCGCCAGCAGATTGACTTCACCAACTCCCCGGAAGTGGTGTCCAGCGATTTCGTGGGCTCCCGTCGCGCCTGTGTATTCGACTCCATTGCCACCATCGTAGATGGTGACAGCGCGGTACTCTACTGCTGGTACGACAACGAGTTCGGCTACAGCTGTCAGGTCGTACGCTGTCTTGAGGATATGGCAGGGGTCCGCTACGAGTTGTTCCCGAAGAAGGACTGAGCGGGCAATCCGCATCAGTGGGGGTAATCGGCAGGGCCGCTGGCCAGGCAGATTATTCCCGCGCCACCGCTGGTGGTCCGGCCAGTGGTGGCGCCTCCAACTAAAGTCGTTGTTTTTTCAGCAAAAAATTCCTCATCTTGGGGCTATTTGGCCCTATCTGCTCTGGTAAACCCCCGGTCCCATCCTTATAATGCGCGCGATTTTGCGGGGCTGCTGTGCGCCGGGAATTCTTGCGCAAAGATTGCGGGTTGCGAAGGCAATAGCGGATCTTTGCATCCCGGCTGTGAGTGACTTTTTCTTACATACCTGATAGGTGCCGACCGGCCAGACGCGCCGGGACCAGTGGCCGTCGATGTGTGGCTGCTCTTTTTGCGGTACACCTCGAGGCTTGTGTCAGGCTCTCCAAGGCTTAAGCCCCCGCTCCGGGTTTCCTTTTCTTCCGGGCCCAAAAGGCCCAGAAATTTTTAAAACCTACTAAATCTACCAACTTAGAACTAGGCACAGGCGTATGAGAAAGATCCGTCGGGGATTGGATTTACCCATATCCGGCGCGCCCGAGCAGGTCATCTATGATGGCCCTGCAGCCAAGACTGTTGCGGTGATCGGTCCCGATTACAACGGGATGAAGCCCACCATGGCAGTTGCGGAAGGGGATAGCGTCAAACTCGGACAATTGCTGTTCACTGATAAGAAGACAGACGGTGTTCGCTACACCGCCCCGGCCGCCGGCCGTGTGGTTGCAGTCAACCGCGGCGTACGCCGTGTACTGCAGTCCGTCGTGATCGAAGTGGAAGGGGACGAAGCCGAGCAGTTTGCCAGCTACAGCGCTGACCAGCTCGCCACCCTGACCGCAGAGCAGGTACGCGTAAACCTGGTGGAGTCCGGCCTCTGGACTGCCCTGCGTACCCGCCCATTCAGCAAGGTGCCGGCCCTCGACGCCCAGCCTTCTGCGCTCTTCATCAATGCCATGGACACCAACCCGCTGGCGGCTGACCCGGTTGTGGTCATCGCCGAGCAGCGCGATGCGTTTGCCCAGGGTGTTGAGATCCTGTCCAAGCTGGCCGACAAGACCTTTGTCTGCACCGCGCCGGATGCGGATATCCCGGTTCCGAGTGCCGCCAGCATTCAGCGCGAAGCCTTTGCTGGCCCGCACCCTGCTGGCCTGTCCGGTACCCATATTCACTACCTGCACCCGGTCAAGCCCGGTCGCCAGGTATGGTCCATCGGTTACCAGGACGTGATTGCCGTGGGCAAGCTGTTCGAAACCGGCAAGCTGTACACCGACCGGGTGGTTGCCCTGGGTGGCCCGCGGGTGACCAAGCCGCGTCTGCTGCGCACTCGTCTGGGCGCGGATCTGACAGCGCTGGTCGCGGGTGAGACCGAAGGCAGTGACAACCGTGTAATCTCCGGCTCCGTATTCGGCGGTCGTACCGCCAACGGTGCACTGAGCTACCTAGGTCGTTACCACAACCAGGTGAGCGTGCTGGAAGAGGGCCGCGAGCGCCCGATGCTGCATTACTTCACCCCTGGTGCGAATCGCTTCTCCGTGCTGCCGATCTATATCAGCCGCCTGATGAAGAGCAAGCTGTTCAACTTCACTACCAGCACCAATGGCTCTGAACGCGCGATGATGCCAATCGGCACCTACGAGCGTGTTATGCCACTGGATATCCTGCCGACTCAGCTGCTGCGCGCACTGGCGGTTGGTGATACCCAGGTTGCCCAGCAGCTGGGTGCTCTCGAACTGGACGAAGAAGATCTGGCGCTGTGCACCTTTGTGTGCCCGGGCAAGTACGACTTCGGCTCCATTTTGCGGGACAACCTCACCCGTATTGAGAAGGAGGGTTAAGGATGTTGCGTAAACTACTCGACTCCATGGAGCCGCATTTCCATAAGGGCGGCAAATACGAAAAGTTCTACGCGCTGTACGAAGCGATCGACACCGGTCTCTTTCAGCCTGCGGACCGCACCAAGGCCACCGCACATGTGCGCGACGGTATCGACCTGAAGCGCATCATGATTACCGTGTGGGCCTGCGCCATGATCCCGATGTTCTACGGTATGTGGAATGTGGGCTTCCAGGCCAACACCATCATTGCGGGCATGGAAAATGTGGATCTGAGCGGATGGCGCCACGCCATCATCGGCGCTCTGTCCGGTTACGATGCCAACAGTGCCTGGGATAACCTGATCCACGGCGCCATGTACTTCCTGCCCATCTACGCGGTGACCTTCGTCGTCGGTGGTATCTGGGAGGTGCTGTTCGCAGCGGTTCGCGGTCACGAAGTGAACGAAGGCTTCTTCGTTACCTCCATCCTGTTCGCACTGACCTGTCCGCCGGACTTGCCCCTGTGGATGGTGGCGATGGGTATCAGCTTCGGTGTAGTGATCGGTAAGGAAGTGTTCGGTGGTACCGGCAAAAACTTCCTCAACCCAGCACTGACCGGTCGTGCTTTCCTGTTCTTCGCCTATCCGGCGGCCATGTCTGGTGACACCGTGTGGACTGCCGTTGACGGCTACACCGGCGCCACTGCGCTGTCTGTCCTGGCGAGCGAAGGCATCCAGAACGGTGCCGTGGGCGTACCTACCGGTCAACTGACCTGGCTGGACGCGTTCCTGGGCAACATGCACGGCTCTATCGGTGAGACCTCCACCCTGGCAATGCTAATTGCAGGCGCGATCCTGATCGGTATGAAGATCGCCAGCTGGCGTATCGTTGCCGGTACCCTGCTGGGCATGATGGCCACCGCCACCATGTTCAACTTCATCGGTTCTGAAACCAACCCGATGTTCGGTGTGCCCTGGTACTGGCACCTGGTGGTGGGCGGCTTCGCCTTCGGTCTGATCTTCATGACCACCGATCCGGTATCCGCCGCCATGACCGATGCTGGTCGCTGGTGGTACGGCATTCTCATCGGCGTGATGTGTGTATTGATCCGCGTGGTGAACCCGGCATTCCCGGAAGGCATGATGCTGGCGATCCTGTTCGCCAACCTGTTCGCGCCGCTGTTTGACCACTTCGTTGTGCAGTCCCATATCAAACGGAGGTTGGCACGTGGCTAATAAAGATTCAGTTAAAGGTACTCTGATTGTTGCGCTGGTACTGTGTATCGTCTGTTCCGTGGTGGTCTCCACCGCGGCGGTGATGCTCAAGCCCACGCAGGAAGCCAACGCCGCGTTGGACATGAAGAAGAACGTACTGCTGGCCGGTGGCCTGATCGAGCCGGATCAGACCAGTCGCAAGGCGATCGAAGAAGCCTTCGACAACGTTACCATCAAGTACGTGGATCTGCGCACTGGCAAGTTCACTGACGAAGCGCCGGCAGGTGGCAGCGGTCGCGCTGCCTCCAAAATCGCCAGCGCCAGTGAAAAGCTGCCGGCGGATCAGGACACCGCAAAAATCATCCGCCGTGAGAACATCAAAGAGGTGTACCTGGTGGAAGAGAACGGTGAAATGCAGCGCATCATTCTGCCGGTTCGCGGTTACGGCCTGTGGGGTCAGCTGTACGGCTTCCTCGCTCTGGAAAAAGACCTGAACACCGTTGCCGGTCTGGGTTTCTACGAGCACAAGGAAACACCGGGGCTGGGTGGTGAAGTGGACAACCCGCGCTGGAAATCCCAGTGGGAAGGGAAAGAAGTCTACGACGCTGACGGCAGTGTTGACCTGACGGTTGTGAAAGGCAGTGTAGATCCCAATAGCCCGAACGCCGAACACAAAGTCGACGGTCTGTCCGGTGCGACCCTGACCAGTAAAGGTGTCGATAACCTGGTCAAGTTCTGGCTTGGCGCTGACGGTTACGGTCCCTTCCTGAAAAACCTTAAAGCAGGGGAGGCATAAGCATGAGCATGAAATTAAAAGATACTCTGCTGGAGCCGGTATTCAACAATAACCCCATTGCACTGCAGATCCTCGGTATCTGTTCCGCACTGGCGGTAACCAGCTCGCTGCAAGTGACGCTGGTAATGTGTATCGCACTGACCACGGTGGTGGCTTTCTCCAACACCGCGGTCTCCCTGATCCGCAAGCAGATTCCAAACAGCATCCGGATCATCGTGCAGATGACCGTGATTGCCTCTCTGGTAATTCTGGTAGACCAGGTGTTGAAGGCCTACGCCTACGATATCTCCAAGCAACTGTCCGTATTCGTTGGTCTGATTATCACCAACTGTATCGTGATGGGTCGCGCGGAAGCCTTTGCCATGAAGCATGGTCCCAAGGACAGCTTCTTCGATGGTATCGGTAATGGCCTGGGCTACAGTGTGATCCTGATCGGCCTCGCATTTATCCGTGAACTCTTTGGTGCGGGCAAACTGTTCGGTGTGGAAATCCTGCAAACCGTGAACAACGGTGGCTGGTACGTACCGAACGGCATGCTGCTGCTGCCGCCGAGTGCCTTCTTCCTGATTGGTCTGTTCATCTGGGCAATTCGCGCCTGGAAACCGGATCAGGTGGAAGAGGACGAGTTCAAGATTGCGCCCAACTCAAAAATGCCGTTGGCGCAACAGGAGGCCTGATCGATGGAACATTTTATATCTCTCATCATCCGCGCCGTTTTCGTAGAAAACATGGCGCTGGCCTTCTTCCTGGGGATGTGTACCTTCCTCGCGGTATCCAAGAAGGTCGAAGCGGCGATTGGTCTCGGTGTTGCGGTAATCGTAGTACTGACCATCACCGTTCCCGTTAACAACTTGATTTACACCTACCTGCTGAAAGACGGTGCACTGGCCTGGGCCGGTTATCCGGAAGTGGACCTGAGCTTCCTCGGTCTGCTGTCTTACATCGGCGTAATTGCGGCACTGGTACAGATCCTGGAAATGTTCCTGGATAAATACGTACCGGCGCTCTACAACGCTCTGGGTGTATTCCTGCCGCTGATTACCGTGAACTGCGCCATCATGGGTGCGTCTCTGTTCATGGTGGAGCGCGAATACAATTTTGGTGAAAGTGTTGCCTACGGCTTCGGTGCCGGTCTCGGCTGGGCGCTGGCGATTGCTGCTCTGGCGGGTATCCGCGAGCGCATGAAGTACAGCGACGTACCGAACGGCCTGAAAGGCCTGGGTATCACCTTCATTACCGTTGGTCTTATGTCGCTGGGCTTCATGTCCTTCGGCGGCATCGACATTTAAGCGGGGAGGTTGAATAACATGGAATTAACGGATATTTATTTCGGCGTCGGCATGTTCACCGTGATCGTGATCGCGCTGGTTGCCATCATTCTGGCTGCCCGCTCGCGACTGGTGAACACTGGTGACGTCAACATTGTGGTAAACGGTGAGAAGACCCTTACCGTGCCTGCTGGTGGCAAACTGCTGCAGACTCTGGCTGCCAACAACCTGTTCCTGGCTTCTGCCTGTGGTGGTGGTGGTTCCTGCGCACAGTGTATCTGTGTGGTGGAAGAGGGTGGTGGCGATATGCTGCCCACCGAAGCGCAGCACTTCACCCCCCGTGAAGCCAAAGAAGGCAAGCGCCTTTCCTGTCAGGTTGCTGTTAAGCAGGACATGAAAATTGAAGTGCCGGAAGAAGTGTTTGGTGTGAAGCAGTGGGAGTGCACTGTGGAATCCAACCCGAACGTGGCTACCTTCATTAAAGAGCTGACCCTGAAGCTGCCGGAAGGCGAGAACGTAGATTTCCGCGCAGGCGGTTACGTTCAGCTGGAAGCGCCGGCCCACCACGTTAAGTTCTCCGATTTCGATATCGAAGAAGAGTACCGTGGCGACTGGGAGCACTTCGGCTTCTTTAACCTGGAGTCCAAGGTCACCGAGCCAGTGGTTCGCGCCTACTCCATGGCGAATTACCCGGAAGAGAAGGGCGTTGTTAAGTTCAACATCCGTATCGCGACTCCGCCGCCGCGCACCGAAGGTATTCCGCCGGGCCAGATGTCTTCTTACGTCTTCAATCTGAAGCCGGGCGACAAAATGCGTGTGTACGGTCCTTTCGGTGAGTTCTTCGCCAAGGAAACCGACAACGAAATGGTCTTTATCGGTGGTGGTGCCGGTATGGCGCCGATGCGTTCCCACATCTTCGACCAGCTGAAGCGTCTGCACTCTACCCGTAAGATCAGCTTCTGGTACGGCGCGCGCTCCCTGCGCGAGATGTTCTACGAAGATGACTACAACGGCCTGCAGGACGAATTCGACAACTTCAAGTGGCACATTGCCCTGTCGGATCCGCAGCCGGAAGACAATTGGGAAGGCTACACAGGCTTCATCCACAACGTGGTGTACGAAAACTATCTGAAGGACCACCCGGCGCCGGAAGACTGTGAGTACTACATGTGTGGGCCGCCTATGATGAACGCGGCAGTGATTAACATGCTGAAGAACCTGGGCGTTGAGGATGAAAACATCCTGCTCGACGACTTCGGTGGCTGATCACCCATGATTGGAAGTGACAACACATCCACGAAAGCAGGGCCGATGTATTCGGCCCTGTTTTTGTTTGTGCATTCCGGCTTTCCGCTCCGTGCCTCGGCTGCGTTACTGATCGTCTTCCTTTTTGCGCTGTCCGGCTGTAGCCAGGAAAAGTCTGTCTGGAAGCTCACCGGCCCCACCATGGGCACCGCCTACCACGTCACTGTGGTGGATGCACCCACCGGGCTGGCTCGGGCAGAATTGCAGTCCATGATCGATGCCGAGCTGGCAGCAGTGAATCAGGAGATGTCCACCTACATTCCTGATTCTGAACTGATGCGCTTTAACGGCGGCCCGGTATCACAGCCGGTGGCACTGTCGCCCAATCTGGCATTGGTGGTCGGGCAGGCGCTGGAGATCTATCGCAACAGCGGTGGCGCTTTTGATGTCACGGTTGGCCCACTGGTTAACCTGTGGGGCTTTGGACCACAGCCCGAACCTGAAACGATACCGGCAGCACAAGAAATTGATGCGCTGCGCGCGGAGATCGGCTCCGATGCGCTGACTCTCAAGGGCCAGCAGCTCAGTCGTAGTCGCCCGGTTCAGATCGATCTGTCGGCCATTGCTAAGGGCCATGGAGTAGATCGCGTGGCGGATCTGCTGCTCCAGCAGGGAATTGATAACTTCCTGGTGGAAGTCGGTGGCGAGCTGCGCACTGCGGGGGTCAATCCCGCCGGGCAGACCTGGCGGATCGGTATCGAGCGGCCATCTGCAGGGCAGGTGGTTCAGAAGCCGATCCAGGTGGCGGGCAAGGGCATTGCGACCTCCGGTGATTACCGCAACTACTACGAGCGGGATGGCAAACGCTACGCGCACACCATTGATCCGCGCACCGGCAGACCGGTAGAGCACCGGCTTGCTTCGGTGACCGTGATCGCGGACACCTGTGCCATGGCAGACGGCTACGCCACCGCGCTCAATGTGATGGGTGCGGAGGCTGCGTTAAAATTGGCAGAAGAGCAGCAATTGGCGGTTTTTCTGCTGGTAAAAACCGATTCCGGGTTTGAAGAGCGCGCGAGCAGCGCTTTTGCGCCCTATCTAGCAAATCAGGCTGAAAGTCAGGGGAGGTAACCGTGACTATTTATATTCTTGCGTTCATTGTTGTACTGTTGGTCATTACTGGCATGGCACTGGGTGCCATCGTCCAGAACAAGCCGCTCAAAGGTTCTTGTGGTGGACTGAACAAGATCGGCATGAAGAAAGACTGCGATATTTGCGGTGGTGATGACGACGAGTGCGAAAAAGAGCAGGAGCGTCAACGCCAGGCCGAGCTGGCTAAGACTGTGGCAGCGGACCTCGCCTACGATGCAACCGTGAAGGGCGAGCAGGACAAGTAAGCAGCCGGTCAGCGGGAGCGGCAAAATCAATACGCGCACACATATTCGGATGGAGAAGAGTACTGCCGGCCGGCAGTGCTCCCGATAGCAAACGTAAATTAAAACCAAGACAGTACTTCAATGGCAGATTCCAAATACGATCTGGTAGTGATTGGCTCCGGCCCCGCTGGAGAAGCTGCGGCCATGAGCGCCGCCAAAAAAGGTTTGCGCTCGGCAGTAATTGAGCGCAGCGTTGCCGTCGGCGGCAACTGTACCCACAAGGGCACCATTCCTTCCAAAGCGCTGCGTCATTCGGTCAAGCAGCTGATGCGCTACAACACGCAAAGCGTATTCCGGGCACTGGGTGAACCCCGTCGCCTGACCTTTCCGCAGGTTATGCGCACGGTGAACAAGGTCATTAATCACCAGGTGGAGATGCATACCAGTTTTTACGCACGCAATCGCGTAGATCTGATCATCGGTGATGCCAAGTTTCTCGATGCCAACCGGGTGGAAGTGCAGTTGGCAGATGGTGCCAAGGAAATTATTACCGCGGAAAAATTTGTCGTGGCCACCGGCTCTCGCCCCTATCGGCCGGCGGACGTAGACTTTGACCACCCGAGGGTCTACGACAGTGACACCATCCTGGATATGGAGCATACCCCGCAGGCCATTATCATTTACGGTGCCGGTGTTATCGGGTGCGAGTACGCCTCCATTTTTGCCGCGCTCGGTATCAAGGTTGACCTGATCAACAGCCGTGAGCACCTGCTGGAATTCCTCGACGACGAAATCTCCGACGCGCTCAGTTACCACCTGCGTGATATGGGCGTCACCGTTCGCCACCGGGAAGAGTACGCCAAGGTAACCGGCAGTGATCGCGGCGTGGTGATGGAAATGCAATCCGGTAAGCGGATTTCAGCGGATGCTCTGCTGTGGTGCAACGGCCGTTCCGGCAACACCTCGAGCCTTGGGCTGGAGAGCGTGGGTCTGGAAGCCAACCACCGCGGCCAGCTCGCGGTAGACGAGCATTACTGCACCTCGGTGGAAAATATTTTTGCGGTGGGCGACGTGATTGGCTGGCCGAGCCTGGCATCGGCATCCTACGATCAGGGCCGCGCGGTAGCTGCCGCGATTGTTGGCCGTGGCCACCGTGTCATTGAAGACGCGCCCACCGGTATTTATACGCTGCCGGAAATTTCTTCCGTCGGTAAAACTGAATCGGAACTGACCAGTGCCAAGGTGCCATACGAAGTAGGGCGCGCTCTGTTCAAACACACCGCACGTGCACAGATTTCCGGCGAGCGTGTGGGCATGCTGAAGATCCTGTTCCATATCGAAACTCACGAAATTCTCGGCATCCACTGCTTCGGTGCAGAGGCGGCAGAAATCGTGCACATCGGCCAGGCCATCATGAAGCAGCCGGCGCCGAACAACAGCATCGACTTCTTCGTCAACACCACCTTTAACTATCCAACCATGGCGGAAGCGTATCGCAGTGCCGCACTGGACGGTCTCAATCGGGTAATGCGCCTGTGACCGAGCCCTCAGCGGACGAATTTCGCAAACTGATGGAGGGCATCTTCGAGCAGGTGCCCTTTGTTCGTGAAATTGGACTCAAGTTGCACGATTTCAATTTTGCCGAGCAGACCTTGTCTGCGAAGTTCGAGCGCACGCCCAAGCTGATCGGAAATCACTTCCACAATATCCTGCACGGCGGTGTGATCGCGACGGCGCTGGATACGGTTGGAGGTTTTACTGCGATGGTGGCAGCGTACCAGCGCATGGGTGGTGCCATTGACTGGGAAGAAAAAGTTCAGCGGCTCACTCGCCTGGGTACCGTCGATATGCGTGTGGACTACCTCAAGCCCGGCCGTGGGGAGGAGTTTGTCTGCGAGGGTTCGATACTGCGGGTGGGCAACAAGTTGGTGGTAACCCGCATGGCGCTGTACAACGAGAAGCAGGAGCTGATCTCCACCGGCACTGCGACCTTCCTGTACTGATACCGCGGGCGTCAGATTCGGGCACAAAAAACGCGCTGACTGAAAAGTGAGCGCGTTTTTTTTGGCCTGAATTCCGTTTTTTGTCCGTGTTTCGCCTTAGCCCCGGTGCTTGGCGACGGTGTGTAACACACGGTCGTATTCGAAGTAGACGAAAAAGTCCGCATACTCCCAGCGGGTGATGGCTGGTTCGCCCACCGGCCCCTGAATATTGAGCGGCTCACCGAATTCCTCGGTGACTTTTTCCCGTTTCTTGCCGCGCAGCTGGTCAGCCTCGGCTGCGTAACCCTGTTCGCCAACGGGGACTTCAACGGTGTCTGCCTGAGTGAATGCTGTGCCGAACAGGGTGGCACAGGTCAGGCTGGCGAGTGTCAGGTTGCGCATGCGATTGCTTGAGAACATTGGGGCTCTCCGGTCTGATTATTGGAGTCTGATTATGGACGTTGTCACGATTAAACCAGATATTCTGCCGAAACACGCGGCATCTTTCACGTTTTTCATGTGCCGCACCGATCGGCGTCTTTTACCGCCCTGTGCTAGGCTGAATCTCGAACAAGGATAACCGGACAGTCACGGATGAGGTTTGCGCACTTCTTCACCAGTGGTGGCCTGCTGGTTGGCACCATCTTTTTCGCGCTCTCGCTGACACCCTCATTGATTCCGCGGGAGGGTGTCACCCAGGGGGTGATCTCCGGCGTTGCACTAGCGGCAGGCTACGGTGTGGGTGTCTTTCTGACGTGGCTGTGGCGGTTTTTGGAACTGCCATCGCTGAGTGACAGGACCCGCACCCAGCTGCGCTGGGCGGTCAGCGGGGCGTGTTTGCTACTCGCAGTTGGATTCCTGTGGCGGGCCGCCCACTGGCAGAATTCGGTTCGCGCATTGATGGGCCTGGAAGAGGCGCCCGGTGTCCGCCCCATGGTGATCGCGCTGGTGGCGGTGGTGCTGTTCCTGGTATTGCTACTGATCGCCAAGGTATTTCGTCGCTTGTTTTATTTTCTGGCCGCCCGCTTCCAGCACCGGGTGCCCCGACGGATTGCCGGGCTGCTGGCACTGTGCGGCGCTTTAGCGCTGTTCTGGGCGGTATTCAACAAGTTACTGATTAAAGAGGCGCTGTACCGGGTTGATGGTATCTATCAACGCCTGGACGCCAGCGAAGCGCCGAATCTGCCAGCACCTACCGGCAAACTGGAGCCGGGCGGCCCGGATTCCCTGGTGCGCTGGCAAGATATGGGGCATCAGGGGCGACGCTATTTGTCTCTCCGCCCCAGGGCGAAGGACATCGCCGAAGTCACCGGCGACGCCAAGGATCCCGTCCGCGTCTATGTTGGGTTGAACGCTGCCGATACCCCCGCTCAGCGCGCCAAACTCGCGCTGGATGAGCTCAAGCGGGTAGGGGGCTTCGAGCGCTCCTACCTGATTCTGATCACACCCACCGGCACTGGCTGGGTCGATCCGGGTGCCATCAATTCGGTGGAGTATCTGTTAGGTGGCGATGTTGCCAGTGTGGCCGCCCAGTACTCATATCTGCCAAGCCCGATCGCTCTGATGACCCAGGATGCCTATGGTCGCGAGACAGCGCGGGCGGCTTTTGAGGAAATCTATGGGTACTGGCGCAAGTTACCGGGCGGCTCCCGTCCCAAGTTGTACCTTTTCGGCCTGAGCCTGGGTGCGCTGAACTCCGACCGCTCCTTTGATTTTTACGACATCATCGACGATCCGTTCCACGGCGCCCTTTGGACCGGGCCGCCGTTCCGCAGTGATACCTGGCGCATGGTGACCGCAGAGCGGGACAAGGGCTCGCCCGCCTGGCTACCCGAATTTCGCGGGGGGGCTGTGGTTCGCTTCGGCAATCATTTCGAGGGTTACAACCGCGGGGATGCCAACTGGGGCCACTTCCGTATCGCCTACCTTCAGCACGGCAGCGACCCCATTGTGTTCTTTGATCCAAACGCGGCCTACCGGGAACCCGCCTGGATGAAAGGCACCCGCGCGCGGGATGTGTCGCCCGAGCTCAAGTGGTATCCGATTGTCACAATGCTCCAGCTCGCCATGGATATGCACGCGGGCGTCGCACCGATGGGGTACGGGCACAGCTATGCGCCGCAAGACTATGTGCGTGCCTGGCATCAGTTGCTGGCCGTACCCGGTTGGGACAAGGCAAAAATCGAACAACTCAATAAACATCTATCAAAATGGAATCCTCGCTGAATTATGTCGTCCAAACCTGAGTGCTTGCCACCTGGTACCGGGGCGGCGCATCCGGCTCTAAATACTTGGATTTCTTGGCGTTTTTCCGCTTAAATCACCGATATGATAAAACCTGTTCCTCTTTATATCGGCCTGCGCTATGTGGCCGCCCGCCGACGCCAGCAGTTTATTTCCTTCATTAATGGCTTCTCCCTCCTGGGTATGGCACTGGGGGTATTCGCGCTGATCGTGGTGACTTCGGTCATGAACGGTTTCGATCGAGAGTTGAAAACCCGCATCCTGTCGGTTGTGCCTCACGGATTTGTGGAGCAGAAGGGCGGCCTCGAAGATTGGCCTGCCATCGCAACCCGGTTACGCGAGCAGCCACATGTGCAGGCGGCGAGTCCATTTGTGCGCGGCTTCGCGCTGCTGGGGGCCAACAATCAATCCCAGGGTGTGGAGTTTCAGGGGGTTGACCCGGCGGCGCTGCGGGAAGTGTCCGCAGTGGGCGAGCATATGCTGGTGGGCAGTCTGGATGGGCTGGAGTCGCGCAGCTACAACATCGTACTCGGGCGTATTCTCGCGCGTCAGCTCGGCGTCATGCCCGGTGACAGTGTCATTCTCACCCTGCCGGATGTGGTGATTACCCCCGCCGGTATTTTCCCCCGTACAAAACGTTTTACCGTGGCCGGTGTTTTCTCCGTGGGCGCTCAGGTAGACCAGAATATGGCGCTGATGCACCTGGACGACGCCGCGCGCCTGTTGCGCATGCCCGGCAAAGTACAGGGGCTGCAGCTCAAGTTTGACGATATGAATAACGCCCTCGGTCGTGTGCAGGGGTATGCATCAAACCTTGGGGAAGGCTTTACCGGCGAAGACTGGAGTCACTCCCAGGGCAGCCTGTTTCAGGCGGTCAAAATGGAGAAGACCGTTGTGACGCTGATGCTGATGATCATCGTCGCCGTGGCCGCATTCAATATCGTTTCCGCGCTGGTGTTGATGGTGGCGGACAAGCGCTCGGACATCGCGGTGTTGCGCACCCTCGGATTAACCTCTCGCCAGATCATGGCGGTGTTTGTGGTGCAGGGTAGTGCGATAGGTATCATCGGTGCGCTGGTCGGCGGTTTGCTCGGCACCCTGATCGCGCTCAACTTGACGGATATTGTGTCCTGGATAGAAGGCGTGATTGGCGCGCAGATTTTTGACCCGCGGGTATTTTTCGTCAGCTTCCTGCCGTCGGAATTCCGCCTGGGCGATGCCATTATGGTGTTAAGTGCCGCGATCATTATGAGCCTGCTGGCGACCCTGTTCCCGGCCTGGCGCGCCGCACAAATTGCCCCAGCCGAAGCGCTGCGCTACGAGTGATCGTGGTGCCCACAAACTGGATTAGATAAAAGATGAATAGCCAAGTGGAAATACACCCGGAAGAATCGACCCCGTACCCGGCCGCCGATGTGGTACTGGCCTGTCGTCAACTTTCCAAATCCTACCGGCAGGGCGCCAACGAACTGGCGGTACTGCGGGGTGTGGAATTGGAGGTGCCTAAGGGTGAGCGTCTCGCCATTGTCGGCGCGTCCGGCTCCGGTAAATCCACCCTGTTGAATTTGCTGGGCGGACTGGACACGCCAACCTCCGGCGAGGCCTGGGTAGGCGGCAAAAACTTGGCCGCACTCAATGCCAACGAGCGCGGCTGGTTGCGCAACAGCAGCCTCGGTTTTGTGTATCAGTTTCACCACCTGTTGAACGAATTCAACGCGTTGGAAAATGTGGCCATGCCGCTCCTGATCGGCAAGCAACCGGTCTCCGAAGCCCGCGCGGCGGCCACGGAAATGTTGCAGGCCGTTGGCCTCGGTGCGCGCCTGGATCACAAGCCCGCGCAACTCTCCGGCGGCGAGCGCCAGCGGGTGGCCATCGCCCGCGCACTGGTGGCGCGTCCGGCGTGTGTATTGATGGATGAGCCCACCGGTAACCTGGACCGCGCTACTGCCCAGGAAATTCACAAACTGATGGACCGCTTAAACAGCGAAACCGGCATCAGCTTTGTCATCGTTACCCACGACCCGGATCTGGCCGGCGCGCTCGACCGCTGCCTGCACCTGGTAGATGGTGAATTGGTAGAAGACTGGAAACCAGGCGACGGTGTTTAAGGTGAAAAATGTTTAAGCCATTACCCGCCTATATCGGCCTGCGCTACGCAGGCGCCCAGCGCAGCGACGAGGACTCCGCCGGACTGGTGTCATTTATTTCCGGCCTGTCCATGATCGGCCTGATTCTCGGCGTGGCGCTGATGGTCATTGTCATGTCGGTGATGAACGGGTTTGACCGCGAACTGCGTGAGCGCATTCTCGGCATCATGCCACACGCCACCGTCTACAACACCAACCCGGATATCAACTGGACCGCATTGCGCGATCAGATTGCGGCCGCCGAAGGTATTACCGCTGCTGCAGAAGTGTGGCAGGTAAATGGCCTCGCCAAAAACGGATTGGAAGTGACGCCGTTACTGGTGCAGGGAGTAAACCCGGAAACCATCGTCAATGTCTCGACCATCGGCGATTTTCTACTGCCGGGCAGTTTTACCGCGCTGACCGGTGACCCAGCCGAGCCGGGTATTATTCTCGGTAAAGGCATGGCCGATAAACTGGAAATCGGTGTGGGCGAGCAGCTCTCCGTGATCGTGCCGCAGAGTGCCAGTGGCAATAGTGGCGGGCGTTCTGCAGCGCAGCTTGCCGGGTTCAAGGTCGTCGATATTTTCCATTCCGGCACCGCGCTGGACCATTCCCTGGCGATCGTGGACTGGGCACAGGCAAAAGCCCTTGCCGGCGGGGCAGGGGGCGCGGGTGTGCAGATGCGCATGCAGGATATGCTGCGTTCCTTCTCCGTATTTCAGGGCCTGTTGCATCAACTCCCGGTCGAGGGCTATTACGGTAACGACTGGACCGGTACCCACGGCAACCTCTACCAGGCGATCCAGATGTCGCGCAACCTGGTGAGCCTGCTGGTATTTCTGATTATTGCTATCGCGGCGTTTAACGTGGTTTCCACGCTGGTAATGGTGGTGATCGACAAGCACGGTGATATCGCGATTTTGCGCACCATGGGTGCGAGCACCAAAGAAATATTGCTGACCTTCGTCAGTCAGGGGGCACTGGTTGGCCTTGTGGGTGCGCTGGTCGGTGGTGCGCTCGGGGTGCTCGGCTCGCTGGTGGTCACCGATGCGGTGGCGGGGCTGGAATCCCTGTTTGGTATCCAGTTCTTAAAGTCTGATGTGTATCCGGTGGATTATCTTCCGTCGGAATTGCAGTGGGGGGATGTTGCGCTGGTGGTCGGGGCGGGATTCCTGCTGAGTCTTATTGCTACCCTTTATCCCGCCTTCCAGGCAAGTCGCGTGCAACCGGCGGCTGCATTGCGACAGGACTTCTGATACATCTTAAACAAGCGTCATGCCGGATTTGATCTGGCATCCAGCGGACCGAAGCACTGGATCCCGGGTCGAGCCCGGGATGACGAAGAGGGCATACCCGTCATGCCGGACTTGATCCGGCATCCAGCGGACCGAAGTACTGGATTCCGGGTCAAGCCGGGGATGACGAAGAGGGCATACCCGTCATACCGGACTTGATCCGGTATCCAGCGGACCGAAGCACTGGTTCCCGGATCAACCCCGGGATGACGAAAACGCACTCCCCGTCATGACGAGAAAGTGCCCCCGCAGCGCGAGGGGCACGTCACTTACTGGTGGTCAATCCAGTAATCATAAACAACCACTTCACCGTAATTGTCCGGGTGATCCGCAAACTCACCTTCGCGATCAGCATTACTCTGCGTGTAATTACCAATCTTGAAGTAGGCGTCCCCGTAACTACGATCCATCACATAGTCGTTGGAACCGTCACGCACCAGGTACTGGTCGGCATTGCCAGACAGGAAGGCGTTGGCAAGGTTGCCGTCTTCGCTGTAGTAGGCGTAGTGCCGGCCATCCACCACTTCGAAAATAATTTCGTGTGTGGTGCCCAGCTGGTAGCCGGTTTTGATGGTGAGATCATCCCGCAGTTTGCCGCCATTAAAGCTCAGGAACAGGTGATCGCCCTCCAGTCGCAGGACCATAGCGTCATCGATACCTTCACTTTTATTGCCGTGAATCTGCGTTGCTACCAGGTGATCTTTCACCATCGGCAGATGGGTGATCGCCTGCTTCACGTACACGATGTGTTGACCATCCGTGGTCCAGTAAACATCCACGCTGCCGTCCGGCTCACGCTCACGCAGCTCTGAACGGATGTAGCTGGAGTTTGGCGTGGTGCCGTTGTCGGTACGAATCGGAGCGTAAAACACCATACCGTCGCCCGCATCGTTTACGTAGAAGTACTCGTTGTTGGGCTCGCCGCACAAGGTTTTATCTTCTTCACCGGTGGGGTAGGTGATCTTCCACTGGTTGCAGTTTTCCATCAGGTCAGACGGAACAGAACCGGAACCGGATGACGACCCACCAGAGGAACCGCCGGAAGAACTGCCAGAAGAGCTGCTGGAAGAGCCGCCGCCAGAGCTGGAGCTGGAAGAACCGCTATCACCGTCGTGGGTAACCTCAAAGTTGTAAAAGGAAACCTGGGCGTAATCGCCGCTGTCGCCACCATTGTTTTGGTTATAGGAACCGGCTTTAAAGTAGAACCAGTCATCGTTGTACTCTTCCGCCCAGAAAATGGTCTGACGTGCCCAGGTGCCATCGGCCTTGGTCACTGTCACGGTCATTTCACGGCCGTCGACGTTGACTTCGTAGCCCCACTTCTCGCCGAGCTCGATACCGTCTTCCACTGGTTCAACGGTAGAGGTCAGGCCGTACTCGTTGGTGCCGGATTCGCCAAACAATGGAATGAAGATTTCGGTATCGGAATCTTCATAGGCCATGTACACCCAACCTTTGGTGTGCCCAGGCAGTTTGCGGTAGTACACCTTGAACGGCTCGTTGTCAGACGCATGAATCTGGCCAACAACAACGCGACCAACACGCCACTCAGAACCGGAATCGTAGGTGTCGGATACGCGGTCTACAGAGATTGTGGCTTTCATATTGCCATTCACGCCCGCAGCAGCGCTTTGGTCAGAGCTGGAAGCCGTGGAAATTACCCAGTTGTTGCCAAGGCTGGTGGTTCCCGCACTCTGGTTCAGCATCTCACGCAGCTCACTGCGGGAGTATGATGAGTTGGAGGTAGAACCGCCGTTGTTGGGGCATTGGAATACCATTGCGCCAGTTCCGCTGTCCGTATAAAACTCGTTGGCGCTCACTTGCGGAGGGTATTCTTCACTGGCATCCGGATAGGTGATCTTCCATTTGCTCAGGTCAAAGTTTTCATCGGGGTCGGCGGACGGGTCGAGGTTGGCCAATGGCAGAGTGCCGCCAGAGCCATACTCCAGGCAGCCCACGGTCACGCTGCTTCCGGTGCTGGAGGTTTCACAGTTCCCGGAGCCACCACTGCTGCTGCCACCGCTGCTGCTACTGCTGCTTCCACCGCCCACTGGATCGGTGTTGCCGTTCTCTTCACTGATGTTCATTTCAGTCAGAGAGTTCCAGGAATTCGAGCTATTCCCGTAACCCACGTAGCGCACGTAGCGCGCTTCGGTTTCAAACAGAGAGAAGTTTTCCTGCGCAGTGGAATTACCGCTGCTGATACCGCCGTAAAGTACGGTTTCCCAAGCGGAACCATCGTCACTGGTCTGGATATCGAACGACGAGGTGCGCTGATCTCCCTTGTAGAATGCAATATTTGCACTGCCCACTACCTGCGACTGGCCCAGGTCCAGTTGCAGCCACTGGCCACTGCCATCTGCGGACCAGCGGGTTCCCAGGTCATCGTCCAGAACATTTTCCGGGCCGTTGCCGTCATCGCTGCTCGCAGTGGCGACCACCGCAGGCTCACAGGCCGGGCACCCGGGGTCGCCCGGATCACCGGGGTCATCTTCTGAGGTGGTGATGTCCACTTCACTGATGCTGTTCCAGTCGTTAGAGGTGTTGCCGTAGCCCACAATGCGCACGTAGCGCGCGCTGGTGTCGTTCACATCAAACGTCTGCAACGCCGCGGTACTGGAAGGCTGGTCGCCGGAGAAAACCGTCTGCCAGCTGCTGCTGTCGGCAGAGGTCTGAATATCTAGGGTCGCGGTTCTCTGATCGCCTTTGTGCAAAGCAATTTGAAGAGCCTCGACGGTGTAGCTGGTTCCGAGGTCATATCGGATCCACTGTCCGTCACCCTGGGCGGACCAGCGTGTGGAGAGATTGTTGTCCAGAGTATTTTCAGGTGTATTGCCATCATCGCTAGACGCAGTGACACCCACAGGATCAGCAGCAAAACTCACTGTGGCTTGCGAAGCAAGCAACAGCGCAGCCGCCAATTTCATAGGCGAGTATTTCTGCACATTCATTACATAATTCCTTGCATTATTGTTTTTCACGGCGCGCACGAACCCACGGACAAGCTTTTACAGAAAGCTCGTCTGGAGAGTGTGCCGCGCGATGAAATTCATTAAAGAAATTATTACAAACTACGAAACCACGAACGTGGTCATTGCAATAACGATCAGGCCGATAGTTATTATGGGGATAAGGCCTGATCGATATTTACATTACTGAAACGAAAAATCGTTCGTCAATTAAAATCCCGAGAATTTGAATTAATTGGTTGACCAGTTCGGGTTTTTCGAGAACTGCGTCAAAATCACGGTACTTTTTCCGCAGAAAATCCTGTTTAAATGGCGGTGAATATTTAATGGAAACAAGTCAGAAGTAGGGGAGTTGGCGGGGAAAGATGGGAAAAAAGAAAAACAAAGAGTGACACCGGCCGGGAATGCGAGAGTAAATCTGTGAACGTTTTTCAGCTTTGATCGAGCTGGGATTTGCGTTGAGCGAGGCGCGCCTTCCAACGCTTCACCACCTGCCAGCGCCAAATGGCCTGCATCGAAAAATATGCGGCAGTGGCAAAAAAGATGGCGAAAATCAGTGAGCCGGAAAACAGCGGCAACCAGATACGGCCGACTTCTTCGGTGAGCCATTCCCAGGACAATTCGATCTTGAATTGCATGGGTGGGGTGCCGAGTATCCATGTGCCAAGTTTGTAAGCACTATAGAAAATCGCCGGCATGGTGACTGGGTTGCTGACCCATACCAGAGCCATCGACAGAGGCAGATTGCAGCGGAACCACAGCGCCAGCAGTGCGGCGATCAGCATCTGGCCGGGGAGGGGGAGGAAGCTGGTGAAGATCCCCACGGCAAAGGCCACCGACACCGAGTGGCGGTTCAGGTGGAACAGGTTGGGGTCGTGCAGCAGGGTGCCAAGGAACTTCAGGCCGTTGTTGGCGCGCACCTGTTCGGGAGTTGGCAGCCAGCGCCTGATAATACTCTTAGGCATGATGATGTTCTGCTCGGTACTCTCGAAATTGGGTCCGGTCGGGTTACCGGTACTACATAAACGGCGGAATTGGTGTTCAATTGCCGACACTTATAAGGATAGAGTGTTCAGCATAGATTCCGCTGGCACGGGCTTGGCCGGCGCGGGCGCTATTATGCCCATATCGCTATTTCAAGACTACCATTCCCGGCCGGAACCGCGAGAAGTACCCCGGTTCCGCTCCGATCCCTCCAGATCCCTCCTCAATGACAGCAAGTTCAGCCCTGAAATTCGTGACCTGTGAGTCAGTCGCTAAATGATAAAATGTTGACACAATTTGCAGTTGACGCGGAAAAGTTGGGCAAATATCCTGATTCAAACTAAAAAGTGTCGACAATCTTGTAGCGGCACATCCAGCAAGAGAATCGGGATAGCGAAGACGATGGAATCCGCCAAGTACCATTTGAGCGACATGCCTGAAGCCGCGGCCGCCGCGCCAGATGCGGATACACCCTCGGTTTCTACCGGTAAGCCCGCCCGCGGGACCCAGAGCCTGGCGGACCGTCTGTTCCTGTCTCTACGCAAAGATATCGTCGAAGGACGTATCGCTTCAGGCACCAAGATCAGCGAGCCGGAACTGGCCCGTCGCTTCGACGCCAGCCGCGGCAGCCTGCGCGAAGCCCTGATGCGCCTGGAATCCCTCAGCCTGATCGAGCGCAAGGTCAATGTGGGCGCACGGGTGGTCGAACTCACCGAGCGCGGCCTGCTGGAAATCTACGACGTGCGCGAGGCGCTGGAAGGTATGGCCTGCCGCCTCGCCGCTGAGAACCGCAGCGAAGAAGACCTGGTGGAACTGCGCCAGATGCTGAACCGCCACGAGCAACAGGAAGAACTGAGGAAGGGCACCGCCTACTACCAGCCGGAAGGGGACTTCGACTTCCACTTCCGCATCGTACAGGCCTCCCACAACGACCTGCTGATCGACACCCTGTGCAACAAACTCTATTACCGCGTGCGCATGTACCGCTACCAGCTCGGCATGGCCAGCCCGCGCGCGCACCGCGCCTTCCGCGAACACAGCCACATTATTGAAGCTATCGAAGCAGGAGATGGCGAACTGGCAGAAATCTTGATGCGTCGCCATATCCGCGCATCGCGCAGCAATATTGAAAACAAGCTTTCCAAGCAGAGCTAACGAATTAATCAGAATCAATGAGAGACGAGGCAGTTATGAGTAGACCAGAATCCGCCGGCGCACGCTTCCACCAGGCACTGAAAGACAACCAGCCGCTGCAGGTCGTCGGCACCATCAACGCTTACACCGCCATCATGGCCGAGCGCATCGGTCACCAGGCCATCTACCTGTCAGGCGCCGGTGTGGCCAATGCCTCCTATGGTCTGCCGGACCTGGGCATGACCAGTCTGGATAACGTGCTGGAAGACGTACGCCGCATCACCGCCGCTACCAACCTGCCGCTGCTGGTAGATATCGACACCGGCTGGGGCGGTGCATTCAATATCGCACGCACCATCAAAGAAATGATCCGCGCCGGCGCCGCTGCGGTACACATTGAAGACCAGGTAGCCCAGAAGCGCTGCGGCCACCGCCCGAACAAAGAGATCGTCTCCAAAGAAGAAATGGTCGACCGCATCAAGGCCGCAGTCGACGCCCGCGATGACGACGACTTCTTCATCATGGCCCGTACCGATTCCTTCGCACAGGAAGGTCTGGAAGCCGCCATTGAGCGCGCCCAGGCCTGCATCGAAGCCGGCGCCGATGGCATCTTCGCCGAAGCCGTGACCGAACTCGAACACTACCGCGCCTTTAAAGACGCATTGAACGTCCCGATCCTCGCCAACATCACCGAATTTGGTAAAACCAAGCTGTACAACAAAGCCGAGCTGGGCGAGTCCGGCGCCGACATGGTCCTCTACCCACTGTCCGCCTTCCGCGCCATGAATAAAGCCGCGGAAAACGTCTACAGCAGCATCCTGCAAAACGGCGACCAGCAGGCGGTTGTCGACACCATGCAGACCCGTGCAGAACTGTATGACTACCTGAACTACCACGAGTTTGAAGACAAGCTCGACGCACTCTTTAAAAAGTAATCGATCCACCCACCGTCATCCCGGCGCATGCCGGGATCCAGAGCGGAGGCAGATAAAAGCCACCAAACTGGATGCCGGATCAAGTCCGGCATGACGAACAACATACCCAGCGTCATCCCGGGCTTGACCCGGGATCCAGTCAGAGCTTGTCGACAGGCACCCAACTGGATACCGGCATACGCCGGCATGACGAAGCAAAAGACTCAAACTGATAGGGGAATTAGAGATGGCAGAGAAAAAAGTTGGCGGAGCAGGCCTGCGTGGCCAGGTCGCTGGTAAAACCGCACTTTCCACCGTAGGCGTATCCGGCTCCGGCCTGACCTACTGCGGCTACGACGTAAAAGACCTGGCAGAAAACTGCGAGTTCGAAGAAGTCGCCTACCTGATCTTCAACGGCGAACTGCCCACCGCAGCCCAGCTGGCGGACTACAAAGGCATCCTCAAAACCATGCGTGGTCTGCCTGTAGCGCTGCGCGAAGTGCTTGAGCGTATCCCCGCCGACGCACACCCGATGGACGTCATGCGCACCGGCTGCTCCATGCTCGGCAACCTTGAAGGCGAAGAGTCTTTCGACCAGCAACAGGACCGCGCCAACCGCCTGCTGGCTGCATTCCCGTCCATCATCTGTTACTGGTATCGCTACAGCCACGACGGCGTGCGCATTGAAACCGAAACCGATGACGACTCCATCGGCGGCCACTTCCTGCACATGCTGCGCGGCGAAAAGCCCAACGCACTACACGAGCAGGTCATGAACGTCTCCCTGATCCTGTACGCAGAGCACGAGTTCAACGCCTCAACCTTCACCGCGCGCGTGTGTGCCTCCACCCTGTCTGACCTGTTCAGCTGCATCACCGGCGCCATCGGCTCCCTGCGCGGCCCGCTGCACGGCGGCGCCAACGAAGCCGCGATGGAACTGATCGAGCGTTTCTCTTCTGCCGACGAAGCAGAAAAAGAACTGCTGGGCATGCTCGAGCGCAAAGAAAAAATCATGGGCTTCGGCCACGCGGTCTACACCGAATCCGACCCGCGCAACGCCATCATCAAACAGTGGTCCGAAAAACTGGCCGCGGACGTGGGCGACGACGTGCTGTACCCGGTATCCGTACGCTGCGAAGAAGTTATGTGGCGCGAGAAGAAGCTGTTCTGTAATGCCGACTTCTTCCACGCCTCCGCGTACCACTTCATGGGGATTCCCACCAAACTGTTTACGCCGATCTTCGTGATGAGCCGCGTAACCGGCTGGGCCGCCCACGTATTCGAACAGCGCGCCGACAACCGCATCATCCGCCCAAGCGCGGAATACACCGGCCCGGACCTGCGCAAGGTAACCCCGATCGCCGAGCGCTAATTGCTTTCTAAATCGTCATTCCGGCGAATGCCGGAATCCAGCTCCCCCAAACCACCCGCGGGCACTGGATCCCGGACCAAGTCCGGGATGACGAAAGAAATGCCCATCATTCCGGCCTTCCTGTCATTCCGGCGAAGGCCGGAATCCAGTCCCCCAAACCACCCGCGGGCACTGGATCCCGGATCAAGTCCGGGATGACTGGTAAAGAACATCAAGCACCAATCAACCCGAACGGGTGATATACGATGAACACCGAATACCGCAAAAAACTCCCCGGCACAGATCTCGATTATTTCGACACCCGCGAAGCCGTCGAAAAAATCCAGCCGGGCAGCTACGAAAAACTCCCGTACACATCCCGCATCCTCGCGGAGAACCTGGTACGCCGCTGCGAACCCGAAAACCTCACCGCAGCCCTGAAACAAATCATCGAGCGCAAACGCGACCTCGACTTCCCCTGGTTCCCCGCGCGCGTCGTCTGCCACGATATTCTCGGCCAGACCGCACTGGTGGACCTCGCCGGCCTGCGCGACGCCATCGCCGAAAAGGGCGGTGACCCCGCCAAAGTAAACCCGGTCGTGCCCACCCAGTTGATCGTCGACCACTCCCTGGCCGTCGAACACCCCGGTTTTGAAAAAGACGCGTTCGAAAAGAACCGCGCCGTGGAAGAGCGCCGCAACGAAGACCGCTTCCACTTCATCAACTGGACCAAAACCGCGTTTGAAAATGTCGACGTCATCCCACCCGGTAACGGCATCATGCACCAGATCAACCTGGAGAAAATGTCTCCGGTAGTGCAGCAAAAAGATGGCGTCGCCTTTCCGGATACCTGCGTCGGTACCGACAGCCACACCCCGATGGTGGATGCGCTCGGCGTAATCTCCGTGGGCGTGGGTGGCCTGGAAGCTGAAAGCGTGATGCTCGGCCGTGCCTCCTACATGCGCCTGCCCGACATCGTCGGCGTCGAGCTGACTGGCAAACTGCAGCCGGGCATCACCGGTACCGACATGGTACTGGCCCTGACCGAGTTCCTGCGCCGCGAGCGCGTGGTCGGTGCGTATCTCGAATTCTTCGGCGAAGGCGCCTCCAGCCTGAGCCTGGGCGACCGCGCCACCATCGCCAACATGACGCCGGAATACGGCGCCACCGCCGGCATGTTCGCCATCGACGAGCAGACCATCGACTACCTGAAGCTCACCGGCCGCGACGACGAGCAGGTAGCACTGGTAGAGAAGTTCGCCAAAGAAACCGGCCTGTGGGCAGATTGCCTGAAGAATGCGGAATACGAGCGCGTACTCAAGTTCGACCTTTCTGCTGTAGGCCGCAACCTCGCCGGCCCCTCCAACCCGCACGCACTGCTGCCGGTCTCCGAACTGGCGAATCGCGGTATTGCCAAAGAGTGGAAGGAAGAAGAGGGCCTGATGCCAGACGGTGCGGTAATCATCGCCGCGATCACCAGCTGTACCAACACTAGCAACCCGCGCAATATGATTGCCGCGGGCCTGATCGCGCGCAACGCCAACAAACTCGGGCTGACCCGCAAGCCCTGGGTAAAAACCTCCCTGGCACCGGGCTCCAAGACCGTAAAAATGTACCTGGAAGAAGCCGACCTGCTGCCGGAACTGCAGCAACAGGGCTTCGACGTGGTCGCGTTTGCCTGCACCACCTGTAACGGCATGAGCGGCGCACTGGACCCGAAAATCCAGAAAGAAGTCATCGACCGCGACCTCTACGCCACCGCCGTACTGTCCGGCAACCGCAACTTCGACGGCCGTATTCACCCCTACGCCAAGCAGGCCTTCCTGGCTTCACCGCCCTTGGTCGTTGCCTACGCCATCGCCGGCACCATCCGCTTCGATATCGAAAAAGATGTACTGGGCCAAGACAAAGACGGCAACCCGGTGACCCTGAAAGATATCTGGCCGAGCGACGAAGAGATCGACGCGATCGTCAAACAGAGCGTGAAGCCCGAGCAGTTCCGCGAGGTCTACATCCCGATGTTTGACCTCAACAAAGCGGAAGCAGAGAAGGGCGAGCCGCTGTACCACTGGCGCCCGCAAAGCACCTATATCCGCCGCCCACCATACTGGGAAGGCGCACTCGCTGGTGAGCGCACGTTGAAAGGCATGCGCCCGCTGGCAGTACTCGGTGACAACATCACCACCGACCACCTGTCGCCGTCCAACGCCATCCTCGCCAGCAGTGCTGCCGGTGAATACCTGGCGAAAATGGGCCTGCCGGAAGAGGACTTCAATTCCTACGCCACCCATCGCGGCGATCACCTCACCGCCCAGCGCGCCACCTTCGCCAACCCGAAACTGTTGAACGAAATGGTGCGTGACGAAAGCGGTGCAGTGAAGCAGGGCTCTCTTGCGCGCATCGAGCCGGAAGGCAAAGTCACCCGCATGTGGGAAGCCATCGAAACCTACATGGAGCGCAAGCAGCCGCTGATCATTGTGGCCGGCGCCGACTACGGTCAGGGCTCCTCCCGCGACTGGGCGGCGAAGGGCGTGCGCCTCGCCGGTGTGGAAGCCATCGTGGCCGAAGGCTTCGAGCGCATTCACCGCACCAACCTGATCGGCATGGGCGTACTGCCCCTGGAATTCCAGCCCGGCACCACCCGCGAAACTTTGGGATTGGACGGAACAGAAACCTACGACGTACTAGGCGACCGCACCCCAGGCACAACCCTAACGCTTCTAATTCACCGCAAAGACGGCGAAACCATAGAAGTACCGGTGAAATGCCGCCTGGATACCGCCGAAGAAGTCTCCATCTACGACGCCGGCGGGGTACTACAACGCTTCGCCAACGACTTCCTAGAAGCCGAAGCCAACGCCTAAACCCGCTTAAATCGTCATGCCGGACCCGATCCGGCATCCAGAGAACCGAAGCACTGACTCCCGAACCGGTCCCGGCATGACGAAAGAACCAACCCGTAGGGCGGATAAGCGAAGCGCATCCGCCAAACAACCGCGAGACTCATCAATGACCTCCGCCCCCCAAAACTTCCCCCCACAAATCCGGGTCCCGGCCACCTACATGCGCGGCGGCACCAGCAAAGGCGTCTTCTTCCGCCTACAAGACCTCCCGGAGCGAGCCCAAACCCCAGGCCAAGCAAGAGACAATCTGCTACTCCGTGTAATCGGTAGCCCCGACCCCTACGGCAAACAAACCGACGGCATGGGAGGCGCCACCTCCAGCACCAGCAAAACCGTCATCTTGTCGAAGAGCGAGCAGCCCAACCACGACGTCGATTACCTGTTCGGCCAGGTCGCCATCGACAAACCCTTCGTGGACTGGTCCGGCAACTGCGGCAACCTAACCGCCGCCGTGGGCGCCTTCGCCATCAACAGCGGCTTCGTCGATGCCGAGCGCGTTCCGGAAAACGGTATCTGCACCGTGCGCATCTGGCAGGCCAACATCAAGAAGACCATCATCGCCCACGTGCCGATCACCAATGGTGAAGTACAGGAAACCGGTGATTTCGAACTGGACGGCGTCACCTTCCCGGCGGCCGAAGTACAGATCGAATTCATGGACCCGGCGGATGGGGAAGGGGCCATGTTCCCCACCGGCAACCTGGTGGACGATTTAGAGGTGCCTGGCGTTGGTACCTTAAAAGCCACCATGATCAACGCCGGTATCCCCACGATCTTCGTCAATGCAGTGGATATCGGTTACACCGGCACCGAACTGCAGGAAGCCATCAACGGTGACGACAAGGCACTGGCCATGTTCGAGACTATTCGTGCCTATGGTGCGAAGGCGATGGGCCTGATAGAAAACGTGGAAGAGGCAGCCGCTCGCCAGCATACTCCCAAGGTCGCGTACGTCGCGGCACCGAAGGATTATGTGGCCTCCAGTGGTAAGCAAGTGGACGCAGGTGATATCGACCTGCTGGTGCGCGCACTGTCCATGGGCAAACTGCACCACGCCATGATGGGCACCGCCGCCGTCGCCATCGGCACCGCGGCTGCAATCCCCGGTACCCTGGTCAATGAAGCCGCCGGGGCAGGCGAGCGCAACGCCGTCACATTCGGGCATCCATCTGGCACCTTGCGTGTCGGTGCGGAAGCGGAAGTAGCGAATGGGCAGTGGAGTGCAACCAAGGCCATCATGAGCCGCAGCGCGCGGGTTCTGATGGAGGGGGGGGTGCGGGTGCCAAACGACTACTTTTAGCGGCATTGTGTGTCAGGCCACACAATGGTTTGCGGCTGCCGATACCCAAGAGACATTGCTGGCTAGATACAAGAAAACCCGGTTACCTGTCATAGGAAACCGGGTTTTCCAGACCCCGCTTTACACTGCAATACAAATGTAGACAGCTTCACCGTAATGCAAGGAATTTTGTGACTTTTAGTCACCGGCTCGACATATCGTCGTCGCCACGCGGACTAGTTACCTGTTGGCATTGGCAGGCTAATACCTTCTTTCTCTAGTGCCTCTCGCACATGCTTCAATCGCTGATAATCACTGAGCGTGATTGGGCCAGTATACGTTTCGCTTTGTGGTTTGCGTGGCGGATACTCGACGTAGGTTTTCATCAGCTTTTTAATCGATTCATTAATCGTGACAAGAGTCCAGGTGCGCTCGGTGAAGTTGTTCATAAACAGGTCATACCGTTCCTGAGGGTCCTGCCAAAGATCGAATACCTGCGGCACAGTTGCGGCATACTTTGATCCACCTTTCCAGCCTAGATTGGTATCAACCGAGAGGCCGCCAGTAGGGGCGCCATCGTCACCGCGCAGGTTGAAAACGGCTTTGTAGTTTCCGACACGGGCAGCACCGGGAGAAAGTTCATTCTCTGTAAAATAGAACCAGGAAGTGCGTTCGCTTTTTCCGGAGCCCGCGAGCACTGGGGACATGTCGTAACTGTCGAAGTAGATTGGCTGACCTTCGCGATCCTTCTTGGGAAGGGTTTCCCCGGCGAGGGTGGCAAATGTGGCCATCAAATCTAGGCCGCCGAGAATATCGTGGTTATGCACGCCAGCTGGGATCGTTCCTGGCCACACGGCAATGGCCGGAACCCGATTTCCGCCCTCACGTACTGTGCCTTTGGTGCCGCGGAAGGGGGTGTAACCAGAATCGGGATAGACATCCTGCCAGGCGCCGTTGTCCACCGTGTAGAAAACCAGGGTTTTCTTGTCCAGACCCAGCTCGCGCAACTTGTCCATTACATGGCCTATACGCGTGTCCAATTCCACCACCGCGTCGGCATACTTCGATTTGGACATCGACTTGTGCTTGAACTCTGGCGCCGGCATGTTGGGCTGGTGGTTCTTCATGAAATTAATACTGATAAAGAAAGGCTGGTCGGGATTTTTCGCAGCTTCCTCGAGAAAACTCAGCCCCGCTTTTTCGACATATTCATCGACGAAGGGCAAGCCAACTACACCTTTCTGTGGTGTGTTCACATACTGACCGTTGACTTTCCAATCCTCTTTCGCTTTCTCGCCCGCGTTACCAGACATTGAACCTTTGGTTACTTTCTCGAACATGGCGCGAAGTTTGGGGTCCATGTCTGGGAACCAGGTGGGGTCGCCATAGGTGTAGGCGTTAGCATGATAAAGGAAGGCGTGCTTCATCACGTCGTAACCCTGGGCATTGGGTAGAGCGTAGTCCGACTCGCCTAAGTGCCATTTGCCGGTAAAGTAGGTTTTGTAGCCCGCCTTTTTTAGTACCGACCCCAATGTCCACTCGGCTTTGGGCAGTCCGCCACCCTGGCCCTGGAACGCCACGGTGGTCATACCACTGCGATTGGGAATGCGTCCGGTCTGAATCGCAGCCCGACCTGGTGTACAACTGGGCTGCGCGTAGAACGAGAAGAAACTCATGCCATCGGCGGCCATTCGGTTGATATTGGGCGTGGGCATACCGCGCCCCTCACCCCCTCCGTAAGGCCCCAGATCGCCCACACCAGTGTCGTCGGATACGATCAGCAGGATGTTCGGCTTACTGCCGGCTATTTTCGCTGGGGTCGTGGTGGGCTGAGCAGCTACTTGGGAATCTGCTTGCTGTTGCGGTGACGGCCGCGTGACTTGTGTTTCGGCACCTCGAGCGAGACTCGCTGTATTATTTGCCGCACTGGCCTGCTTCCAGACTCCAGCGGAGTTGTTGCCGTCACACGCTGCCAAAGCAGCTGACAATAACAATACTGGGTATAAATAACGCATTGTTGATCCCTGTAGTGTAAGTAAATTTCTCATAGCCCCTCAAAGTATTTAGCCGAAGCAAGTTAACTGGTGGGCCTAGATAAGTTGAATGAATAGAAAGGCTGTGATCTCTACTTCATAAAATTAGACGATGAATTACGTATTGCAGCCCGCGCAGGAATGTTGCCGACGCGAAAGTAAACGCTAGCTTGTTCCCAATAGTGTTTCCGCTCAAGCCAGTCTGTACGAGGGGCTTCCGATTCAATCGTTTTTTTACGCTCTTAATCGAAAGAAAAAACTCGTTTCCAGTCTCCCTTGATGCTGATTACGACCCAACCTTTGCTCTTGGCCTCTTTCATCAGTGATTCGGAAAAGGTGCCGAACTTTGTGTCCGGTAGCCCTTTAGCGGGACCATAGGCGTACTCGCGTTTGTCGTCGTCGTGGAAGACTAGGCCACTCAGACTGGATCCGTTACCGGCTGCAGTCCATTCAAGCATCTGACGATCACCGTCAGAATTTCCAAAGGCGACGATGGGGCGACGGCCGATAAACTTGTTGATGCCCACGGGCTTACCGGATTTATCGTCAATAAAATCGATCTTGGGAAGACGCATAAGTACTGGCTTCCCGTTCTTCATCTCGAATTTTGTTTCGATACTGGAGCCAATCACTTGCTCCGGAGGGATACCGTAAACAGCTTCGGTCATCGGGCGCATAAATTCGACACCTCCGCCGGAGACAATGTAGGTTTTGAACCCGTTGGCCCGCAGATACTCTAGCAGTTCAAGCATCGGCTGGTAGGCGAGCTCAGTATAGTGACGATTGAAGCGCGGGTGTTTTGCTGTTTTGAACCAATCTGTGACTACCTGCTCAAACTCAGCCGTACTCATGCCTGAGTGGGATGCCATTACCAGTTCGGCAATGCCTTTTTCGCCGGATGCGGTCAGCGCGTCCAGGTCGTTGTCGAGGACCGCTTTGAAAGGTTGTTTGGTTTTCCATTCTGGGTGCTTGGGCGCCAGCACCTTGATGCGGTCGAGTGCAAAGGCAAGTTGTGTATACATTGGGTGTGAAGGCCACAAGGTGCCATCGTTATCGAAAGTGGCAATTCGGTCTTCGGGCCTTACATAGTCAGGGTTAGACTTATCAGTAACCTTATCCACGAACTTGACGATGGCGTTTTTTGTGGCGCCGTCATTCCATGAGGGGAGAGGATCTGTAGCGCTAAACGCCCCGATTGAGAGGGTGGAGAATGCGATCAGCGTCAATAGCTGTGTAAAAAGGTGGCGAAATTGATGTCTCATGACTGCCCCAGTGAAGTTCACAAAAAGGTAATGTTTTCAGCCCGAAGGCTTTCTTGCCTTGGTAGCCTTGGATGCAAAAAACTGAGCGGGACTCTTCATCTGTAGTCGGATCAGTCGTAACCCGGCTCCGAAAAGCCGCCGAAGCGCCAATAGCTATTTCTTAAGGCACATCCCTTCGGATGCTGTGTTGAAAACCCACAAAGAGGTTAGTACATGGATGGCTTCGGGGCTATGTGGTCACCGCTCTATGTGCACGATGATTGAGGTGATTTGATGAGTTTAAAAATTAACGACCGGGAATCAAAAGCAGTTGGCGTTAGAATGGAAAATTTGTCGCGATACGATTCGCTACGTCCGCTATCTTGCAATAGTTCCCTACAGAAAGTCGCGTGTAAGTCGTGATAATTCACATGCTTCCTTCCCCGGCAGCGATACTTACTATCCCCGGGAGCCTGCTTCTAGGTGCGTGGGATAACGTCCTCGGTCTATTCCATTGAGTGAAATTCAATAAGCGAACATATAGTTATCTCGTGAATTCAAAGGAAAATGCAACGGCATGGAAAAATTTTTTCATAGTGTAAGGTTTCGTATTGGCGCTTTATTTACCTGTATTGCGATTTTTGCAGGGAGCTCCTCCGGTGCAATGGCGCAAACCTCTGCCGGAGCGGAAGATTGGGAGTTTGGCGCGGAGGTATACCTTTTTGGTGCGTCTATTGGTGGTACTTCTGCCAATGGCGGCGATATCGATATTTCGTTCCGCGAACTTCTCGATGACCTGGATATGGCTTTTATGGGTGCGATAGGAGCGCGTAGGGATAGATTGACCCTGGCCATGGATATGATCTATCTGAATGTGGAGGAAAAAAATGACAAGCAACTTACCCTGCCACTATCTAGGGAAGTTGATATCAAAGGCGACACTGATATTAAGCTCAAGGGCTTTATTGGCACGCCAACAGTGCGCTACGCTCTGATTGATAGTGAAAGAGGGCATCTGAACATCCTGGGCGGTGCAAGATATCTGTGGCTAGACGCGTCGATCGATGTGCGCGTCTCCGTGGAGGCGCGATCTATCAGTACACGTATCTCTGATACTGGTAGCGTTTGGGATGCTATTGTGGGCGTCAACGGCGAATACAACCTGTCTTCACGTTGGTATTTGCCTTTTCATTTGGATGGCGGGGCCGGCGATTCGGATTCCACCTGGCAAGCCTTTGTTGGGGCTGGGTACAGGTGCAATACTTTAGATTTCATCTTCGGCTATCGGTATATGGATTGGGATTTTGACGGTGCACAAAAGGTCCTAAATGATCTTGACCTGAGTGGCCCTATAGCAGGGTTTAAATTTTCATTTTGAGTGATCTCAGGATGTTAAATTTTCAGCGAAAAACACTCGATTGAAAAATCTTCGTGTAGATTCGGGTATGCTTTTTGGGGCTGAATACATGAATAAAAATGCAATAGAAATTTCATGTCACACTGAATGTTCGATTTCTGAACAGACTTTGGCAGAAATGAGTGGAGCTTCCTGGTCCGCGTTACAAAGTTTAATGGTTCGGCCCAAAGATGCGCTGAAAAACTTAGTTTTTTTTATGTCGACGGCTTTGGCGGCACTTTGCATTGCATGTTCCCATAAGCCTCCACAGGTACAGCCGTTAGCGCAATGGTCGCCTGAACGCAATAGGGAAGTTCGTGAATTGCAGGCAAGTGGGCGATCCCCGGATATCGCTGTTTTGCTAGCTTTTTCTGGGGGAGGTACTCGTGCTGCGGCATTGTCTTACGGAGTTATGACGGAACTGGCTCAGACTAAGATCCGCACAACGTACGGCTACCGTTCACTACTTCAAGAAGTCGATATGATATCTTCGGTATCCGGAGGTAGTTTTACAGCAGCATATTACGGACTGTATGGCGATCGACTGTTTATTGACTACGAGCAGAAGTTCCTACGAGCTGACGTCCAAGGAGCACTGATCGGAAAGACGCTGAGCCCATCCAATTGGTCAAAATTGGCAAGCTCCAGGTATGGGCGTGGGGATCTTGCTGCAGAGTATTACGACAAGATTTTGTTTAATGGTGCCGAAATGTCTGCGCTTCAGCGACCAGATTCTCCTTGGGTGGTAATAAACTCAACAGACCTAAGTACAGGTGTGCGGATTCCCTTTATTCAAGAGATGTTTGACCTATTTTGTGTAGATGTAGGGAGCTTTTCAGTCGCTCGTGCTGTGGCAGCATCGTCCGGTGTTCCGTTAATTTTCTCTCCCATCGCGATGCAAAATTTAGCCGGGGGCTGCGGGTTTGAGCGGCCTCGCTGGGTCTCCGATGCATTGGCAGAAGAGGGGCCTACTTCTCGAAAAATAGTCGCACGGCAAATTGAAGGGTATCTCAACAGGGAGCAGCAGCCTTGGTTACATTTGGTGGATGGCGGTATTTCAGACAATTTGGGTTTACGGAGTTATTATCGAACGCTTGAGTTGGCCCCGGATTTTTCTAGACCTTCTAGATATTTACCTCACTTCAAAGCTCGTCATATACTGCTGGTGCTTGTAAATGCGAACTCACATCCACATCAAGAGTGGGCCCGAGTTCCGAGTTCGCCGCCATTACTTGAAGTGGCTGGAAGCGTTACTGGTGATCAGATCTCTCGTTTCAGTGAGGATACTGTTTTACTTACTCGGGAGATTATGGAGCGCTGGGCTCAGGAAAACTCTACCCCCGATCGCCCCGTTACGTTCCGCTTTGTTGAAGTTAGTTTTGATCAGGTAGAAGACTTCAGTGAGCGCAATTACCTGAATAATATCGGTACGAATTTTAAGTTGAGTGATACAGAGGTGGATAGATTGATTTCCGCAGGTCAAGAGCTTCTGGGACAGTCCACGTTATACCAAGATTTTGTCAGAGAGATACAAGAAAACAAATAGGTCCTTCATTCGCTAGGGGGTGGAGTAGTTCTGATAAATATCTGTACGCGATATCTGTTTCTTTGGCTGATAACTGATTATTATTCTTTTCTTTGGTTAGTCAAAATTTGTTTGGCACTTTCGCCCAGAACTTTGTATTCCATACATGTCTTCCTGGGACATTGCGGCACGCTCGCTGCAGTTGTGTGGTCTCCAAATTGCCAGTGACCGCTTCACACGAAAAAGGCCCTTGCGGAATTAATTGCCAACGTACAATTTCCGTCCATAAAAACGGGCGCCGAAGCGCCCAATAAAATCTACCGAATCTTAAATGTCAGAAGGAAAATTTGTAGCCCACTGACAGATTAAACATCCAGGGATCATAGATGTAGTCCCCGGAATAGGACTCATAAATCGGCTCTACATTCGGCGGCGGTGGTACGTCATCCATCAGCTGCAAGCGCATATCTGTCATGGATCGTGCATAAACCGCGGCAACGTTTACCAGCCATGCGCTCTCGCGTCCGAAATTGAAATCCATACCCACTTGCCAGGTATAACCCCAGGAAGATCCCAGGTCGAAGTCGCCGCGCAGGCCGAAGTCGGCCAGGTCGTCGCGCACTTCACGGCTTAGGCCGCCTTCGCCGAAGTCGGTATAGCTAACGCCAGCACCGATATACGGCTGAACCATGCAGGTCTCATCCAGGGGGTAGAATTTCAGGCTTGCGGTGCTGATGTCGGCGTCAAAACTGGCAATATCCCGAAACTCGACGTTGTCGAAACCCAGCGAGAAAAAGCCGTCAGCGTGGCTGCTGGTATGGTTGTCGCCGTCCATATAGGCCAGCTCGATGCCCCAGTGCTCTACAGGCTTCCACTCGAGGTTCATATACCAACCCCACTCGGAGCCGGGATCGACGTTGGAGCGGAACGCGTCGAAATACCGGTAGGTATCATCGACGAAGCTGACGTCGTCATCGCCCGGGGACATATAGTATCCGCCAACGCGAACAATAAAGTCCTGTGGGCCGGTCAGGCCGAAGGCGCCCGCAGAGGCAGGGGTGGAAAGCGCCAGTGCCAAGGGCGCCAAGAGAGGTGCAAATTTCAACATCCTTTTCATCCGAGGTAACTCCTTATATACCCGTGGAATAAAAAGTGTAATACAGCCATTTATGACTTAAGGCGAAAACAGCTAGCTTTAGGTGCCAAATAGCAGGGTGCCGGTATTTCCGTTCAGCTGATTCAACGTTAGGTCGCCGGGCCCTGATGGTCTATTCACGTTTCAGCGACATTTCGGTCACATTTGCATTGTTAACCTCCCACCGATTCACCAATAAATATCGGCAGATTGTTGTCGGGGCAATAAAGGGAATAACAATATGAGCAGGCAATTGACACAGGTATCGCGGTTGACGTTATCGGCGCTGTTGATGGGAACTCCACTTTTTACCCACGCAGCGGAAACCCCCGGTGCGCTGACGATTGTGGTGAAGGATCAGAATACGGACCGGCCACTCTCATCTGCGCAGATTGTGATCAGGGAGCGGGATACCAACTCCACGCGGTCGGTGGAAACCGACGCACAAGGCCGCATTGTCGTCGATCTGCTCGACCCCGGTCTTTACTCGGTGAATGTGGTCAAAGGTGGGTTCAGTTCCTCCTATGAGCCCAGTGTGCGCGTGGTTACGCGCAAGAATGTCAAAATCGAATTCGACCTTCGGGAGCAGGCCATTGAGGAGGTGGAGGTCCGGGCACAACAACCGGATGCCTTTGCATCCGCAAGTAGTACCTACCTCGATCGAGAGGCGTTGCGCAGTGCGGTTGGCGGTGGCGCGGATCCGCTACTCTCGCTGGATGGTCTGCCTGGTCTGGCGTCCGCCAGTGAATTCGCGAGCTTCAGTGTGCGTGGCCGCGGCCCAAGGGACAACTTGCTGTTCGTTGATGATTTTCCGTTTGATAAAGCGGTGCACTTTGATGCGACCCTGGGTGAAGAGGAGGATGTTGGTGGCGGCGGCCGCTTCTCGATTTTTGCACCGAACGTGATCAGTGGTGCCGAGTTTTCGCCCGGCGGGTGGAGTGCGGCTTACGGGGGCAGGGCGGCATCGCTACTCAATCTGGAGGTCGCCGATGGCAACCCAAGCCCTTCCGCGAGCCTGCGCTTCGACATTGCGGGCTATGAAGTGGGTTACGATGGTCCTGCCGGTATCACGGAAGACTCTACCTTGCTCGTTTCTGCCCGTCGTCTCGACTTCGGTTCGTTTTTTGAAACCATCGAAGAGCTCGATATTGGCGCGCCGGTGCTGAGAGATGTGATCGTAAAGTCGGTTGTGCCCATCAATCAGAGCAATACGCTCGAAGTACTTCTGATAGACACGCACGAAGACTATTTTCGCGATGTGACCCACGTTTTTGCGTCGCCCAATTTCGAAGACGCGGCGCTCCAGAAATCCGAACAGGATAGTGATTTGTACGGTTTCACATTGCGGTCTCTGATCGGTGAAGAAGCGGTGTTGACCAACAAGGTTTACTACCGCACCAGCGACAAGATCAGTTCAGAGGGGGAATCCTTTCCGGATCTCGTTCCTGAGGGATCGCCCGCGTCCAGTTTTCCGGTGCGGGAAGACATTATTACCATCGGTGAGGGTGAGACAGAGATCGGCTGGCGGGGCGACTTCGAGACAGTGAATCAGTGGGGCGTGTTCAGCGCTGGTGTTCGCGTAACGCAAACGGAACTGGACTATAGCACCGTCCTGGATGGCGATTGGATTCGGTTTGTCTACGACGACGATGATTTCAGGCCAGACCCGGACCAGCGTTACATTGTACTGACACCCGAGAGCATCAATTCTTCGCTCAATCAGAAAGCGACGAGCTATGCGGGTTACGCCGAGCAGGTGTTTGAGCGGGGCGATTGGGATTTTCGCACTGGCTTGCGCCTGGAGCGGGACGGTTTTGCAGACGAAAGCTTCGCGTCGCCCAGGTTCAGCGTCAATTGGCGGCCGGGGAATACCTTCCGCTATTTCGCGACCGCAGGCCTCTTTCATCAGTCCCCACGGTTCTTAGACCTCGCCGCGAATGAGTCAAACGACCTTGGGAACGAAGAGATCACCCACGCCAGTATCGGGGCTGAATACTTTCCGACCAGCAATTGGTCGGTGTTGACGGAAGCATATTATCAGAACCTCGACAAGCTGGTGGTAGACCTAGATCGGGCAAGTGGTACCTTTGCCAACATCGGCGACGGTACATCCTACGGTATGGATGTGGTGGCCAACGGTACGATTCGCGAGGGCATTTACGCTACCGCGACATACTCCTACAACGATGCCGAAGTGGACCGGAAGGACGGTCGCGGTGCCGTCGCCGCCGAGTTCAACCGCGAGCATGTCGCTACCCTGGGCCTGACCTGGGAAATCAGCGACCGCTGGAAGGTGGCCGGGCGTTACAAATATCTTTCCGGCAGACCAGACGATGCGTTTATCATTCATTCAGACGTGTTGGGGGAGGGCGAGCCTTTGCGCTATTCGAAAGAGATCACTGAGCGCAATGTCGGCCGCAAAGACAGCACGGCCATGTTGAACGTGCGCGTTGACTATCGCCGCGCATTTGGCCCGGTGGATGCAACGGCTTTTCTCGATGTTATCAACCTGACCGCGGCGTCATCGAGCGACGATGCCGAGTTTGATTACCGTCGTGGTGTTGTAGTGCAAGACGATAGCGAGGCCGAGCCGCTTATTGGTCTGCGTTTGGACTATGCGTGGTAAAAAGCGCATGGTAACTCGTAACGGGCAAGGGGATCGTTGATGGTACAAGCGCTAGGTGAAGCACCGATTAGAGTGCTGATTGTCGAAGATAACCGCGATATTTGCGAGAACATCGCCGCGTATCTTGATAAGCATAACTATGTGCTGGATTTTGCCTATGACGGTATCAGCGCTATGCACCTGGCGTTAACCAACCCGTTCGACGTGATTGTGCTGGACCTGATGCTTCCGAGGATGGACGGCCTCAGTTTCTGCCACAAGCTGCGAGTGGATGCGGAAGTGGAAACGCCCGTGCTGATGCTGACCGCAAGAGATACGCTGGACGATAAGCTCAAGGGGTTCGAGGTGGGTGCCGATGATTACCTGATCAAGCCATTCGCACTGCAGGAGCTGCACGCGCGACTGCAGGCGCTGTACAAGCGCAGCCACGGAAAAGCCACCAGTTTGTTAACGGTCGGTGATCTGACATTGAATCGCTCCACCTTACAAGTACGCCGCGGGGGGCAGCGGGTCGAACTCACTCCCGCGGGTATGAGATTGCTGCAACGACTGATGGAGGCGGCCCCGTCTGTTGTCGCTCGCGATGAGCTCGAAACCTTGCTGTGGGCGGACGAGCGTCCCGATGGCGATGCGCTCCGCTCGCATATGTACAAGCTGCGCCAGGCGATCGATCGGCCGTTTGAAAACCCGCTACTTCATACGGTACATCGTATCGGGTACCGAATTGCAGAGGATGTTGAGTAATGTACCGCTACAGTTTACGCAAGCGCGTCGCCATTGCATTTGCGATGTGTGTTGCGGTTCTCAGCGTGGTTTGGGGGCTCGCGTTCTTCGGCGCGATGAGGTTGAGCGAGGATCGTGTCCTTGTACGTCAGCTGCAGCTTGCCGTCGAAAATTATCCCACTATGTCGATAAACCTTCGTGCATACGATGACATTGGCAGCCTGCCGGAATCTCTCAGGGAGTGGGCGCAGACAAATCCTGCCGAAGGACTGTATGAATTCGAGTCCGAAGAGCTCCATGTAGCGGTAGTGCCATCTGAAAGCGGACAGGGAACCGCCTTTGTGGTTTACGACGTTGCCGGGATTGAGGCTGCGTCATCAGAGGACTGGTGGTTATTGCTCGCGATCACCGGGGTAGTGGCTGCACTTGGTGTGCTTGGTTTCGGGCTGGGAATTTTTGTGATGCGCAGAGCGGTCGCCCCAGTCGTGCAGCTCGCGAAGGTGGTCGCGGAGATCGACCCGAAAAAGCTGGCGGCCGAAGATCTCAAACGCATTGAGTCCTACCGGTTTGGCGATGATGAGGTCGGCGTGCTCGCCACGACCATTGAGAAGACCCTTGAGCGGATCAGCGCGTTTATTGATAGGGAGCGATACTTTACCGGTTCTGCCAGCCATGAGTTGCGGACGCCGATCACCGTGATCATGGGCGCGCTGGAGCTACTGGAACAGAGCGATCTTTCTGCGGCCGATGCGAAGGTGGTTGAGCGAGTGAAGCGTGCCACTTTTGAAATGAAAGCCACCATTGAAATGTTCTTGTGCCTCGCTCGCGAAGCCGACGATGGCTTGTACGACGAACAGTTTTCAGTAATGCCGCTGGTAAGCCAGGCGATAGATCAGCAGCGCCATCTATTAAACGGGAAATTCGTCGACGTAGAAATCGATGATCTATCCAAACCCGTTGCCAGCGGACATTCCCAGGCGTTTTCTATCGCGGTCAATAATCTGGTGCGGAATGCATTCCAGCACACCCTTGACGGCCAGGGGCCAATCACGATTCATATCAGAGATCGCGCGCTGTTTGTCACCAATCAGGTTAGTAGTGCGGTGAATGAGCGGCACACACCCATCGAGTCTGTGTCGCCGCAAGGGTATGGTCTTGGCCTGGGAATCGTTGAACGGCTGTGTGAACGCAATGGCTGGTCGTTTTCATTGGACGCGGATGAAGCGCGTGTAGCGGCCCGCCTTTCCTGGTGATGAGACCAGGTCGCCCGGGGGCCCTTAAGCTCGGCGCTGGCAATTGCTGATATCTGTGTATTTATCCAGTAAAATGCCTGCAATCTCTAATCCAAGTATCAAGCCAGTACAGCCTCTTGTCCCAAGGATTTCTCCTCACCCGCCACAGCTTTGATCAGCGCGGCAGCACCTGTATCCACTACTGGCTGGCCACACCCGAGGGCCCGGTCAAGCTGGTTATTGAGGGTGAGCGCCCGGTTTTTATGGTCAAAGTGGCGGATCGGCCCCAAGTATCCGAGGCGCTGGCCGGCATCCCTCATGATTGGCAGCAGCTGGGCTTCCAGACTTTTGGCCGCGAAGAAGCGGCCATGCTGTATTTTCCTACGATCGATGTCCACCGCCGGGCCCAGACCCTGTTGCAAGATCGCGGGATCGAGATATTCGAAGCGGATTTTCGTCTCCACGATCGCTACCTGATGGAGCGCTTTGCCCGGGGTGGCCTCTACTTTGAGGGTGTGGCCCGGGCCAAAGAAGGTTATACGGAATACCGCAACGTGCGTCTTAAGGGGGCAGAAGTTCGGCCAGAGTTCAAGGTGGTTTCCCTGGATGTCGAGTGCTCCGGCCAGGGTGAGCTGTATTCCATAGGCCTGTATGGGCACGACGTGGAAGAGGTGCTGATGGTGGGACAGCCCGAAAGTGCTGAAACCACCATCCACTGGGTGGATGACGAACGGGCGCTGCTGCAGGCCCTGGAGGCCAGAATCCAATCCCTGGACCCGGACATCATCATCGGCTGGGCCGTGGTGGATTTTGATTTTCGGCTGCTGATTAAACGGGCCGGGCGCCATGGTCTGCGCCTTAAGCTGGGGCGCGGCGGCACCGATGCCCGCTGGCGGGATGGCCGCGAAGGTAATCAGGGCTTTGTGACACTGCCGGGCCGGGTGGTGCTGGACGGCATCGACGGGCTGAAGAATGCCACTTACAACTTTGAAAGTTTCAGCCTGGAGTTCGTGGCCCAGACGTTGCTTGGTAGGGGTAAGGACACCGAAGATGTAGACAACCGCCTGGCCGCGATTGAACACGACTTTCGCCATAACAAACCCAAACTCGCCGCCTACAACCTCGAAGACTGCCGTCTGGTCTGGGACATCTATCAGCACACCCGCTTGCTGGATTACCTGCGCCTGCGGGCTCAGCTCACGGGCCTGGAGCTCGACCGCAGCGGTGGCTCGGTGGCGGCTTTCACCAACCTCTACCTGCCCAAGTTACACCGCAGCCGCTATGTGGCGCCCAACCTGCCGGCCGACGGCGGTCTGGCGAGCCCCGGTGGCTATGTGATGGACTCCCGGCCGGGCCTGTACGACAACGTACTGGTGCTGGATTTCAAGAGCCTGTATCCGAGCATTATCCGCACCTTCAAGATTGATCCTATGGGCCTGATTGAGGGGTTGGCTGACGGATTGACTGGCGAACTGTCGGATGACGAGGCAAGTGAGAACAGCATCCCCGGTTTTCGCGGCGCGCGTTTTTCCCGCGACAAGCACTTCCTGCCGGACATCATTACCAATCTCTGGGCACAGCGGGACATTGCCAAGCAGGAAAAGGATGCCGCGCGCTCACAGGCGATCAAGATCATCATGAACTCCTTCTACGGGGTACTGGGAAGCGGGGGCTGCCGTTTTTACGACACGCGCCTGGCCAGCTCCATCACATTGCGCGGTCACGAGATCATGCAGCAGACCGCTCGCTGGATTGAGGAGCTTGGTCATCAGGTTATCTACGGCGATACCGACTCCACCTTTGTCTGGCTGAGTGGCAAACCCAGCCCGGAAGAGGCGGATGCGACCGGTAAGAGTCTGGCCAGCGAGATCAATACACGCTGGCAGAACAAACTCAAAGATGAGCTCGCGCTGGAATGTGAACTGGAGCTGGAATTCGAAACCCACTACCAGCGATTTCTGATGCCCACCATTCGCGGCTCCGAGGCCGGCTCCAAGAAACGCTATGCGGGCCTGGTGTTGAATGGGGACGAAGAAAAGCTGGTATTCAAGGGCCTGGAAACCGTGCGCAGCGATTGGACTGTGCTCGCCAAGCAGTTCCAGACACAACTCTACGGAATGGTGTTTAAGGGCGCTGATCCGTCCGGCTATATCCGCGAGATGGTGGAGAAAACCCGGGCAGGGGAGATGGACGAGCAGCTGGTGTATCGCAAACGGCTCCGGCGCAAGCTGGAGCAATACGTCAAAAATATTCCGCCCCAGGTGCGCGCCGCACGACTGGCCGATGAACACCGCCGCCAGCAGGGGCTGTCACCCAAATACCAGAACAAGGGCTGGATTCGTTATGTGATCACCCTCAGCGGTCCGGAGCCTCTGGAGTACCGTCAGTCACCGATCGATTACCAGCACTATATCGACAAGCAACTTAAGCCGGTGGCGGATGCCATATTGCCATTTATCGACCTGGATTTTGATTCTCTGGTGGATGGGCAGTTGGGGCTGTTTGGGGCGATCGACTGAACACGTTTTCCTGATCAATTTTCCCTTCAGTGGATGCCTTAATCTCAGCCGGCCAAACCAGCCCTGCACGAATTCCCGCCAGCAAAATCACAAGGGATGTTTCCAACGCTAGGAAAACTCCAATCGGGTGGCCAGGCACACCACGCGCTACCAAATAGACAAGGTATGCCGCAGTCAGCAGGTTACCGACAAGCCCGATGTTGAGCGCATACCCGCGGGCCTGCCAGAGCGGTTTGGCAATTAGGGCATTCAATGCCGCGGTGGTGGCGAGCATTGCACCGGGGAGAAACAACAGAATGCGACGTTGCAGGGCTGTGTCCGGGTGCCAAATTTCCGTCCAAACTGCACCAAAGTGTCCGTATGCGCCCAGTGTGAGGAATATGGCGAGAAGCAACGCGCTTACCGCAGCCAGGTTATACAGAGAGTTGCGCTGCAGCCCTGTCGAGGCAGTGGCAACTGGCGTACTAGAAACCAACATCGCGCTCTCCGACGTTGGCCAACCCACATTCATACGCGAAAACCACGGCCTGGGCGCGATCGCGCAATCCCAGTTTTGACAGCAGGCTGGATACGTGGGTTTTTACCGTGGCCGGGCCGATAAACAGGGCTTCGGCGATTTCGACGTTACTCTTGCCGGCGGCAATGGCCGTCAGTACTTCGCGCTCCCGGGAGGTGAGCCGATCCAACCGCTCGGCCAGGTTGCGGCCGGTTCCCAGTTTTTGTGCAAACTCGCTGATCAGGCGTTTGGTGATACCCGGGGCCAGCATGGCACCGCCATCGGCCACGGTGCGCACGGCCTCTACCAGTGACTCCGGCGGAATGTCTTTGAGTACAAACCCGCTCGCGCCGGCCTGTAGCGCACGGAATACGTATTCGTCGGGGTCGAAGGTGGTAAGGATGATGACACGACTGGTGGCGACGTCTGTTGTCAGGATTTTTGCGGTGGCTTCCAGTCCGTCCATTTCCGGCATACGGATGTCCATCAGGATTATATCGGGCCGATGTTCACGGGCCGCATTAATTGCCTCGATGCCGGTGCCGGCCTCGGCCACTACTTCAATATCGGGCTCGTTATCCAGTACCAGCGCGAAGCCACGCCGCACCAGCGCCTGGTCATCCACCACCATTACACGAATCATTGTGATCTCCCATCTTCAGTGGGCAGTTGCGCGTAGACTTCAAAGCCGCCGCGATCTATTGCGCCCGCGTGCAATTGCCCCCCGAGTAATTCAGCGCGTTCGCGCATGCCGGTAATACCGTGTCCACCACCGGACTGTTCTGACTGTGTTTGCTGGCTTTGGCTGTGCCCGTCATCGCGCACGCACACAGTTAGTTCGCCCGGTTCTGCGCGCACACTGACATGCACGCTGGCCGCAGCACCGGCGTGTTTGATTACGTTGGTTAAGGATTCCTGGACGATGCGATAGGCGGCGAGGGCGGTTCTGGCAGGTATGCGGCTGAGATCGCCCCGGGTTTCATACTCCACTTTGGCCAGGACTTGTCGCACCTTTTCGATCAGGGCGGGCAGGTCGCCCAGATCTGGTTGTGGTGTCAGCGTTGTTCCGTTGCTGACCGGGCGCAGGACACCTAAAAGGTGTCGCATTTCTGCCAGAGCCTGGCGGCCAGCGGCTTCCACCGCAGCCATGGCTTCGCTCGCTGCTTCCGGATTGTTGCGGCAGATGGTTCTGGCAGCGCCGGCCTGCACGGTCATCAGGCTGACCTGGTGTGCCACCACATCATGCATTTCGCGCGCGATGCGGGTGCGCTCGGCAGCTACAGCGCGCTCGGATTCGGCATGGCGTTCCCGCTCAAGATACTCGGCTCGCTCCTGCAGCAATCGCAGGTGTTCCCCGCGAAAGCGCAGCCGTCGGCCGATGTGCCACAGGGCCCATGCCAGCACCAGGGCCACGATTCCTCCGGCCGTCGGTTCAAACGGTATCCGCTCGTCCAGCACTATGTACGCCAGCGTCGCCGCAACCGAAAACAAGCTGATCCGGGTGTTGGCCTCGTATCTGCCAAGGCTGTAGAGCGAAAACGCCAGGGCAACGATACCTTCGGCGGGCAAGCCCAGTTCCAGTATCAGGGTTGCGCCGAGTACAACGGCATGCGCCTGCCAGGGGAAGCTGCGGCGCCACAGCAGGGCAAAGCAGCCGACGAAGGCGCATTGAAACGCGGTGACATCCCACAGGCTTTGCAGGGCCAGCACATCGCTAGTGCTTTGGCGCGACCACATCAGCAGCGTCAGTACAAAGGCGAGGATAGCGATGAGTAGATCGGTCAGCTGTGGCCAGCGCTCAAACGGCCCGCGCCATGGTCGCCAGGCCGGTAGCTTGGGCAATTCCGTGTTGGCCTGATGCGGTTCTGGTATCGGGTTATTGGGGAGCGATGATTTCATTGCTGCATGCTAAACCAGGCGTGTTGGGCTGTCATGAGTCTTGCGGTTGAGGTGGGTGCTGCGCCATCTCCACCTTTTGGGGGAGATCAGATTCCGGCCTATGGGCGATGTTCGGCTATGGGAAAGGACCGACCATGGTCGCTGGGCAACTAGCGCCCAGGATCACGAGGACTGCGCAGTGAAAGCTATGGAGAGCCTCACCAAGTAAAAGCCCCACAATAAGTCGCCTGGAGAAAAACGATGAACGACGCCGTACTCAGTGCAACACTGCCCCGCCCATTTGATTCGCGGCGGGCCGTCAATCTGGCGGTGACAGCCTGGTTTGGTATCGCGGCACTCGGCCACGCACTGTTCCTTTTTTATATTTTTGCCGTGTTCTATCCGCCCATTGCCCAGTCGGGGTTGAACGGCCTGCAGAGCCTGGAGCACCTGCCGGCCGGCTTTCGCGAGGGCGATATGCTCGGCAACCTTGCGGCGGTAGCGCACGTGCTGCTGGCTGCGATTGTGATTGGTGGCGGTCCGTTGCAACTGATTCCGGCGGTGCGCAAACACGCGCCGACTTTCCACCGCTGGCTGGGCCGCAGTTATCTGCTGGCTGCCGTGACTGCCAGTGTAGGTGGGCTGTATATGATCTGGACCCGCCACAGCCTGGGTAATCTCTGGTCGCAGATCACCATCTCGATCGATGGAGTCCTGATTCTGGTGTTTGCATTTCTGGCACTGCGCAACGTACTGGCCGGCCGCATTGCCGAGCACCGGCGCTGGGCCATGCGCCTGTTTATGGCGGCCAGCGCGGTATGGTTCTTACGTGTGGCGTTGATGGGCTGGGCGACGCTGACCGGCGGTTGGGGAATTGACTGGGAGACTTTTACTGGCCCCTTTATTTACGCGCTGGGCGTTGGCCAGTATCTGGTTCCTCTGGCCATGCTGGAATGGTACTTCCGTTGTCAGAGGCGCGATGCAGGCCCACTCTTGCAGATTGCTTTTGTAGGTACGCTGGTGCCCCTGACTGTTTTTATGGCCATTGGCGTCTTTGCCGCTACCATGGGGATGTGGCTGCCTCGGATGTAGCCATGCCCGGTCAACTCTGGAGAACAACCACTATGAGCTCAGCCCAAGCATTTTATCCAATCGGAACCCCCGGCAAACCCTGGGGCGACGCGGAGCGCGCGGAGTGGTTGTCGCGCCAGACCCGCCACCGCAGCTACGAGTCAGAGGTGGTCAGCAAGATCGAGCGTCTACATGATCGCTTCGACCTTGAAGAGTACGGCCGGTTGGAATATGGAGAGCAGAGCTTCCCGCTTCTGGCGATTCGCAGCCGCGACTGGAAGGATGACCTGCCGGTGGCGTTGGTGACCGGTGGGGTACACGGCTACGAAACCAGTGGGGTTCACGGAGCGCTGCAGTTTATTGATCAACATGCCGCAGATTGCGCCGGCCGGGTGAATCTGCTGGTGGCACCCTGCGTCAGTCCCTGGGCTTACGAGCGCATCCACCGCTGGAACCCCAACGCCATCGACCCAAATCGTTCCTTCTACGACAACAGTCCGGCCGAAGAATCCGCAGCCCTGATGCGGCTGGTTTCACCAATCCGCGATCGAGTGGTCATGCATATTGACCTGCACGAAACCACGGATACCGACGAAACAGAATTCCGCCCGGCACTGGCCGCCCGCGACGGCAAGCCATTTTCCCCGGGCGGCATTCCCGACGGTTTTTATCTGGTGGATGACAGCGAAAACCCGCAGCCCGAATTCCAGCAGGCGGTGATTGCGGCGGTAGAGCAGGTGACCCATATCGCCCCGGCGGACGATAACAATGAAATAATCGGCTCACCGGTGGTGGCCCGTGGAGTGATCGAATACCCGCTAAAACAGCTGGGACTGTGCGCCAGCGTAACCAGCGCGCGCTACAAGACGACAACCGAAGTTTACCCCGACAGCCCGCGTGCGACGCCCGAACAGTGCAATGATGCGCAGGCCGTAGCGGTGTGCGCGGCGATCGATTACGCGTTGGCGCACTCCTGAGAGGCAGAGAGTGAAACTCGTTTGGTAACTCCGGGGGGTATACGTTCCGATTGAGAGGTGGTTCACAAATTGGTCTTTCAGGGATTTCAACCGGGATAGTTCGGCCCCGAGAGTCAGCTCAGATAGCGATGCTTCCCTGGTAGCATGGTAGAGTAGACGTCGGTTCAATTAGTCAGGATTGTAATCACTTCGTGCTATGGATGCTTTAGTCCCACTATTTCTCATATTCATCGCTCTCAATAGCAAGCAATTGGCGAAAGATAGGCTCTATCGGGCAAATGTTTTTGCCATTGTCGGGATCTTTTATTTTGTTACTTTGCAATACCTATTCTACTGGAACCGTATTTTTCAGGTGGAAGGATGGCCGCGAATTACTCCGGTGTTGATCGCTGTACTGGTAACCATCGGTATATGCCTCTCTCCTTGGAATAAACGAAGCGAAATCCTGAAGACCGTGAGTTTGGTCACTCTTTTTGTTGTCGCTCTGATCGGGACGTATATTTCAGACACTTCCATTAAAGAATTTATTGCAGATAAGGGTGGGTTTTACGGTAATGGCGAACTTCAAGCTTCACGTAATAGCAAGGCGAGCTTGGGGGATGTTTTTGAGTTTGATATTGGAGTAATGATTGGAGCCTCGAGCGGATGGAGTAAGTCTGAGCTTCCATCTGGCCACGAGTACCTGCTTTATGAGGAGCAGGGGAAAAAAGTGGCTGAAGTTCGTCCTAATTGCTTGGAACGGATGCAAGTAGATACACCCACGTACCTTTTCAGAATTTCGGATTCTTTAAATTCAGGCAAGCAGAATGTCCATTCCAGCTACAACTGCGGCCAGTCCGATGGCCTTAAAACGTGCCTGGTAAAAGTAGCGTATTCCACCGAGGGTGGGACCCATGAACGCTGGCACTGGTTTTCGGAAGCATTTGACGGTGGGGCGGTTGTAGTTGACTACGTTCTAGCGGGGGGCGGTGAGGCTCTGAAAGATGAGGCTGCTGAAATGGTGGAGTCAACCCGGATCGTCGAGAGGCGCGCAACCGATATATGCCGCACGCCTGCCGCTTGGCTTTAATTTGAGCCTACTTGATCCGCAAAGTTGTCGATAGCTGTGCATTCCCAGCTTGCATTTCCTGCGCTTATTGCTGCATCTATATACAATCCTGCTCTTTGCGACGGTGTAGCATTTTGGATCGCTGACCATGCGATGTAAGCATCACCAGAAGTACTGATCTCTTTAGATATTTTTTCATCCAGTAATTTCGCACGCTCTTCAGGCGTGAATCTTTCAAAATTTTTGGTTTTCGTAACCTTGCTAAACTGTTCGCAGAAGATGTCAAACTCTTTGGCTTTTGAAATTTTCACATCGGATTGATTTGGCCCGCAAGCGCTTAATAAAGTAGCCGATAGAAGTAGCGGAATAGTTCTGATATTCATCTTTTTATTACTGACTCCCAGTTGAACCCACCATTTATGCCAGTTTGATATGGCTTCTTTGGTCGGTAAATTTTCACGAATTCTGCCGGTTGATAGTCGGCTACCAGGCTTCCGTTCGCGTCGCTAATGAAAACCCAGAGACCTGCATTGCTGATCCAGGCAGTTCCACCCTTGGTGGCGATTGTCATAGCTGCTATTTCCGGAGCCGATGAGCTGTAAGTGCTACAGGGGAGGATAAACTGGGAGTATTTCGATGGCTCTTTAGATTTAACGATTTGGATTCGTCGTTGAGTATCGTCATCGACAACGGCCTTTGTTAATCCAGTAACAATAGCGGCAGGGGCGGATAGAAACCCAGTTGCCCATATTCCAATATCGATCGCTCCGGGCTTGGATCCTTCTGAGGCGTAATTTAGCGCCCAGGTTGCGGGGGTTATAAGTGCTCCTGCAACTTTCTTTCCTACTTGCTCAAGTCCAATTGAAGCTATCGTACCACTTGCAGTCTGAATAGTGTTTTTGTGGTCACGTATAGTTGTAGTGGCTTCAGTCATTTCCAACTCCCTTTGGTTTCTGAAGGCGCAATATTGATCACTTAATCGGATTATTTCAAATATTTAAAATCGTGTCAGAGTGGAGTTTTCGAATACGAAATATTTGCGTCGACTATCAATATGAATAGTACAAGGAGCCCGGATGGGCGGGTGTGATGCGAATCCGCTAGGATATACACGTGTAGCGCATAATCACAATATCCCGCCCTTGTTTCTGATAGGTATGGAATCGGTCGACGATGGCTGACGGGAGTCCGCCTTCCTCAACAATGGAATAGCCGAGCGATTCGTAAAACGGAATCAGGTGCTGGTAGGGGAAGGTGAAGGTTCTGTCGTCGTAGGCTTCAGCCATACGTTGCAGCAGTAATCGCGCAATGCCTTTGCCCCGGTGTTCTTCGGCCACTGCTACGCCGGTGAGCAGCTGGCTGTCGGTCAACTTGCGTAGAGTGCCGCAGGCCACAATCTGCTTGCCTGAATCTCTTATCACCAGACAGGGATCGTGCCGCCGGGCTTTGCCGCGGAATTTGTGGGTGCGGTAGAATTTGTTGGCTAATGGCATCTCTGCGTCGGAGAGCCACTGGGCAGTATAAGATTCAGTCGATTTATCCGAGTTCATATCACTCTATGCCACGCGAAACCTGCCCCACTTGCCAGCGTCCGCTCAAGGTCTGTTACTGCAGCGCGCTGGTCCATATCCCCAATCGCATCAAGGTACTGATCATACAGCACCCCCTGGAGGAGAAGCACCCGTTCAACACTGGTCGGATGGCGCGGTTGTGCCTTGATAATAGCGAATTGCTGGTGGCGGAGAGATTGTCGGGTGAGGATCTAGGAGAATTACTGCGGCCGCGGTCTGCGTTGCTATATCCGTCGCTGGAGTGGTTGCCGGAGGTGGAGCAGATAGCACCGGGCGCGGAAGAAGCTAACGCATTGGAACAGTTGGTAGTGATCGACGCGACCTGGCGTAAGTCCAAGAAGATGTTGCACCTGCATCCTGAGCTCCAGCGGTTACCCCGTTTGAGTTTTGCGGGCGATCACCAGTCGAATTACACCATTCGCCACTCATCGCTGGAGAACAGTCTCTCCACCATTGAAAGTATCGCCATGGCAATGACACGGCTCGATGCGAGCTGCGACTATCAGCCGCTGCTCCAGCCATTTGAATACATGGTCTCCCTGCAAGCCGGCCGTGGTCAGCAGCACAAATAATCGCTAATGAGTATTTCACGCGCTGGTGATATTTGTTGAGCAGGTGGGCGGTTATTCCAGTTTTGCACTCTGCTGGAAGTATGGCTTGTATATCGCGTTCGCATTGTCGAAAAGGGGAATGCTCGATAGGAGCTTCATGCCGGTGAACTTGAGGTTATTCATATAGTTTCCTGGCAGGTGTGCGATTCTGCCAAATAGATTCGAGTACGATTTTATCGCACGCACTCGCTTATCCCGGGCCAATATATAAGTGCGTATCAACGTCTGGTCAATACGCTCTCTGGAGTGATTTCCAAGAAGATGTACCAGCGTTGCCGCATCTTCAAAGGCGAGTGACGCCCCCATGCCCAGATTTTGGGGAGATTGCGTGTGCAGAGTCTCCAATTCGTAAATTTCCGCTACTAGTCATCCAGTGGACTTCTGATTCGGAAATTGCATCAAATCTAATCGGTGTTTCTTCGCTCATAGCGTCGCTGACTCGGTGGCCGAGGTCTCCAAAACTCATCAGGATCTCGCGCAGTTGCGGCGTGCGAAATTGTGACTCGAGGTCAAACTTGCAGGGTTGGGAGCATAGAAATACATAGGTGCTGGTTGGGGAAATCGGGAACACGCCTAGTCGATATTTTCCATTATGAATTTCATATGCGTGCCGCGGTTCGCTGCCGTCACTGATTACCCAGCGCCAAACTCCTTGCTTTGAGTGTTGCTGTTTTGCTATTTCACGCGCCAAACCATTTATGCCATCGGCCAACACTACGTCTCGTGCAATCACCATTTTGCCGGATGAGAGCGTTAGTCGGGTCGCTCCGCCTTCGCGGACGCTGGAGATCACGCGCGTGTTAGACAGGCAATGGTTTTGGTCGACATGTCTGTAGAGCAACTGGTGCAAGGTTGGCCGCGATGCGGAGACCACCGGGTAACCTCGGTATCCAACGGGTTGTGTGACAACCCGATTCCTTCTCGGGGTTCCGAAGACCATATGGGTTAGCGGTACATAGTCATTCAGGTGCCGATAGTCGACGCCAAGCTGACTCAGTGCATGTAGCCCATTAGGGTGCAGGACAATACCTATTCCATCGGACACAGGAAGGGAGCGCTGTTCGATCAGGCGATAGGATCTTCCTGCTGCCTCCAGTCCGCAGGCGGTCGCTAATCCAGCCAGTCCCCCACCTACAATCACGACATCTGCATCCATTCGTTACTCCTCCATTTTCCTTGTACTGCAGTGCAATATCACTGCGGTACATTTGGGTGGTGGGGATGAAATCACACGCATCCAGTCAAGAGAAGCCTTTCGTCACGAATTTACGCTAAAGATATTGGCTGATGCGCTGGCTATTTGCGGATAGGAAATCTATCAAGGGTTATCTACAATACACGGCCTTCCGTTCCCCCTTGATCAATAGAGCCCTCATTGTGACCCAATCTGACACAGACTACCCCCGCGATTTCCAGTCGCTACCTTTACCAAAGCCTCTCCTGAAGAACCTGCAGGATCTGGGCTACGAGCGCCTGACCGAGATTCAGGCGGCAGCGCTGCCGGCCATTGTGGCGGGACAGGATGTCATCGGGCAGGCGAAGACTGGCTCGGGCAAGACGGTGGCCTTCGGTCTGGGGTTGTTGCACAAATTGCGGGTTGAGCAGTTCCGGGTTCAGTCGCTGGTACTTTGTCCCACCCGGGAGTTGGCAGACCAGGTCGCGCGGGAGCTGCGCAAACTGGCGCGGGCCATCCACAACATCAAGATTCTTACCCTGTGCGGCGGTATGCCTTTTGGACCGCAGATTGGCTCCCTCAAGCACGGGGCCCATATCGTGGTCGGTACTCCGGGGCGAATTGAGGATCACCTGCGCAAGGGCAATCTTGATCTGAGCCATGTGGATACGATGGTGCTGGACGAAGCCGACCGCATGCTGGATATGGGATTCCAGGCGGTGCTGGATCAGATTCTGGCAGAGCTGCCGAAGGAGCGTCAGACACTGCTGTTTTCCGCTACCTACCCGAATACCATTGATGCACTGGCAACCCGCGTGCTGCGGGACCCGGTCAAGGTGGAAGTGGCCGCGGCGCACACAAAGAGCACCATTGAGCAGAACTACTACCGGGTGGAAAACAATGAAGCGCGCCCTGGAGCGCTGTATCAGCTACTGGCCAGTTACGATGCCTCGTCAGCGCTGGTGTTCTGCAATACCAAAAAGGAAACCGAAGAAGCGGCCCAGTCCCTTAAGCGCGCAGGCTTTGCCGCCCTGGCCCTGCACGGAGATATGGAGCAAAAGGACCGCGACCGCACCCTGGCGCTGTTTGCCAACGGTAGTGCCTCGGTTCTGGTGGCAACGGATGTGGCGGCACGCGGGCTGGATATCGAAGAGTTGCCGATGGTAGTGAATTACCATCTGTCCCGTGACCCGGAGGTGCATGTGCACCGCGTTGGTCGTACAGGGCGGGCAGGGCAGAAGGGCGTGGCGCTCTCAATGGTAAGTAAAAAGGAAATTTACAAGCTGGAGCGGCTGGAAGAACTGATGCAGCAGAAAATTACTCTGCTGGAAGTGCCCGAGCTGTCACGGGGAATTGCGCCGACACGTCCGGTGATGTCCACGCTGCAGATCGACGGTGGCAAAAAACAGAAGGTGCGTGCCGGTGATGTTGTGGGTGCCCTGACCGGCGACGGTGGTATCGATGGCACACAGATCGGAAAAATCCAGCTGTTCGACTTTTCTACCTTTGTGGCGGTAGAGCGGCCCGTTGCGAAAAAGGCATTGAGCAAGCTTTCCAGCGGGAAAATCAAAGGGCGAAAGTTCCGCGCGCGCATCGTGGGGGTTTAACGCGCATCAATTTCCCGGAAGCCCTATTGCAAACCGGTCGGGGTGCAATAGGGCCGCAAAGAGCGATCAGAATCGGAGGCGAACCCCCAGTGCCCCGTCCACTTCAAAGCCTTCCTTATAGTCCACATCGCTGAACGCGTAATGTGGCACTGCCTGAATGTAGGCCTCCAGGCTCGGTGCAATACCAAAGCTCAACCCAACCGGCAGACGAACGCCGGTTTGGTAATAGTCGCCATTGCCGTTACCGTCCCGATAAAAGCCGCCCGCATCGATGTAAGCATGCATGGTGCCCAGATTGTTGCTGAAGTTCTGCAAGCGCATATCAACGGCGATGGCGTCGCTGTTGAAAAAGATCGAAGTTCCTCGCAACTGTGCGGTCACGCCCAGCCCCAGGTCGTGGGCGACACCGAGGCCAACCCCTGTCTTGTTGGCTGCGAATGTCGGAGTGCTCAGGATTGCGAGCAAAAGGGGAAGGGCGATCTTGCGCAGATTCATCGAAAACGTCATGGGTACCTCGTCGGTGGGACAGATTTGGAGGGATAGTTCCGAGGCGCGAGTATAAAGTTGCGGGTATATGGCGCTGTGTTTGCTCTCACACTTCCGAGTGAGAGATTCTGGTTGATAGTTGTGTGGGCGACATTGGGTAGTACAAAAATTGAGCAGCTGAATCGTTCAGTCTCGCATTTGGTGGGGTACTGGGGGCTATGTCTTTGTTTTATAGGAGGATTCAGCTAATATCCGCGCAAAATACTGTCTCGCAAAAACATGGTGTGGGTTCAAAACATCGGCTGAAACCCTGTGGCCGTTCATCGTGTGGCGTGATAATAAATTACTAAGTCATAAGCAATTTCAGCTTATTAATTCTAATAAGCTGGCCAAGGTTATATATGAGCACAACAATCGACTCTAGAACCCTCGTTGATTACGATGGAAATCGCGAAAATAATTTCACCCTAATTAGGTTGGTATTTGCTTGGCTTGTTCTATTTGGCCACAGTTTTGCGATCCAGCCCACTCATGGCCTTAAAAATCCACTAAATCGAATTTTTGAAGGTTCGGAATGGATTGGCAGTTTTGCAGTGCATGGCTTTTTCGTGATTAGCGGGTATTTGGTGTGTGCCAGTCTACTTAATCGGGGCGTTAAAGATTACGTTATTTCAAGAGCGCTTAGAGTTTTACCCGGGTTGATGGTTTGTGTTCTTCTTTCGGTGTTTGTTTTAGGGGCCGTGCTTACGGCACTGCCGCTGGCCGAGTATTTTTCAAGTCCAAAGACTTGGGAATATTTGAAAAATGGATTTTCTATATTTCGTATGGAGTGGACCTTGCCGGGGGTGTTTGAGGAGAATCGCCGGAAGGCCATAAATGGATCACTTTGGACGCTGAACGTCGAGATATATTGCTACTTTTTGCTTGCTTGTATCGGTTTGATCGGCGTACTTGCTAAGAGAGTCCTGGCGAATTTCACATTAGCTGCAGTACTTGCTTTCGCATATTTTAATTTTGGAGATGTTCCTCTTTTGGGGGTTAACAGCAAGTGGAGCAAGCCTGGACTGTTTTTTCTCGTTGGTGTGTTTTTCTACATAAATAGAAGTCTTATCCCGGTAAACGGAAAACTATCCATTTTTTCTTTAATAGTTCTGGTGGGCTCATTCGGCAAGGATTGGTACTTATATGTTGCCCCTCCATTTTTCGCATATCTTATTTTTTATATCGCTTACGCAACAAAAAATTTAAATATAGATAGAAAGTTGGGGGATATTTCGTACGGTGTATATATTTACGCGTGGCCGATCCAGCAGGTGGTTGCTATGTCGTTTCCTGAGTTGAATCCGTATGAGCATACAGTGTTGGTTACTGTAATTGTTTTTATCATCGCTTACTTTTCTTGGCACTATGTAGAGAAAAAAGCACTCAAATTGAAGCCTAATCTTATGGCAATTACTAACGTATCTCGATTCTATCGAGCCCCTACTGCGTCGTCCGCTTCGTAGTAGTTTGCCGGGTCGGCCTGTGTCATGTGTTAAATGCAGGCCGGTACGCAGTAATGTAAGCTCAATGTAGCCCTTACATTTTTATTCAAAGTCTTTTTTTTAGGCTCGATTGACCAATCCCAATGCCTGGTAGCTCCCATGGAAATCAGCGTCAACTTCCTCGAAAACCTGCGCCTTGAAGCCAAGTTCGACGACTTCACGGTCATCACTGATCAGCCGATCCGCTACAAGGGTGACGGTTCGGCGCCCAGCCCGTTCGACTATTTCCTGGCTTCCTCGGCCCTGTGCGCGGCCTACTTTGTGCGGGTTTACTGCCTGGCGAGGGATATTCCTACGGACAATATCCGCCTGTCTCAGAACAATATCGTGGATCCGGAAGACCGCTACAACCAGATCTTCAAGATTCAGGTGGAACTGCCGGAAGATATTTCTGAGAAGGATCGGCAGGGCATTCTGCGCTCCATTGACCGATGCACCGTGAAGAAGGTGATCCAGACCGGACCGGACTTCCAGATTGAGACGGTGGAGAACCTGGCGGAAGATGCCCAGGCGCTGCTGATGGTGGAGCCGGATGCTGAGCATCAGACCTTTATCGAAGGTAAGGATCTGCCGCTGGAGCAGACCATCGCCAATATGACGAAAACTCTTGCCGACCTGGGTATGAAGATCGAGATTGCTTCCTGGCGCAATATCGTGCCTCACGTCTGGTCTCTGCATATTCGTGATGCAGCTTCGCCCATGTGTTTTACCAATGGTAAAGGGGCGACCAAAGAGAGCGCTCTTTGTTCTGCGCTGGGCGAATTTATTGAACGCCTGAGCTGCAATTTCTTTTACAACGACCAGTTCTTTGGCGAGGAAATCGCCGATGCCGAGTTCGTGCACTACCCGAATGAAAAATGGTTTGCACTGGAAGACGACGATGCCTTGCCTGAGGGCATTCTCGATGACTACACCCGGGAGATTTACGATCCGGAAGGTGAACTGGGTGGTTCCAATCTGATTGATACCAATTCCGGTCGTGCCGACCGCGGTATCTGTGCCTTGCCGTTTGTGCGCAAGTCCGACGGCGAGTCGGTGTATTTCCCGTCCAACCTGATCGAAAACCTGTTCCTCAGTAATGGTATGAGTGCCGGTAATACCCTGGCGGAAGCCCAGGTGCAGTGCCTCTCAGAAATCTTCGAGCGGGCGGTGAAAAAGGAAATTCTGGAGCAGGAAATTGCACTGCCGGATGTACCTAAAGAGATTCTGCAAAAGTACCCGGATATTCTCGAAGGTATTGAAGAGCTGGAAAAGCAGGGTTTCCCGATTTTGGTAAAAGACGCCTCTCTCGGCGGCCAGTTTCCTGTGATGTGTGTGACGCTGATGAATCCGCGCACTGGCGGCGTGTTTGCATCCTTCGGCGCGCACCCGAGCCTGCATGTGGCGCTGGAGCGCAGTCTGACCGAACTGATGCAGGGGCGCAGCTTTGAAGGTCTGAATGACGTACCCCCGCCGACCTTCAACAGTCTCGCCGTTACCGAACCACACAATTTTGTCGAGCACTTTATCGATTCTACCGGTGTGGTTTCCTGGCGCTTCTTCAGCGCCAAATCCGATTATGAATTCGTTGAGTGGGACTTTACCCCGAAAACCAAGTCCGGCGATCATGCAGATACCAATCAGACTGAGGCGGAACGCCTGTTCGCAATCCTGGAAGACATGGGCAAAGAGGTCTATATGGCTACTTACGATGACCTGGGTGCATCGGCCTGTCGTATTCTGGTACCCGGCTATTCCGAGGTTTATCCGGTAGAAGACCTGATCTGGGATAACACCAACAAGGCGCTGGACTACCGCGAAGACATTCTCAACCTGCACCGGTTGGAAGATGAAGCACTGGAGGAACTGGTTGAACGACTGGAAGAGAGCCAGATCGACAACTACGAGACCATCATTACGCTGATTGGTGTGGAATTTGATGAGAACACCGTCTGGGGTCAGCTCACCGTTCTGGAGCTGAAGCTGCTCATTTATCTCGCCCTGCAGCGTCATGAAGAAGCGCTGGAGCTGGTGGAGACCTTCCTGCAGTACAACGACAATACCGTTGAGCGCGGATTGTTCTATCGCGCCGTGCAAGCGGTGCTGGAGATTGCGCTGGATGAGGATCTGGCGTTGGAAGACTATCGCTATAACCTGAATCGGATGTTCGGTGAGGAAACCATGGATGCGGTGGTGGGCTCAGTCGATGGCAGCTTGCGCTTTCATGGCCTGACGCCAACCAATATGCAGCTGGAGGGGTTGGACAAGCATCTGCGCTTGATCGAGAGCTATAAAAAGCTGCATGCGGCTCGGGCGGCTAGCGTTAAAGCCTGAGTATGTAGGCGGGTTAAGGCCCGGTGGGGCTGGATTCCGGCCTTCGCCGGAATGACGGGAGTGCTATTTCTCTCCCCCGTTACCCCCGCGAAGGCGGGGGGGCAGGTATTTTGGAGGTATTAGTTAAAGGCGGTGTGAATCAATACGATCAATTCAGGCTCGCCGAATCTTCCGATTGCTCTGCCTGATCATTTTTCTTCACGTATCCATCCTCATCCAGCTCAACAATCGGCATGCCCAGTTCCGCGATGCTTTCGCGAATATTGGCCGCGTCGCCAACCACCACAATCGCCATATTCTCCGGTTTCAATAAGCCGGTAATGACCTTGTTCAGGGTTTTACGGTCGGTCTCTTTAAGCATGGCGCCTTGCTGTGAGCGGTAGTCCAGTGGCAGGTCGTAGCGCAGGATGTTGTTCAGCAGGCTGAGCTTGTCGCCCGGGGTTTCGTACTTGCGCGCTTCCTGTTGGCCGATGGCGGAACGGAGATAATTGAACTCGCTCTCGGTCATGCCTTCGCTGTCATACTTGGCAAACTCTTTGAGTACTTCATTCAGGGCGTCTGCGGTTGCGTTCTTTTTCACCTCTGAGCTCATCATGTATTGGCCTTCCTGCGGCTCGCCGATCAGGTAAGAGCGGGCGCCGTAGGTGTAGCCTTTGTCTTCGCGCAGGTTGAGGTTAATGCGGCTGTTGAAGTTGCCACCCAGCGGGAAGTTGCCGAGATAGGCCAGGTAGTAATCGCCCAGCGCATCGTAGGGCAGGCCATGCTGGGCAACGCGCAGACTGGACTGTGCCGCGCCTTCCTTGTTTACCAGGTAGACGGTGCGACCGTCGATTTCCGGCTTCTGCAGTGCGATAGCGGGGCGCACCGGTTGTGCGATCTTCAGCTTTGCCAGCCCTTCCAGAGATTTGATGATCTTCTCGTGGGGCACACTGGTACTGACGGTCACTCCGCTCAGGTGGGCGGGGAAGTGGGCGTTGTAATACTGCTTGATGTCTTGCAGGGAAATCTGCTCGACGGTACCCGGCAGGCCGTCGCCCGGATAGCTGAGCGGATGCTCGGTGCCGCGCATCACTGCGCCTACCGCACGGGTCGCCAGACCTTGCGGGGTCTTGCGGGCCTGTTGCAGGCCCTCAATGGTCTGCTGTTTGATGCGGTTGAAATCTGTCTCGGTGAATGCCGGTTTCAGCATGCGCTCCATCATGAGGGGGATCGCTGCATCCAGATGCTTGGCGAGCACATTCAGCGTGACGGTGGTTTCATACTGGCCGCTGCTGACGCTGACACTGGCGCCCAGGCGCTTGAGTGCTTCGGTGAACTCGGCGGCACTGCGCTCGGTGGTCGCTTCGCTCATCAGGGAGGTCATCAGCGAAGTGAGACCGGCTTTTCCACGTGGCTCATCCCGTTGGCCGAAATCAAAGACGGCGCGCACGGTGACGGTGGGGGTTTCATCATTCTGTACCGCCAGCAGACGAACGCCATTCTCCAGTTTTCCATCCTGAATCGCCGGCAGTTCAACCTGCGGGTTCACACCGGGTGTTGGCTGGACACTGCGGTCAAAAGTGTCTTTGACCGGGCGCAGAGCGAGGGCTTCTTCCTCGTCGGCGTAGCTTTCCGGAATGGTGCGCTTCCACTCGTAATTCTGTTTGGCGGCGGCCAGTTCCGGCTTGCCGTTTGGCACCACGCTGAGTAGCACCGCGGGCTGTTCGGCGATGTACTGGTCGAATACCCGGGTGACGTCATCGGTGGCGACAGACAGATAGGCATTGATCTCTTTGTCGATACCTTTGGGGCTGCCGGTATAGGTTTCAAACGCGGCGAGAGTAGATACTTTGCCGGAAACGGATTGCAGACCGAACACGCGCCCGGACTCGTAACCCGCTTTGAATTTCACCAGGTCATCTTCGGTCACACCGCGGCTGGCGAATTCGGTCAGGGTATCGCGCACCGCCTGTTCCATTTCCGCCAGGGTTTCACCGGAGGCGGGGTTCTGGATCACGATAAACCACATTTCACAGGCCAGCTCCTTACAGGAGTGGCTGACGCTGGCCGACACGGCGCGGCCGGTTTGCACCAGGCGCTGGTACAGCATGGAATCCTGTCCCTGGCCGAGAATCGCGGCGGCGGCATCCAGAGCGGGTTCATCCGGGTGGCTGTAGCTGACGGTGGGCACCATCATTGCCAGAGCCGGCAGGTGGATATTGTCTTCCAGGGTAACGTAACGGTCCGCGTCCAGTTTGGCGGGTTGCTTGGGCAGGTTTTCGACTTCGGGGCCCGCGGGGATCGGGCCGAAGTATTTGGCCACCCATTCCAGGGTTTTGGCTTTGTCGACGTCGCCACCGATGGTGAGCACGGCGTTGTTTGGGCCGTACCAGCGCAGGAAGAAGCGTTTCAGGTCGTTCAGGTCGGCGCGGTCGAGATCCTCCATCCAGCCGATTACCGGCCAGGAATAGGGGTGGCCATCCGGGTAGGTGGCGGCGTACATGGTTTCCAGGGCGCGGCCGTAGGGGCGGTTATCGACGCGCTGGCCTCGTTCGTTCTTGACCGTTGCGCGCTGCACTTCAAACTTTTCCTGAGTGACCGCATCAAGGAACACCCCCATACGATCCGATTCCAGCCACAGCACGGTTTCCAACTGGTTGGCCGGTACCGTCTGGTAGTAGTTGGTGCGGTCGGTGTTGGTGGTGCCGTTCATGCTGCCACCGGCTTCGGTGATGATGCGGAAGTGTTCCTCGTCCGCCACATTGACAGAGCCCTGGAACATCATGTGTTCAAAGAAGTGGGCAAAGCCGGATCGACCCGGATCTTCTCGGTTGGAGCCTACGTGGTAGGTCACATCCACGTGCACCAGCGGGTCGGAGTTGTCTTCGTGCAGGACGACGGTGAGACCGTTGTCGAGTTTGTATTTGCTGTAGGGGATGGCGATCTCAGCACCTTCGCCATCAAAGGTCTCAACCAGGGAAATGCCGGCGGGTAAACTGGCTTGTTGTGCAGCCTCCGGAGACGCTTCGCTGGTGGCGGATGTCTGTGGGGATTCAGGATCGGCGCCCTTGCTGCAGGCTACCAGAAGTGCGGATGCGAAAATCAGTGCGATTTTTGTGCGATGCATGACGGTAGGAGACCTTTTTATTTTCAGAATCTCCGATCCTAGCACAGCTGGCTGATTATGCCGGGGCCTCGACATGGCTTGCGCCACTGATGCGCCGCGTCTGACGCAGTTTTCTTTTTTCCGTGCGCCAGTAAATGAGAAGGGGGCGCGACCCGTAGGTGGCGCCCCTTTCGAATGGAGACCATATGGGGTCTCGCGGAGTGCTGAAAACCGTTCTGCCTCAGAACTTGAATTCAGTACCTACGCCAACGTAGCTACGTGCGTAACTGTCTGCAGCGGTTTCATCGGTGTAGAAGGTAAACACCTTGGCCGCTTTGGACAGCTTGTAGTCCAGGCCTAGGCTGAAAGTTTCTCCATCGGTTTTTACGATGTCAGACTGACCGTATTGCGCTTTCGCAGTCCAGTTGTTGATCTTGTACGCTACGGAAGTCATCCAGCCGTCCTGTTTGCTGCTGTCTGCTTTTTCCTGTTCTTCGTACAGTCCGCCAACCTGCAGGTTGCCGAAATTGTATTGCGCGACAAGACGCGACACGTTCCAGTCGTTGGCCTCTACGTCCATATCGTAGGCGTAGGCCAGGTAAACACCGTTGTTGTCGTAAGCAAATGCAACGGAAGTACCATTGTCGCGCGTGTCGATCAGTTCGCCGTCGTCATCGAGAATTTCTGCGTCTTTATTGCTGACGTAAGCTGCGGCAACATGGAAACCACCGAATGACGGAGTGGTGTACTGCAGGTTGTTGGATTCGCGGTTGTCGCTTTTGGTGATCAGGCTTTTGATGTCACCCTCAAGGTCGTTGAACAGATCCACTTTCTTTTGTGCGATTTTGAGCGGAGTATCGAACTTGCCGCCGATTACCTGGCCAAAGCCACCTTCGAGGCCGGCAAAGATATTGCGCTGGGTGAAGGTGTCACCTTCGCCATCCATGTTGACCTGGTATTCCATTTTGTAGATGCCCTTGATTCCGCTATCAAGGGGCAGCTCGCCTTTTACACCCAGGCGGGAGGCATTACTTTTCACATCGGTCGCTGCACCGTCACCTTCGTCGTTGGACTGGAAGGAGGCGTTGGCCTTACCGTAGAAGTCAAAAATTTCTGCGTTGGCGAAAGAGGGAAGTACGGCAACCAGCGCGAGCGACATGGCGGTCTTTTTCATGGGGGGCTCTCGTAATGTTTGTAAAAGAAGGAACGCTGTGTGTTCTTGAGTTGCGCGCAGTTTGCTGCGGAATTGTTACAAACATGTGAAAGATGAAAATAAAATGAATAAATTGTTACGGATCCGTGTGCGGTCTGACAGGTGTGTCAGTTAACGTTGGCCTGAAGTAGCGAAATTCCTCAGGGAAAGCCTTAATAGGGACGGGCTCAATAAGGACGGGCCTTAAAGGGTAGAGATAACATTGGACGTTCGACCAAATCTCGTCGTGGGTCTCGGGGCCTGTGGGGCAGGTATCGGCCAGGTTGCGTTCTGGCCCGTTTTGCCGGGTTCCCGTGAATTGGTCGGTGCCATTTTGCTTGGTCTTCTGGCATTGGGCGTGGTGGCGATAGTTAGCGGTGCTATGCGTCGGGATTCGGGCCTGCCAGCTTCGCTGTTAACCAGAGTCTTTCTGCCATTTCTGGTTGGGACCTGTTGGGGGCTTTGGGCGAATCACCAGTCTCTGGAGCAGCGCCTGCCCGGAGACCTGCACGGCTCTGACCATACACTGGTGATACAAGTGGTTTCCCTGCCGCAAAGTGCACCGGCGGTTTCCTTTTTTGGCACACCTTCAAGCGCAACTCGCGGTTACCTGGATGCCCGCTTTCGCGCACGCGTCGTCGATGCAGAAGATCACCGCTTTCTCGACCGCAAGCTGCAGCTCGGCTGGTACCGGGTGGCGCCCGCGGATGCCGCGCGCCTTGAGGCCGGAAGCAGTTGGCAGATGCGCGTGCGGGTGAAGGAGCCCCGCGGCAGCGTTAATCCGCACACCTTCGACTACGAGGCTTGGCTGCTGGAGCAGGGGGTGTTTGCGACGGGTTATGTGCGCGATCGCGACTTGCAGCCGCAGTTTCTCGCCCGCGGGACGGGGATTGATCGAATGCGGGAAGAGATCCGTGGTCAGCTCGCGCAGGACGTGAGCGGGACGCAGCGATATCAGCAGGAGTCACTATTGCGCGCGCTGTTGCTAGGGGATCGCACGGGAATCAATGATCGGACCAGAAACCTTCTACAAAACACCGGCACCGCGCATTTATTGGCGATTTCTGGGCTGCATGTGGGGATGGTGGCGGTTTGCTTCTTTCTATTGGGCGGTGTGCTGGGACGTGTGGCCGGGGTGTCTGGTATCCGGTGGGGTGGTAACCCTCTGTATCTGGCTGGCGCGGCCGGTGTATTTGCAGCCCTCGGGTATACGCTGATCAGTGGTGCGCCGTTGTCTGCCCAGCGGGCGCTGGTGATGGTCGTCGTGGCGATGTCGGCCATAGTCCTGCGGCGGCGGTTGAATGGCCAGCTGGGGCTGACGCTGGCCCTGTGCGTGATTCTGATCTGGCAACCGCTGGCCGTTCTGAGCGCCGGGTTCTGGCTTTCCTTCGTTGCCGTGGCAGTCTTGCTGCTGCGATTTCAGGGGCGCGAGCGGGTGGAGGACGGGCTGACTGAGACGGCGCTGGGGCTGCAGTCATGGCCCTCCAGACTGTGGGGCTGGATCTTGAATGGCGCGCGCAGTCAGTGGGCAATCGTCATCGGCCTGCTGATACCGTCGGTGCTGATCTTTCACGGGGTAAGCCTCAGCGGGCTGGTGGTCAACCTGGTTGCCATTCCCTGGGTCGGCCTGACGATTTTACCGCTTATTCTGCTGGGCGCCTTGTGTCCGTTTGAGCCGGTCGCAGTACTGCTGTGGTCCCTGGCTGATGTGCAACTGGTTTGGCTGATCGCCTTTCTGGAATTCGCCGAGCAACTTGCACCGGGCTGGCGTTCTCTGCCGGCTCCGGATGCCTGGGTGCTTGTCTTGGCGGCGCTCGGGGGACTACTTCTGATATTGCCGAGGGGGATTCCCGGGCGCGGATTGGGGTGGCTGTTGATCCCGGTGCTCGCCGTAGGTACTACCAGCTGGCAGCGGCCGTTGCCGGAATCCTTTGCGTTGACTGTATTGGATGTGGGGCAGGGACTCGCCGTTACCGCCGTCTCGCGTGATTCCACGGCAATCTTTGATACCGGCGCGAGTACCGGCGGGGGCTGGAGCGCCGGGTCGAGTATCGTCGCGCCCTACCTGCAGGCTCAGGGGCGGGAAGCGGTGGAGGCACTGGTGGTCAGTCACGGAGATCGCGACCACGCGGGCGGTGTCGCCGGCGTACTGGAGCAACTGGATGTGGCAACCATGATCGCGCCCGGGAGTCTCGGCGTGCGGCTGTCGGCGGGCACGAATGTCGAGCCTTGCCGTGCCGGGCAGGTCACCCGACTGGGAGATCTCTCGATCCGCTGGCTATGGCCGCGCGCGACTGCGTTGGATGGAGAGGAAAATGACCATAGTTGCGTGGGACTGCTGCAGTGGAAGCAGGTCCGCATTCTTCTGACCGGGGATATCTCCAGCCGCGTGGAGGCGCAGTTGAAGGGCCTGTATCCGGATATGGGCCCGGTCGATGTTCTGGTGGCGCCACACCATGGCTCGCGCACATCGTCTTCGGCGGCACTCATTGAATGGGCGCGGCCGGAACGGGTGGTATTCAGTGCGGGGTACAGGCACCGGTTCGGGCACCCGCATGCAGATGTGACTGCCAGGTATCGATCTGCCGGTGCGGCGCTGTTCAATACCGCTCAAGAAGGTGCCATTCAGTTCCACTGGAATGGTGTCGGTGAGCTCGATATAGCGCGAGCGCGCGACGGTGGCCGCTTTTGGTATCGGCATCACAGCAACAAAAAAGATAACAATCAGATACTTAGCCACCGCCAATAGCTGTGGTAGAGTTTGGCGCTGTAGTGCTGAATGAGTACCGAATGGCTCGGCCTGGCACCGGAGTTTGCAGGGGATCTCTCCGCAAAACTCTCGATAAACCATAAGAATCCCGTACGCAGTCTGGGGCACAATCGTGTTAGAAATCATCAAATCCGGCGGCTGGCTGATGCTGCCAATCCTGCTTTGTTCCGTTGCCGTTATCGCTATTTTCATTGAGCGCCTGTGGACCCTCAACGAGCGCAAAATTGCGCCGCGGACCCTGCTGGGGGATGTATGGGGGAGCCTGCGTAACAACCAGCTGACCACCGAGAAGATCAAGGAACTGCGCGACTCCAGCCCGCTGGGGCGTATCTTTGCTGCGGGGCTGTCCAATTCCAAGCACGGCCGGGATGTCATGAAAGACAGTATTCAGGAAGCCGCCAGTCAGGTAGTGCACGACCTGGAGCGGTTCCTGAATGTGCTGGGCACCATTGCCGCGGTTGCCCCCCTGATTGGCCTGCTCGGAACCGTGGTGGGGATGATCCAGGTGTTTACCGCCATCATGCTCGAAGGCACCGGTAACGCGGGTGTCCTTGCCGGCGGTATCTCCCAGGCATTGATCACGACGGCCGCTGGCCTGAGCGTGGCAATTCCGGCGCTGATGGCGCACCGCTACTTCCAGCGCCGCCTGGATAGCATTGTGGTCACCATGGAGCAGGAAGCCGTCAAACTGGTGGATGCGCTGCACAGCGACCGCCGTATCGAAGCCGCCTGAGCCGTAGCCAGAGATTCAGGAGCGCTCGATGCAATTCCGTCGCCAAAGCCAAGAGCAGGATGGGGTCAACCTCACACCACTGATCGATGTGGTGTTCCTGCTGCTGATTTTCTTTATGGTGTCTACCACCTTTACCAAGGAAAGCCACCTCAAACTGAACCTCCCCGAGGCCGCCGGGCCCCAGGCGGAGGCGCCGCCATCTACCATTGAAATTCTGATCAATGCGGATGGTTCCTACTCTGTGGATGGGCAGGCTCTGATCAACAAGAAGCTTGTTACCCTCAAATCGGCACTGTCGGAAGTTTCTGCTGGCGAGTACAATCGCCCGCTAATCATCACCGCTGATGCCACTGCCGAACACCAGTCAGTGGTTCGCGCCATGGATGCCGCCGGTCAGTTGGGGTTTGTACACCTCAGCATCACCACGCGGCAGCCTGACGAACAGTAATCTATAAGTGTTGATGCGGGCGGCGATAGCACCGGCCCCTTAGCCCTTTCACATCCACCCGCCCGCACCCTGCGGGCGGCGTTGTTTGACGGGGTGGTTAACACACGACCTGATTGTTTATGGATAAATCCCCGCAACCGGTTCGCAAACCCAAGAACGGAGCCAGGACCTACCGTCGCCTGCTCTCGTATGCCGCGCCACATTGGGCGGTGTTTGTGTTGGCGGTGTTCGGTTTTCTGCTGTTTTCCACCATGGAAGTTGCCCTGATTGCGGTGACAGAATTGCTGCTGGATGCGGTGGGTGCTGGTATCGATACCGGGCGTGGGTTCCTGTCCAAATACGTTGCCTCTTATTTCCCCAATGGCCAGATGCCACAGGAGACTGCCCGCTGGCTGGTACCGACGGGGATGCTGTTCATTATTGCACTGCGCGCGGTTGGCAATTTCGTCGGCAGTTATGGTCTGGCGTATGTTGCGCGCGCGGTGATTCACCAGCTGCGTTCCGAGCTGTTCGAAAGCATCGGCCGCTTGCCTAGCAGTTATTACGACCGGTACACCGGCGCTTTCCTGATTTCCAAGGTGGCGTATAACGTGGAGCAGGTCACCAACTCCATTACCAAATCACTCAAGACGATTTTCCGTTCCTCGTTCACCGCGATTGGATTACTCACCTATCTGCTGATGGTGAACTGGAAACTCACGCTCACCTTTTTCCTGTTTGTACCGATTATTGCAGCCATTGTCGGCATTGTGGGCAAGCGTTTTCGCAAGCTCAGTCACCGCATTCAGAACACCATGGGGGACGTCACCCACGTTACCCAGGAAGCCATCAACGGCTACGAAGTGGTGCGCATGTACGGCGGCCAGGAATATGAAAACGGGCGTTTTCAGGCGGCGAGCAATGCCAACCGCCAGCAGTTTATGAAACTGGTGGTGGCGGATAACGCGAGTGTTTCGGTGATTCAGATCCTTGTAGGGCTCGCCACAGCGGTGCTGGTCTGGTTTGCGCTGGCACCGGGTATGGTGGAATCCATGACCGCGGGCGTGTTTGCCTCTTATATCGGTGCGGCGGCTTCCCTGGCCAAGCCTATCCGCAACCTGTCCGAGGTGTACGCGGAAATCCAGAAGGGGATCGCTGCCGCGGAAAGCATTTTCGAGGTGTTCGACGCACCCAAAGAGCCGGCCGAAGGCGACGCGGCACTGCCGCTACAGGTGACCGGGGAGGTGACATTTGAGCATCTCGGTTTCCGCTACAACGACGACGGCCCCGAAGTGCTTTCGGGTATCAATTTCACCGTGCGCGCGGGGCAGACGGTGGCCCTTGTGGGGGCTTCCGGTTCGGGCAAAACCACACTGGTGAGCCTGTTGTCGAGATTTTACGAGCCCACCTCCGGCCGAATACTGTTGGACGGGGTCGATATTACCCGCTTGCCGCTGGCGGATCTGCGCGCGCAGGTCAGCCTGGTTTCCCAGAATATCGTGCTGTTCAATGACACCGTGTACCGCAATATCGCGTACGGGGAGCTGGAATCGAAGCCGGATGCCGATGTGCAGCGTGCGGTGGATCAGGCACACGCGCGCAGCTTTATCGAAGAGTTGCCCCAAGGGCTGCAGACGGTGCTTGGTGACAACGCTCAGATTCTGTCCGGTGGCCAGCGCCAGCGCCTGGCCATTGCGCGGGCGCTGCTGAAGGATTCGCCGCTGCTGATCCTGGACGAGGCCACCTCGGCCCTCGACAACACCTCCGAGCGGCATATCCAGGCGGCGCTTGCCGAGGTGATGAAAGACCGGACCACCTTTGTGATTGCCCACCGCCTCAGTACTATTGAGAACGCCGATTGCATTCTGGTCATGGACCAGGGGCGCATCGTGGAGCAGGGCAGCCACAGCGAGCTGCTCGCCCAGGGCGGGCGCTACGCACTCCTGCTGCAACAGCAGAATATGCAGGGCGCGGGCTGAACACCGCAAAATTGTTGAACACACCGCATCAGGGATAGGGGGCGCAGAGCGCAATGTCGCTTGAAGACTGGTTAAACAAACGCTGGTACCCGGCCACCGAGGGTGGCGATGACAACGGTACCCAGTTGCCATTGCTGGCGCCGCTGGAGCTGGCGTTTCGCCACGGCAGCCGCTGGCGCAAACAGCGCAACAGGCCGGCTCCGCTGCCGGTGCCGGTGATCGTGGTTGGCAATATCACCGTGGGCGGTGCCGGTAAGACGCCACTGGTGGCCGAGCTTGGCCGCTGGCTGCTGGAGCGCGGTCGCAAGCCGGGCATTATTAGCCGCGGTTACGGCGGTCGCGCCAAGCACTATCCGTACGATGTCACCGCCCAGTCCCACCCCCTCGAATCCGGCGACGAGCCACTGATGCTGCACCTGATGACCGGTCTGCCGGTAATGGTGTCGCCAAAGCGCATTGAGGCGGCGGAAGCGCTGATCGAACAGCACGGCTGTGATGTCATCCTGTCCGACGATGGGCTGCAGCACTATGGCCTGTGGCGCAGTATGGAAATCTGTGTGGTGGACGGGCACCGGGGGCTGGGTAACGGCCACCTGCTGCCTCGGGGACCGCTGCGCGAGTCCATCGAGCGTCTGGCCAGTGTCGATATGGTGGTCGTCAATGGTGCGGCTGGTGAGCTGGCGGAATCCCAGTGCGGCGACGAGATCGACTTCACCATGCACCTGGAGCCGGCGCGCTGGCACCAGTTCAATCTGGATCAGACTTCCACCCTCAAGCTGGAATCGGGCCCGGAAGTCGGCCCTTGCCACGGGGTTGCGGCAATCGGTAACCCCCAGCGCTTTTTCAATGCCCTGCGTGCCATCGGTTTCAACGTAATGGAGATGCCGTTCCCGGATCACCACCAGTTTTGCCTACAGGAGCTGCAGCTCGACGGGATTACTCCGGTCATCATGACCATGAAAGACGCGGTGAAATGCCGCGATTTCTGGCAGACCCACTGGTGGGCACTTGAGGCTCGGGCGCAGCTTCCCGATCTGTTCTATCAACGTATTCACCAACATCTCGAGAGTTTTGAAACCCCATGAGCAGTACCGCCGACGATCTGAGTTTTGACGTCATCATCCCCGCCCGCTTTGCTTCCAGCCGGCTACCCGGCAAGCCGCTGGCCGAGATTGCCGGCAAAACCATGGTGCAACGGGTCTACGAGCGTGCTTGTGAGAGTGCCGCGGAGCGGGTAATCGTCGCCACCGATGACAATCGTGTTGCCGAGGCGGTGGCCGCATTTGGTGGCCAGGTGTGTATGACCAGTACCGATCACGCATCCGGAACCGACCGGCTACAGGAAGTGGCAACCAAATTGGGGCTTGCGGATGAGCGTATTCTGGTCAATGTGCAGGGGGATGAGCCGTTGATCCCGCCGGCGGTGATCAACCAGGTCGCGCGCAATCTGGCCAAGAATACGGCCGCCGGTGTGGCTACCCTGGCCGAGCCTATTGAATCGGTCGATGACTTCCTAAACCCCAATATCGTCAAGCTGGTGTGTGAAGAGAACGGGCTGGCACGTTATTTTTCCCGAGCACCCATCCCCTGGCCCCGGGATGCCTTTGCCGGTGACAGGTCGGTCCTGCCTGAGGGGCTGAACCCGCGCCGCCATATTGGCATCTATGCTTACCGTGCAGCCCTGTTAAATCTCTTTGTGAGCTGGCCCATGGCACCGCTCGAGCAATTTGAAGCGCTGGAGCAGTTGCGGTTCCTGTTTAACGGACAGGCAATCCATGTGGCTGACGCCTGTGAGGCGGTGCCCGGCGGGGTGGATACGGAGCAGGATCTGGCGCGGATGCGCAGCCTGTTCAGCTGAGCCCGGGTAGGCCGGATCGGCCTGCGGGTATTCCGATCGACCGTGTCTCAGTCCGGCAAGCCTGGCCGTACTGGGCGTAACAGGTACGGCCAATAGATATTCTGGAAGTGCATGATTCAATCTGATATCGACCTGCAACCTTTCAACACCATGACAATCGCCGCGCGGGCGCGTCACTTCTGCTCGGTGACCTCGCTTGATCAGTTGCGCGAAGCGCTGGCGTTTGCCCGCGACAGGCAGCTACCCATCCTGCCACTCGGGGGCGGCAGTAATATCGTTCTCACCGGTGATTATCCGGGGCTGGCCCTGCATTTGGGTATGCGTGGTGTGGACGTCGCTGAGTCTGCCGAAGGGGTGCGGGTCACTGCGGCTGCCGGAGAAAACTGGCATCAACTGGTGATGCGAACGGTAGAGTCCGGTGTTGGCGGTCTGGAAAACCTGGCGCTGATTCCGGGAAATATCGGCGCGGCGCCCATTCAGAATATCGGCGCCTACGGGGTTGAGCTGAAGGACCACTTCGAGCAGCTCACGGCCATGGAAGTCGCCACAGGTAAACTGGTGACCTTTTCGGCGAGCAAGTGTGCTTTCGGCTACCGCGACAGCCTCTTCAAGGGGGAGGCAAAAGATCGGTACCTGATTTGCGAGGTGGTACTGAAGTTGCGCCGCGACTGGCAACCGCGAGTAGATTACCCCGCGCTGCAGCAGCATTTTCAGGAGCACAAGACCCCCGTTGATCAGCTGACGCCGTCGCAAGTGGCAGCCGCGGTCATCGACATCCGCAACAGCAAACTGCCGAATCCGGTAGAAATTCCAAACACCGGCAGCTTCTTCAAGAACCCGGTGGTGACCGAGGCCCAGTACAGCGCCATCAAGCAAAGTCACCCGAACGTGGTGGCTTATGCGGCGGGAAGTGGCTGGAAACTGGCCGCGGGCTGGTTGATTGATCAGGCCGGCTGGCGGGGGTTCCAGCGCGATGGCGTTGGGGTGCACGATCGCCAGGCACTGGTCCTGGTAAACCCCGGGCACCGGGCGGGGCAACAGGTGGTCGATCTGGCTCGCGACATAGCGGCGGATATCCAGGTCAAATTTGGCGTAACCCTTGAACCAGAGCCACGATTTTACCCCTAGGCACTGATACGCTCGCTGGCGCGGGGAGAGTGATATCCCGGTGCCGGGAATTCGAGCCGAATTTTCTGCTGTTTACAGTCTTTATTTCAATGGATCGCTTTGCTTCAAGATGCGTACCACTTGCTTTGCATTGAGACGCTAGTCTGGTATGTTTTCTGAGGGCTCTGTGGATGGATCTTTGCGGGACATAACCCGCTGAGCAATAACAAAAAATTCGATTTTGTGCGAGCTGATCTCAGTAGGAAAATTTTGCGCAAAATCGGCTGAAAATCCGTGGTTGGGGCTAATTTGATAAAAGTCTTAGTGGTAGACGATCACGACTTGGTGCGTATGGGTATTTCCCGCATGCTGGGAGATGTCGATGACATTCAGGTTGTCGGCGAAGCCAAAAGTGGTGAAGACGCACTGGCATTTGTCCGCGAGACGGAAGTGGACGTCATTTTGATGGATGTTCGAATGCCCGGAATGGGGGGCCTCGAGGCTACCCGTAAATTGATTCCCCGCTTTCCCAAGGCGAAAGTCATCGCGGTCAGCGCATTGGACGACGACCTCTTTCCGAGCCGGCTGATTCAGGCGGGCGCAACCGGTTATGTGACCAAGGGTGCAGACCTGGAAGAGATGGTGCGAGCGATTCGCTCGGTTGTTGCTGGCGAAACCTATATCAGCTCCTCAATGGCGACCAAGCTGGCGTTACGCAGTGTCAGTGGTGGTTCCTCGCCCTTTGAGGACCTCTCCGAGCGGGAGTTGCAAACGGCGGTCATGATCGTCAACGGCAACAAGGTGGCAGAAATCGCAGAAACCCTAGCGGTGAGCCCGAAAACCGTGAATACCTATCGGTACCGAATCTTCGAAAAGCTCGGCCTGCATTCCGATGTGGAATTGACCCTGCTGGCGGTCAAGCACAATGTGCTGGACCCGGAAGAGGCGGTTTAGCGGTGCAGGGCGTTCGAAGTTGGGATAGAGGCGGAATAATGCCACGCTAGCGCGTATAATCCGCTCGTCATATATTGTTTAGAACAGGGGCCTTTCCGGCCCCTGTTCTGTTTCGGTGGCCGTATTTTTTTGCATGTTCGACAGTAAGCGCTTTTTATCGACAGTGACCCGCAAGCCCGGCGTCTATCAGATGTTTGATAGCCAGGGAAAGGTACTGTATGTCGGCAAGGCAAAGAACCTGCGCAACCGCCTTGGCAGTTATTTCCGGGCCACCGGATTGACCGCAAAGACCATGGCCCTGGTGGAGAAGATTGCGGATATCGAAGTGACCGTTGCCCGCAGTGAAACCGAAGCGCTGGTGCTCGAGCAGAGCCTGATCAAGTCGCAGCGGCCGCCCTACAACGTGATGCTGAAAGATGATAAGGGTTACCCCTATATTTTCCTTTCCAGCAAAGATACCTTTCCGCGAATCGCCTTCCACCGCGGTTCCAAACGCAAGAAAGGCGACTATTTCGGGCCTTTTCCCAATGCATCGTCGGTGCGTGATAGTCTGAATTTTTTGCAGAAAACCTTCCGCATTCGCTCCTGTGAAGACAGTGTCTTCGCCAACCGTTCGCGCCCGTGCCTGCAATATCAGATTGAGCGCTGTACGGCACCCTGCGTCGATTTTATATCGGCGGAAGACTACCAGGCCGATGTGCGCCACGCGCAAATGTTCCTTGCCGGTAAAAGCGACACGATTATTCGCGAGCTGGCCGATTCCATGGAGCAGGCCTCGGCTGCGCTGGAGTTTGAAAAAGCCGCGCGCCTGCGCGATCAGATCGTCGCATTGCGTCGTTTGCAGTCGGACCAGATTGCAGAAAGTGCCGGTGGCGATGTGGATGTGCTCGGGGCGGCGACTTCTGGTGGTCTGTGCTGTGTGCATGTCCTGTTTATTCGCCAGGGGAGGATTCTTGGCAGCCGCAGCTACTATCCCAGTGAGAAGCTCGGTCTGGAATCTTCGGAATTGCTCTCCGCGTTTATCCCGCAGTTTTACCTCGGTGCGAACCGCGAGATTCCCCGTCAGATTCTGATGTCCGAGTCACTGGAAGATGGTGAGACGCTGCAGCAGGCGTTAACTGAGCAATCCGGGAAGGATGTCCAGCTGGTGCACAAGCTGCGTGGCAATCGGGCCTCCTGGGTGGAAATGGCCCAGCAGGCTGCCAGCCAAAACCTGCAAAGTCGCACCGCGTCGCAGCAGAAGCTGCAGGACCGGTTTGAGAACTTGCAGGAGGTGTTGCGGTTGGGGGAATTGCCCGAGCGGTTGGAGTGTTTTGATATCAGTCATTCCAGTGGTGAGGCGACAGTGGCGTCCTGCGTGGTGTTTGATACTGGCGGTGCGGTGAAGTCGGATTATCGGCGCTTCAATATCGAAAATATTACCGCGGGGGATGATTACGCGGCCATGGGGCAGGCACTGCAGCGGCGGTATGCGCGACTGTCCAAAGGCGAGGGCCGTTTCCCGAATATTTTACTGATCGACGGCGGCAAGGGGCAGGTGCGTCAGGCCATTGATACACTCAATGAGCTGGGTGTGACCGGTGTTCAGATTATTGGCGTCGCCAAAGGCACCACCCGCAAAGCGGGGTTTGAGACGCTGCACGTGGTGTCCCAGAATCGCGAGCTGGTGCTGGAGTCCGATTCCCCTGCGCTGCACCTGATTCAGCAGGTGCGGGATGAAGCGCACCGGTTTGCGATTACCGGCCACCGCCAGCGGCGGGACAAGAAACGTCGCGAGTCACCTCTGGAGGGGATCCCAGGTGTCGGACCAGCGCGCCGGCGCGCATTGCTGCACCACTTTGGTGGATTGCAGGAAGTGATGCGCGCATCGGTCAACCAGCTGGCCAGTGTGGAGGGGGTCAGCCGCAAGCTTGCCCAGGAAATTTACTCCACTCTGCACAATGAGTAATGTAAAGAAACCTGTTGGCGTTTATTTTTTGGATGCGGATTGCTAAGTTACGCACTGCCGACGAAGTGTGTTCAGCGAATGTAAAAGGACCAGCATGACCCTTGCCAATCAATTGACCTTGCTGCGCGTAGCGCTGATTCCGGTATTTGTGCTGGTTTTCTATCTTCCCTACAAGTGGAGCTATATTGCCTCCGCACTGATCTTCTCCATTGCTGCTGCCACTGACTGGCTCGACGGGTATATCGCCCGCAAAATGAATCAGAGCACGCCGTTTGGTGCCTTTCTGGACCCGGTGGCTGACAAGCTGATGGTGGCCACCGCCCTGGTATTACTGGTCGACCTGCACGATCACCGCCTGTTTACCATCGCTGCTGCCGTGATTATTGGCCGCGAGATCGCTGTGTCCGCACTGCGGGAGTGGATGGCGGAGCTGGGGCTGCGCAGCAGTGTGGCGGTGAACTATATCGGGAAGATCAAAACCACGGCGCAGATGGCCGCGATCATTGTTTTGCTCGCGTTTGATGTGCAGGAATTTCCCGTTATGGAAACAATCGGCTATATCTTGCTGTACGTTGCCGCAGCGCTGACGCTGTGGACCATGGTGGTTTATTTGCGGGCTGCCTGGCCGGCACTCAGTGGCGACGCAACAACCAAATCCTGAATCCCGTTTACTCGGCCCGGTAATGCCCGGGTCGAGGCCGTCACAATTTTCAATTTACCCTATCGCCGGTAATTTCCGCGCCACAACTCTTCGGGTACGATAGTTCCATTCGAGCTTTTATGCGCCAGTGGAGTTGTCGTGCCGCGTTCTCAAGCTTTTGCTTCTTCCCGTTCCTTTCTCGTTTATTGCCTGCTGTTCCCCGGTTTGCTGTGCGCTGCGATAACTGCCACGGCCGGCGAAAATACCTATCGCCGCAGCGAATGGCTGCCGCGCTGGTCGGATGCCGACCGGGATTGCCAGGATACGCGCCACGAATTGCTGATCCGCTATTCCCTGGCGCCGATCGCCTACCGTGATGCGCGTCAGTGCAAGGTGGCCAGCGGTTTGTGGATGGACCCATACACCGGAAATTTCTTTGAGTTGGCCTCAGATCTCGACGTGGAACATATCGTTCCACTCAAATGGGCACACGAGCGTGGCGGCGCCCTTTGGTCACGCGAAAAGAAGCGCGCCTTTGCAGAAGATCCGGACAACCTGTGGCTGGTAGATGATGGGCGCAACCAGAGTAAAGGGCATAAAGGCCCAGACCAGTGGATGCCTCCGTACGGTCCGGTAAGGCACTATTATCTGCGGCGGTTTATGGCGGTTTCGGAGAAGTATGGGCTTCGGGCCAGCCCCGAAGAGCCCCGACTGTTTCTGGCCATGTTGGAAAGCCCACACCGCGGTTAACCCGGCAGTGTTTGCAGTATTTCACCAAAACGGTCTTCGATGGGGTAGGGAGAGGCCGACCAGCCGAGCCTGACCACGATTGCGTTACGGGAGGGGGCTACCATCAGCTTTTGCTCCCGGTTCCCGAGCATGAAAAAGCTGTCTGCCGGCAGTTGCGGAAACAGCTGCGGCAATCGATTGGTGCGGTTGTTCAACCACAATTGATAGCCATATCGCGGGTCGTTGTCGCTTTGGTTGGCGCGCGTGGCGCGGGTGAGCCAGGCAGGGTCCAGGAATGGCGGGGCGCTATCTACCAGGCCGGGATTACCTAACAGTACACAGCCTATCTGCCCCCACTCCCGAGCGCTGGCGTACCCGTATGAGCTGCCGATAAATACCCCGTCACTATCGAGTTCGAGAATCGCGCTCGTCAGGCCGAGAGGCTCTGCAAACTCTTTTTTCCAGAAGGCCAGTGCCGCCTCTGTGCCTCCGAGGGTTTGATGCATCCAGCGCGCCAGCAGGTTGGTGCTGCCCGATGAGTAGGAAAAATGGTGCCCGGGGGAGTGCGCCAGCGGGCGTTGCAGGGCATAGCGGGAAGCAGGCAGGGGGCCAAACAGCATACGTGTGGCATCGCTGCCGGGGCGGTAGGTTTCGTCGAATTCGAGCCCGTCGCACATCTGCAACAGATGCTCGAGTGTTATCTCGCTGCGGCGGTCGTTATGCCACTCCGGAAAAAGATCTCCGGTGGCGGTATCCGCAAGCCCCAGGGTTTCCAGGCGCCCGATTAATATTGCCAGCAGGCTTTTGCTCATGGACCACCCGAGCAGCGGTGTGTGATGGGATATCCCTAAGCCGTAGGCTTCCGCCAGTACTTCGCCACCCTGAATTACCAGCAGAGCTCGGGTATCCAGTCCGGATTCGTGATCGTGTTGCAGTTGGGTTTGCAGGAGTTCCTGCAGGGCAGGGCTGTGCTCTTTGTATTGCAGCCGGGTTCTGGTTTCGGCTCTATTCCGGGTGATATTGGTGGGTTGCGCGTGCAAGTGCGCGGAACTCTGCTTGCCGATGAATACGCAACCTTGCAAGGGGCGAAATGCTGCTTTGACACTGACGAGATTACCAATTTTTGCGCAAGTGATTCCCTGGCTTTGGTGGATAGATACCAGCGAGAACAGTGGCGAATAATTGCGCAGGTCACTTTGAATGCGCTGAGATGTAAAGCCTGAAATATGGTGCGCAGAGCAGGCGAGCCTGGCGCTCATGCCAAGCAGGGTCTGTATTGCGTCAGCGGGCAGACGCAAAACGTTCGATATTTTTGCGTCCGGCTTTTTTAGTCTGGCGAGCAGAGCGATGGCCGCAACGATCGCGACTGCGCAGGAAAGGGTGAATATCATTTGCTTCCGAAAGGCGTGCCGCCACAGCAGGTTGGGAAGAGCAAGGGTGCCAGTGAAGCTTAGGAGAAAACGGAAGGTGGTGCCCAGAGCCGGACTTGAACCGGCACGTCCCAAAGGACGGGAGATTTTAAGTCTCCTGTGTCTACCAATTCCACCATCCGGGCAGATAGGGCGATCGACAGATGTGGAGGAAGTCTGCCGATTGGGTCAGTCTCAAAATCAGACTGGAGGAAAATGGAGGCTAGGGTCGGAATCGAACCGGCGTACACGGAGTTGCAGTCCGCTGCATGACCACTCTGCCACCTAGCCATAGGTGTCGCTTGAAGCGATGAAAACGCCGCGGATTTTAGCGGAATGACAGCAAAAATCCCAGCGTTTTCTGATACTTACGCGCGCCAGGGCGTGCAAGAGGCCGCTATTCTATGGTTTGCCCGAGATTAGTCAAGGCCAATTCACGATCTGGTTAATTCTGCTCAATTTGTGAGCCATGGAGTGTTTTGGCGCCGAGGGTGGAGGATGTAATAACTGGATGAAATGGATCGGCGCTTTCTATTGCCAATTGTTCTAAGTTATTTGGCAATCTCGCTGGCAATCCCCCGGACCTGACCAATACTGAGAGTAGCTGGCTAGCACACATCTCCCCCCACGTCGTGTTTAGTAGTGCCGGCCGGGTGTCTGCCCCCATACGGGCACCCAGTGTGTTGTAAGGATGAAATCCTCCAAGTTTCACTCCTAATGGTCTTGGCCCTGACGCTCTCCCCCCCCCGTCGTCAGGGCTTTTTTTTGCCTGTAAGAAATGTGCGGTCCAACTGCGGCACGGGTTCGCCGGCGGCCTGTTCCACCAGCTTGCGGAATTTTTCCAGCGTAATCTCTCCGCGCTCAGCGGCCAGTGCCGTAACCACTTCATCCAGGTTGCGTTTGCCATCGCTGGACTTTTGAATCTGCTGATCTATCTGGTGGAGCACCACCGTGGCCCGTGCGGTGATTGGTCCGGATGAGCGTTTGACCAGCAGATTCGGCGATTCCTCTCCCCATTCCGCCAGTTCTTCGAGGGCCTCCTGGTAGCGCCGTTCGCTGATGCCGCCGGTGCGGCGCAGTGTCTGCAGCGAGTAGTATTCGGCAATGCCTTCCACGATCCAGTCGCTCTCCTTGTCGCCGCGAATGCCGGTACCTACGTGTACCAGCTCGTGCAGCATGCTGCTCGTGCGGTTCCCGGAAATCAGCGGCCGGTCGGCGTGCATAAAGAGGGAGCGGGTCCCAGATAGGCCGCCGCGCCACATAGGGTCATCCGCCATGACAATCAACAGTTTCTTTGGGAACTCCGGGAACACCTTTTTGAGCTCGGGCAGCGTCCAGCCCAAAAACGCGAGTGTGTCCTGGCGGCGAAGGCCTATGCCGAGGGGGCCCGCGATTACGGTGTCGGTACCATCGATAATGTCCTGCCGGCTGCCGATCCGCCCCGAAATCATCCAGCCTTTCGGGCGAATAAAGCGGCGTCCGGGATCTTTCAGCTGGAAATTGCCATTGTCGTCTTTGGCGTAGGGCGCGAGCGTATTCCAGTTCTTGGGAGTGTTTACCTGAAGCGTCGCCCGTGACTGAAGAGACTTGGGCGCGCGCGCGGAGATCGGCGGGATCAGCTTGTCGCTGCGCAGGATCGTCCACTTGTCGGTCATCAAGGAGTCGTAACTACCGGACGATTTTTTTTTGTCAATTTTGAAGCGGTACTCGATTTCACTGTGATCTTTGCCCGGTTTCCAGATGGCTTTGTCACCTTCCAGAGTCACATTATCTCCGGCGATTTTCGAATGGCGCTCCGGATTGAGGTGCAGGGTCAGCTGACTGGGGAGTGCGTCGCCGGAAACCGCGATCCGGACATGTGCGAAATCCTCACCCGGCTTCAGCTCGACTTCATACCGAACATCGTAAATTGATTCGTCTGCCGAATGCGCAACAGGTATGAAAATGCTGAGAAATAGGGCCATTACGCCCCAAAATGCGTATCTAGGAGAAGAGCAGGTGTTCCAAAAATGATGCATGAATACGTTCTGGCTCTGTTTGTTGGTGATAGATGTGTTAGTTGCGTATCAACAGTATGTTGAATGCGCATTAACTCCGCATTAACTGATGGGACAACACATCCTGCGAACAGTGCCAGAGGGTAGCGTTCATTCTCCCGGGGCGCGACCCCGGGAACTGGTCATTGTGAAGGCCTTTTCAAGGGGGCGAAAGCGCGCTTCGGTGCGCTGCGGTGTGCTTCAGTGTGCTTCCATCTGCGCCGCAGCGCTGTTCTCGGCCGCGTTCAGTGTGGCGTAGACCAGGCTCGCCGCAACCAGGTCTTCAAGGGCGTGTCCCACTGATTTGAAGCAGGTTACCCCAGTGCGTGTTGCAGGTACGGGGCCCCGGGTGAGTGCCGGGAGGTCGCCCAATACCGAATTTGCACTGATGGCACCACTTTGAATGGGGAGGCTAAGGTCCCCGGTTTCGGTCAGTGCGTGTGGCATCACATCCACATACAGTGCGACCTGCCGGATCAGCGCGTCGTCGGCCTCCCGCATATCCGGCCGGTAGGCACCGACAAGATCGATATGCTGTGTGGGCCGCAACCAGTTTCCGCGGATCAGCGGTGTTTTACTCAGGGTTGCACAGCTCACGATATCGGCCCGCGCCATACCCTGCTCGATATCACCACACGCTGAAATCGTGCAGGGCATTTCGGAAAGACTCTCGACCAGCTGTTGCGCTTTCGCTTTCGATCGCCCCCAGACCAAAATGTTTTCAATTGGGCGCACGCTGCAGTGTGCCCGGATCAGTTCAGGTGCCAGGGTACCGGTGCCCACCATCAGAAGCGTGCGCGCCTCTGCCGGAGCCAGGTAGTCTGCGGCCAACGCGGATGCGGCCGCTGTGCGCATGGCAGTGATACTCGCTGCATCCATTATGCTTTTGGGTGTACCGGTACTCGCATCAAACAGGGCGTAGTGCCCCTGAATTGATGGCTCATTGCGATTGTCTGGCGCAACGATCACGGTTTTTACACCGAGAAATCCATCCGCCTGCCACGCGGGCATAAGCAGCAGGGTATTTTCGTTATCGTGGGTGTGTGAATAGCAGAAGTGGTGGTGGTGCCGTTGCGGTACTTCGATATCCTGCATGCGGAATGCGTCGCGCAATGCCTCGATCAGTCGGGGGTAGGTGATGGTTTCGCGGACGGTTTTGGCATCGATAAATTTCATGGTGAATCAAATACTATCAGTCAGATAAAAATTAATGGCCAAGCAGAAAGCCAAACTTGAATGGGTCATCCGGGTCCAGGTAAAAGCGGTGTTGCCCGGTGATATGTGCCGTGCCTGCAATCTCCGGAATCACTGCTGACAGCCCGGAATACGCCAGCGTTTCGGCAATCTTTCCGGAGAAACAGCTACCGGTAATACTTTCGGCAACCAGGGTTTGCTCTCTTGTTAACAGTCCCTGATCAAAATGCAGGGCCATCCTGCCGGACACACCGGAACCTGTCGGAGAGCGGTCCAGTTCACCGTCGGCAAACACGCAGACGTTACGGCTAAGAACTTTCTGGCCTGTCTCCGGTATCGTTTGACCCGACAAGGGTTTTTGCAAAGGCGCCATGTCCATAAAAATGGTGCCGTAGAGGAATCCCAGGTCCGGCTCGACGGGGTGCACAATGTCGGGACCGCTGGCCTGAACACAGTGCTTGATGGATCGCCCCGCCCGAATCAGTTGCTCGGCATTATGTTCGGCCAGGGAAAAAGGCAATTGCGCGGCATCCACGTACGCGTAAAACGCACCGCCGTAGGCAATGTCGTAACGAATTGGTCCCAGCTCAGGCACATCCACCGTCAGCGAGCGCGCTGCCACAAAGGATGGCACGCAGTGAAAGCGTGTGGAAATCACCTGTCCACGTACGTCGGTGCGTGCGAATGCGTGTATCCGGCCACAGGGTGCATCGATGGTTACCGGCACTTCAGAGTCCGGTGCAACCTGCGCTACCCAGCCCAACTCTACCGCGAGTTTTGCCAGTGCAATCACCGCATGGCCGCACATGGTGCTGAAGCCTTCGTTATGAATAAACAGGGCTCCAAAATCCGCACCGTTATCGTTTGGCGGAACCACGATGGCACCGTACATATCCCGATGCCCTCGGGGTTCCCACATTAGGGCCCGTCGTAAATGGTCATAGTGTTCTCGCGCGAGGCGGCGCTTGCCGAGGATGGAGTCTGCAGTGAGCTCCGGAAATCCATTGAGTATGACCCGCAGTGGTTCGCCAGCAGTGTGCATGTCAATGGCATCAATCTGCATCCCGTTTGCCGTCGCATAGGATGGCAGTTCCGAATTGAGCGTGGGTGGTGTGCTGGTAGTCATAATGCGTCCGCCGCAACGGTTTAATATTGTTTTTGACGACAATAACAATAAATGTTTTCGGGCGCAATGAATCCTTTTGAGGTGCGAGGGGAGTGGCGGGAAGGGCGAGAAAGTTCGGGAGAATTTGGCAAGGTGACCTGGCAATAGAATCACTGCATGCAGGTTGCTGTCGAGTAGGGAAAAATTAAGGGGGGAGAAAAAGAAAATGGTCGGTGAGAGAGGATTCGAACCTCCGACCCCTTCGTCCCGAACGAAGTGCGCTACCAGGCTGCGCTACTCACCGACTTGTACAGCGTTGATCCCATTGCGAAATCTGCTGTGGCTTCCTTGTGAAGCGGGCGGCATTATAACAGCCGTTCCGCTTCTGTAAACCACTGATTTCATTTAATTTTAACGCCTGCGCACCCGCAGGCGCCAGAGGCCGTTTTACTTTTTGATCTGGCGGATCAGCCCTTCCTGCGTCGTGGACGCAACCAGCTTGCCGTCGCGGGAAAAGATCTGGCCGCGGCAGAAGCCGCGCGCGCCGCTGGCGGATGGACTATCGGTCACGTAAAGCAGCCAGTCGTCTGCGCGGAAGGGGCGGTGGAACCACATGGCGTGGTCGAGGCTTGCCGGCATCAGATGCGGGTCGAACAGGCTGATCGGGTGTGGTTGCAGAGCGGTGCCGAGGAGCGCCATATCCGAAGCGTAACAGAGGGCGCTGCGGTGCTCGATGGGGCTGTCAGACAGCTCACCGTCCACTTTGAACCAGAACATGCAGCGGGGCTCACGCACGGCGTTGTCGAAATAGCTCATCGGGTCCACCGGGCGGAAATCCACCATGTAGCGGCGCTGGTTCTGTGCCGCCCCCTGCATCCCGGCTTCCTCTGCCAGCTGCTGGGTGTTCTTGAGCTCTTCTGGCTGAATCAGACCCTCGGTGGGCATATCCACCTGGTGGTCAAACCCCGGCTCTTCGATCTGGAAGGAGGTCGACATATTAAAGATGGCTTTGCCATTCTGGCGCGCCACTACCCGGCGGGTGGTAAAGCTGCCGCCGTCGCGAATCGGGTCTACATCGTAAATCACAGGCTTTTCGCTGCTGCCCGGACGCAGAAAGTAGGCGTGCAGCGAGTGGGGGAGGCGGTCTTCGACGGTGCGCGCAGCGGCCATCAGTGCCTGCCCGAGGACCTGGCCACCAAACAATACTTTGCGGTAGTTCTCGACATGCTCCCGGCTACGGAACAGATTGGTGTCCAGTTGCTCTACATCGAGGAGCTTGCTCAACTTTTCCAACATGGGCGATACTGCCTGTCTTGTGTAAAATTTTTACCTGAATTATGTGCCGCGCCAGGCCAAAAGCTGCCGCGCGGGCCGAAAATAATAGCAAGTGCTGGCTAAATGACCATTACTGAATTTATCAAATCCGATGTAAAAGCCGTTCTCCAGGCCGAGGGCCGTCTGCCCTATAAGCTGACTCTGGGTGCCATGTCTGAACACTACAAGGTAAGCCTCACGCCGGTAAGGCATGCGGTAGACGAGCTGGTGGACGAGGGCGTAATTCACCGCAAAGACAACGGCCGCCTGGAGGCGAAGCCTGAAGTCTTGAAGGGCGTGAAGCTCGAGCCGCCGCGTGAGGACGCCACCGAGAAAAAGCTCTATGACATCATTCGTCAGGATGTGATTACCCGGAGCCTGAAGCAGGACACGGAATACTTGCGGGAAAATGCCACCGCGGAGCAGTACGGTGCTGGCCGTACGGTGGTGCGGCAGATCTTTTCCCGTCTGGCAGGGGAGGGGTTGATCGAGCACGTCCCTCGCTGTGGCTGGCGAGTGCATCCTTTCAGTGAGCAGGATATGCACGACTATCTGGATATTCGCGAAATGCTCGAGCTGAAGGCACTGGATCTCGCGCGCGGCCACTTTACCGATCACGAGCTGGAGCAGTTACTTAAGGCCAACAGGCCGGCAAAAGGCAATGCGGAATCGGCACTGGATTTTGACCTGCACGATTACTGGATTGAGCGCTGCGGAAACCGCTATATCTCGGAGTTTTTTAAACGCTACAGTCCGTTTTACAACGCGCTGTTCAATTACGCGGTAATCGATGAAAAGGTGAAGCGCGAGATGGCGCGAGAGCACTGCGATATCGTTGAATGTCTGCTGGCGAAAGACTGGAAGGGCGCGCGCAAGGCGCTGAGCCATCACATTCGGGATCAGCGGGAGGCGGTGTCGCGGATGATTGAATACATCCACGAGCGAAAGTACAGCTGAACACCAGCCCATGACAAAAAAGGCTTGCCAAACGGCAAGCCTTTTTTGTTTAGAAACCGTGGGCGAGCGGGTCTTCCGGGTCAATGATGACGGTGGTCTCCGCACTGATATAGGCGCTGCCGGTAATGGTCGGAATAACCGGACTGGCCGAGCCCGCAGGCCCGGGCGCTGGTTGCACCGAGCCTTCAAAAAGGCTGCCGATAATACTCTCCTGCCGCCACGTCTGGCCCGCCTTTAGCGTTCCGTCTGCATACAGGCAGGCGAGTTTTGCACTGGTGCCGGTGCCGCAGGGGGATCGGTCGTAGGCTTTGCCCGGGCAAAGAACAAAGTTTTTACTGTCCGCCACCGCAGGATCGGAGGGCGGCGCGAAGAGTTCGATATGGTCGATCTCTTCACCGTTCTCCCCGCGAATACCCTGTTCGCGTAGCGCCTGCCGAACCCGCCAGCAAAAATCAGTGAGGTGATCGGTGTTGTCTGCGCTGACGTGTTGCCCGTGGTCGGAGATCAGGAAAAACCAGTTGCCGCCCCAGGCGATATCGCCACTGAAGCCTCCGATACCGTCTACGTACACCGGTACACTTTTCCGGTAACGGTAACTGGGTACATTCTCGACGCTCACCCGGTGGTTGTTATGCAGTACAAAGCGCACGTCGCCCACCGGTGTTTCCAGCGTGTGGGTACCCGGCGCGATAGCACCGGTTCTTGCGAGGGTGGCGGCGAGGCCGATAGTGCCGTGGCCGCACATACCGAGGTAGCCGACGTTATTGAAGAAAATCACTCCGGCGGCATTGCCCGGGTTCTGCGGGGTGCAGAGTAATGCGCCGACCATGACATCTGACCCCCGGGGTTCACGGATTAACGCGGTGCGCAGGTGGTCGAAGTGCTGCTGAAAATTCTGCAGTCGCTGCGCCATGCTGCCATTGCCGAGGTCCGGGCCGCCGCTAACGACGACGCGAGTAGGTTCGCCACCGGTATGGGAGTCGATGACTTTTATCGTGTGATCCTGGGTGGCGTACACAATTGCTCTCCAGTCATTTTTTATCGTTTTTGTTTCGTTAACGCGCTTCCTCTGGCCGGGTGGGTCAGGGCAGCGGTTCCCGGGTCCAGTTGCCATCCACCTGGCGCCAGGCGTTTACTGGATTCCCATCCTGCAGGAGTGGCGGCAGCCGGTTCGGTCGCACGTTGTCGTAGCAGTCGAGCCTGCTGAAACGGGCCATCGATGCCGGTATGCCCACCGCGGTAAACCCGGGGTGACCGGAGGCAGGGAAGGGCCCCCCGTGATTCATTGCCGGCGAAACGGCTACGCCGGTAGGCATCTTGTCGTTCAGTAAACGGCCGACCTTGTCGCGCAGAATCGGCGCCAGCTTGTCATAGGCTTCATCATCCACACCTGCCCGGGAAGAGTAAATACACCCGGTAAGATTCCCCTCCAGTGATCGCAGGATATCGGCGGACTGCTGTACCGACTCGCTCACCACAACAAGTGCTGCGTTACCAAAGGCCTCGGTCTGAAAGGCCTTGGGGTTTTGCAGAAAGCCCTCGCCGGATACACACAGGAGCGTGTTGGGTACGCTAAAACGTGCGCTGTCCATATCGTTTCTATTGGTGACCTGGGTGGCACCGGCGGCGCGCAGTTGCGCTATGGCCTGTTGCAATCCCTGCTGTGTTCCGGCGCTCAGTAGTGTTCCGGGCTCCGCGCCATCAAACAACTCGCCACTTCGGGCAATAAACAGCTCGCCGTCATCGTTGGCGGGGACGATGACCATCCCGGGGTTGGTGCAGAACTGCCCCGTGCCCATCAGGCAGCTGCCGGCAAATTCTTCGGCGAGATCTGCACCGCGCTCACGCAGGGCGCCGGGCAGCATAATAACCGGGTTGATGCTGGAGAGTTCCGCATAGAACGGGGTGCCTACGCGGTCCGCGACCTGTTTGAGGGCGAGGCCCGCGGGTTGTGAACCGGTAAATGCCCCGGCGCCCAACCGCGGGTCGCCCATAAGCTGGTAGCCGTCTTCCCGACGTATGGCGTACAGCATCTGCACCGCGGCTGCGGGCATCCCTGACTGGTTGAGGGCTTGCAACGCAAGACCGGCGAGCTTGTGGCAAGTCCCTGGGTGCGCGGTGTGGGCCTTGGCGATTACGGGGTTACCAGCGGCGATGGCTGCGGCGAAATCGCCCCCGGCGAGCCCATTGAAGGCCAGCGGAAAGTTGTTTGGTCCGAATATGACCACCGGCCCGATAGCACTGCGCATGCTGCGGATATCGTTGGAAGTATCGATGGTGGCCTGGGCCCATGAGCCGTCCCGGGCGGCGTGCGCCGCCGCGCGCAACTGGCCGGTGGTACGCGGCAATTCAACATCCCGTAAGCGCGGGCTCAGAGGCAGGCCGGTTTCCTCATGGGCCAGCGCGCAGATCTCCTCGGCCGCGGCTTCGATGGCGTCGGCGTACAGCTCGAGAAATTGCGCGCGCGTTTCCGCGGTTACCGAGTGCAGCGCCGAGGCGGCTTGCGCCGCGGCATCCAGTACGGCCTCGCAATCCCGCCAGTTCGATATCGGGTAGCTGCGATCAATGGCTTCTTTGCTAGACGGGTTGGTGGGCTGAAAGCGGCCGCATTCGGCCGCTTGTCGCCACTCGCCCGCGATCAGCACAGGGGCTGTGTACATGGCGAATTCTCCACTCATGGCGTTACTTGATCACCGGGCGGGTGGCAATGGCGGTGTGGATGGTGTGCAGCACGGACTCGCGTTCGGCACCGGTCAGTGTCAGGCGGGGGTTGCGGCATTGCTCGCTGCCGAAGCCGCACTCCTGTACCGCAAGCTTGATGTACTGGACCAGTTTTGGTTTGGTGTCCAGGTGCAGCAGCGGGGTGTACCAGCGGTATACCTTGCGCGCCTCTTCATAGTTTCCACTGGTGGCCAGATCCCACATCAGACGGTTTTCCTGCGGGAATGCGTTCACCAGGCCGGAGATCCAGCCGTGGGCACCCAGGGCAATGCTTTCCAGAGCGAGATCGTCGACACCGCAAAAGAGGACAAAATCGTCGCTCACCAGGTTGGCGATATCCGTCAGGCGGCGGGGGTCATCGGACGCTTCCTTGACTGCGACAATATTGCTTACCTGGGAGAGTTCGGCCACGGCTTCAGCGGAGACATCCACGCCGTAGCATGCCGGGTTGTTGTAGACCATCACCGGCAGGTTGGTAGCCGCAGCGACGCCACGGATATGGGTGACGATTTCATCTGCATCGGCCTTGTAGGACATGGGCGGCAGTACCATCAGACCATCGACGCCGGCGTCTTTTGCGGCGCGGGCGAACTCGCAGGCCTGGGAGGTGGTGTACTCCGAAACACCGGTCAGTACCGGCACCCGGCCCCCCACATGCTGCACCGTGGCCGCGAGCACTTCAATTTTCTCTTGCTGGCTCAGTGAGCAGTTTTCCCCCACGGTACCGAGCATTACGAGGCCATTGATTCCCGCGTCCAGCATGACATCGAGATGCTTGAGTGTGGCTGGAATATTCAGGGACTCATCGGCGTTGAACTGGGTGGTTGCTGCGGGGAATACGCCGCTCCATTCGATTTGCATGTGACTTCCTCATCATGGTTTGAAAGTGCAAACGGGTGGCCAACAATGTCTGTTGAAAAAGCCCTTTGCGTTTAGTTGTTATTGTGTACAATAAATAAAGTTTTCGAAGGCTGTCAACCCAAATCTGTTTTTCATCAGCGCAAAGCGTGGAAATGCTGGTTATTGGCAGTACACAAAACAGAGCGCACTGAAACTATTAAGAGCACAAAGGGAGAGGGTGGATGTCACTGACCAACCTGTATCAACTGCATATCGAAGAAATTATTCGGCGCCACACCCGCGCCATGTCGTTTCACGGGTTCGACCGCGTTGTCATTTACTCCGGCTCGTCCAAGCTGCCGTTTCTGGACGACAATCACTACACATTTAAGGTAAACCCGCATTTCAAACACTGGGTGCCGCTTCTGGAGCATCCTCAATGCGCGGTGGACTTTCGTCTGGGCGAAAAGCCCCGCCTTATCTACTTCCAGCCGGAAGACTACTGGCACAAACCACCCGCGGATCCGGAAGGCTATTGGACGGAAGCGTTTGACATTGTCCTGGCAACGTCCTTCGACGACGTGATCAATGCGCTTGCGGGCAATACCGAGCGCTGCGCGCTTATCGGTGAAGATGCTTCCTGCCTGCCGGACTTGCCGAAATCCCGGGTCAACCCATCGGCGTTGATCAATGAACTGCACTACCACCGGGCATACAAGACCGCATATGAGGCGGAGTGCCTGCGGCGTGCCAACCGCCGCAGTGCACAGGGGCACCAGGCGGCGAAAGACGTATTCCTTACCGGCGGTACCGAGCTGGAGATTCACCATGCATACCTGGCGGGCGCAGGTGTGCTGGAAGCGGAATTACCCTATGGCAACATCGTGGCGGTCAATTCTCACAGCTCTGTGCTGCATTACCACGGCGCGGACCGGGAAAAAAAGCAGCTTACGGATATCCACTCTCTGGTGATTGACGCGGGGGCTGACTATCTGGGCTATGCCAGCGACATTACCCGTAGCTATGCCTTCCGCAGTGGTGACTACGCCAACCTCTTGCAGGCGCTGGATGCTGCCCAGCAAACGCTCGTCTCGGAAGTGGAAGTAGGACAGTGCTTTGCTGATCTGCACTGGCGAGCGCATTACATGATTGCCAGTATCCTGAGGGATTTCGATTTCGTAATGATGTCGCCCAAAGATATGGTGAGTGAGGGTATTACCAGCGCATTTTTTCCCTGCGGCCTGGGTCACTTTATCGGCTTGCAGGTACACGATGTAGGCGGCTACCTGATGGCGCCACGGGAGCGTCCTCGCTTGCGTGACCCGCGTGCTCCGTACCTGCGGAACGCGCGCAATATTGAGGCTGGGCAGGCGTTGACCATTGAGCCGGGTATCTATTTTATGGAGATGTTGCTCGCGGAGTTGTCGAACAGTAAGCACAGTTTCAGGGTCAACTGGGATAAGATTGAGCGCTTCAAAAAATATGGCGGCGTACGGGTTGAGGATTGTGTACTGGTGCACAGCGACCGCATCGAAAACCAGTCAAGAGATGCGTTTGCCGCATTGACCCGTGAGGCCGGTGTTGAGGCGCTGAAAGTGGGAAACGCGGAAGCCGTAGGGTAAGGGGCGGGATTTAGCAGTGAAATCTTCATTGAGCGTACAACCCCGTACGGTGGTTATCGGTGCGGGTATTGTGGGTGTTGCTGTTGCCGAGCAATTACAGCAGCGCGGTCACCAGGTCACTCTGATAGACCGGGATACGCCGGGGCGGGGTTGTTCGTACGGCAACGCCGGACACTTTGCTACGGATGTGGTTTTGCCCCTGGCTAATATGAAAACCATTTTGTCGGTTCCGAAGCTATTGATGGACCCGCTGGGCCCCTTGTCGATTCGCTGGCGATACCTGCCGAAAATATTACCCTGGCTCGTGCGGTTTGGAATGGCGGCGCTGCCGGCGAATGTGGAGAATTCCTGCCGGCACTTGCGTGCGTTAAACGGCCGCTCTATAGAAAGCTATGACCGGCTGTTGGCGCGCACGGGTCTGACCGCACTAATGACCAAGCGCGGCGCACTGACGGTGTACGAAAAACCGAATTCCGTGCAAAAAAATCAATCGACCGTTGAGCTATTGCGCAGCTTTGGTGTTGAGATTGAAACACTTTCTGCCCGTGAGATCCGTTTGATGGAACCTGCACTGGGTGACGGCGTCGCGGGAGGCCTGTTTTTTCCGCGCACCGCACATACGGTGAATCCCTACCGCCTGGTAACGGCGCTTGCGGAGAAATTTCAACAGTCGGGTGGCAAGTTGTTATGCGAGGATGTGGTCGCGCTCGAGCGCACCGGGCGCTCTGTAAACGTTCGGCTTTCCAGTGGGGCTGTGCTGGAGTCTCGGCAAGTGGTTATTGCGACCGGTGCCTGGTCAAAAACGCTGGCAGCACAGCTGGGCTATCGCGTACCGCTGGATACCGAACGGGGTTATCACCTGATGCTGCCGGAGTCTGGATGTGAACTGAATCGGCCTCTGGTGTCTTTCGAACGTTCATTTGTAATGACACCCATGGAGGAGGGGTTGCGACTGGCCGGCACCGTAGAGTTGGGCGGGCTGAACGCCGCCCCCAATTTTGCGCGCGCGGATATCCTGTACCAGCATGCTCGGGCGCTGTTACCGGGAATCCGGGATACGGGTGCGCAACGTTGGATGGGCTTCAGGCCGTCACTACCGGATTCACTCCCGGTACTGGGAACCGCGCCTGAAGACCGGCGGATTGCCTTCGCCTTTGGCCACCAGCACCTGGGATTGACCCAGGCGGCGATTAGTGCGGAACTGCTCGCCGATCAGATGGAGGGAAAGGCGCCTGAAGTGGACCTTTCCCCGTTCTCCATTACGCGATTTCAATAAGCTCCCGCGGGAAGTTGGTAATACTCTTAACCCCTTCGTCGCGCACGAATATATCGTCCTCAATACGCACACCGCCCCAGCCCGGAATGTAAATGCCGGGCTCCACGGTCATCACAAACCCCTCCTCGATAAGGGTATCGTCGCTTTCGGTAAAGTAGGGTTTTTCGTGGGTTTCGAGTCCAATGGCGTGACCCAGGCCGTCACCGGCAAAACGGCCGTAGGGACTGTTGCGTAGAAAATCTGCCACGATTCTAGCCGGCTCCGAGCAGGGAATTCCCGTGGCAACACTGGCCACCCCCAATTTTTGCGCTTCCTTGACCAGGGCGTAAACTTCGCGCTGTTGTTCGCTCGCCTTGCCCAATACGAAGGTGCGCGTCATATCCGATCGGTAACCCTGAACTACCGCGCCAAAATCAATGGTGATCATGTCGCCTCTTTGCAGGAGTCGATCGGATGGCATGCCATGGGGGCGGGAACTACGTGGGCCAGAAGCAAAAATAGTCGGAAATGCCGTGCCCTCTGACCCGCGCTTGAGTAGCGCGTGTTCCAGCGCAACCGCCGCCTCACGCTCGGTCAAGCCAGGGCGGAGTTTACCGAATAGTTGCTCCAGTGATTTATCGGCTACTTCACCGGCTTTGGCCATATGCGCCAATTCCGTGTGGTCTTTCTTACGGCGCAGTAGTTCCACCACGCCGCTAAGTGGCTTGAAATATTCTGGTACGAAGGCAAGATCCACTGCGATGGCCTGCCACTGACTGTAACTGATATGGTCGCGTTCGAAACCCAGTCGCTGGACGCTATTGCCCACGGCGAGCCGGCGAAGGGTTTGCCCAAGGTTTTCTCGGGCGCGATCCCGCACAAGCACTTCGACACCATTGCAGCATTGTTCCTGCGCCTGTTCGCCAAAGCGGTAATCCGTAATTAGATAGGATTGTTCAGCGGATACAAGCAGGCTTGCGACCCCCGGCTCATCGCTGGCGAAACCGGAGAGGTAGCGAATGTTGGGCATACTGGTAATAAACATTCCATCGATGCCGAGCCCGAAGAATTGCTTTTGAAGATTATGTAAGCGGGTCATGGAGTACCTGATTAATCGGTTTTAGTGATGAGTCAGCGGCGGTTGCCGAGAATGTATACGTGGTACCAGAGCAGGGCGGTTGCGCAGCACACGGACAGCATTGCAAATCCCCCCCACATCCAGTCCGGCCTGCCCAGGGTTTTGGCAAAGTAACCGTAGCCCCAGCCTGACAGTAGGCCTGCCACCAGGAATCCAATGGCCATGGAGAGAAAGTAATACCCCATAAAGAGCGCGGCCTGGCTGGAAGGCATGGACTCCGCGACATATTCCTGGCTTTTGGGAGACGTCAGCATTTCACCCATAGAGAAGGCAACGACCGCGAGTACGACACCGATACCGCCGAGGACCGGGCCAAAGCCCATCCACAAAAAACTCGCTGCCATCATGCAGGTGCCAGATATCAGAACGTGTAGCGAGGCGAACCGTTTACTGATCTGACTGATCGCAATTTGTAACAGCAGAATACTGCCGAAATTGAACGCGGTAATGAATTCGGGGCTAATTTGTCTTCCGCTTCTGTCGCTGATGGTGTCGGCAATCGCAGGACTGAATGACTCGACTCTGGCTAACAGGGGCGCGGTATCAACGAAATCGCGAATATACAGAGGTAGCGTCAGAAACAGCTGGTTATAGCAGGCCCAGAATCCCGACATGATCAACAGGTAAAGGACGAAATGGCGGTTCCTCAACACCTGGGCAATTTCTCGCAACACGCTCTGGTGCTGCTGACGGGCCTTCGGCGCCCCGCCTTCCAATGGCTCACGTTGAACGGGCTCCTGGTAAAACAGTAGCAACAGAAAGTTGACCGCAATCCAGCAGGCGGCAACAGTAAATACCCAGTCCCAACTGATGCCTTTCACGATGCCGGCCACCACCGGCCCGATAAATCCACCGACGTTGATCATGGTGTAGAAAATACCAAAACCCAGGGCGCGGTTCTGCTTATTGGTCGTGCGGCTCACCGTTGCCACAACGAGAGGCTTGAACACGGCCGCGCCTACCGCAACCAATAGCAGAATGACAAAGAAGGGCCAGAATCCTGATACCTGACCAAGCAGGTAGTAGCCCGGGGTCATGATCGCGAAGGCTAAAAAGAACATACGCTTGTAGCCGTAACGATCCCCGAGCGCGCCGGTGAATACCGGCAACAGGTAGAGCAGAAACGGGATAACCCCCTGAATGGTGCCGCGTTCAGCCTCTGAAAACCCCAGCCCGCCCTCGCTGACACCGTTGGTCATATACAGCGACGAAAGGGTGAAAAACCCATACCAGGCCAGCCGCTCGAATATTTCCATCACATTTGCAACGTAGAAAGCCGTAGGGAAGTACCCCTGCGCTGTATTTCCGATCGTTGCTTGCTGCTTCGATGTATCGCCGGTGGTTCCGCGAGTCGATGTAGAAATCTGCGTCATGCCTTCCCTCTAGTTGTTATCGGGTTCGTATTCGAGTGGTGCGCATTAGTTGTTATTGTACACACAATATGATTAAGTTGATATTGCGTGCAAAGATATTTGACGCGAGATAATAACGACATCAGGAAAGAGGGTTTAAGAAACCATGGAGATAAAAAAGAAGCTGCTCGCGCTTGCGGTCAGTGCAACTCTGGCGAGCACCAGCGTACTGGCGGCAGACACTTCCGGTGGCACCTTGAAAGGGCAGGTCATCAGTGCCAGTGGCAAAGTGCTGGCCGGTGCCGAGATAACCGTCATCCATATTGGCAAGGGCTTTACCCGCACCGTAACCAGTAATGAAAAAGGGGAATACAATCTGCGCAACCTCCCGGTGGGTGAATACACCGTGAGCTTCGAGAAAGACGGCTATAGCCCGTCCACTGCGCCCGAGGTGCTGGTGCGTGTGGGGCAGGCGGTGGTGTACGACGGGACCCTGGCGGTACCGGGCGAGGTGCTGGAAATCGTGGAAGTTACCGGCACCATGCGACGTCCGGTGGATACCGGTTCATCCACCGCCGGTGTGGTGATTACTCAGGAAAAGCTGGAACTTCTGCCGGTGAATACCGGCTTTGAAGCCATGGCCCAGCTGGCGCCTGGGGTTGTTGTGGCCGGCGGCAGTAACTTCAATGGTGCGTCCAGTTTCGGCGGGGCGTCTTCTGCAGAAAATGGTTATTACCTGAATGGCCTGAATGTCTCGAATATTAAAACCGGCCTTGGCTCAATCGCACTCCCATGGGAAGCAATCAGTCAGACGCAGGTAAAGACCGGCGCTATCGACCCGGAGTTTGGCGGCGCGCTCGGTGGCATTATCAATGCGGTTTCCAAGTCCGGTAACAATGAGTTCAACTTCGGCTCGCAGTTGCGGATGGATCCGGATTCCCTGCGCAGTCAGCATGGCTCAGTCACCAATAACGCCGGTGAATACACCATCAATACCCGCCAGAGCGGCATGGACTTTCAGGAAGCTCAGGTCTGGGCGAGCGGGCCGATTGTGCAGGACAAGGCGTTCTTCTACGCGCTCTACAGCCCGAGAAAGACCGACGATACCTGGGCAAGTGGTAGCAGCTACTACGACCGTACCCGGGAAGAAGATCGCTGGCTGGTAAAGCTGGACTGGTTTATCAATGACAACCACGCGATTGATTTCACCGCGATCAACAATGAAGAGAATGGTGAATACCACAGCTTTGCCTACGATCCGGAGCAGAACCAGATCGGCAGCGGGCTAGGGCGCACAGAGAGCCGTGAGGGCGGGAAGGTGTTCGGTGCGCATTACAACGGCCGTCTGACTGACGATCTGATTCTGGATATTACCGCCGGGCGCACGCAGGAAACGGTATACAACTCCGCACTGAACAGTCTCCCTTCAGTTTACGATTGCCGCACAACCTGTGTGAGCTTCAGTAATCACAGTGACTCGACCATATTTGATGAAGACTATGTGCGCGATCAGGTGCGTTTTGACCTGAGCTACGATTTGCTGGATCACGCAATCAAGGTCGGTGTGGACTACAGCACCGTCGATGTGTTTTACCAGGAAAACCAGAATGGCGAGGGTGACGCCCGCGGTTGGTGGGAACAGCGCCTGGCAACGGTAAACGACCCATCCCTGCAGCCGGAAGGCACGAATCTGGTGGAGCGACGTATCCGAGTGCGAGGAACGGATTCTACCGTGAGCGCGACCGCGTTTTACCTGCAGGATTCCTGGTCGGTGACTGATGAATTTACCCTGAATCTGGGTGCGCGTTACGAGCAGTTCGAAAACACCGTCACCGGTGGTGCAGCCTTCGTAGAGAATGACGGCATCTCTCCCCGTATTCAGGCAATCTGGGATTTCAACGGTGATGGCAACAGCAAGGCGTTTGCCACCTTTGGCCGCTACTATCAGCCAGTATCGGCGAATATGAATATTACCCAGGGGTCATACTCCCGCGAGACGTTTGATTACTACGCGCCCGGTGCCATGGACAGTAATGACCGGGTGCTGCTGAATGAAGACGGTTCCCCCAGTCGCGGTGCACTACTGCACAGCTGGGTACGTCAACAGGGTATTGTCGAGCCGGAACTGATTGCCAGCGGAAATCTGGAGGGTATGTATTCCGACGAATTCACCCTCGGAGTGGAAACTCTGGTGCTGGATGGCATGGTGCTTGGTGTGCGCGGTGTATACCGGGATCTTAAGCGCTCTGTGGAAGACACTGATATCGGTCCTGTATTGAGTAACTATCTGGAAGCCAACGGCATTGAAGACAATGTTGGCCAGAGCAGCTATTACGTCCTGCTGAATCCCGGTGAAGACGTCAATATCCGCTATGACTTCGACGGCGATGGACAGACGGATAGCGTAATCCTGTCGGCGGAAGAGCTGGCGCTGCCCAAGGCTTCCCGCCGCTACCTCGCTCTGGAAACCTCTCTGCGTGGCCAGTTCACCGATCGACTGTTCCTGGACGCGTCCTATACCTGGTCCCACAGTTACGGTAATACCGAGGGCCTTGTTCGTACCGATAACAATCAGGCGGATCCGGGCTGGACGACTTCCTATGACTACGCAGACCTGATGGACCACGGCTATGGCGATCTGCCAAATGATCACCGCCACGCGCTGAAACTGAATGGTTTCTACGATATCACCGACGATCTCACCTTCGGTTTTGTGACCTCGGTGGTTTCCGGTCGCCCGCAGAACTACTTCAGTATCCACCCGGTAGGCGTCGACAGCTGTGCTGAGGGTAGCCCGTGGAGTGACTGTATCAGTCAGTACTATGGCGAGGTGTCTTTCTATGATGAGAATGGCAATCCGGCGCCGCGCGGTACCGCCGGCAATTTGCCCTGGAGCAAACAGCTGGATCTTTCCCTGGCGTATCGCATGCCGTTACTGGATGGCGACCTGCTGTTAAAAGGCACCATTTACAATGCACTGAATGATGACGCCGCACTGGATGTCAATGAAATTCGCTCGGTGCAGGGAACCAGCGGCCTGGTAACGAACCCAGACTACGGTTTAACAGAAATGCGCAGTCGTGCCCGCTACTTCAGTCTGGTAGCGCGTTACGACTTCTAATCCTTGTATTACTACCCGTAACACAAGTACAGGAATCCCGGCCACAAGCCGGGATTTTTTTGCCCATAAAAAAGCGCCGCTAGGCGGCGCAAAACAGAGAGGTCCAACATTCTCCGACAAGTCCCCGATCAGGGGTAAAGTCCTGTGAGTACAGGGTGCATATGACGATACTTAAGCAGTGTTCGGACTTAGAAGTTGAGGTTAATCCCCGCGTACAGATAGCGTCCCAGCAGGGAATAATTGGCCGAGCCGTAAGAGGTGTAAGGGTGGTTCGTCCAGGTTTCGTTGGTGAGATTGTTCAATCCGAGATACAGCTGGGTGGATTCTGTCACCTGGTATCCGGACCACAGATTGAAATACAGGGAGTCTTCTATGCTGCTGTTTTGATAGCGCTCGCTGCGGCCATCCAGATCTATCGGGCCGCCCTGGGTAAACTTGGTTGTGAGTCGCAGGGTGAGGTCGTTGGCATAGTAGGTCGTGGTGATGTCTGCTTTCCACTCCGGGACACCAAATTCGCCGACGTAATCCGTTGTCTCCAGTTCACCCGTCAGATTGTTGGTTTCGGTGTATGAGCTTTCCAGTTGACGGTTGGCCACCAGGTTCAGCCTGAGATCACCGGGCAGACCCAGAGCGTCATCAAGGCTGAACTGGTAGTCCGCTTCAATATCGATACCGGTACGGCGCGCGCCGTCGGCATTGATGTAGGTATCCCGCACCGAATCCACATCACCGTTCGCCAGACGGGTTACCTGGCTGCAGAAGTCGTTGTTGATCGATTCTGAATCGACGCACAGTGCGAGGGTATTGCTCGCGCCAAAACGCACGATCATGTCGGTAAGATCAATATCGTAGTAATCGATGGAGACATTGAGGCCCTCGGCAAAAGAGGGGGTAAACACGAAGCCCGCGGTAAAGGTGGTGGCGTCTTCTTCGCGCAGATCGTCGTTGCCTTCAGAAATTACCCGTCCGCGCTGACCTTTCAGGTTGGAGTCCCAGCCTTCTGAAATACCCAGTGCCGAACAGTTCTGCTGGCGGCGCCCGTCTGCCGGGCCGCCATCTATCTCGTCGGAATCACAGGGGTCGGTCAGGTCCGAGTAGCCAATGCTGGTGCCCAGATACATTTCGCCGAGCTGAGGTGCGCGCACCGCCAGGGAGTAAACACTGCGGAAACGCACACTGTCATTCAGTGCCCAGTTGAGTCCTGCCTTCCAGCTGGTGAAATTGGCAGCTTCGGTGGAGTACTCGGCCGCGCGCACTGCGGTTTCGAATTCCAGTGATTCAACCAAAGGTTTTTCCGCGAGCAGCGGTACCAGCAATTCACTGTAAACCTCGTGCACGGTGCGGCTCTTGTCATCGATAGGGGTTTGCTGCGAGCTGAGCAATCCGGACTGCCACAGCTCAGACGGCTGGTAATCCAGGTTTTCGTAGCGCGACTCGAATCCGCTACCAAACTTCACCATGCCTGCGGGCAGTTCGAAAAGATCACCGGTAAGGTTTGCAGCAAAACCGTGTTGGGTGACACTGGTGTGGGTGTCGTGGTCGACCATGATGTATTCGTTAACGGCCTCAGACGCCTGGGTGAATGGGGAAAATTCCGGGCAATTGCCGGCTTCCACACACGGGCCGATGAGGGTAAACGTACTGGTATCAATGCGGTCATAGCGAAGGTTGTTTCCGCGGGTGAGCACCGTATCGGTATAGCCGCTGTTCAGATAGGTATCCCAGTTCCAGCCGTTGTTGAACTGGCCTTCGAGAGTGGCGCTCAGTGCCAGGTACTCGCGGTCGTTTTTGTGCCAGCGCGGGCCGGCACTGGCAAAGGTGTAGGGGATTTGCAGCCAATTATCCCCGTACTCCGCGAGGACCTGTTGCACCGCGTCGGGCACGGAAATACCGCTGGCCTCGAGACCTTCCTGTGTTACCCAGGTGCCCCAGATAAAGTCGGGGTCGATCTCGTCGTACGATTTGGTGTTTGAGTACATCAGATCGGCAGACAGGCGCGTAGTGTCGGAAATTTCATAAGAGACCCGGCTGTAGCCGTTCAGACGTTCAAACGGACTGCGAGCAAAGTTGTAGGCATTGGGGTCAAAACCGCTGCCGTCGGTGGCCATCCAGCCCTGGGATAGGGCAGTGGCTGGTGTCCTCAGGCGAACATTGTCTCCCTCGATACCGTACCAGTCGAGATCTCCCTGTTCCCCGTTCCACATGCCAAACACGTTACCGGCGATATTGAAGTCCGGATAAGTGATGTTGTTGTGGATGATGAAGTCCGGGATGCCGTCTTCGGGGCCGGTATTTTCCGGATTCGGAATGTAGCGGGTGCGGCCGGCGGCACTGTCGCGCTCGTTAAACAGGAGTGGTTTCTGTTCGAAATAGTCCAGGGAGACGGCGACGTTGCCGCGGTCGCTGGCAAAGTTTTCACCGAAGGTGAACGTAAAACCTCCGGTCTCGCCTCCACCTTCTTCGGATGTACCCAGCTGTGAGCGGATGGACATCCCTTCGTAGTCGTCTTTCAGAATAAAGTTGACCACACCGGCCACCGCGTCAGCGCCGTAAACCGCCGAGGCGCCGCCGGTCAGTACTTCCACCCGCTCAACCAGTTCGCTGGGGATCATGCCGATCTCCGTCACCATGGTGTTGCCATCGGTGGTGATTTGCACAGGACGGTGGCCGTTGACCAGGGAAAGGGTCCGCACCACACCCATGTCCCGCATATCCAGGGCGTTCAATCCGGAGTTGCCGAACGAGTAGCTGCCGGAAGTGGAGTCAAAACCCTCTCCAAACTGCGGCATGGTGGACAGAACCTCATTGAGGTTCAGTTCACCGGTCATTTTGATGGATTCCTTGTCGATCACCGAGGTGGGGGAAGGGGTGTCGAAGGTGCTGCGCTGGATTCGCGAGCCGGTAACCACGACTTCCTCAACCAGGTTTGCGTCACCCACCCCGTTGTCATCGGATTGTGCGTGGATAAACCCACTGTGGCCGGCAGCGGTTGCAATGGCAATCGCCAGAATCTTTTTGGATGTCTGCATCGTAAATACCCGTTTATTGTTATATCGGAGTGCCCTGCTTGCGCATAAATTACTTTGTGCGCAAGAGCAAAATAAGGCTAAACAATAATTACATTGTGTGCAATGGTTGTTTTGTTCCGTGCATGCAAAGAGGCTCGGCTGCGCCACGAATATTTTGAGTGCGAGGTGCGAGGTGCGAGCGAGCGGCGGCGCGCAGGCCCGCCGCTCAGCCTCGTCAGATGTGATGGCGATGGCGGGGTGTTTCCGGAAGGTCCGCTGGCTGCAGGTAGTCCCGGTAGAGATAGCGGTACAGCGTCCGCGGGAGTTTTTCCTGCTTGGGTGTGCTGCTTTGTGTAACGGTAATTTCGCTCAGCCAGGTTGCGAACGTCGCCTGCCACTGTTCTGCCAGCTGGTCGAGCTGCTGGCGATAACCCGCAAAGTCATTTTTGCGCAGGAAACCGGCGATGGTGGCAAGGCTGTCCGGGTCCTGCTGATACAGGAATCGGATGGCGAGATAGCTCCAGGAGTAGACCCGTTCACCGCCATCGTCATAGGTGGTGGCAAAAATGTCACTCAATGAGGGATATTCCGACGGCCGTGTTTTACGCAGGTCGCGCTCGGCGCTGTCATAGTGGTCGCCCTGGGCAATATAGTTCGCCAGCCCCTCAGACCACCACACCATATGGCTGGGAAAATGTCCGAAGCCGCCCCATTTGTTGAAGCGCCCATCGAGGTAGTGCACGTATTCGTGCTCCAGATTCCAGATACTGAAATCGGGATTGCTCCAGAAGGCCTCAAAGGCAATAAAGCGCGCCTGGTTACCGGGTTCGCCCGGGCTGCCTTCCAGGAACATGCCGCCATTATTGGTGTTGATATCAAACAGGAGTGCGGCGTACTCGTTGTACTGGCTGTAGTTGTCGAAGACGACCACTTCCAGGCGATCATTGTGGTCCTGCTCTACCGGTCTGTGCCCACTTTGCAGTTTGTAGTGGAAGTCGTCCTCCTGGGCGATCAGGGTTTTACAGGCAGATTTCAAGGCGGGCTCACTGATACTGTTGGCGCGGATCAGCAATGACGGTGAGCAGCTGTGTTCGATGGGGAGCGCGGTTTTTACTGCCGGGATATGGCAGCGATCCCTGAACTCTTCATCGCAGGCACTCTTGCCGCGAAACGATGAAACCAGATAGGGGCGGGTGTACAGCTTGCGCTGATCCTCATCGGAAAGAAATGGCAGGTCTTTCGAGAGTAGTTGCCACACGGTCTCATCGACCTGGGAATACCGCTCTTCTTCTTCGTTGATGACCTGCAGATTACCCAGTGCCCAGAGCGCGTGTTGCAGGCGCCACAAGCCGCGATCGACATCCGATGGGATTACCTGTGCGTTGCGAGTCAATATTTCCGTCGCGGTATTGTTGGCCTGTAGCGCTTGTTGAATCAGTGGCTTGCTTCTCGCCTCGTAAGCGAGAAATCCAATGGCCCGGTAGGTTTCCCAAAGGGTGTAGCGCGCCTGCTCGGTTATTTCGCTCCCTGGTGTATGGGTTACGTGGCGACTGAGAATACCGTACAGCGTATCCAAATGCGCAGCGAGCCGGCCGGTGAGTGGCGTTTGGTTGTAGTAGCGATACAGCGTAACCGCAAAATGTTCTTGCAGGCGCGCGCTTTCGTCACTGCGCTGGATGAACAGTGGGTGCTGTCGCAACTGGGTCAAAATTTTATCGACGGAGAACCACTGCAGATCATCGATTTCCTCGATTGGGCCGAAGTAGCTGTAGGCTCTGAGGAAATAAAGCAGCGCGTCGAGTTCGTCAAAGCGGGCACTGGGATTGCCGGTCAGGGTGTCGAGTTCTTGCAGTGCTGCGGCAAACTGATCTGGCTGGTGTACACCTCCGGTCGTCCAGAGCTCGGTTTCGGGTGCCGAGAGCTGTCTGAGTAGCGGGCTTTGACTGCGCTTCTCACAGCTACTGATCAGTGCCACAAGCAGGACCATGGTGATCGTGGGCCAACAACGTCGGTCTGGTGCTCGCTGTGTGCCCCGAAGTTTTGATACGAAATCGCTGTGCGTCATGTCGCGCTCCTTTTTATTGTGTGTACAATAACAAATATGGTGCGGGCAGGATAGTAGCATTGAAAACTTGTGGAGGAGATCCCGGCCGCTGGCCGGGATCGGAAGGGCGCTGGATCAGTTGGCGATTAGTTGAATGCCGGCGCCGGTGTAGCCTTCATTGGTAATGACTGAAATGTAATACCAACCCGTGTCCGGGGTACTCACTGACAGGGTTTCGTTGTTGTCACCGTTGGTGGAACGCTGGTCGTAATCACTACTGGTCGCCCAGGTAGAGTCCTGGACGTAGAGGTCGGCATTGCCTGTACCCCCAAACAGTTTGACGGTCAGGGAGCTGGTGCCCTCGGGAATATAGGTGTAGTAATAGTTGACGCTGTTACCGTCGGTCAGGCAGGTGCTGGTATTCAGTTCCAGATTGCCGTAGTCCACCGGCGCACCGCTACAGCTGGGTGTACTGGTTTCGGTATAGCTTGCCAGCAGGTTGACACCGGAGAATGCCTGATAGGCTTTGAGACGGATGTACCAGCGACCGGACTGCGGATTGTCCACGTCACACACTTCCACGTTACCGCCAATATACGGCCGGCATTGATATTCCGTATCCGTTGGTTCGCTGCCATGGCGCAGGTACAGATCGGCATCACCACTGCCACCGCTGATGGCAATGCTGAGGCTGTCCGCTGTGGCGGGAACATCGATATAGTAGAGCGTGTCGTCACCCGCGGCTTCCACGGCGATACCGGAAATCTCCTGGTTGTTAGCGATCGGGCTTGGCTCATTGTCACCGCCGTCACCGCCATCGTCGACCGTGCTCTCGACCTGCTGTAGCCAGGACTGCCACTCGCTGTCATAGCTTGTGCCGATATTGTTGATGTAGCTCAGGTAGCCATCGTAATTGCCGGCACGGAGGTAGGAGAGGATCTGGACCACTTCGCTGTGGTGCTTCTCAAACATGAAGCGCACCGCAAGATAGCCCCAGCGGTATACCCGGTCCTGCCCGCTGTTGTAGGTGTTGGCGAAGATTTCGCTGAGGTTGAACGCGCCTGTGCGCCCGAGGTTTACCGCCGTGTCGTTGTAGTTCTTTTTGGAGACGTACTCCGCAAGCCCCTCAATCCACCAAACGGTTTTGTGACTGCCGGTGCGGGCATCGGCAAAGTTGCCGTACAGGTTGTAGCGCCCGTCCAGGTAGTGCACATATTCGTGGGTCAGGTTCCACACTTCGAAGTCAGGGCGCAGCCAGTCGGCCTCGTGAGCGATAAACCGGGCCTGGTTGCCCTGTACGTCCGGGTTGCCTTCCAGGTACATACCACCGTTATCGGTATTGATGCCGTAGAAGAGCGGGGCATAGGTGTTGTACTCATCCCAATCATCGAACACGACAACCTCGAGATCGGTATTGAAGTCGTCTGCGACGGGGTTGAAGTTTGTGTTCAACAGTTCATGGAAGTGGGTTTCCTGGTCCGCCAGTTGATCACAGGAATCGACAAACTGGACCGAGTTCATATCCTGCGCGCGGATTTTCAGGCTGCTGCTACAGGTATAGTTATTGGCCAGCACCTGTTGTTGCAGATCCTCTTCGAATCCACAGATATCGAATACAGCGCAATCTCCGTAATAGTCCGCATTCCCCGCCGCGGCAATCCAGACGGTCTGACCGGTTCCCATCATGCTGTAGTGGTCGAAGATTGCCTGCGTCTCCGCTACTACGGTGTTGTACGCGGGGCTTGAGGTGTGCTGAAGGAAACGGGTCAATTCGCGCGCTGCGTTTTCCTGCATGAACTGCGATTCTGAATCCAGCATCCAGTCGGAGCGTGCGAAGCTACCGAGCAATTGCATGAGCTGGGTGTCGCTGCCAGCGGCAGACACGAAGTCATTGATGTAGTGACCGCGGAACAGAACGGTAAAGATTCCGTTGACCGAAGCACGCATGGAAGAAATGGCCCCGGCCTGGGGGTTCCAACGTTGCAGCCACTCTTTCACGACGGGCAGGTAACGGGCGTTTTCCCCCGCACTGTCGATCAGGACAATGGCATCCGTGGTTGCAGAGCCGTTAGTACTGGACAGGGCGTAGAAATCCGGGTTGGCAACGAACGCATCCAGTGCGCTTACCACGGCCGACTGGACCGAGCCATCGAAACTGACGTTCTCCGGGTAGTAGTACTCGATGTAATACCCGGTACGCAGAAAGTAGAAGAGGTTGTTGATGCTGGCATCACCGTCAGCGGCATCGTAATCCGTGGTCAGTTGTCGTGCGGCATTGGCCACAGTGACCATCTTCTGATTGCTGAAGCTGGCAAAGCTGGTGCTGTTGCCATCATACAGGTCGTTGATACAGCTACCTTGCGACTGCAGGATGTGGTCTACCAGTGCCTGCCCGCTTTTACTGGCGTAACCGTCCACATCACAGGTGGACATGGGCTCTGCCGACAGCATGGAAAACGTCTGCAGCGGAATCGGTGATGTTTGTGTCTGTTCGTGCGGGTTGTATTTGGGTTCCACCGGGGCAATGACGTGCATGTCACTGGCAGTGCTGGTGAGTGGGGTTGCTGGTGCAGGGGCGGCATTTACCTGTATTGCTGTCCCGAGCAATACGGCAGCGAGCCCGGTAATCAGGCTCTGCATCGACAGTAAAGTTTGATTATTTTTCATGATCTCTCTTTCATTATTAGAATCAGATTCGATTTGGCAGCTGAATCTACGGATAGCTGCGATCCAATTGTCAGGTCAGGTTCGGCATGGCGGCCCTCTATTTTGTTGTGCATCCAAAAACATAACATTGAGCGCAAGATATTTTTAGTCTTGCCTCACGTTTTCTGCGGCCGCTGGCGGCAAAATCTTTTTGCGCTGACGTAATTCAGCTTTTCCGCTTTGATTGGCTGAAAAAAGATCAGATCGAGTGAGCTATAAGCGCTAGATTTAAGAAGGGGAAAGAGGAGCTGCGCCGTGTGATACCCGCCAAACTGCGGAAAATGTGCTACTGGCGCGGGTTTTTCCTGTCAATTAGGCGCAAAGTCCCTTGTAGAATTTGGGAAATCCTTTTCCATTCCGGGGGAATTGCCTATCATTCATGAATGAATAGTCAATTTCAGTCTCCACATTCACGGACAGCTAAGGTCGGAAGTATGGATAAGGCAAAAGAGAAGGTTCAGCGGTTCCGCGCGCGGGAGCAACGTATCCTGGATGCGGCGTTAGAGCTTCTGCTCGAGCATGGTGAAGAGAAGGTTACCGTCGAGCAGATCGCTGAACGGGTCGATATCGGCAAAGGCACCATCTACAAGCATTTCATCTCCAAAACCGAGATCTATATGCGCTTGTTGATGGACTACGAGAAATCCCTCACTGAACGCCTGAAAAGCGCGGTTGCCACTGCCGAGCAGGGCGATATCACCGCTCCGGCCCGTGCCTATTTTGAGTCTCGTATGGCCGATCCGGCGCGCGACCGCCTGTTCCAGCGTCTGGAAGAGAAAATCATCGCCCTGAACCTGGCGCCTGAGATGATCGCCGAGCTGCACGCTCTGCGGAATTCCAATGCCTCCGCCCTTAACCGGGTGTTTGAGCGTCGTATGGAGCAGGGTGTTCTGAAGAAGGTGCCCGCCTACTATTACTACTCTACCTATTGGGCGCTGGTACAGGGCGCCGTTGAGCTCTATCACTCCAAGTCTTTCGCCGATGTTATCGAAGATCGCGAGGGCCTGATGGAGTTCATCATGGATGTGGGTGTCCATATTGGTGATATCTCCAATCGCCGTCACCTCGGCGGAACCCAGGCCTCCGAACCCGCACAAAGCACGCCGACGAGTACCCCGGGTAGCAGTTTTGGCTGAACCGCTCTTCCAACAGCTGCAGAAATTGCAGGACGAATTCCAGGGGCACCCACCGGTGGCCTCCTGGAACCCGGACCTCTGTGGCGATATGGATATGCTGATCCGGGCGGACGGCCGCTGGGTCCATGAAGGGACCGAAATCGAGCGCCAGCCGCTGGTCAAACTGTTTGCGAGTATCCTCAAGAAGGAAGGGCGTCACTATTACCTTGTCACTCCCGTGGAGAAGTGGCGTATTCGTGTAGAAGATGTCCCTTTTCTGATTACTCAGGCAGCCCGTGAAGGGGAGGGGAGCTCTGGTGAAATTTTGCTCACCAGCAACACCGCCGACGTTATAGTGCTGGACAAAGATCATCCGCTTTTGCTCAAGCCTTATGGAGACCCTCCCCAACCCGTTCCTTATGTTGAAGTCCGCAATGGTCTCGAGGGACGGATGTCGAGGGATGTTTACTATCAACTGATTGACTGGGCTGAGCCCCGTCAGCCAAGCGAGCCACCGGCAAAATTGTGCCAGTTGTGGCTTAAAAGCCGTGGCGAAGAATTTTTACTCGGGCAGTATTAGTGGTTTTTTTGTTCAACTTATAACTGAAACTCATGTACTGCCTGTCCATCAGGGTCTCTTGCCCGGAGTGATAATTAATCACCCGCCTGATCATTTTTTGCTCCCCCGGGATCTCTCTGAAATATTAGTGAAATCAAATAGAAATATTGCGGAAATATAAATTTAACATTGCAATATTTTTGAATTGATTTACTCATTTTTTTCTTCGCGTCTTTCATTCGTAACATTTTCGCAACACTCCGTTCCTAGACTCCCCCTCGTCCAAATTGCTTTGGCCGATAAGAATTTTTAAATCTCGGATTAATTCACTTCATCCTTGTTAGGGGGATCCATGAAACTTGCATCCAACAAGCTGCTGCTGGCAGCTGCGATTTCTGCTGTGCTGGCTGGTTGTGACAGCGGCGGTATCACCATTGCTCCGGAAAACAACGACAATTCCGTGACCAACCCGGGTACCGGTACTCCGACTACTCCCTCCGACAATCCTTGTGCTTCCTATGAGAAAGCCGGTTCTGTTAAACAGGGTGAGTTCGATGCGGAAACTGGCAACTGTACCTATAGCGCAGCGTTCGTTGACTCTGGTAACCCGCTGACCGTAGACCTGGTTATCTCCAAGCTGGACAACGGTGGCGCGCACGTTTTTGAAGGCAGCCTGTTTGTCGGCAACAACTACGACGACGACACCACCATGGCTGCCGCTGGTATCGCTGAAGGCGGTGACGGCGCGAAGCTGACTGTACAAGCCGGCGCGACCGTAGCATTCCCGAACAGCACCAAATTCATGGTGGTAAACCGTGGTTCTCAGCTGAATGCTGTCGGTACCGCTCAAGACCCGATCACTTTCACTTCTCTGTCTGACGTTGAAGGCACCGTAGGCGCCGAAGACGTACAGCAGTGGGGCGGTATGGTCATCAACGGTTTCGGTATCACCAACAAGTGTGCCTACGACGCCGAGTTGCAAACCTCCGAATGTCACGTACTGGCCGAAGGCGCTGCCGGTAAAGACCAGTCCAACTACGGTGGCGACAACAACGACGATAGCTCCGGCCACATGGAATACGTTCGCGTTAAGCACACCGGTGCTGAAGTTGCCAACGGCGACGAGCTGAACGGCATTACCTTCAGCTCCGTAGGCGCTGGCACCATCGTGAAAAACCTGCAGGTTTACTCCACTTACGATGACGGCATCGAAATGTTCGGTGGTGCAGTGAGCTTCGAAAACTATCTGGCCATGTACGTGCGCGATGACTCCATCGACATCGACGAAGGCTGGAGCGGCTCCATCACCAATGCACTGGTAATCCAGAGCGAAACCGATGGTAACCACTGTATCGAATCCGACGGTATCGGCTCTTACGACGGTGAAAATGACTACTCCGCGCTGATCGCTGCTGGCCTGAACAGCCGCCCGAAAATCGACGGCCTGACCTGCATCATCTCTGCACAGGCTGAGGGTACTCACGATCCGGGTGCTGGCTGGCGCTTCCGCGAAGGCATCTTCCCGATGATCACCAACTCCATGGTTGTGGGTTCCTTCGCTGCCGACGAAAGCGGTGCTGACGGCAACAACTACTGTCTGCGTGTGGACAGCACTGAAACTGCAGCTGCCCTGGAAAGCGGTGAAGCTCAGATCGAAGGCAATATCTTTGCCTGTGCCGACAAGACCAAAGGCGAGCAAATCGGTGGTGTAGCGCTGGCGGAGTGGGCTGAAGCCAATGGCAACACCTTCGCAAACGTTGCTGCTGACGCTGCCCTGAACCCGACTGCCGCTGCCGACACTGGTCTGCAACTGCTGGAAGGTGCTCTGTCTGTGTTCTCTATCGATGCCGACAGCATGATGGTTAATGACGCTGCTATCGCGATCAGCCCGGTAGTTGGTGCCACCGACGGTTCTGATGACCCGGTTGCCCGCGCTTACTTCGGTGCACTCAGTGCCGGTGGTAGCGACTGGACTGTTGGCTGGACCTACGGTCTGCACGACGGTAGCCGCGCTCAGGCCCTGTGGTTCGAGCAGCAGTAAGTGTATAGCCGGTCGGGAATTTAATTCCTGACCTGAAGGGCGCCGCCTTCACATTCTGGAGTCGGCGCCCTGTTTGATTAAGAGTTCAGGAACGATAAGAGGCCTGGGAAATGAAAAAGAACGAAACGTTTCAGAGAGCGCCGCTGGTATTGGCTATCGCCACGGCCTCAGTCATTGCTCCTAACGCGTTTGCGCAGGTAGAAATGGACAGTGTTGCTGGTCCGCAGGCTCAGCAAATTGAAGAAGTTATGGTCCAGGGGCGCTTGAAAGACTCTGCAGAAATGCTGGTCAGTGAGCGTCTGGAAGAAGAAGTGGTAACCGACATTCTCGGTTCCGAGATGATTGGCCGAGTAGGGGACTCTACCGTTGCTGCAGCTTTGCGCCGGGTGTCTGGTCTAACTCTGGTCAATGATAAATTTGTATACGTGCGTGGTCTGGGTGAGCGCTATTCAAGTACTACCTTGAACGGTGCCACTGTTCCCTCCCCGGATTTGACCCGCAGCGTAATTCCGCTGGATATTTTCCCCACATCCGTGGTGGATTCTCTGGCGGTTCAGAAATCCTACTCCGCTGACCAGGCCGCGACCTTTGGTGGTGGCAATGTGGATATCCGCACCAAGGGCATCCCCGATGCGCTGACCTTCTCTGTAGAGCTGGGTAGCGGCATGAACTCCGAAACCGATGGCGACGTACTGTCCTATCGCGGTGGTGATGACGATAGCTTTGGCACCGACGATGGCACTCGCGCACTGCCGTCAGACCTGACTGAAGCACTACAGCGTTTCAAGGGGCGCCTAGGTGTTCAGGATATCCGTACTGTGCTGGAACAGGAAGGTAACGAGTACGGCTCTGCCTCCGAAGCAATCGCTGCGGCGCAAGACGTCAATCGCCAGCTGGCCAAAAGCCTCAATCGAGACATTGCTATTGAGGAAGATTCCAGCAATCCGGATATGGATGTAAAAGGTAGCGTTGGTAACCGTTTTTACATCAGCGACGACTGGGAAGTGGGTTTCCTGGCCGGTGGCTCCTACAAGAGCCGCTGGCGTGAAGAGGAGACCCTCAAGCGCAGCTACGGTTTCCCGGATGAGCGAACTGACACTGAGCAGAGCTCAACCTACTCCGTGGATCTCACCGGAAACCTGAATGTGGGCATCCGTTACGCGGACGAGCAGGAGGTATCCCTTACCAGCCTGTATCTACGTAACACCGACGACGATACTTCCGTGCGTGATTTCTTCAACGAAAACCGCCAGGTTTCTGATGGCCGTGGTTTCCGTGAGTACACCCTGAAGTACGAAGAGCGCAATATGTTGGTGAACCAGGTGAAAGGCAGCCACCTTGCCGGCCCGGCCACCAAAGCGCTGGTACCAGGCGGTCTGCTGAACTGGGCGCCGGATGAGCTGGTGGTTGACTGGTTCTACTCTGATGCGACTGCCGAGACTGATATTCCCAACGAAGTCGCCGTAAATGCGGATACTGTCACCAACGCACAGGGTGAAACCGTTGCATCCAGTGTAAGCACTGGTGTAAACAGTGCGGGATTCCGTTTCACCGAGCTTGAAGACCAGGTAATCAACTACGGCTGGAGCACCACGCTGCCACTGGAGTTCTCTGCTTCAACACTGGAGCTGAGTGGTGGTTTTGCCCGCACTGAGAAAGCGCGTTCCTACAAGCAGACCGAGTTCCGTCTCGGCTCCCTGAGTGGTGGTTCAGACACCCTCAGTGGTGGCCTGGATGATGTGTTTGGCGATGCCAATATCGACGATGCCGAAAACAACTTTGTCTTTGACCGCGCCGGTGCAAACAATCAGAGTTACCTTGCTGCAACACTGACGGAAGCCGCCTTCGGTAAGATGGACTGGACTCTGAACGAGACCTGGCGAGTGTCTGCCGGTGCGCGCTGGGAAGAGTACAACCAGGTTGCGCTCGACTGGAATCCCTACGGTTACAGCGTGGACGATCCGCAGATCACCTCAGATCCTGAAGAGCTTGAGCAGGCAACCTACGCAGAAGATGCGGTTTACCCATCATTGTCTCTGACCTATATGGGTGCGCTGTGGGCGGATACTTTCCAGTTGCGCTTTGGTGCCAGTAAAACCGCGGTTCGCCCGGACCTGCGTGAAATCACCGATGCCATCTACATCGACCCGATTACCGATGAGCAGATTCAGGGCAACCCGAATGCGCGTCCGTCTGAGATTACCAACCTCGACCTGCGTGGTGAGTGGTATTTCGACAATGGCGACAACCTGACGATCTCGGCGTTCTACAAAGATATTGTTGATCCGATCGAGTTCTTCGAGTTTGCTTCCAGTGATACCAATATCGCTCGCGAGATTGTTAACGCTGAGTCTGGTGAGATCACCGGTATTGAAATCGAAGGCTTGAAGAGCCTTGGTTTCATGGGTGAAGTGATGGACAGCTTCTTCCTGCAGGGCAATGTCACCGTTCAGGAAACAGAGCTGGTTGCCGGTACCGAAGCCGATGCTCCAACCAGTGCGGTTCGTGAAATGACCGGTGCATCCGAGTACGTGGTGAATATGCTGGTGGGCTTCGATTCCCCCGATGGTATGCACTCTGCAACCCTGGGTTACAACGTATTTGGCGATCGTCTGTACCTGGCTGGCCGCAATGGTGCGCCGGATGCTTACGAGCAGCCATTCCACTCTCTGGATCTGACCTACTCCTGGTATCCCACTGCGGAAATCACGGTGAAGGCGAAGATGCAGAATCTGTTGGATGAAGCGATTGAGATCGAGCGCGCAGACGTAATCGTGTTTGAGCAGAAGCCCGGTCAGTCTTTCGCGCTGAGTGCGCAATACCAGTTCTGATTTGATATAGAAGAAACCACGAGCAACCTGGAAGTTGTAGCGGTAATAAACCAACAGGGAATGCTTACTAAGCCGGGCGCTGGAAACAGCGTCCGGCTTTTTTCGATTTGGTGTGCAGGATTTTCCGGTTTTCAGGCATAAAAAATGGGGCGCCAGAGGCGCCCCACTTGTAACGTGAACAGTTGATTACATATTCGGGTAGTTCGGCCCGCCACCACCTTCCGGTGCGATCCACACAATATTTTGTGTCGGGTCCTTGATGTCGCAAGTCTTACAGTGCACGCAGTTTTGCGCGTTGATCTGGAAGCGCTTGCTGTCACCTTCCTCAATTACTTCGTAAACGCCAGCAGGGCAGTAGCGCTGCGCCGGCTCGTCGAAGATGGGCAGGTTGTGGTTCAGCGGAATGTCGCTGTCTTTCAGGGTCAGGTGACAGGGCTGGTCTTCTTCGTGGTTGGTGTTGGAGATAAACACGGAAGACAGCTTGTCAAAGCTCAGTACGCCGTCCGGCTTCGGATAGTCAATTTTCTTGCAGTCCGCGGCCGGTTTCAGTTGCGCGTGATCGGCCTTGCTGTCGCTCAGGGTCCAGGGCAGCTTGCCCTTAAACAGGTTGATATCGATAAAGGCGTAGGCCGAACCGAGAATGTTGCCCCACTTGTGCTGCGCCGGGCCGAAGTTGCGCTGCATGTGCAGTTCTTTCCATGCCCAGCTGTTCTTGTAGCGCTCGCTGTAGTCGGTCAGTTCATCGCTGGTGCGCTCGGCAGTCAGGGCTTCGGCAACGGATTCCGCCGCCAGCATGCCGGATTTCATGGCGGTGTGGTTGCCCTTGATCTTGGCGAAGTTCAGAGTCCCTGCGTCATCGCCGATCAGCAGGCCGCCGGGGAAGGTCATTTTCGGCTGGGACTGCAGGCCGCCTTTTACAATGGCGCGCGCGCCGTACGCCACGCGCTGGCCGCCTTCCAGGTACTGCTTGATCACCGGGTGGTGTTTGTAGCGCTGGAATTCGTCAAACGGGCTGACGTGGGGGTTGCTGTAGGAGAGGTCGGTAATCAGACCCACAACGACCTGGCCGTCTTCCAGGTGATACAGGAAACCACCACCGGCGGAGCCGGATTCGTCCAGGGGCCAGCCGGCAGTGTGTACGACCAGGCCCTGCTGGTGCTTGTCGCTGTCGACTTTCCAGATTTCCTTGATGCCGATGCCGTAGTGCTGCGGGTCGCGATCGGCGTCGAGGGAGAACTTGGCGATCAGCTGTTTACCCAGGTGTCCACGACAGCCTTCGGCAAACAGGGTGTATTTTGCGTGCAGTTCCATGCCTGGCATATAGGAGTCTTTCTCCTCACCGTTCATGCCAACACCCATATCGCCGGTAGCGATACCTTTTACCGAGCCGTCTTCGTTGTACAGTACTTCGGCGGCGGCAAAGCCTGGGAAGATCTCTACACCCAGGGCTTCAGCCTGCTCCGCGAGCCAGCGGCACAGGTTGCCGAGACTGATAATGTAGTTACCTTCGTTGTGCATGGTGCTGGGGACCAGCATGCCGGGCACCTTGAGGGAGCTTTCCGGGCCGCGCAACACATAGATGTCGTCGCCATTGACGGCGGTTTCCAGCGGCGCACCGCGTTCTTTCCAGTCGGGGAATAACTCGTTCAGGGCGGTGGGTTCGAATACAGCGCCGGAGAGAATGTGCGCACCGACTTCAGAGCCTTTTTCTACAACACATACGGCGATGTCTTCATTGATCTGACGCAGCTTGATTGCGGCGGCAAGTCCGGCAGGGCCCGCGCCGACGATGACTACGTCGTATTCCATTGACTCGCGTTCCACAGGTCTCTCCTCAAACAGGTTTAATTATTCACCCGCCGAATTATGGCAGGCAATTTATAGGTAGGCGGATTATATCGGGCATCGTGCAACCCCACCAATTGCGTAAATTTTCATTTCCGCTGGCAAATACTGGCGTATTAGACGGTTTCTGGAGCCGCACAATCGGGCTTGTTTATGGCTCGAAATTGATCTTATGAATGGCTGCTAGGCTTACTATTCAACTATTGATTTTGGTCTGTGAAAGGGCCAACATACACGCCGCTCAAACGCTTGTTTGAACTGGAGGCAGGCTCGCAGGTGCCTTAAAACACTCGCTCCGGGTGCTTTGGCAGGGCCGCTGAAACACTCAGCCGGAAGGCTGCGCGAGTTACCCATGCCGCAGGTCAGCGCCGTAAACGGCAGCGATTGCGGCCTTTATGTAGACTACTGAGACGGGATTTTCATGAAAGTTCTTGTAGCCGTGAAACGCGTTGTCGATTACAACGTGAAAGTTCGCCCCAAGGCGGACGGTTCTGATGTGGACACTGCCAACGTCAAGATGTCCATCAACCCATTCTGTGAGATCGCGGTAGAAGAAGCGGTTCGCCTGAAAGAGAAGGGTGTGGTCAGCGAGATCATCGCTGTCTCCATGGGCCCGAAGCAGTGTCAGGAACAGATTCGCACCGCACTGGCACTGGGTGCCGACCGCGGAATCCAGGTAGAGACCGACGCCGAGCTGCAGCCGCTCGCCGTGGCCAAATGCCTGAAGGCCATCGTAGATAAAGAAGAGCCGCAGCTGGTGATTCTGGGCAAGCAGTCCATCGATGGCGACAACAACCAGACTGGCCAGATGTTGGCCGCTTTGACTGGCATGGGGCAGGGTACCTTTGCCTCTGAAGTCAATGTTGAAGAGGGCTCCGTCAAGGTGACCCGCGAAATCGATGGCGGTCTGCAGACCGTTGAGCTGACCCTGCCGGCGGTGGTCACCACCGACCTGCGCCTGAACGAGCCCCGTTACGCCTCCCTCCCCAACATCATGAAGGCCAAGAAAAAGCCTCTGGATGTAACCAACCCGGAAGAGCTGGGTGTGGATATCGCCCCGCGCACCAAGACCCTGAAAGTTGAGCCGCCAGCCGAGCGTCAGGCAGGCATCAAGGTTGCCGATGTAGCGGAACTGGTAGAAAAACTGAAAAGCGAGGCGAAGGTAATCTGATGAGTATTCTTGTAATTGCAGAACACGACAATGCGGAACTGAAGGGCGCCACGCTGAATACCATTGCTGCCGCTAAAGCCATTGGTGGTGATATCGACGTGCTGGTGGCTGGCAGTGGCTGTGGTGCGGTTGGTGAAGCCGCGGCCAAGGTCGACGGCGTAAGCAAGGTGCTGGTGGCCGATAATGCGGCTTACGAGCATCAGCTGGCGGAGAATGTTGCCAAACTGGTGGCAGACCTGGGCAAGAACTACAGTCACGTGCTGGCACCGGCCACGACGACCGGCAAAAACATGCTGCCCCGTGCAGCGGCACTGCTCGACGTTCAGCCGATTTCCGACATCATCGCAGTAGAGAGCCCCGATACCTTCAAGCGTCCGATCTACGCCGGTAATGTGATTGCTACCGTACAGAGCTCTGACGCCATCAAAGTGGCATCTGTGCGTACTACCGCATTTGATCCGGTTGCCGCAGAAGGCGGTAGCGCCGCTGTGGAGACTGTCGATATCGTTGACGATGCAGCCGTTTCCAAATTCGTTGGCGAAGAGCTGGCCGAGTCCGACCGTCCGGAACTGACCGCGGCACGCGTCGTGATCTCCGGTGGTCGCGGTATGCAGAACGGCGAGAACTTCGAGCTGCTGTACAAGGTTGCCGACAAGCTGGGCGCTGCTGTGGGCGCATCCCGCGCCGCCGTGGACGCTGGCTTTGTGCCGAACGACATGCAGGTCGGTCAGACCGGTAAGATCGTTGCTCCGGATCTGTATATCGCGGTTGGTATTTCAGGCGCCATTCAGCACCTCGCGGGCATGAAAGACTCCAAAGTGATCGTGGCTATTAATAAAGACGAAGAAGCGCCGATCTTCTCAGTGGCGGACTACGGCCTGGTGGCCGATCTGTTCGATGCGGTGCCGGAGTTGGAAACCAAATTGTAACATTCAGTTCATATACTCTATTCCGGAAAGAGGGGCGGCCACTGGCCGCCTTTCTTGTTTTTGACGGAATGTTGGGTCACTGTGGCGGGTATGTTGGCGTTTGTGGCTTTACTCGCCCGCTGGTTGTTATTTAACCTATACGGTTGAGAGCATTGCCTTTCTGGGGGGAAGCCCCGAGAATAGGCGCCCAATAAATAGAATTACGCTGTTTGCGACGGGTTTCATCATGTCTTTGGTCAAGCGCACACTTACGTCCGCACTGCAGAATCCGGGGGCTCCGGGGAGTAGTGCCAAGAGGAGCCTGCTGGCGACTACAGCGGTTGTTGGCGGCTGGTTTGCTGTAAACCTGATGGCTTACGGTCATCTGGCTGTTCCCGGCGACAGTGGTGAGCAGAGCCTGTTGGCGGAACGGAGCAGTCGCTCCGTGTCGCGCAATACCACGGAGACACTTCCTGCAACGGCATTTTTTGGTGTCGCACCGGTCAAAAAGGCGGAAGAGCCCGAAATCGACCTGGCCAATATCCCCATCACCCAACTCAATCTTGTACTTTCTGGTGTACTCAGCAGTAGCGTCAATGAGCATGCCAGCGCCTTGATCGCAGAAAGGGGCAAGCCCGCAGAGCGTATTTTTGTAGGACAGACCTTGCCGGGGGGCGCAGAGGTCTATTCCGTAGAAGTCGACCATATTATCCTTCGCCGTAACGGTCAGATGGAAAAATTGACCTACCCGGATGCGGAAGGTCGCCCGACTGTGCCTAAACAGTATGCGAACTACGCCCGCCAGGCGGCCAAGGTGATCAGTGCAAACTCCAGTGCTGGCCAGGCCGATAAACAGCAGTCCATTCGCGAGCGCCTTGAGCAGCTGCGTGAAATGGCTCGAGAGCGTCAGGGGGCGCAGTCTAGCCGCTAGCGGACTTGTCCGCCGTGCAGGCAAGCGAATTGGGAACTTGGGTATTCGCTTTCAAGACCTAACCATTTACCGACCAGATAAGAATTAGAGTCAGATTCATAATGATGAGCGTGTTACACCGACGACTGGTTGCAGTCGCCATGGGTTTTTTGTTGTCTTTTTCGGTGCTGGCTCAGTCTTCCCCGGAGAGAGTGACTCTTTCACTCGACAACGCCGATATTCGTGACCTGATCAACTGGGCTGCGGATTTCACCGGTAAAAACATCATTGTCCACCCCAATGTGAAAGGTAAGGTGACCGTGGTCGCGGGTGACCCCATGTCCCACGCGCAGGCCTTTGACGTCTTCATGTCGGTATTGCAGGTAAATGGTTTCAGCCTGGTAGAGCAGGGTGATGCCTGGAAAGTGGTGCCCGACGCGCTCGCCAAGCAGCAGGCAATTCCGGTGATTGACGAGCAGACCCGCGCGCCAGGTGAGGCGCTGGTGGTGCGCACGGTGAAGGTCGAAAATATTTCCGCTGCGCAGCTGATCGCCATGTTGCGTCCGCTGATTCCGCAAACGGGCCATTTGGCGGCCTACGCGGACACCAATACGCTGATTGTTGCCGACCGCGCCGCGAACATCGATCAGATTGTGCGCCTTATCAAGCAGCTAGACCGCGCTGGAGCTATCGATATCGAGCTGGTTGCGCTGGAATTTGCTTCTGCCAAAGAGGTGAAGCAGGTGTTGAATGAGCTGCTGCAGGGCGGAGGCAAGCAGGCTGGCAATGATGTGCAGCCATTGCGTATTGCAGTCGATGAGCGCTCCAACAGTATACTTCTTACCGGCGATCCGGTTACCCGCACGCAGCTCAAGAAAGTGATTCAACGCCTCGACCAGCCGCTGGCAGGCGAGGGCAACACTGCGGTTGTGTATGTGCAGTACGCCAGCGCGGTGGACCTGAAGCCAATCCTCGAGGGTATGAGTGGCAGTATCCAGAAGACCGAGAAAGATCAGCAGGTCGCTGATGTCGAGGTCAGTATTCAGGTCAACGAGGAGCTGAATGCGCTGATTCTTACCGCGCCTCCATCGCTGCTGGAAACCATGAAAGGGGTAATTGCCAAACTGGATGTGCGCCGGGCGCAGGTTTTGATTGAGGCGATTATTGTAGAAGTTACGGAAGGGTCTGGCAGTGACCTGGGCATCAAGTGGCTCGCCGGGAACGACGACGATATCTTTGCCGGCTTCAATAACGATGTGGCCATTGGTGATCCTGACGGGGACAACACCATTGAGGTGGATGGTGTTCCCATCAACCCGGGTTCCCTGGATCCGCTGAACCTGGTCGGTGCGGGTCTGAATCTTGGGTTCCTGAGCGGTACCGACGTGCGCGTGGCAATTAATGCGATCGCCTCTGAGAACAACGCAAATATTCTATCCACGCCGACCATCATGGCCCTGGACAACGAGGAAGCAGAAATTCTGGTTGGTCAGAATGTACCGTTTATTACCGGATCGCAGTTGACCACTGGCAGTAACAACGATCCCTTCCAGACCATTCAGCGTCAGGATGTGGGTACCATTCTCAAGGTCACGCCGCGGGTCAATAACAACAACTCGGTAACGCTGGATATCGAGCAGAAAGTGGAAAATGTGCTGCCGGTTACCGGTGCGGCTTCGGACATTGTCACCAGCAAGCGCGAGATTCGCACCAAGGTGCTGATCGACGATGGCGCCATTCTGGTGCTCGGCGGACTGATCGAAGACAAGCTGACCGAAATCAACAACAAGGTTCCCTTGCTGGGTGACCTTCCCGGGGTGGGCCGGTTGTTCCGCAACTCGTCGAAAGACGTGGATAAAACCAACCTGATGGTATTTATCCGTCCGCGTATTCTCAGCAATCAGATTGCAGGCTACGAGGAAACCCGTCGTCGCTACCGCGATATGCAGGAAAAGCAACTGCGTATGCGCGACGACACCAGCCGAATCTGGGACTGGAATCGCGGCGATGTTCTGCCCGACCTGCTGCCACCTGCGGCAAGCTACGAGCAGGATGCCCAGGAGCCCGTTCCCGTGGAGCCTGAGGGCGTCAAGTGATGGCGGAAGTCGTGCTCAAGCGCCTGCCATACGCGTTTGCCAAGCGGCATCAGGTGCTGTTGGCGGAAGTGGAGGGCACTCCGGTCTGCCAGTATGTGGCGCCGCTGAACCCGTCGGTATTGGCGGAAGTACAGCGTCTGTGTGAGGTGCCATTGGGTGTGGCGCCGGTCGATGTGGAGTCCTTTCAGCGCTCGTTACAGCGGGAATACGAAAACCGCGAGGGTGGCAATCTCTCTGATGTTGAAGGCCTGGGCGATGACCTGGATCTTGCTGCGGTGGCGGACTCCCTGCCCGAGACCGAAGACCTGCTGGAGCAGGAAGACGATGCGCCTATCGTTCGTCTGATCAACGCTATCTTTGCCGAATCCCTCAAGCAGGGGGCTTCGGATATCCATATTGAAACCTTTGAAAAGCGCCTGGTGGTGCGTTTCCGCGTGGACGGTGTCCTGCGTGAAGTGCTGCAGCCCCGTCGCGCCCTGGCACCACTGCTGGTGTCGCGGATCAAGGTTATGGCGAAACTCGACATTGCCGAGAAACGGGTGCCCCAGGATGGCCGTATTTCCCTGTTGATGGGCGGGCGCGAGGTGGACGTCCGTGTATCCACCATGCCGTCGTCCGCCGGTGAGCGGGTGGTAATGCGTCTGCTGGACAAGCAGGCCGGCAAGATGGATATGCGCAACCTGGGTATGGCGGAGCGCGATCTCAAGGTCATTACCGAGTTGCTCGGCCGCCCCCACGGAATTTTGCTGGTTACCGGTCCAACCGGTTCCGGTAAAACCACCACTCTGTACGCGGGCCTCGCCAGTATCAATAACCGGGAAAAAAATATTCTCACCGTGGAAGACCCGGTGGAATACAACCTGGAAGGGGTCGGCCAGACCCAGGTGAATACCAAGGCGGATATGACCTTCGCCCGTGGCCTGCGCGCGATCTTGCGCCAGGACCCGGATGTGGTGATGGTTGGTGAGATCCGCGACCTGGAAACCATGCAGATCGCCATTCAGGCGAGCTTGACCGGTCACCTGGTGCTCTCCACGCTCCACACCAATACCGCGCTGGGTGCGGTCACCCGCCTGGTGGATATGGGGATCGAGCCCTTCCTGTTGTCTTCAAGCATTATCGGGGTTCTGGCCCAGCGCCTGGTGCGCGTTCTGTGCCCGGATTGCCGTCAGCCCCACGAGGCAGATGCGTTTGAATGCCGCATGCTTGGGCTGGAAGAGGGGGCTACCGCCACCATTTACGGCCCCGGTGGTTGTGAAAAGTGTAACCACAGCGGTTATCTCGGTCGGGTGGGTATCTATGAACTGGTACCGGTCAACGAGCGACTTCGCCAGATGATCCACGATCGCGACTCGGAAAGTGCGCTGGTGAACGAGGCGCGCAAGCTCGGCCCGAGTATTCGCGACGACGGTATGGCCAAGGTTCTTGCGGGCATTACTTCACTGGAAGAAGTACTGCGGGTTACCCAGGAGTCCTGATATGGGGGCATTCGAGTACACGGCACTCAACAGCGGCGGACGAAAAAACCGCGGTACCCTGGAAGCAGACAGTGCCAAGGCTGCGCGTCAGCAGCTCCGTGCCAAGGGGTTGATTCCTCTGGAAGTCACCGCCGCCGGTGAGTCCTCCCAGCAATCTGCCGGCAGCTTTTTAAGTGGTAGCCCGGGCCTCGGTATCAAACCATTGGCGCTGCTCACGCGGCAGATCGCGACGCTCTTGCGCGCGGGTATTCCGCTGGAGGAAACCCTCAGCGCAATCGCCAATCAGACCCGCAACCAGAAAGTGCGCCGCATTGTGCTGGCGATTCGTGCCAAGGTGCTGGAAGGGCACAGCCTGGCGCAGGCGCTGGGCAGCTTCCCGCGTGCATTTCCAAAATTGTACCGCGCAACCGTCGAAGCCGGTGAGCACTCCGGGCACCTCGATGACGTGCTCGAGCGCCTCGCGGATTACACCGAGACCCAGCAACAGTTCCGCCAGAAGGTGCAGCTTGCCCTTATCTATCCGATCGTGCTGGTGGTGATCTGCGTGCTCGTGGTGACCGGCCTGATGGTGTATGTGGTACCTGATGTGATCGAGGTGTTTACCGGTACCGGCCAGCAATTGCCTTTGGCCACAGAGATACTGGTGTCGATCAGTAACTTCATTTCTTCCTGGGGTTGGATTATTCCCCCGGTCCTTGTTCTGCTGGTTATCGGCTGGCTGTTTCTTTTGCGCCAGCCCGGGTTCCGCTACCGCTATCACCATCGCTTGCTGGAAATGCCGGTGATTGGCTGGCTGGTGCGGGGCGGACAGAGTGCCCGCTATGTCGGTACTTTGGCCATCCTGACCGGTAGTAGTGTGCCCCTGGTCCAGGCCATGGGCATTGCCAGCGGTGTAATGGGGAACGATTTTCTGAAAGCGCGTCTCCAAACAGCGCAGAAATTTGTGCGCGAGGGCGGCAGCCTGAGGCGGGCGCTGGAAGACGTTGAGTACTTCCCGCCGATGATGACCTATATGATCGCCAGCGGTGAATCCTCCGGCACGCTCGACGAGATGCTGGAGCGTGCTGCGGAGAACCAGGAGCGGGATCTGCAGGGCGCGGTCACCGCGTTTGTCAGTCTGTTTGAGCCGCTGATGTTGCTGGTGATGGCCGGGATCGTACTGTTTATCGTGATGGCCATCATGATGCCGATTATGAATATGAACCAACTGGTTGTCTGATCTGCTACGTGCGGGAGCAGGGCGGCCGAGAGATTTTGAACACGCGAGGTGAGAAATGAAGAATCTGCGTAAAAGTAAGGGGTTTACCCTGATTGAGATCATGGTGGTGATCGTGATTCTCGGTGTGCTGGGCGCACTGGTGGTACCAAACATTATGGGCCGTACCGGTGAAGCTCGCATCAAGGCAGCGACCGTCGACCTCCGTGCCATCTCCACGGCGCTGGATATGTACCGTATGGACAACTTCGTGTACCCGAGCTCTGATCAGGGGTTGGGTGCGCTGGTTGCGAAACCTTCCGGCTTCCCGGAAGCCAAAAACTGGACCGAGCCCTACCTGAAGAAAGCCCCGAAAGACCCCTGGGGCAACGAGTATCAGTACATCAGCCCGGGCAGCAGCGGCCCCTACGACCTGTTCAGCCTGGGTGCCGATGGCAAGCCCGGTGGTGAAGGCGAGTCTGCCGACCTGTTCGCGTCCGAGCTGTAAGGCTGAGGCCTGAATCTGTTATGCGCGTCGCGGCCCACCGCCAACGGGGATTTACCCTGATCGAACTGCTGGTGGTGATTGTGATCATCGCCTCACTGGCGGGCATGGCGACGCTCTCCCTTCGTAATACCGACAGCCGTAACTGGACCGGTGAGGTTCAGCGGCTGGCAAACCTCCTGCAGCTGGTGGCGGACCGGGCACTGATCGATAAGGCCCATTACGGTGTCGTGTTTGAAGAGGATCGCTATCAGGTGGTGCGCTATGACTCGTCGCTGCTCAAATGGGAAGAGTTCGACTTTTCGGCCACGCCGAATGCCGCCAACGCCGGCCGCTTTATGTCTCACGAGCTGCCGCCCAATATGCGTCTGGAAGTGCTTTCCCAAACGGAGCTGCCCAGCGCGGACACTAGTAGTTCAAGCTTTGCCCCCAGCGGTCGCAGTGAAAGCGGCAAAGACAAAGAGAAAGAGAAAGAAATCAAACCCCAGTTTGCAGCCCTGTCCAGTGGTGAAGTGCTTCCCGTGGAGGTGGCATTCTTTCTGATGCGCGATGGCGATATCGGACGGGGAGCGATCATTTCCTACAGCAGCCTGTACGGCATGCAACTGGAATGGCAGGCAGATGACTACTAACCGCACTGGGCTTAACAGACGGCTCGGGACAACCCGCGGTTTCACCCTGGTTGAAGTGCTGGTTGCGCTGGTGATTTTCGGCGTGATTGCCGCAAGTGTACTGAAAACCCTGCAAGACAGTGTGCGTCAGCAGGCTGCACTGGAGGAGCGTCTTACCGCCAATCTCGTGGCTCAACAGGCACTGGCTGAAATTCGTTTGCGAACTGACTGGCCGCCCCTGGGTAAGGAAACCGAGCGGGTTTTGTTGGCGGAGCGGGAGTGGGAAGTCACAGCTGAGGTCAAGGCAACCAGTGAACCGCGCATGCGGCAAATCGTCGTTCAGGTTGGCTGGCCGGACAAGCCGCCAATTCTCACGATCGATTCCTGGGTGGCGGAGTGATGTGATTATGCGACCTTCTTTCCGCTTTTCCCGCCGAACAGGCCAGGCCGGCTTCACCCTGATCGAGGTCATGGTGGTTCTGGTGATTGTTTCCATTATTGGCATCGGCTCCTATTCACTGTTGGAAACATTCTTTACTACCGATCGCGTATTGAATGCACGTGCCGATGAAATGCGACGCCTGTCCATGGCCATGTATCGCCTGGATGATGACCTGCGGCAGTTTACCGCGCGGCCGGTAAAGAACGGCTACAGCGGCTACGAACCGGCATTTCAGGGGGTGAGTAACGAATTTGAGTTTACCCGCCTCGGCGCCGCCAACCTCACCGGTGATCCGCGCGGTAATTTACAGCGCCTGCATTACGGTATCGGATACGCGGATAACGAGGATGAGCGATATGAGCAGCCGGACGATGACACCGCGTTACTACTTCGCAGCCGCTGGCGTATCCTCGATCGCGGCCCGGATTCCGAGCCGGTAGCCGAGCCGGTTCTGGACGGAATTGTCGAATTGAATGTGCGGTATTTTGACCGGGATACACAGACCTGGCTGGCGCAGTGGCCTCCAGTCTCATCTGGTTCCACGCCTGGCGCGGTGGACTTGCGTTTGCCGCAGGCTATCGAAGTTACCCTGCTGACGCGCACCGGCGGCGAGATGCGTCGACTGTTTTCACTGCCGGAGTACACCGTTTCATCGGGCGTCGGCGGTAGTGGCGGCAGCTCCAGCGGTGGCGACGGCGATGAAAACAGTTCCGGGTCCGGCTCTGGTGGCTCAGAAGAGGGTAGCGACGATCGCAGCGGCCGCGAAGAAGAGGGTCGCGAGTAATGTTTACCCCCATTCGCACGCAATCGCCTGGTCGGCTCGATCGCCACCCGCTGCGGAAGCAGAACGGCGTGGCTTTGATCACCGTTCTGCTGGTGATGGTGATTGCTGTCGCTGCAGTGACCCACGCGGTTACGCGGAATCGCCTGGCCATTTCCCGCACCAGTGCGATTCTCGCAAACACCCAGCTTGCAGAGTTTGTACACGGCGCGGAAGCCTGGGCGATTGTGACGCTGGAGAAGGATTTTGAAGAGGATCGCGACGCAGGCCCCGCCAGTGACAATCTACATGAGCTCTGGGCGCAGCATCAGACCGAGTTCAATCCCGATAACGGAAAGATCCGCATATTAATCAAAGACTTACATGGATGTTTTAATGTAAATAATTTAACAGTGCCTGGAGCGTCCAGTGGCTCCGGGTCTGGCGGTGGGGGTTCCGCAGGCAGCGGGCCGGGGCCAGTCTTGCGTCGTCTGGTCAGCAATCTCGGTGGGCAAGCGGATATGGCGCTGGCGATCGAGGACTGGCTCGACCCCGGTGATACCCCCCTGGCATCCGGTGGTGAAGATACCGGTTATCTCGGGTTGGAACTGGCTTACCGCACCCCCGATACATTGATTACGGATGTGTCCGAATTGAGTGCAGTTCAGGGTATGGAGCCAGAAGTCTGGCGCCAGCTTGAGCCGGAGCTTTGCGCACTCCCCGAGGCCGGAACGCCGGTCAACGTGAATACGGCGTCGGCAGAACTGTTGTCGGCAATGCTTCCGTCGGCGAATGTTGCGGGTCTTATCACCCAGCGGGAATCGGGTGTGGCCTTTACCCAGATGGCCGACCTGTCTTCGTTCAATGTCTCGGGTGGGGGCGATCTGGATTTCAACAGTGCGTATTATGTCGCGCATATTGCGGTACAACTGGGGCTGGAGCACCGGCAGTATTGGGAGTCGATTCTGAAACTCGACACCACTACCGGAAAAGTAAAAGTTATACAGCGCCAGCGGCGCGAATTCTCCGGGCAGTTTTTGCAGGAATTATTGGGGGTCTAATTGAGCCAGGAAGTAAAACTATTACGGCTGCGTGAGCCTGGTGCGGGTGCCCATAGTGGCAACCACGTGCTTGGCGCCGGGTCAGTCGTGCTTGAGTACTGGCAGCAAGGGCAGTGGCAGCCGGTTGCCATAGACGTGGATTTTGCGCAGGCGTTTGCCGGCGACGCAGAGCCCGTGAACCCGGTCAGTACCGACACCGAGGCAGACACAGATGAAGGCACTGAGGCCGCTGGCGTGAGCCTTGAATTCGAACCGGGCGAACGGGGTGTGTTACTTATCCCCGGGACCTGGGTCTGGAGCGGCCTCGAAACCGTACCCCGTGCAGCCCGACGCCAGAGCCAGGCGGTCGGTTACATGGTCGAAGAGCAGTTGGCAGAAGATGTCGAAGATTTGCACTTTGTCTGTGAGCCGGTGCAGGGGGACCTCTGTAGCGTTATGGCGGTGGCGAGTCTCAAGCTTGCAATTCTCAAGGCGCAAATCGAGCGCCTGGGTTGGCCGGTAACCACCGCAATCCCCGAATACCGCTTGCTGGCCAATACCAGCCCCGAGTCCGCCGTATGGCTGGATGGCGAACGTGCGCATTTCTGGCACGTCAGTGGCCGTGGCCTGTCTGTAAACCGGCCGTTGGCGGGGGTGATTGCAGAAAGCCTGTTTGCCGCGGAAGGTCAGGAAACCGGTGCGGACGGTGAGCCCGATGAATTGAGCGGGGCGCATGCGGAAACCGAGCAGCTGCGGCTGTCGGGTGACGCGACTGAGCTTGAGCGCGCCACTCTGGAACAGCTTGGTTCCGTACAGGTACTCGATGCGTCAGCGGAAGAGCAGTTCCTTGCAAGCCTGAAACCTACCATTGCCGGCAATATGTTAACCGGTCCTTATCAGGTTGCCCTTCAGTCCGACGCGGGGCCCTGGTGGAAGAAGCCTGCGATTGCGGTCGCAGCCTGTTTCGTCTTGCAGTTGGTGTTTTTCATCGCTGCCGGTACCTATTACAAAATCCAGGCGGCCAATGCTGAGGAGGCTGCCCGCAACCTGTTCAGCGAGATTTTCCCGGGAGATTCACCCAGCGCGGACCTGCGCCGGCAGATTACCGGGTATCTGAATCAGGCCAGCGGCGGCGGTGGTGAGTTCGCCGGCCAGTTACAACAGTTAAGTAATGTGTGGGGGGGCGCCAAAAGCGGCGATCTTAAGCTGCAGTCCCTGCGATTCGACGGCAACCGCGGTGAGCTGGTGTTGCAATTGCGCGCCGCCAATCTCGGGCAACTGGATTCTGTTGTTAACAAATTGGGGCAGGGCCAGTTCAAGGCCGAACTGCTCGCGGCCAACGAGCTGGAAGAGGGTGTGTCCGGTCGGATCCGCCTGCGATAACGAAGAAAGATTTCTATGAAGCAAACAATCGAACAGTGGCGGCAAAAGTGGCTGGCGTTGCCGCCCGGAGACCAGCGCGCCCTCGGAATCCTCGGGCTGTTCCTGGGCTTGACCGTGATAGTGTTTGGCCTTTTCAAGCCAGCACAGTCTTTCTTTGACAGCGCCCGCACCGACGCCGAGAGCGCACAGGAGTTGGTTAGGTGGATTGAGAAGCAGCGCCCACAGCTCGAGCGTGTTCAACGCAGCGGTGGTGGCCAATCCCAGGGGCAGGGCACTCTGCTGCAGCGGGTTACGGCGGCAGCCAATAACCACAAGGTAACCATCAAGCGCTTTGAGCCGGAAGGCGACCGTCGCATTCGCCTGTGGGTGGATGAAGCCCGTTACCAGGATCTGCAACCCTGGCTGAACACCCTGTTGCAGCAGCGATTCGTTATTCGCTCTGTCAGTGTGGATGCGCTGGCAGAAGAGGGGATGGTATCCGCTCGACTGACACTGGAGCGCTAAGGCGCTCCTTTGGCGAGAAACGGAGTGTTTCACAAGCCTTGCACTGAAAATGACCTTTCGTTCTATTTTTTCATTGTTTAGCTGCGAATATTTCCCTGGAGGTTCTGCTAAATCGTAATCTCGGCGCTTTTTCGCGTCGTGCTTCGCCGTTCAGAAACCTAAATTCATCCTCGGATGGCGCCGATTTCTCCCTATACTGATGGGTATTGAGAAGAAATAGGGGTCAACCATGTTGCTGAGAAATGCCGACGGCAATCACCTGATCGATGTGGCCGATGTGGTCACACTGGCCAACCCGTACGAGCTTACCGTCGTCGGTCGCTATTTGTGGGGTGAAGAGGTCCAGGATCCGGAGGTCTTCGACAAGGCGGACTTGCGCTTCCTCTCCGGTGAATCCCTCCCCCGCTGCTGGCATGACAGTCGGTATCGAGACCGTGAGGTCCGCCGGGTGAAGTGCGGCACACGTATTGACGACAGCGACTATTATCAAGGCGCCTGAAGCCGCGCCGGTGCCCCTGAAATCCGCCCGCCGGGCACATGGTTTAGCGCTGCAACCTCCTATACAATACGCGCCAATTTTTCACCGACTCTCGAGCGGTGGAAGGATGTAGCCCGGCTAAAGCCTGGATTTACGCGTAGAAGAGGTGTCATGAGCTTCGAGCTGTTTGAAGAGTATTCCCTGATCATTGGCATTGGCGGCCTGATTCTGTTTATGGTGTTTATCGTCTGGAATCTGGCGAAGGAGTCCAAGGCGGGTCGCTTCGGCACTTTCATTCTGTTTATTGCTCTTGGTCTAGGCTTGCTGGGCTTCCTCGTAAAAACCGTATTGGTCGAAGTTATGGGCCTGGGCCAGTAAAAAGCCATTGCAGCGCCTCGACATTTCCGTCACAGGGAGCGTTCGCCGGAAATCGCTATGCCGTTATTTGATCACCCGGAACTGAAAGTTCAAAAAGATCGCCGCGTATGCCGGAACACGGATACGCGCATTGCCAAATACAGTCGCCGCGGTATGTTGTTCACCATGGTGGCGTTTGCCATTGCCGTTGCTATCGGTGAGCTGCGAACCCTCGCACCCAAACTGGTTCTGTCCCTGGCGATTGTTCTGGTCCTGGTCACTCTGTTCCGCGCCTATTACGTTTTCCGCTTTGACAATATTTATGCCACAGGTCCCAAGCGCTGGCGGCACCGATATTTCCTGGCCTCTACCCTCGGGGCGATCTGGTGGGGCGTTATTCTCCTGAGCCATGTATTTTTACTGGGCTTTTCGCCGGCCACTCAGTTCCTGTGGCTGTATACCGTTGTGTTTTGCGCCAGCGTGGCTTCTGTATTCTCTCCATACCACCGTTTTTTGACCTGGTTTCTGGCGGGATCTCTGGTGCCGGCCGCCCTACAGGGGTTTATGACAGCGGATATTCTCGGGGCTATCTATGGTGCTCTGACGCTGGCGTTTGTATGGCTGATGGCGCACCAGGCGCGGCGTGAGTCTGAAAATTACTGGGATCGCGTGGCTGCCATGCAGGCGCTTCAGCAGAAGGCCAGCAATCTCGCCGCGGCGCGCAAGCACTCCGATGCGGCAGTAGAAGTTACCAATGAGTTTCTGGCCAATGTCGGACAGGAATTTCGCAGCCAGCTGTCTGACTCCCTGGGGGCTCTGGCGCTGCTAGACGGAGACCGGCTTTCCGAGCGCCAGCGGGAATGGGTGCGGTTGGCCAAGAACGCCTGCAACCAACAGCTGAAACTGGTTGATAACGTGGGTATGTTCACCCGCGTAGCGCGCAAAGATATTCACCTGCGGCGCGCGCCGTTCAATCTGGTGCGAACCATCGAGAAAGCCTTCAAGTTCGCCGCGCGCGCTGCCCAGCGTCAGCGCCTCGAATTCAATTTTCAGATCAGTGATGAGTTGCCGGTCATGGTGACCGGCGATAACCGCAAGACCGCGCAGCTGATTCGCAATCTGGTTGACTCCGCCACGGTAATCGCTGAGAGCGGTGAGCTGTGGGGGGAAGTCCTGTTTGAGCAGGTGGGAACCGAAGAAGGGCAGTTGACGCTCAAGCTGGTGGACAACGGTCGCGGTGAAATCCTGCCGGACGAGTCGGAACTGTTTGGTGCATTCTCCCGTATGGACACCACCCAGGTGACCACCGGACTCGGGCTGAATATCGCCAAGGGCCTGGCGGAGGCCATGGGGGGCTACCTGCAACTGCACTCATCTGACGAGGGCAACCGCTATCAGGTGGTGATCAAATTCGAGATCGAGCCAAACCAGCGCATCTATTTACAGCCTGACCGACGCCTGCAGGATACCGAGATTCTGCTGCTGCATCAGCGCGGTCTGTTTGTGGGCGGTATCGTGCAACAATTGAAGTCCTTCGGCATGGAAGTGTCCTGTGAAGTCTGGGACGACGGAAGTACCGCACCGATGGATGAGCTGTTGCAGTTTATGGAGCGCGGCCAGCTGGTGGTGTTGGCACCGGCAGCCGCGGATGCGCAGATGTTGAGTGGCGTGACGCAGGTGATTGCGTCAAACAAGACAGAAAGTACCAAATTTCCCCTGCTATGCCTCGGGGGCTATGGTCACAAGTTGGAGTTTTCACCACTGGCCGCGGCTGACCCGGAAGCGCAATATCTGGCCCGGCCGGTGACCCGTAAAGAATTCCACGATGCGCTGGTTTTGCGGCTGTTCGGTGGCCAGAAAAAAGCCAGCCGGAGGGTGGTCAGCCAACAATCTGCGGTGCCCCGCAAAAACAACCTGTTGTTGATCGAGGAGTCCCGGCAGCATCAGGGGGTAACCGAGGAAATGGTGCAGGCATTGGGGTATCAGGTTCAGGTGGTTCCCTCCGTCGAAGAGGCGCTGCTGTTGCTACCCGAAAACAATTTTGACCTGCTGCTGGTGGATTGCCAGCAGAATACCGGCCACAGTGCGGAGATTATCGAGCAGTTGCGGCTGTGGGAAAGCGAATATTCCAGCGACGATCGCTTGCCGGTGGTGGCATTGACCAGTACCACGGAAGAGCAGTTTGAGGGGCGTTGTCTGGCAGCGGGAATGGACGATTTCCTTACCAAGCCGTTGAGTAAAGACAGCCTGGCGGAGACGCTGGAGCGCTGGCTCGGCGAATAAATAGATCGCGAAACCGTTAAAAAATGGCCTGTCAATGACAGGCCATTTCTGTTTTGCGGGGCCGTAAAGTTCCGGCTCCGCAGGGGCTGGATCAGAAGTTGTATTTCAGGCCCAGCTTCACACGCCAGGTAGACTCTGCTGCCTCGAAACGGCTGTAGTTGCGCGAATCAAAGCCACCGAAGGGTTCGTCGTACACATACTGGCCGTCCTCATTCACATCGAAGTCGAACAGCTTGTTCTGCGGGTACTCCAGATCGTACACCTTACCCCAATCGTCGTTGAGCAGATTGGCGAAGTTGTCGATGGTCAGGTACACCAGACCGCGGTGCTCCGGCATAAAGCCTGGGACTTCCTGGCTGATTGCCAGATCCATGGTGGTTACCCAGGGCATGTTGTCAGAGTATTTGTCGACGAATCCACCGGCATAGCCATCGACGCCGGCGGCGCGAGCCATTTCCATAATTTCCCCATAGCTCAGACCATTTTCAAAGTCCACGTTGGGGTCATCTGCACCGGACGGGATATAGGCCAGGTAGACATCGGAGTCGTCAAAACTGGCCTGATCACCGAAGTGTGCATCGCGGTAGGAGTCCAGGGTCCAGGAGAACGGACGTCCAGAACGGCGCTCCATAAACAGGTTGAAGTTGGTGGCGTAACCCTGGATGAACTCGGCGCGGTAGCCCAGATTCAGAACAAAGCGATGCTCGATTTCGTAGTAGGCAGTGCCTTCCAGGGGCTGATTGCGGTTTTCGGTTACTTCATATTGGAAGTTGGATTCCGCCGTGGAGCTGGTGCCCGGATTCACTTCGGTAATGTCCTGATTGGTGTAGGACAGGTTGAAGGAGAGGCCGTTGTCAAAAGCTTTGTCCAGGGCGGTGGACCAGATGATACTGCGGCCACCATTGTCGACGTTGGTCAGCTCCAGGTCGTAGTTGCCTTCGAACTCGGTGCCGTCATAGATGCTGTCCCAGATAATGCGGTCGCCGATACGCTTGCCGTTATCGACCCGCGACAGGTCGCGCCAGTACACCGCATTTTCACGATCGACGTACATGACTTCGGTGGTCCAGCTGAAGTCATCACCCACGCCCGGAATTGCAAACACATAGTCCGTAGCCAGCTGGTAGCGCCAGTCGGAAGGAAGCTCGAAGTCGGGGGCGATGGTGTTGGTGCTGCCGGCACCGGGTTCCAGGGCGTCCAACGCCGCCTGAGGGACACCGGTGAAGTCGACCTCGGAAGGGTCAACATCGGTGCTGTAGAAGGAATCCTTGGTGGTGCCGTCGTTGGTGTAGGCGTTGGATACCCACACCAGTGGCATGCCGCCGCTAAAGCGCCCGACGCCACCGCGCAGGGTCAGGTCATCCTGAACCGCCCAGTTAAAGCCGATGCGCGGCAGGAAGATATCGCGTCCATCCAGATTCTCGGTGTTGCTGAAACCATAGGTTTCCACAAAATTATCGTTCTGGTTGGGGGCGCTGTCGATGCTCAGTGTCTCGTAGCGCAGACCGGCCACAAGCTCAAATCCGGCGAATGGCTCGAAGGTGGCTTCACCGTACAGGGAGTAGGTAGTGCCATTTACATCGTAGGCAATATCATCGATGTTGTTGGTGTAGGCGTTGCTGTACTCGAGGCTCGCGACTTCGCGGTTTTCAAACGCGTCGAGGTTGTCAAAGGTCCAGGTGCCCCGTGCATCGCGGCCGTAGAGGTTGTAGTTCCAGGTGTCCTCCAGTTCCGCACCAAAGCGATACTGGACTTCACCGGCCAGGTAGGTGCCGTGTACGCCAAAGTTCCACACTTCATTGGCCAGCACGTTGGCGTGGCGGTTTTCGTCTGCACCGGCGACGATATACCCATCTTCGGTCTGGATATTGATTTCCCCCCAGCTGGAACTGGTCAGGGAGGCCTGCTCATAGTCCTTGTAGGACAGGTTCACCTCGGTGCTGAATACATCGCTCCAGTCCGAGAACAGGTGCGCGGTGTAGTAGCTGGTGTCCTGGGCCATGGTCCACAGGTTGGAGCCCAGGTTCAGGGTTTCGCTGCCGTCGGTGTAGTTGCGCGCGGAGCGGGTTTCCTGGGTGCTGTAGGTGAAGTCGGCGCGCTGGTTATCGGCGATATTCCAGTCCAGTTTTACCAGAACCTTTTCATCGCTGTCGGGGGCTGGCGCAGATCCTGCGGTGTCGCTCAGACCGTATACATCCTGAAGGATCGCCAGGGCGCGGTCGCGCTCCGCTGGGGTTACATCGTGATTGGCGAGGGTGTTCAGGTCGTAATCAAACGCGACTTCTTCTTCCCACTTCTCATAGGAAGAGAAGAAAAACAGTTTGTCCTGGACCAGTGCGCCGCTGAAGGTTGCACCGTAAGTCTCTTCCTCGTTCTCGATATCGATCTCGGTCACCGAGCCATCGGTGGGCAGTCGGTCGTCTTTGGCAGTGCCAGTCCACGGCGTATTTTCAACATAGATGCTGCCGTGATATTCGTTGGTACCGGATTTGGTCACTGCGTTAATGTTACCGCCGCCAAACTTGCCGATACGGGCATCGAACGGTGCGAAATCCACGGAGATCTGCTCAACCGCATCCAGGGAGATCGGTGGGCGGTTGGTGGGGTAACCGTTGGACTGCAGGCCGAACGTATCGTTGATACCCACGCTGTCGATGGTGAACGCGTTGTATTTCGGGTTGGAGCCCGCGATGCTCAGCTCGGTGCCATCGGGGCTGACCACCGCCAGTGGGTTGGCCCGGATGATTTCCTTGAGATCGCGGTTGAAGGTTGCAGCGGAGGAAATCTGGTCTTCACCGAAGACACTGCTGGAACCGCGGTTCTCAGACAGCAGCGCCTCTGCCGTCACAACAACCTCTTCAAGCTCATTCACTTCGACATCGTCACTGTCGAGGTCGATGGGGAGGACTAAGGGATTGCCCAGGGAAAGATAAATACCGTTAACCGTCTCATCCCCAAAATCGGATTCAACACGCACGGTGTAGGGACCACCCACACGCAGGCCGGATGCATTGAAGCGGCCTGCATTGCCACTTTCAATAACGCTCTGGGTGTTGGAGGGCTGGTGAATGATGGTGAGCTTGGCATTTTCGACGGGTTTCCCCCCATCGCTGGTCACTACGCCACGAATCGCTGAAGTCGTCTGTTGCGCGCTGGCGGTCGGTGCGATTCCCAGTGCGGAGATTACCGCTGCGGATAGTAGCGCAACCGGAAAGGCGTTGCGTTTTACGGAACTGATCATGGAACTCTCCTAATGTGTACTTCTGGTTGCCGTGCGGGCGCACCGTATCCTCGGTATCTTTCCCGTGGGCCTGAATGTGTATCTCGTTCATGTAGGTTTCGGACTGCGGTGCAGCCGGCCGAACATTCGGCGCGCCCATTGTTGTGGAGAAGTCTTGCAGCGGAGTGAAGAAAATATTTCCGGTTTATCGCAAACGGGTGACAGATATTTTCTGTCTATAGCGGCAATTAGCGGAGTTAATTGCTTGGTAACAGAAATGCAGTATTTGCGATTTAGTGTCCAGTGGTGAGGTCTAGGCTTTGCAGTTCAGGAGAGGGTTCGAAATAGTTTGAATAGCGGGAGAGCGGTATTTTTTGCAGGGAGTCTAGGGGGAGAGTTGCCCTGTGCACGTCCTTGCACAACAGGGCTTGTTGTTTTCGTGTGAGTCAAAGTCTGGTGTCGCGAGTGCAACACCACTTTTCAGGTTGCTTGCGCCTACATGGATCGCTGATCGATCCGCTGGCGAAATTCTTCGCTGGTTTCCTTGCGCTCGGAATAGCGATCGGTAAAGTAGTCCCGTTTGTCTTTCAGTAAGTAGGTAAACTTCATCAGTTCTTCCATTACATCAACGATGCGATCGTAATAAGAGGAAGGCTTCATTCGGTCGTCATCATCAAATTCCATCCAGGCCTTGGCCACGGAAGACTGATTCGGAATGGTGACCATGCGCATCCAGCGGCCGAGAATGCGCATCTGGTTAACCGCATTAAACGACTGCGAACCGCCACACACCTGCATGACCGCCAGGGTTTTTCCCTGGGTGGGGCGCACGCCCTGCATGGCCAGGGGGATCCAGTCGATCTGCGCCTTCATGATACCGGTCATGGCCCCGTGCCGCTCCGGCGAGGACCAGACCATGCCATCGCTCCAGGTGGCGAGTTCACGCAGCTCCTGAACCTTGGGGTGATCCGCATCGGCATCATCCGGTAGCGGCAAGCCCGAAGGGTTGAAGATACGGGTTTCAGCGCCCAGGCGATTCAGAATACGGGCGGCTTCTTCTGCGGCCAGCCGACTGAAAGAGCGTGCGCGCAGAGAGCCGTATAGCAATAGAATCTTGGGTGCTGTGTCGTTTATGGCGGCGGTTAACTGGCTCTTGTCGGTGTCGTGGAAGCAATCCGAAATTAGATTCGGCATTTCGTCATTGAGCTTGCTCATACTTTCTCCCCGGTAGCTTTTGATTCCTGGGTTACTGGAGAGGTATTGCCGTCAAACCAGTGGCGCGTGCGGTTTGCGATGGCGACGAGCGAGAGCATCACGGGTACCTCTACCAGTACGCCAACCACCGTTGCCAGTGCTGCACCGGAGTGCAGTCCAAACAGTGAAATAGCAACGGCTACCGCCAACTCAAAAAAGTTGGATGTGCCGATCATGCACGCGGGAGCTGCAATATTGTGGGGCAGCTTCATTCTATGCGCGGCAAGGTAGCTCACGGCAAAAATGCCGTAGGTTTGAATCAGCAGCGGAATGGCAATTAGGACAATCGCCAGCGGACTATTGATGATGGTCTCGGCCTGGAATCCAAACAGCAGAACCACGGTTGCCAGCAAGCCGGCCACAGAAATGGGTTTTACCCGCTGCAGAAAATTGTCCAGGCGGCTGTGGTCGTTGGCTTTGTCCAGAGCGCGACGTGTGAGCACCCCGGCGATTAGCGGCAGCAATACATACAGCACCACAGAAAGGAGCAGGGTGTCCCAGGGTACGGTGATATCACTGACGCCAAGTAGCAGGGCCGCGATCGGGGCGAACGCAAATATCATGATCACGTCGTTTACCGAGACCTGCACCAGCGTGTAATTTGCATCACCGCGGGTGAGCTGGCTCCACACAAATACCATTGCGGTACAGGGAGCGACACCCAGCAGAATCATGCCGGCGATATATTCCGATGCGGTTTGCGGATCCACAAGATCGGCAAAAATCACCCGGAAGAACAACCAGCCGAGGGCTGCCATGGTAAAAGGCTTGATCAGCCAGTTGATCACCAGGGTCAGCACCAGACCTTTCGGCTTGTCGCCCACGTGTTTGATGGAGGAAAAGTCTACCTGCACCATCATCGGGTAAATCATTACCCAGATAAACACTGCCACGGGCAAGTTGACGTGGGCGATCTCCATGCCGGCGATTTGCTGGAAAAGCTCAGGGGCTATATTCCCCAAAAGTAATCCGGCGAGAATACACAAACCCACCCACACCGACAGATAGCGTTCAAAAATTCCCATATCACGAACCTCCTGTAAGCGGTTGTTATTCGCTTGCGATCAATGCCTGGGCGGCATCGCGAAGCTCCGAACCATATTTTTTATCCAGATCGAGCTTGAGCATTTTCTCTACCCGCGCCTGAATAAGGTCGATGGTGTGATTGAAGGCTTGAGCCAGCTCTTCTTCGCTGCCTTCCAGTTTGGATGGATCTTCAAGCCCCCAGTGCACCTTGGTCGATTCGCCCAGCCAGATTGGGCAGGCTTCACCGGCCGCGCTGTCGCAAACGGTTACCACCAGATCGGGAACCCAGCTCTCAAACTCGTCCCAGGACTGGCTCTTGAGGCCGTCGGTAGCGATACCGCGTTGCGCCAGGTAGGCAAGGGAAAGCGGATGTACCTCGCCACTGGGCTGACTACCGGCGCTGCGCGCGTCGATGCGACCCTGGCCAAGATGATTGGTGACGGCTTCGCTGAGGATGCTGCGGCAGCGATTGTGTGTGCAGATATAGAGAATTTTCATCGGGTGCTTCCTTTTGGGTAAGGCGAAATTCAATACGCCGTTACAGTTGATTCATTGAACTAAGTGGGTCCAGAGGTGGGATCGAGAGTGGAGCCTCGATTAGCAGCAACTGTTTTTGCTTCCGGGGCGGTCCTGCATTTCGTTCAGCGCCTGCTGGTTGGCCTGAATAAATACGGGATTTGCCTGCAGAGTCTGCAGGAGAATCTCCGGTATCCAGTCGGGCAGGTCCGGCGCCAGGCGGTAATAGACCCACTGGCCGCGGCGCTCATCCTGCAACAGCTCGCAATTGCGCAGTTGCGCCAGGTGGCGTGAAATTTTGGGTTGGCTCTCGTCCAGGGCGCACATCAGCTCGCACACGCACAGTTCCCCCTCGCTGGCAATCAATAAGAGACTGCGCAGGCGGGTGTCATCGGCAAGGCATTTGAAAACGGATACCGGGTTCATCGGGTACTCCTGAGTCGACAGAGCAGGGCTATTCCAGTGCTGCGCATGGTATTCGAAAATTCATATATACGCAAAATCAAATATGTTGGAATCCAGATATTTTGTGCATGAGCCGTTGCGAGGTGGATAAGGGGCGGGGAGGAGAGGCAGAAAAGGCTAGGGAAGTGTGACGCACTGGGGCCGTACCGATGCGCCACGAGGCTGGCTAGTTAGATATCAAATTCCGCCCACACTGGCGCGTGGTCTGAAGGGCGCTCCATACCGCGGATGTCGTAATCAATACCGGTATTGACGCAGCGGTCAGCAAGGGTTTGGGTGGCCATGATCAGGTCGATGCGCAGGCCGCGGCGCGGCTCGCGGTCAAAGCCGCGGCTGCGGTAATCAAACCAGCTGAACAGATCATTGGTTTCCGGGTTTTGCGCACGGAAGGTGTCCACCAGACCCCAGTTATGGATTTTCTCCAGCCACTCACGCTCTTCCGGCAGGAAGCTGCACTTGCCGTCCCGCAGCCAGCGTTTGCGGTTGGGTTCGCCGATGCCGATATCCAGATCGGTTGGCGAGATGTTCATATCGCCAATGACCAGTACCGGTGCCTTGCTGTCGCAGCTGTTGTTCAGGTAGGCATCGAGATCCGCGTAGTACTTTTGCTTGGCCGGGAATTTCACCGGGTGGTCGCGGCTTTCCCCTTGCGGGAAGTAGCCATTGATGACTGTGAGAGGCTGGTCTGCACCGATATCGAACTGACCGGCAACCAGGCGCCGCTGCGCATCGTCGGCATCGGTGGGGAAGCCGTACTGCTTTTTGAGAAAGGGGTAGCGGGACAGCAGGGCGACACCATAGTGGGTCTTCTGGCCGAAATAGATAACTTCGTAGCCGAGATCCCGAATCACATCCTCCGGAAAATCTTCGTCGGTGACCTTGGTTTCCTGCAGGCCGATGATGTCTGGTGACTGGGTTTTCACCAGTGTTTCCATCTGGTGCAAACGCGCGCGGATACTGTTTACGTTAAAGGATACAACTTTCATTTTTCCTCCCCCCGAAAAGTTTTCTCAATCGTTCAAAAAGCCAAAGCCCGCTGCTCGATAAAAAGCAGCGGGCTTGGTAATGATTTAATCGGCCCGCCACTTCATTAAAGCCGCAGGCCGTTTGCTCTATCGCACACTCAATTCAGTCGAAGTTGGCTACTTGCGGCGAGTTGGTGTGTTTTTTCAAGCCAATAAAGTCGGCCATGATGTAGCCCGCTTCATTCAGCACAGGATCGTCTTCCAGGGTGATTTCGGTAGGGCCACCAACAGGCGCGGTATCTTCCGATTCACTCTTTTCATAGGCCTCGAAGTTCTCGTAAGGCTCCAGGCCTTTGGCTTCGCGACGCTTGTTCTCCATTGCGAGAATTTCCTGATTCAGGTCTTCACGCTCCTGAATGCGCGCGTGTTCGTTTAGGGATACGGTCTTGCGATTCGCGCGCTCAGACTGGTATTCAAACTGCTTGCGCAGGAATACAAAGTCCGGATCGACGGCGGTGCGCTTGTCGTGCTTTTTTGACAGTTCCGGCACCATGTCCTTCAGGTTGAAGTACTTGGCGTGGCGCACGGCATGGATACGGTCCCAGGGCAGCGCGGTGTCGTAGGCGCTCTCCCCGACCTGTTCGCTGTCGATCAATTGCGGCATGGCAATATCAGGCATCACACCAGCGTGCTGGGTACTGTCACCGGACACCCGGTAGAACTTGGACTGGGTGATTTTCAGCTGGCCTTCCTTCAGTGGCGCCATCGTCTGCACGGTACCTTTACCGAAGGACTGGTTACCTACGACAAGGCCGCGATTGTAGTCCTGGATTGCGCCGGCAAAGATCTCCGAGGCAGAGGCGGACAGACGATTGATCAGTACCACGAGCGGGCCGCGATACATGGCACGGGAGCGCGACCGGTTGTGCCGGGAAATCTGTTCGTTGGCATGGCGGATCTGCACCACCGGACCCTGATCAATAAACAGGTCGGTGAGCATGGTGGCTTCCTGCAGGGAGCCGCCGCCGTTATTGCGCAGGTCCAGGATAACGCCGTCGACACCTTCTTTCTGAAGTTCGTCCAGCAGTCGCGCTACATCGCGGGTGGTACTTTTGTAGTTGGGATCGCGGCGGCGATAGGCTTCGAAGTCGATATAGAACGTCGGCAGGTTGATCACGCCCACTTTGTAATTCTGTTCGCCGTCAGAGAATTCGAAGATGGCTTTTTTCGCCGCCTGGTCTTCCAGCTTCACCTTGCTGCGCTTGATGGTGATGGTGCGGTGGCTGCCGTCACCGCCAGTGGGGATGGTTTCCAGGCGTACGAAGGTACCGGCGGAGCCGCGGATCAGGTCCACCACATCGTCGAGGCGCCAGCCGACCACGTCGACCATTTCGCCTTCTTCATCCTGACCAACAGCCACGATTTTGTCGTTGGGTTTGATCTTGCCGGTGCGGTCCGCAGGGCCACCCGCGACCAGTCGCGCCACCTTGGTGTACTCGTCTTCCATCTGCAATACGGCACCAATACCCTCAAGGGAGAGGGACATGCTCATATTGAAGTTCTCCAGGGAGCGCGGAGACAGGTAGTTGCTGTGGGGGTCGTACAGGCGGGTGAGCGAGTTCATGTAGAGCTCGAACACGTCGTCGGAATTCTGCTGGCTCAGGCGTTTAAGCTGGCCCTTGTAGCGGCGCTTGAGCAGGTCGGCAATTTCTTCATCGCTCTTGTCGGTGAGGCGCAGGTTGAGCACGCTGCTTTTCAGGCGCTTGCGCCACAGGTCGTCTGCGGCGCTGATGGATTGGGGCCATTCGCTTTTTTCGCGATCCAGCTCAAGGGATTCGTCCTTGGTGAAATCGAATTTGGGCAGGCCATTTTCCAGCTGCGAGACGATATTGTTCAGGCGGTCGGAAATACGCAGGCGGTAGCGATTGTAGATTTCGAATCCGCGGTCGACGTTGCCTGCGCGGAGGTCGTCATCCAGCTTGGTGCGCCACTGGCGGAATTCATTGATGTCGGAAGCCAGGAAATAGCTCTTGGCTGGGTCGAGGCTATCGATGTACTCGTCCCACAGGCCGGCCGACATTTCATCGCTGACCTTGAGCTTGTTGTAATGCAGCATTTCGAGTTTGCTGACGATCTCGCGGGCCGTTCCACCCTGTTCTTCGTGGGGTTTGAGCTCTTCCGTGTCATCGGCCGCGACGACCGGGGATGCGAGTACCAGGAGGGAAAGGGAAAGGCCGGATATCAGTGCGGCTATTCGATTGCTAAGCATAAGGAGTCTCTTTATACGTCCTACTTCAAGGCGTCCCACTGTCAAATGGGGCCGGAAGGGGGCTTCCGGAGCAGTGGCGACTTATAGCTTAGGACAAGTATAAAGGCTGAAAGCTCCGAAAGGCATGAAATGCTTCTTGAACAAGGCGAAAGGTTGCCGGAATAGGGCAATGAGAGAAATGAATTTCCCGCCATCTGATCGGTGGCGATGAAAAATTACTCAGTACTGGCGCTGTCGGTCGCGGTTTCAGGCCGATCTGCGGCCGGTGTTTTTCTCAGGTGGGCTGATTTTTGCAGCATTTCCAGCATGGCTTCCACGTGACGGGCGCCGACCTCGGCAATATTGAATGCATCGGGATTCATCAGCCATTCCTGCAGTAAACCAATAATGCCAGCGTGAACTACGGGAACTGCGACCTCGACATCGAGGTCCGAGGGCAGCTGACCGACGGAAACCGCACCTTCAATCAAATTCCGCAACCGCGCTGTTCCTTCGGCGTGGCCCTCGCTGCAGCGCTGGTTGATTTCCCCGTTTTCGGGCACCCATTCGCAGCGCAGCAGAATGATGGCGAAGATCCGATGCCATTGTTCGTTTGACATCACCTCGCGGTACATAAAGAGCCAGCGGTTACGCAGTTCGCCCAATGGGTCGCAGGATTGATGGGGCGCCTGACAGAGAGATTCGTCTGGCAGCTGGATCCTGTCGGCCAGTGCGCTGAACAGGTCCGCCTTGTTTTGAAAATGGCCGTATACCGCGCCGCGGGTAACCCCCGCCAGCTGGGCAATCTCGGTCAGGGAGGGGCGGGAAACCCCTCGCCGGTCGAAGACCTCCACCGCCGCGTCGAGAATCTTCTCGCGGGTCTCCAGGGCGTCTTCTTTGGTTCGTTTGGCCATTATCGGGTCCTGATTAGAGGTGCTGCGCGACGGAACACTGGCGCATCGCTGTGGGGGTTGATCTTACTTTACATTCATCCATGAATAAATAGTTGATATTCATTCATGAATGTATTTAAATCGACTCAAGTTGCCATGCTGTCCACTTAAGTCAGGTCAGTTCGGCAAGCACTCTTCTTCGCCCGACATGGGCAAATGCGCTGATCGGGTCATTCAGTCAGCCCGTCACGTTCTTTTTATGGCCGCCGCTTCCGAGCGGCGCCATTTTTTCTAGCTACTTATCGCGGTGGTACCAGTTGGTACCGGTATGGACGCAATTACGAGGTCGTCATGTTGCACAAAAAGAAGTCGTTGATCTCCGGCAGCCTGTTGCTCGCCGTAGCGCTGTTGTCAGCCTGCGGAGAAAAACAACCCGCCATGCAGGGACACACGCCGCAGGTCACCGTTGTCACCCTGGATACCCAGCCGGTTACCCTGACCCGGCAGCTTCCCGGCCGTACCAGTCCCTTCAAGGTGGCGGAAGTTCGCCCGCAGGTCGACGGTATCGTCAAGGATCAGCTGTTTAAAGAGGGCGGTCTGGTGGAAGCCGGCGGCGCCCTGTATCAGCTGGACGACGCCCGCTATCAGGCGGATTTCGACAGTGCCAAGGCTTCGCTGGAGCGGGCGCAGGCTACCCTGACCGTGTCCAAGCTGCAGGCAGATCGCACCCAAGAACTGGTAAAGACCGGCGCAGTGAGCAAGCAGGACAACGATTCCGCCGTTGCTGCACTGCAACAGGCGAAAGCGGATGTGGCCTCTGCCAAGGCCGCGGTACAGCGGGCCAGAGTGATGCTGGATTTCGCCCGTATCAGTGCGCCGATCAGCGGTCGCATCGGCATCTCGTCGGTAACCCAGGGGGCATTGGTAACCTCAAACCAGGCGGCGCCATTGGCGACGATTCAACAACTGGACCCCATCTATGTGGACCTCACCCAATCGGTGAGCGAGTTGCTGAACCTGCGCAAGTCACTGGCCGCGGGAACCATGGAGCAGACCGACGACCTGCCGGTAACGATTCTGCTGGAAGACGGCAGTCCCTATCCCCACGCTGGCAAACTCGAATTCTCTGAGGTGAGTGTTGATCCCACCACCGGCAGCGTTCGTCTGCGCGTAGTAGTACCGAATCCGGAAAATGTATTGCTGCCCGGCATGTATGTGCGTGCAGCTGTTGGCAGTGGTCAGCGTGAAAACGCCGTGCTGGTTCCGCAGCAGGGTGTGGCACGTGATCCGAAGGGAAATACCACCGCGATGGTGGTTGGCGAAGGCAATACCGTGGAAGTTCGCCCGGTACAGGTTTCGCAGACTGTTGGCAGCAACTGGCTGGTGGAAAGCGGTCTCAAGGCCGGTGACCGTGTGATCGTCGAAGGGCTGCAGAAGATTCGCCCCGGTGTCGTCGTCAATGCTGGCGAGGCCGCGGCGCCTGCGCCAGTGGATCTGCCCGCACCGAAAAATGAAACCGCAGATAACGCACAGAACGAAGCCAGCAAGGGGTAATTGAAATGGCAGGTTTCTTTATCGATCGCCCGATCTTCGCGTGGGTGATCGCCATCGTCGTGATGCTGTTCGGCAGCCTCGCGATCAGCAAATTGCCGGTAGAACGCTACCCGGATATTGCGCCACCCGTGGTTTCCATCACCGGTGCCTATCCCGGCGCGTCTGCCAAAGTCATCGAGGACTCGGTGACTCAGGTGATCGAGCAGAACATGAAGGGCCTCGATGGCCTGCTGTACATGTCTGCCACCAGCCAGTCTATTGGTACCGCGGAAGTAACCCTGACCTTTGCCAACGGTACCGATCCGGATATTGCACAGGTACAGGTGCAGAACAAACTGCAGTTGGCCATGCCACTGTTGCCGGAAATTGTGCAGCGCCAGGGCCTAACGGTGGGTAAGGGTCGAGCCGGCTTCCTGATGGTTGCGGGTTTCGTCTCGACCGACGGCAGTATGAAGAAAGAGGATATCGCGGATTACGTGGTATCCAACCTGGTGGATCCGCTGAGCCGGGTACCCGGTGTTGGCAGTATTCAGGTATTCGGTTCCAAGTACGCCATGCGAATCTGGCTGGATCCAAACAAGCTTGATGCCTACAAGCTGACACCGACCGATATTATGGCTTCGGTGCGCAACCAGAACTCTCAGGTGGCAATCGGCAGCCTTGGTGGCACTCCCGCGGTGCAGGGACAACAGCTCACCGCCAGTATCACTGCGCAAAGCCGTATGCAGACACCGGAAGAGTTCCGTAACGTGGTGCTGCGGGCAAACCCGGACGGGTCTGTACTGAAACTGGGTGATGTGGCGCGAGTGGAAATGGGCACGGAAAGCTACGACTTTCTTACCCGCTACAACCGCGCACCGGCAACGGGCGTGGCGATTTCCCTGGCCACCGGCGCTAATGCACTGGAAACCGCTGCCGCCGTTAAAGAGAAACTGGCGGAGCTGAACCCGAATTTCCCTGCAGGTCTGAAAACGGTCATTCCTTTCGATACCACGCCGTTTGTGGAAGTGTCGATCAAGGGCGTGATCCAGACTCTGGTGGAAGCGGTGATCCTGGTATTCCTGGTGATGCTGCTGTTCCTGCAGAACCTGCGCGCAACCATCATTCCTACGATCGCGGTGCCTGTGGTATTGCTCGGTACATTCGGTGTGCTGTCGGTGCTCGGCTTTTCGGTGAATATGCTCACCATGTTCGCGATGGTACTGGCCATCGGTCTGCTGGTGGACGATGCCATCGTGGTGGTGGAAAACGTGGAGCGGGTGATGCATGAGGAAAACCTCTCGCCCAAGGAAGCCACAAAGAAATCCATGAAGCAGATCACCGGTGCTCTGATCGGTATCGGTGTGGTGCTATCGGCGGTATTCGTTCCCATGGCCTTTATGGAAGGCTCGACCGGCATTATTTATCGCCAGTTCTCCGCCACCATTGTGGCCGCTATGGCTTTCTCGGTGCTTGTTGCGATCGTGCTGACGCCGGCGCTTTGCGCGACCATGCTGAAGCCCGGTTCGCACGGTAGCAAGAAAGGTTTCTTCGGATGGTTCAACCGCAATTTCGACCGCAGCGCAGCCTCCTACCAGCGCGGAGTGCGCGGTATTCTCGCCCGCAGCGGACGCTTTATGGTGATCTTCGCGCTTTTGAGTGCGGTGATGGTGTTCCTGTTTGTGCGCTCGCCCAGCTCCTTCCTGCCGGAGGAAGATCAGGGTGTGCTGTTCTCTTTGGTGCAGACGCCGGTTGGCGCCACCCAGGAGCGCACCATGGAATCTGTTGAGAAGCTGGAAAACCACTTCCTTAACAATGAATCCGAGCTGGTGGAATCCGTATTCTCGGTACAGGGCTTCAGCTTTGCCGGTAGTGGCCAGAACAATGCCATGGCCTTTATCAAGCTGAAGGACTGGGGTGAGCGTGAGGAAGAATCCGAGCAGGCGGGTGCCGTTGCCATGCGCGGTATGGGTGCCCTGAGCCAGATCAAGGATGCGATTGCCTACGCCTTTTCACCCCCGGCGTTGCCGGAGCTTGGCACCTCGGCTGGATTTGCAATGTACCTGCAGGACAATGCCAACCAGGGGCACGAAGCGTTGATCAACGCGCGCAACCAGCTGCTGGGTATGGCGGCACAGAGTCCGTTGCTTGCGGGTGTGCGCCCGAATGGCCAGGAAGATACGCCACAGTTCAAGCTGAAGGTGAACAATGCCAAGGCCGCATCACTCGGTGTGTCCATTGGTGATATCAATAGCACCCTCGGGGTTGCCTGGGGCGGCCAGTACATTGATGACTTTATCGATCGCGGTCGTATCAAGCGCGTGTATATGCAGGCCGACGCACCATTCCGGATGAACCCGGAGGATTTCCGTCTGTGGTCCGTGCGTAATAACAATGGTGAGATGGTGCCGGTATCGTCCTTCGCCACCTTTGACTGGGATTACGGTTCCCCGCGTCTGGAGCGCTATAACGGCGTGCCGGCGGTACAGATCCAGGGGCAGGGCGCACCTGGCGTGAGCTCCGGTGATGCCATGGCGGAAATGGAGCGTCTGGTGAGCCAGTTGCCGGAAGGTTTTGGCCTGGAGTGGACCGCGCTGTCTTATCAGGAACAGCAGGCCGGTTCTCAGACCACGCTGTTGTACGTGTTGTCGGTGCTGATCGTGTTCCTGTGTCTGGCTGCGCTTTACGAGAGCTGGACGGTGCCGACCGCGGTACTGCTGGTGGCGCCACTGGGTATTCTCGGTGCGATTGTGGCGAGTAACCTGCGCGGTTTTGAGCGTGATATCTACTTCCAGGTGGCGATGCTGACCACCGTGGGTCTCACCAGTAAAAACGCGATTCTGATCGTGGAGTTTGCCAAGCAGAACCTGGAAGCGGGCATGGAGCTGATTGAAGCCACCATGCACGCCGTGCGCGACCGCCTGCGCCCGATCATCATGACCTCGCTGGCATTCGGCCTGGGTGTTCTGCCTCTGGCGATTGCATCCGGCGCGGGTTCCGGTGCGCAGCAGGCCATCGGCACCGGCGTACTGGGTGGCATGATCGTGGGTACTCTGCTGGGTATCTTCTTTATCCCACTGTTCTTTGTGGTGGTGCAGAAGTTGTTTGGCAAGAAATCGGTGCAAACCGAAGAGCAAGAATTCGTCGACACGCTGGGTATTGAGGGCGAAAAAACAGAACGCCACTCAGAACCTGCTTAATCCGACTAGACGTCTGTAAACCTTGGCCGGGTGTTGCGCAAGCAGCCCGGCCTTTTTTATGTCTGTGAGAAACGTCGGAACGATTCGTCGTAAATCAGCGGACAATGGCCACCGATTTAATCTGTGCCCAAACCGGCGAGTTCTCTTGCAGAGCCAGCTCGTGCAGCGATCGGCGTGTAACCCGCGCGATGACATGGGTGCAGCCCCGGGGGGCGCCCGCATCCTGCGGTACCATTCGAACCAGCACCATGGCCGGGTCGGTATCCGCGGTGATTTCCTGTACGCGCATGGGCAGTCGATTGAGGATGCTGGATTGCTGATCGCCGGTGCGCGTCAGGCTTACATCTCGTGCCAGAATCCGGAGCCGAATTTTCTCTCCCGGTGCTTCCCCAGTGTCACGCAGCCAGAATTCACCACCGGCGAACTGTGCGCGCAGCAAGTTCCACTGTGCGTCGCGCTCAATGACTTCGGCTTCCAGCAATACACCCAGATCGTCGCCCAGTTGAACCGGAAAATCCGTGCGCGATAGCAGCTCCGTTGCCGGCCCCGCGCGTTGGATCTTGCCGTTTTCCATCAGCAGCAAGTGATCCGCAAGCCGCGCGACCTCTTCGACGGAATGGCTCACGTACAGGATGGGCATATCCACGGACTGATGGAGCTTTTCCAGGTACGGCAATATTTCACGCTTGCGCGCCTGGTCGAGGGCTGCGAGGGGTTCGTCCATCAGTAATAGCCGTGGCTTAACCAGTAGTGCGCGGGCAATGGCCACGCGCTGCTGCTCTCCACCGGACAGAGAATCCGGGCGCTGTGAAAGCAGGGGGGCAATCCCCATCAGTTCGACGATCTCATCGTACTCGTCATTGCTCACCGGCTGCGTTGCGCGCTTGCGTGCAAATCCCAGATTGCCTTCGGCATTGAGGTGCGGGAAAAGGCTCGGCTGCTGGAAGACAAAACCCAGTGGGCGCTGATACACGGCAAGCGATTGCCTGCAATCTCCCGCTTTTTGCCAGGTCTTGCCATTCACCGTAAGGCTGCCCGTTTCGCAGGGCTGCAATCCGGCAATACAGCGAAGCAACGTGGTTTTGCCAGAGCCGGAAGGCCCAAAAATTCCCGTCACGCCATTGCCCGGAATTTCAAAATTCACGTCCAGCGCAAAGTCGCCCCCACGTCCTTGCTGACGGAGGGGTAGATAGAACTTACCGGTGATTGATTTATCAGAAGAAATCTCAGGGGCCATAGCGCCACCCACCGGCCGACTTGCGTCGCTGGAGCATATACAGCGCCAGTAAAACAGAGAACGAAAACACCAGCATGGCAGCGGACAACCAGTGGGCCTGGGTGTATTCGAGGGCTTCCACATGGTCGTAAATCTGTACCGACACCACGCGCGTCTCACCGGGAATATTGCCGCCGATCATCAGGATGACACCAAACTCTCCCACGGTATGGGCGAAGCCGAGAACGGCGGCAGTGACGATGCCGGGTTTGGCGAGCGGCATGGTGACATGCCAGAAGCGATCCCAGGGGCCGGAGCGCAAAGTCGCTGCAACTTCGCCGGGACCCGGGCCCTGTGCCTCGATGGCATTCTGTATCGGTTGCACCACGAACGGCAGTGAATAGAGCAGCGAGGCAATTACCAGTCCTGCAAAGGTAAATGGCAGAGTGCCGAGCCCGATGGACTCGGTCAAATTACCCAGCGGCCCCTGCGGGCCCATAAAAATAAGCAGATAGAAACCGAGCACCGTCGGTGGCAATACCAGGGGCAGCGTGACCACGGCACTGACCGGCCCCTTCCACCAGGATCGGGTCTTTGCCAGCCAATAGGCCAGCGGCGTGCCCAGTACCAAGAGCAGCAGGGTAACGGTGGTGGCGAGTTTCAGGGTCAACCAGATTGCGGCGAGATCGGAATCAGTCAGCATTCACGGGTACCCGGTATCCGTAGGACTCGATAATTGTGCGCGCCCTGGGGCCTTCTAAAAAATCCCAGAAGGCGTCGACAACCGCCCGATCTCCACCTTTGTTTGCACGGGTCAAAATCGCCGCATCCTGTCGAATCGGGCGGTACAGCGACTCCGGCACTATCCAGCCGGAACCTTCGGAAATAGTGCCATTGCGATAGACCTGAGAGAGTGCGATCAGGCCAAGCTCCGCATTGCCACTGGCGACAAATTGATAGGTCTGGGAAATATTCTCACCCACCACCCGCTTTTGCTTTGTCGCTGTATCGAGGCCGAGCGCGGTCAGCACTTCCAACGCGGCGGCGCCGTAGGGCGCGAGTTTTGGATTGGCAATCGCCAATCGCTGAAAATCGCCGGACTGGAACACCTTCCCCGCGCTGTCGACGTACTGATCGGTGGCAGACCACAGCAAGAGGCGCCCTTCGGCATAGGTTATTCTGCTGTCCGCCTCGGCGAGATTGTTGTCCACCAGCCGGGTGATCTTGTCTTGATCCGCGGAGAAGAACGCCTCAAAGGGCGCGCCGTGACGGATCTGAGCGAAGAGTTTGCCAGAGGAACCAAAGGCCAGCCGCACCTTATGCTCGCTCTGCGACTCGAATGCGTCAGCAATCTCATTCATCGGCGCGGCAAAATTGGAGGCGACGGCAATGGTGATTTCTGCCGCACGGGCCGCCGGGGCAGTAAAGGTACCCGGGCCCATGGCAATGAACAGGCCGGCAAAAGCGATTGCAACAGGCCGATTACGGAGGCGGCAGCTTGCCCATCCCAGCACTCGGTAACTCCTCATAGCTGACGGGGGATTGGTGGAAATGTAAGAATGGCCGTCATTATACGACCAATCAACACGGCACAGCGGTTTGCTTTGCATTACGAGTATGACTTGATGACCGAAAGCACGCCCGTGAGTGGGCAGCCAGTGGAGGCGGGCAAGGCCGAAGACTCCCTCCAAAACCCCGAATTTCTTACTGGTTTGCGTCAGCAGATGGTGAAATTTGCCCGTTTGCAGCTTCGCGACGACGATCTGGCGGAAGACGCGGTGCAGGAGGCGCTGGCTGGTGCCCTGAAGAATGCAGATTCCTTCAGGCGTCAGTCTGCGCTGCGCACCTGGGTGTTTTCCATCCTCAAGTACAAGATCACCGATATCTTGCGCCACCAGAAAAAGGTCATTGCCAGCAGCGAGCTGGGGGATGACGAAGAGCGGGAGCAGATCTTTTCCGAGGCATTGTTCAATCCTGCTGGCCACTGGCACAAAGCGGAGAGGCCCAGCGCCTGGACGGGCCCGCAGGGCGGTGTGCACAGTGACCACTTCTGGCGGGTGTTTGATGCCTGTATCAATGGCTTGCCGGAGAAGCAGGCGCGAGTGTTTATGATGCGTGAATTTATTGAACTGGAGTCGGAGGAAATCTGCGATCAGCTTTCCCTATCGACCAGCAATCTGTATGTGATCCTGTACCGGGCGCGGCTGCGGTTGCGTGAGTGTCTGGAAAGTGGCTGGTTCGATCAGTCAGGTTCGGAGGTAGCCAAATCATGATGAATTGTAAGCAGGCCACCCGTTTGCTCTCGGAACGTATGGAGCGCGATCTCAGCCGCCGGGAGCGTTTTGGGCTGAAGTTTCATTTGCTGATGTGTCGCGGTTGTCGAAACTTTGGCCAACAAATGGGCTCACTCCGTGACATGGCGAAAACCTATACCAAAACCTCCACTAAAACCGATCCCAAGAGCGATGCGGTGCGCGAGACTGGTGCCAGCCCGACCGAAGAGCGGGATGGCGCGAGCCGGCGAGATTAGCGTCAGGCCTGAGGTAGAGCGGGCTCTTGTGGAGCCGGCTCTTTTCTTCCGTACCAGAACCGATAGAAATCTTCGGTTACCTTTTGCTCGATATCCGTGGCTTCTTCCCGTGGGCAGAACAGGGTAATCGTCAGGACATCGTGACCGAGTTCGCTGGTGGTTATCTTGATCTTGGGCTCGGTGCCCGCCAGGTCCACGCCCATGCGGCTCTCAATCAGCTTGCAGTAGCGCTCCGCAACATCTTTAAACGACTCGCAGTGCTCAAGCACGCGCTCGGTGATATAGGCTTTGATGGCAAACGGGTTCTCGCCCTTGCTTTCACGCACAATCGAGAAACTGTGTTCGATGTAACGGCGCATAAAGTTCAGGTTCTTTACCGGCTGGGAAAAGAACACGCTGTTCGGTACGTACAGCGTGGTGCCGGTGTAGCCATTGCCGAGGCCGTGGGGGTCGATTTCCAGCAGGGTCGTGCTCAGCCAATTGTTGTCGATGACCTCACCAAATTGCTCGCCAATCTTCACCCAGTCACCGATGGTGAAAGAGCGCATGCTGGCCTGATAGATACCGCCCACCAGGCATTGCACCACATCCCGCAGGGCAATAACGATCGCCACGGAAAAGGCCGCGATCGACAGGGCAAAATTCCGCAGTTCTGACACCCAGATAGCAAACAGCCCCAGCACCATTATCAGGTTGCCAAAGTTGTGGACCATATGGATGCGGCGGCGGATGTCCTGGCGCTGCCAGCTGGTTTTGCGGAAAGACTGGGTGAGCAGAAAACGCACCAGCAATACACCGGCAATCAGCACCAGGCTCCAGGCCAGTTGACTGTCTAACAGTGGGCGAATGAATTCGCTGTTCATGAAAGGCTCAGTAAATCGGTGTTCGGTAGGGGATGCCGCCAATGCCATGGGATTTCTCCGGCACAAATCACGATTGCCAGGTTGAGAAATTGAGTATGGTTTGATGGCAGCGGGTGGGGGTAAATTCAGGCGGCAGTGTAGCCGATAGGACGAAATCTCTGCAACGACCACAGGCACGCCCGTTGCCGCAACGGTTAGTCGGCGGGCTCTGAAACCGCCATGTGGTCTGCCAGTTTGTCCATTAGCACTGTTGCCGCGTTTTCTGTCATCCGCTGACCTTCTTCTATGTACTCCCACACGGTAGTGTCGCTTTTCCACCCGCCCTGTTTCTTGATCAGCTCAAAATCGACCTTCTCTCGCGCAGCCGACGTTGAAAGCCCCCGGCGAAAGCTGTGGCTGCTCAGACTGTCGAGGAAATCAAACCCGCATTCCTTGCCAAGCTGCTTGAGTATCTGGTTCACCGCGCCCGGATTCAGCGCCTTATCCTGCACCTGATCCCAGCGATTCACCCCGCGGAACACCGGCCCCCGGTCTATGTGTGCCGCTTTCAGCCAACGCTTCAGGGCAATTACCGGGCAGACATTTGCGTCGCCAAAGGGGAGGGCGCGCTGCAGGCCATGCCCGGTCTGATCCGTTTTTGACCGGGGTAAAAATACAATCAGTCCTTCTTCCTCCCACTGGAGGTCTTCTACTCGAATGGCCACCAGTTCACTGCGCCGAAAAGCGCCAAAGAAGGCCATTAGCACTATGGCCAGGTCGCGGTCTCGTTTGCGGCACTCTGGTTGCGACCGAATGTGGCGGGTAAGGCGGGCGATATGCTCCAGCCGCAGTGCCTTGGCTTTCTGTTTCGGCTTGCCGTGCACCCGGCGAATACCGCCCATGGTTTTTTCTACCAGTGGTTCCTGTACCGGATTGGGTATTCCCTGGTAGCGGTGCCATTGGCCGATCGCGGTCAGGTGCAGATCCAGAGTGCGGGGGTTCAGGCTTTCCGCGCGGCTTAAAAGGTAGCGCACCAGTGTGTCTGCTTCCGTGGGCAGGCGGCCACCCCATTTTTCAAATTGGCGAATTGCCGAGCGGTACGCGCGACGGGTGCTGTCGGATGTGGCGGCGTTTAGATATGCCTGCAGGTCGGCATGAGTTGCTACCGGGTTTTGACTCTCGTCTCGTTCCGAGGGGAATTCCCGTGTCGTCTGTGGCGAAAAGATTTGGTCGGTGAGGTTTTTTTTCATTTTTTGAATCAGCGGCTGTGCTTGGTGTTTTGTACCGGATCTTGCTGCGTAATCGACGCGGTAAGATTCCTAACCTGCGATAAGTGTAATTATCGTGTGTTAAAAAATGCGAATCAACGATTGATTCCAAATCTACAAATAATGTAATAATACGTAATATGTAATTCGGTACGTAAAAATAACCAGAGTACAACGGAGAAACCCATGGCGCGCATCGGAGTTGGATACATCGATATTGCCAAAGCCGCAGAATCACTGAAGCAGCGCGGTGAAGAACCCACCGTAGATAAGGTGCGTGCAGAACTTGGTACGGGCAGTAAGAGCACGATTGCACCGTTACTGAAGCGCTGGCGTACGGAAGTAGATGGTGAAGCTGTCGATACTGCAGGGCTGCCGCGGGAGTTGGTGGATGCGATCAAGGCGGTGTACGAGCGTGTGCAATCCATGGCGGAAGCCGAGGTTCAAAAAGTCCGGGAAGAAGCTGACGCTGCGCTGGGGAATCTTGAGCAGGAGCTTGCCAGTACGAAAAGTACCCTGGCGACGCGAACGGCAGAGCTCGAACAGTTGGAGCAAAAGTTGCAAACTTCAGAAGCAGAGGGGAAAAATCTGCAGTTGCAGCTTGCGGAGGCACGCACTGCGCTGGAAAAGTCCGAATACCAGCGAGGGGAGGGCAACACGCGGATTGCAGAGCTGAAGTCATCACTCGGCGAGTTGAAAGCGGAAAACCGGGATGTGCGTGAACACTTCGAGCATTTCCAACAGCGAACCGCAGAAGACCGGCAGCAAGAGCGCGATCAGGCACGCCTGGTAGCCGAGCAGCTGCGCGCTCAGGTGGCTGCTTTGAATGAGCAAAGCAATGAGTTGAGCGGTAAGCTGGCTGAAGTGCGAACTCAGCTGGACAGCGCACATTTTCAGCTTCGCGAGCAGGAAACCGATCGGCAGGCGCTTGCCCGGAGAGAATCCGCCGGCCGGGCGCAGATTGCAGCATTGGAAGATCGCGTTTCAGAGCTGCAGCAACAATTGAGTGAGAGTGCCGCCGCGTCCGCCCGTATCGGTGAAGAAGCCTCTTCGCTTCGCGTCAATGAGGCCTCTGCAGTTCGCGAAGTTCAAATCCAGAAAACGATGGTGGCTAAACTTGAGGCAGAGCTGGTCGCCTGTAAAGCGAGTGTAGATACGCTGCACGAAGAGAACCGCCGTGTACTGCAGGAAAAGGCCATCCTGCAAGGGCAATTCAGTCAGCTGGAGCGCTCGGTGTCAGTGAGCCCTGCGGCCACAGAATAACTGAAGATTGATGCGATCCCACGCAGTTTCAGAAAGTAGCCAATAAGAACAAGGAATACCCATGGAAGATCCACGTGAACACCAGCTCAGCATGAGCGTGCTGATGACTCCGGATATGGCGAATTTTACCGGCAAAATACACGGTGGGGATCTGCTGTCGTATCTGGATAAGGTGGCGTACTCCTGTGCCAGCCGTTATGCCGGGTGCTATGTGGTGACTCTGTCTGTCGATCGGGTAGTCTTTCGACAGGCTATAAACGTAGGCGAATTGGTGACCTTTCTCGCCTCCGTGAATTACACCGGTAATACCTCGTTGGAAGTAGGGATCAAGGTAATTACCGAGGATATTCGTAGCCGCGTAGTTCGGCACACTAACAGCTGTTACTTCACCATGGTGGCACTGGATGACGACGGCAAGCCGACGCCTGTTCCGCCACTGAAGCCAAAAACCGTGGTCGATAAGCAGCGATTTGAGGCGGCATTGTTGCGACGCAAGTTGCTCCATGAACAGGAAGCGGCACACGAGGCGATCAAGGAAAAGGTGCGCGGCTTTCAGTTTGAGAGCTGACTCCCTCATTACGCGGCTTAGTTCACCGCGTAGCGCATTTGCTGGCCAGAGGGCAGGGCGGTGATATCCAGAAAGTACGTCATGTAAAAATGCATCGCTCTTGCTGCCTGTTGATCGGTGTCGAGCAGGGCGCTCAACGGTGAGTGAAATGTGATGAGGTGGGCCATTTCCAGATGGTAGTCCGCGCAGCGATTGGGCAATGCATCCGCCAGAACGGTGCCAATTTGACGGGCAACCAGTGGCGAGGTGCCGTAGTCCGTCAGAACGCGAGCCATGCGTCGGCAGAAGCGCTCCCGGTGGGCCAGTTCTGGCGCGAAAAGTTCAATAGCGAAATAGAGTTGTTGGCCGATGGACATGATACTCCCCCCGAGTAAAACGAGCGGCGCATCCTAGCGTTTGCGTAGTCCGGAACCTATACAATAGGGGTGCTTTGGCATGAATCGGCTGCCAAAATTTGTAACCAGTCGGTCATAGGATGCGGGTAGCGCCAGTTCCGCTAATTGCGGTGGCGGCAAAGGCGCCAATTGCCACTGTTTAGGCCAAAACCCAGCCTCCCACAGCTCCACCTAGGACCACCAGCCAGGGTGGGAGCTTCCAGAATACCAGGGCGACCAATGCAGCCAGCCCCAGCGCGAAATCCTGTGGACGATGAATCGCGCTGGTCCAAACCGGTTGATACAACGCGGCCATCAGCAGGCCAACTACACCGGCATTAATACCGGTCAGCGCCGCGCGAGCGCGCGTGTTTTGACGCAGTCGCTCCCAGTGCGGCAGGGTTCCCGCAACCAGCAGAAAGGAAGGGATAAATATCGCGATCAGGCACAACAGGCCGCCCACCCAGCCTCCTGGCCCCAGGTTAATCGCCGTGCCAAGAAATGCAGCAAAGGTGAACAAAGGGCCGGGTACTGCCTGTGCTGCACCGTAACCTGCAAGGAAGGTTTCTTCATCTACCCAGCCCGGTGTTACGACTTCCGCCTGCAGCAGGGGTAAAACCACATGACCACCGCCAAATACCAGGGAGCCGGATCGATAAAAGGCGCTGATTATTTCGGCGGTACCGCGGGGGAACAATTCTGCGATCAGCGGGAGTCCGATCAGTAGAGCGAAAAAGAGCGCAAGCCAAAACCGGGCGGCAGTATGGCCGACAGCCATGGGTAACGGTTCGTGGTCCGATTCCGCGCCAGGCCTGAACATGACCAGGCCCAGGATTCCCGTGGCAACGATCACCCCGACCTGGCCGGCTGCGGAAGGTATCCACAATGATGCGCAGGTGGCCGCGGCCATTATGGTTATGCGCTGTGTATCCGGGCACAGAGTGCGAGCCATTCCCCATGCTGCCTGGGCCACCACCGCGACAGCCACCACCTTCAGTCCCTGGAGAATTCCGGCAGGCAAGATCTCACCGTAGGCGGTCATGCCAAGCGCAAAAAGGATCATTGCGATCGCGGATGGCATGGTGAAACCGGTCCACGCTGCCAGTGCGCCGCGATATCCCGACCGGGACAGGCCGAGGGCGATCCCCACCTGGCTGCTCGCCGGTCCGGGCAAGAATTGGCACAGCGCGACCAGATCCGCGTAGCTGCGCGCACTCAGCCAGCGACGGCGCGTAACAAATTCTTCATGAAAGTAACCAAGGTGCGCAATTGGGCCGCCAAATGAGGTCAGCCCCAAGCGCAAAAAGATCAGAAAAATCTGCCACGGGCTGTTGCGGCTGTGAGCGGATGAAGGCATTGGGTCCTCTAGGGTTAGCTGAGCATTACAGATAACGGTACGGATAAGAATACTCTGGGACGACTAAGCGTCCCGCAGCTATTCGACTTTTCGACTCTTGCCACTTTCTGCGCGCACCCGGTTTTCCGTCTGTACATAGACCGTATCGGTTGTAGCCATGTTGGAATGGCCTAAATCTTCAGATAGATCCTTGAGTGCACGGCCGCGCTCAACTTCCATGCTGGCACCGGTGTGCCGTAGCCAGTGGGTCGAGGCTTCACGCAGTTTGCGCGCGCTGTCTTCACCCTCGGCTTGTCGCATCTCGTCGTAAGCCCGGTCGAAAACCTGCTGGACGATGCGTGCCAGCTGCCGTGCTGTCATGCCACCCTGACCGCGGATTTTTTCGACGATAGGGTGGTTTTCACCGGTGACGGGTAGGGGGCTTAACCCTCGGTAATGCCGGTAGCGCTTCAGGTACGGAATAAAGCTTGGCGGGACCGTGATATCCCTTAACTTGCGCCCTTTTCCGTAAATTTTTAGCCACCAGTTACCATCGGTATCCTGCCAGAAATGGCTCATTAGCGGTGACCAGGCGCGGCGCTCTGATAGCTCGGATATCCGCAGAAACAGCGTCTTGAGCGCACATATAATAAACAGGCTGCGCTCATGGATGGGATCTTCATCGGCCATCGTGTGTGCCACATTGAAGACATATTGCCACTGCGCCTCGGTTAGCCGTCGGATTTCCTTTACCTGGGCATCCCTGATGAAATGCCGGCAATCACCCTTGGCGATCTGTGCGGGGTTTCCATACAGGTATTCTTCGTTCATCAGGTATTTGTAGAATGCGATGATGCCGGTAAAGATGCCGGTCAGGGTTTGCTGGGACGGACGGTATTTCTTTTTATCGGGCTCTTCACCCGCTGTCGGACGGTTCTTGGGTAGTTTGAGCCGAAACGGCGCCCAGGCTGGATTCTGTACATAGCGGCCATTCGTGAGCTGAAACTTTTCGTGATTCGCGAGGCAAATCCAATCTACCGGCGGCTGCCAGCAGAAATCGGCGTACTCGAGGATGTCGGCCTTGCGCAGTCGGTCCATGGGCGTTTGCTTAATTTGAAACACCCACAGCAGGAATCGCTCAGTTTCATTGCGAAACCGCGTGTAGGTATGTTCAGACTTGTTGCGGCCGATATAGCTGAGAAACTCCTGGCCCCAGAGCCAGTGTTCCATCCACCAGGGTTCGCCGGAGGTCAGGAAATCTTTCAGTTCCGGGAAATCACCAAAGAAGGTTTTGTCCGGGCTGACGGGCTTGAAGCCTTTGATGGCGTCATAAGTTGGGTACAGCGCGACGGGTTTCGGGATCGCCATATCTGGAGCCTGAGCGAGGATTTTGTTGGTTTATGGAGCCAAAAGCCGATTCTACCCGCCCCCATACATATTGTCGAACACTAAACAGTATTGGACATAGTGAGGTGTGCTAAATCCCCTGGTTCTCGCTGGCCGAATGTTTGATGAGCCGATTTGCCAAGTGGTTGGGTATAGGTATGGGTATCCTCTGGTTGGCGGTGCCTAGGTGATAATGTAACATCGCGCTTTTGCTCAGCCTGAAGTGTTTGTATGTACCTGAAACACCTGTTCGCCAAACCATCTTTCATTCCATTCGCGCTGTCACCGCTGGTCGCCGTGGTGAGCTTCAACAGCCATGCGGATGTAGAGTCCGCATCATCGAGCCAGGCGTTGGCAGCCATCGAAGAAGTTGTCGTTACTGCCCACAGGCAACCGTATCGAGGCGGTGTACCACTGCGGTCTCTCCCGCAATCTACTCAGGTACTCTCCGAAGACCTTCTGAATCAGCACCAGATCACGGACCTCCAATCCGCACTGGATTTGTCTGCGAGTATTTCTCGCCAGAACGATCTGGGTGGTATTCAGGATACCTTCGCCATTCGGGGCTTTGCCGGTGATGAAACCATGCCTGGTGGCTACCTGGTCAATGGCTTCAGCGCTGGGCGCGGATACAGTGGACGTCGCGATATTTCCAATGTGGAACGCATTGAGATAATGAAAGGCCCCGGGTCTGCGCTGTACGGGCGTGGGGAGCCCGGCGGTACCATCAATCTGGTTACCAAGAAGCCCCAGTTTGAAACCGAGGGCTACCTGCAGGCTTCTGCCGGCAACTTCGGCAGCAGCCGCCTTGAGGCTGATTACACCGGGGCTCTGTCCGAGAATATTGCGTTCCGGATCAATGGTGCCGTTGAGGATGCTGATGGATACCGCAATACCAACCCCCGCAAGTATGCCCTGACCCCTTCCCTCCTGTTCAGTCTGTCGGACGCGACGTCACTGACTTATGAATTGGAGGCAATCAAGCAGCAGGCGTTGTTTGATCGCGGCATCATCGTGGTCGATGGGGTTCCGGAAGTGCCTGTAACCCAGTTTCTCGGCGACCCGGAAAACGGCACTACTGAAATTGAGGCGCTCGGCCATCAGCTGGTTCTGCAGCACACCCTGGATAGCGGCTGGCACCTTTCTGCAGCGCTCGGTTATAGGGATTCGACTCAGAAAGGGCTGTCTGCGGACGCTGAGCTCTCTGACGGTCGGCAGCTGATTTACACCGATGGCACCACATTGAGTCGGCAGCGCCGTTCACGGGATTACGCGGCGGAAGATCTTTCCGGACGCTTTGAATTGAGCGGAACCTTCGATACCGGGCCGTTCACTCACCACCTGCTCGTGGGAGCCGATGCCTACGAATTCGAACTGGATTTCAATCTCGGCCGCTGGCGCGTGGATTGGGGCTCCATGGACGACAGTTACGCAATCAATATCTTTGATCCCGCGTACGATGGCATTCGCCCGGACCCGGCAGCACAAATCAATCAACTGCAGATACAGCGCACCCAGGGTGTTTACCTGCAGGACCAGATTGATCTTTCCGAACAGTGGAAGATGTTGCTGGGTGTACGTCTCGACGATTTTGAACAGAGCATTGATGATCGCTTGAGCGGACTGCGTAGCACTATGTCGCAAACTGCCACCAGCCCGCGTGTCGGCCTGGTGTACGAGGCAACATCCCAGTTGTCGCTTTATGCGAGCTACGCGGAAGGCTTCCGTCCTAACACTGGTTCTGACTTCTACGGTGCTGCCTTTGAACCAGAGGAAAGTAGATCCTACGAAACCGGCATAAAACTCGAGACCGACGACGGTCGGACCAGCGGTACCCTCGCCCTATTCCAGGCGGAGAAATCCAATGTGCTCACCGTGGATCCGGCGAACCCCGGTTTTTCGACCGCACTGGGACAGGCAGAAAGTCGCGGTGTGGAGCTGGATATTGCCAACCAGATCGCGGAAGACCTGAACCTGGTGCTGTCTTACGCATACGTCGATGCAAAGACCAGTACCGATATGGTGAATATTGATTGGGGTGTGGAAATTCCGGCCGGGAGTCCGCTGCTGAATATCCCGGAGCATACCGGCAGCCTGTCGCTCACCCGGGATTTTGAATTCCGTGGCGCACCGGCATCGGCAGCGCTGGGTATTCGCTATGTGGACGAGCGCCTGGGGGAAACCGTCGATCCCGACTATATTTTGCCTGCCTATACGCTGGCCAATGTATCTGCCACTTACGCACCAACCAGCAAGGTCACACTGCTGGCGGATATCGATAACCTTTTTGATAAGCGCTATTACGCGAATTCTTACCACAAGCTGTGGACTATGCCGGGTGCACCGCGCACCTATAATGTAGGTGTTCGATACAGCTTTTAGACCATATTGATGATCGATTGTAGAAGATCGATAGGCGCTTCACGGAGTAGATTTCATGGCTACTGATGCTACACCTTTAAACTCTGTCGGGTCTCTTTCGCAGTCCCCGGGTACCGCAGTGAAGCGCCGAATCGCGTCCATTGATATCATGCGCGGTCTGGTGATTGTGCTAATGCTGATCGACCATGTGCGTGAGCGCTTTTACCTGCATATGCAGGTGTCCGATCCGATGGATGTGAACAGTACCGACCCTGCCCTGTTCTTTACCCGGCTTTCCGCACATATCTGTGCGCCAACCTTTGTGTTTCTCACCGGGCTTTCCGCCTGGCTCTACGCGCACCCCAGTAGCGGCAACCAGCGATCGGCGAGTGGTTTTCTATTCAAGCGCGGCCTGTTTCTGGTCTTGCTGGAAGTCACGCTGGTGAATTTTTCCTGGGCGGCCAGCTTCGGTACTTTCTGGTTGCAGGTGATCTGGGTTATCGGCCTGAGCATGATTGCACTTTCCGTGCTGGTCATGTTGCCACGCTGGTTGATAGGCGCCATCGGCTTCGCCATTGTGTTCGGCCACAACCTGCTGACACCAATTACCTTTCAGCCGGGGGAATTTGGTTACAGCCTCTGGACCATCCTCCATGACCGTGGCTTCCTGCTCGATACCGAAGCGCTGCGCATCAAAATCAGCTACCCGCTGTTGCCGTGGATCGGTGTCATCGCCCTGGGATATTTTGCCGGTCCTCTATACGGGCGTGCGGTGGATGCGATCACCCGTCGTAAAACCCTGATCGGATTGGGCCTCGGTTTCCTGGTATTGCTGCTGCTATTACGGGGGTTCAATTTCTACGGTGAAACCCTGCCCTGGGAGGCCGGTGCAACGGCGACGCAAACCGTCATGTCTTTTTTGAATTTCACCAAGTATCCGCCATCGCTGGATTTCCTGCTTCTTACGCTGGGCATCGCCTTCCTTTTACTGGCCTGGTTTGAACCGCGTAAAAACGCCGTGCTGGATGCTTTGGAAGTATTCGGGTCGGCGCCAATGTTCTTCTATCTGCTGCATCTTTATGTGCTGCTGATTCTTTATCAGATTGTCATCACCCTGATTGGTCCAAACTACGGAGACCTGTTCGGGGTCGAGCACATCGGGTGGGTCTGGTTAATTTCTGCGGTGCTCATAATAGCGCTGTACTTTCCAACTCGGACTTTCTCTCGGTTTAAGCACAGTACCAATTTATGGTGGGTAAAGTATTTCTGAGAGGAATGCTTGACTCCGAATTACCACGCGCAATTATGTTGTGGTGCAACATAACGAGTGTAAAATAAGAAACCGCGTTTGGATACCTCGCTACGCTCTGTCGAAGCCGTGTCCACTTCTGCGTATATCCATTTCATCGTAATAGTTACGATGTATCGTGCCTTTATTCCGCCGTATGTTTCCTGCTGCCGCGGAAGCCACTGAGTATATTTCCAATAGGATCCAGATGAATAATTTCCCCAAACGGCTTCTGGCCCATGCATTGCCGGTATTTTCCGGCCTGATTTTTACGCACGGCTCTGCGATTGCTCAGGAAAATGCTGAGTTGAGCGATGACGACCGCCAGTCCAAAGAACTGGAGCACATACAGGTATCCGGGGAAACCTACCGCGGGCTGGACAGCCAGACGACACAGCCGGTGACGGTTCTCAGCGGTGATGAATTGGCCCGGAGACGCCAGGGCACTCTGGGTGAAACGCTCAATGCCCTTCCCGGTGTGCACCTCGACAATTTTGGTGCGGGAGCCTCGCGCCCTGTGATTCGTGGCCAGACCGTACCCCGGATCGAGGTTCTGATGGATGGCGCGAACGTATTTGATGCATCTTCCGTTTCTCCAGACCATGCCATTGTCACCGATCCACTGTTGCTCGATGCAATCGAGGTGTTGCGCGGACCAGCGGCGACCCGTTACGGCGGTGGTGCAATCAACGGCGCGGTAAATCTGATCGACAGTAAAGTCCCGAGGGCGGTCCCTGAGGGGGGGATTTCCGGCGCGACGGAGGTGCGCTTGGGGTCTGGCGACGGAGAGCAGACTGCCGTGGGACGGATGACAATGGGGCTCGGCAATGTCGCTTTTCATGTTGAAGGTTCGAGCCGCGAAAGCGAGAACTACGATATTCCCAGCGAGTTCGGTGCCGATGAGCTGGCCGACTCCTTTTCCGAAAGCTCAAATTTTAGTCTGGGTGCGTCATGGATCAATGATAAAGGCTATATCGGCGCCGCTTATACGCGGCAGGACGCCGAATACGGTCTGCCAGGCCACAGCCACTTGAATGGTGTCTGCCATACCCATGGCGCGGACCTGCACTGCGAGGCACATGACGAATTCGAAGATCCCTTTGGTTCGTCCGACGACCATACGGCTTATATCGATCTGCGCAGTGAACGTGTGGATGTGCGGGCCGATTACGCGCAATTATTACCGGGTATTGCGCATACACGTATGCGCCTCTCGTATACCGACTATGAGCACGAGGAAATCGACGGCCCTTCGCTTTTCAGCCAGTACCTGAACGAAGTCTATGATGCGCGTTTGGAGTTCACTCATGAGCCCCTCCTCGGCTTTAGCGGTCTTTTCGGTGTGCAATACACCGATGGTACTTTTTCGGGACTGGATGTAAATCTGGTACAAAACTCGGGTTTGGTAACATCGCTTTACATGGCGCTTACAAGTTATGGCCCGCCCATTGAGTACAAGACAGAGAACTATGCGGTATTTCTGAATGAGAGCCGGTCATTCGGTCCGCTCGATGTGGAATTCGCGATCCGGAAGGATAATCGTGAGATTTCCCGGCCGGTACCGGCGTTAATTGAGAATGTTCGCCCCGGATATGAAATGTTGTTACCGGTGTTTGTCAGCCTTTATGGGGAAAACTGGATCGACAATTTTAGAGATGAGGCAGCTGAAGATTTCATAGAGAACAACCCAGGCTCGAAACACAGTCCATTATCGACATCACTCGCGGCGACCTGGAATTTTGACGAGGCCTACTCGGCGTCTGTATCGATTGGACGTACGGAGCGCGCGCCGAATGTTCGGGAACTCTATGCCTATGGTAATAACCTGGCCACGAACTCTTATGAACTGGGGCTTACCCAGCGCAACCGGGCATCGAGTTCCTTCCCTGAAAACTCCGCGGATATGATGGAGTCTGCCGACTCACTTGACCTCACCTTCCGCAAAACCAGCGGTGACACGCAATTTGAAGTTGGTGTCTTTTACCAGGATGTGACGGACTACATTTTTGCCCGTCATCTCGAAACCGAAGATGCGACGGGTGTTGCGCATAACTATCTGATGTACGTGGCTGCAGACGCAGGCTTTACCGGTATTGATGGACAGATCAGCCATCAGTTCTCGCCTGCATCACGAGTGACCGTTTTTGGTGACTATGTCGATGCTGACTTGAAAAGCGAGGACGACCGATTGCCGCGGATGCCACCTGGCCGCCTTGGTGTGCGCTACGACTGGGAATCCGGTCCTTTCGCGGCGAATCTTGAGTATTATCGCACCGCCAGTCAGGACCGTGTTGCCTCCTATGAGACACCGACCGATGGCTATAATATGGCGAACATGACGATTAGCTATCAGTTTAATAACGACGCGACGGAGGCTTATCTACGTGGCGTGAATTTGACGAACGAGCTGGCATTTATGCACACATCTTTCGTCAAAGAGCAGTCTCCATTGCGTGGCCGTAATCTGATATTGGGCCTAAGGCACCAGTTCTGATTACTGATACCTGTGCCAGCCAGCGACGGCACAGGTATTGTTTCTGCCAATGCGGACACGGCACAGGAATGGCGTCCATGCAATGACTTAGTGTTGTGTCCGCAACCCCTGATTCAACGACTGCCGATAGGCGCTGATGGCCGGTACGGCGGCGACGATAAACGTCGTTACCAGCACAGCGCCGATCAATTTTACAGCCTGCTCAATCAGTGGCGTACCGGTCAGATAAATACCGAAACGTTCGCTGAGCAGCGGCTCCAGAAGCCATTGACCCGCGAATACCGCCAGAAATGCACCGGCTGCTCCCAGCAATACCACCAGTAGCGCCTCCGCCTGAATCAGCAGAAACAGTTGCAGTGGCCCGGCACCAATTACCCGCAGCAGTGCAATTTCCCTGCGCCGTTCGCGCATGGAGGTCAGCAACATAATGCAAAGGCCGAGCAACGCCGCAAGAACCACCATGGCGGAGATCAATAGTAGTATTTTCTCCACCATACCCAGCATCTGCCAGAGCTGGGACAGGGTCACGCCGGGCAAAATGGCCAGTAACGGTTCTCCACGGTATTGGTTGATCTGTCGTTGTAGCTGAAAGGTGGCGACGCGGGAGTCCAGCCCGAGCATAAAGGCGGTAATACTGCTGGGTGTCAGATCAGTGTGCGCCTGACCGTGCGGCTTGTGAACCGCTTCCATTCCTTCCAGGCTGATATACAGGGCGCGATCTACCGGGGTACCGGTGGGTTCAAGTATTCCGGATACGGTAAATGGGTGCTCTTCGTGATGGCTGAAACTGGTGCTTCCCAAACCGTGGGCGAGTACCACAGAGTCGCCAAGCTCATACTTTAGTTGCGTTGCCACCGCGGCACCCAGTACCACATCGTGGGTCTCTGCAAACGGCCGTCCACTGGCGAGGGTCAGCGCCCTGCCCTGACCGTACTGATAGTGATTGAAAAATGCTTCGCTGGTACCAACTACCCGGTAGCCGCGGTGGGAATCGCCGAGGGAAATTGGAATAGTCCAGGCAACCCGTGGCTGTTCGGCAATATCGCGATATGCCTGCCAGGAAATATTATTACTGGGCGTGCCGATCCGAAATACGCTGTACAGCAGTAGATTGATCTCACCGGTGCGTGCACCAACGATCAGATCTACCCCGGAGACAGTGCGATTGAAACTGTCGCGGGCCTGATTGCGTATCTGCTCTACCCCGAGCAATACCGTCAGGCTTACGGCTACGGAAAGTACTGCCAGCAGCACGCTGCCGCGACGGTGCATCAGGCTGCGCCATGCCAGTTTAAGCAACATTCGTGGCCTCCGGATTCCAGGCCTTGTTCAGGTCGCGCATGTCGGCGGTCGCCGGAAAATGTTGCGCCAGTGTGGTGTCGTGGCTGACAAAGATCAGCGTGCTCTCTTCACTGGCATAATTCTCCATCAACAGTTGCACAAATGCATCGCGGGCATCCCGGTCCAGTGCGGAAGTCGGTTCGTCGACCAGTAACAGTTGGGGTCGATTGATCAGTGCACGGGCAATCGCCACCCGCTGCTGCTGGCCCACGCTGAGTGCTTGCGCGGGCCGTTGCAGCAGGTCATCTGGCAGTTTTAGCTGGGCGATCAATTGGGCGGCGCGCTCGCGCACATCCCCACCGCGACCAAAATGCGCCGCAAGGCGAAGATTGTCCATGACGCTCAGGTAGGGAATCAGATTGAACTGCTGAAACACCACACCGATGCGTTGCGCGCGGAACCTGTCCCGCCCACGGTTACTCAGTGCGCTCAGCGACTGCCCAAAGATCTGTACCTGCCTCTCTCCTCGCTTTTTCGGCGCGACCAGAGTGCCGGAAAGCAGATTCAGCAGGGTGGATTTCCCAGAGCCGGAGGGGCCGCGCAGAAACACGCGGCTGCCCTGTGGTACCTGCCAGTCGGCAATCTCCAACACCGGTGCGCCGCCGGCGTATGCGAAGCAGAGCTGTTCGATTGCAATCGCGTTCATAGTTCCTTTTACGTCGCTAATTCCGTGCTGCGCAGGCAGGCGTTCTGATGCTCCAGCTCTCCCTGTAAGACCGGCACCTGTTCAGCGCAGATCTCGGCTGCATGGGGGCAGCGGGTGCGAAATACGCAGCCACTTGGGGGATTGATCGGCGATGGCAGATCCCCTTCGAGCAACTGGATCTGCTTGTGCTTTTCTTTTTGGGGGTCTGGGATCGGCACCGCCGACATCAATGCCTGGGTGTACGGGTGCCTGGGGCCAGCAAAGAGCTTGTCCTTGGTACCAACCTCTACGGCGTTGCCGAGGTACATGACGATGACCCGGTCGGAGATATGCTTTACCACCGACAGGTCGTGGGCGATAAAGATCAGCGACAGGTTCATTTCCCGTTGCAGCTGTTTGAGCAGATTGACCACCTGCGCCTGAATCGAAACGTCCAGTGCAGACACCGGCTCATCGCAGATGATCAGCTTCGGGTCGAGAATCAGTGCCCGCGCGATTCCGATGCGCTGGCATTGGCCACCGGAGAATTCATGGGGGTATCGGTTGACCAGATTTGGCAGCAGGCCCACCTTCTTCATCATGGCCTGTACTTTTTCGGTAACGGCTTGCTTGGGAATATCCGGGCGCAGCGTGCGCAAGGGTTCCGCAATAATGTCGCCGATGGTCATGCGCGGATTGAGTGAAGCCAGGGGATCCTGAAAGATCATCTGTATGTCTTTGCGGGTGGCGCGCAGGGATTTTTCATCCAGCGCGGTGAGATCCTGGCCGAGCCACAGGACATTGCCGTCAGTCACTTCGGTGAGCCCGATAATAGCGCGTGCCAGAGTCGATTTACCGCAGCCGGATTCCCCTACAATACCGAGGGTTTCTCCGGCATAGAGCTTCAGATCTACACCATTTACCGCCTTAAGATTGGCGGGCTTGGTCCACGGCCAGGCGTTTTCCTGCTTGATGGAAAAGTGCACTTTGAGCGCCTGGACATCCAGCAAAACTTCGTTATCGGTGCGTTGCGTATTCTGCATTAGCTGGCCTCCAGAATTTCGGCTAAATCGGCGTGGCAGGCACGCATGCGCGTTCGCGCGAAAGCGGTCAATGCAGGGGCCTGCTGGCGGCAGTGCTCCTGTACTCGGTGACACCGCTCCTGAAATGGGCAGCCGCTGGGCAAGTTGAGCAGATTGGGTGGATTGCCGGGTATGGTGGGCAAAGCCCCCTCTTCTGAATCGAGCCGTGGAATCGCCTGCAGCAGCCCCTCGCTGTACGGATGGCTGGGGCGGTAGAAAATATCGTCGGCGCTGCCGTATTCCATGGTGCGCCCGGCATACATGACCAGAACCTTGTCACAGGCACCGGCCACAACGCCGAGGTCGTGAGTAATCATGATGATGGCGGTGTTGAAATCCCGCTTCAGCTCATTCAACAGGGTGAGAATCTGGGCCTGAACCGTAACATCCAGGGCGGTGGTGGGTTCATCGGCAATCAGCAGTTCCGGGCGGCACAGCAACGCCATCGCGATCATTACCCGTTGACGCATGCCCCCGGAAAACTCGTGGGGGTACATATTCAGGCGCTTGTGCGCCTCGGGAATTTTCACCGCGTCGAGCATCTGCCCGGCTTCGACAAGGGCGTCTCTTTTGTTCAATCCCTTGTGTTTGACCAGTACCTCCGCCAGTTGATTGCCCACTTTCATATAGGGGTTCAGCGAAGTCATCGGGTCCTGAAAAATCATTGCGATTTTGTTGGCGCGAATCCGGTTCAATTCGCGTTCGGGCAAACCAAGAATCTCCTGGCCTTTAAAATTGGCGCTGCCGCTGACAATGCCATTCTTCGCCAGCAGTCCCATCATTGCGAATACAGTCTGGGTTTTCCCGGAACCGGATTCGCCGACAATACCAAGGGTTTCTCCAACGTCGAGGGAGAAATTCAGGTCATTGACGGCGGTAACAGCCCCTTCCGGGGTGGTGAACTCGACGCGGAGGTCTTGCACATTCAGTAAGCTCATGGGTACCTCTCTAGCGATCTTTCGGGTCCAGCGCATCGCGCAGGCCGTCACCGATAAAATTGAAACAGAACAGGGTCGTCACCATAAAGAGCGCAGGCACAATCAACTGCCAAAGGGCGATCTCCATGGTCTGGGCGCCCTCGTTCATCAGTGAGCCCCAGGAGGTCATGGGTTCCTGAACACCCAACCCGAGGAAACTGAGGAAGGACTCGAACAGGATCATCTGCGGCACCAGCAGCGTGGCATACACCGCGACGATGCCCAGCACGTTGGGAACAATATGCCGGGTAATCATGGCCCACTTGGATACCCCGTAAACGGTGGCCGCCTCGACGAACTCCTTGCTTTTAATGCTCAGGGTCTGACCGCGCACGATCCGCGCCATATCCAGCCAGCTGACCGCGCCAATGGCGATAAAGATCAGCAGGATATTGCGACCGAAGAATGTCACCAGCAGGATGACGAAGAACATAAACGGGAAAGAGTAAAGAATTTCCAGCGTACGCATCATGACACGGTCGGTGCGACCGCCGACAAAGCCTGCAGTGGCCCCGTAGAGAGTGCCAATCAGGACCGCCACCAGCGCCCCCATCACACCCACCATCAGTGAGATGCGTCCGCCCATGGCGGTACGTACAAACAGGTCGCGGCCGAGTGAGTCGGTGCCGAAGTAGTGGCCGGAGGCCAGTGAAGGTGCGGCGTGCATTGCGCCCCAGTCCACTTCATCAAAAGCAAACTGGCTCAAAGCCGGACCGATAAAAACAAACAGGGTGACAAGTGCAAGAATGATCAGGCTGGTCAGGGCGGCGCGGTTACTGAAAAAGCGGCGGCGCGCGTCGTCCCACAAGCTGCGGCCTTTGACTTCCAGCTGTGTAGAAAGATTTTCAACCGCTTCTCTATTGGCAGTAGTCGATAACATCTGGGTGACCTCAGCTTACGCGTAGCGGATTTTGGGGTCGACCACTGCGTACAGAATGTCGACAATCGCATTGAAAGTGATGGTGAGCGCGCCGACCAGAATGGTCAGGCCCAATACCATGGAGTAGTCGCGGTTGAGGGCGCCGTTGACAAACAGCTGGCCGATTCCGGGCAACCCGAAAATGGTCTCGATCACCACCGAGCCGGTGATAATCCCCACTAGCGCGGGCCCCAGATAGGACAGCACCGGCAAAATGGCCGGCCGCAGTGCGTGGCGCACGATGATGTAGGGCATGGACAGGCCCTTGGCTTTGGCGGTGCGGATAAAGTTGGAGTTCAGCACCTCAATCATGCTGCCGCGCATAATGCGGGATATGGACGCGATGTAGTACAGGGACATCCCCAGCACCGGCAGCACCACATACTGGGCCGCACCATTGTGCCAGCCACCCGCGGGCAACCAGTCGAGCCAGATAGCGAAGATCAATACCAGCAACGGAGCGAGTACAAAACTGGGTATCACCACTCCGGCCATGGCGCTGGTCATGATGGTGTAGTCGAGCCAGGTGTTCTGACGCAGCGCGGCGATGGTGCCAAAGCACACCCCGCAGGTGACCGCGACAATAAACGCAAACAGGCCGATCTTGACCGAGACCGGCAAGGCCTGGGCGACCAGTTCGTTCACGCTGAAATCTTTGTATTTGAAGGACGGGCCAAGATCACCCTGCAGCAGGCCACCGAGGTAGCTGAAGTACTGCTGGTAGACCGGCTTATCGAAACCGTATTTTGCCTCGATGTTCGCCATCACCTCTGGGGTCATGGTGATTTCAGCGGAGAAAGGGTTGCCGGGCGCAAAGCGCATTAGGAAGAAGGAGACCGTAATCAGAATAAACAGCGTGGGAATGGCTTCCAGCACGCGCTTGATGATAAATCGGAGCATATGGAACTTCTTTTATAGCTTTTGTTGGTAACGTTCTTGTTGTGAATGGCTTCCCTGCTAAAAATACCCGGAGCCCGCTCTGAAGCTCCGGGCTTTTGGTTAGTGCTCGATGATCCACATATCTTTTGAGTAGTAGTTATCCAGCGGATCAGCGGCGTAGCCGCCCACATGGGGCTTGACCATATGTTGGATGACGTACTGGTAAATCGGCGCGATGGGCATATCTTCCGCGAGAATTTCTTCTGCCTGCGCGTAATATTCCGCACGCTTGCCCATATCCATTTCTTTGGAGCTTTTCGCCAGTAATGCGTCGTAAGAGGGATTGCTGTATTTGGCGTAGTTACTGCCGCCGTCGGTCAGCAACAGTTTCAGCATGGTGGACGGTTCGTTGTAATCGCCAATCCAACCGGCGCGGGCAATATCAAAATCGGTATTGGCGCGGGTGGAGAGGTAGGTCTTCCACTCCTGGTTTTCCAGGGTGACATCCACATGCTGCAGATTCTGTTTCCACATGGCACTGATGGCGACGGCTACCTTTTTGTGGTTGTCATTGGTGTTGTACAGCACGCTGAATTTGAGCGGGTTGTCCTCGGTGTAACCGGCTTCCGCCAGCAGCGCCTTGGCCTTGGCGACACGATCGGCTTGAGCGAGCTGGCTCCAGGGCGTCGGCGGTGCGTCAAAGCCCTTGACCACGCCGGGGGTAAGATGGAATGAAGGCTCCTCGCCGCGCCCCATCACCTTGTAGGCCATGATGTCACGGTCGATGGCGAAGGCCAGTGCCTTGCGCACGCGTGCGTCGTCAAACGGCGGGCGTGTGGTGTTGAATTCGTAGTAATAGGTACCGATGTAGGGGGTGGTTTTGACTTCGTCCCCGCGCTCTTTTTTCAGGCGACCGATATGTTCGATGGGGATAGAGTAAGCAAAGTCGATTTCACCGGCCTCGTAGCGCTTCAGCTCCGCATTGGGTGAGGCAATGGGCAGGTTGCGCACCTTCTCGAGTTTTACATTGGCCGCATCCCAGTACAGATCATTCTTTACGTACTCGATACGTTCATTGACTACCCACTCGGTAAGCTTGAAGGCGCCGTTGCCCACGTAGTTCCCTACCCGGGTCCACTGGTCGCCAAATTTTTCCACGGTTGCCTGATGCACCGGTGAAGTGGAGGCATGTACCAGCATGGAGACAAAATACGGTACCGGCGCTTCCAGAGAAACCTTCAAGGTCTGCGGGTCCAGGGCCTCTACCCCTAGATTCTCGGGCGGCTGCTTGCCCTCACTGATGTCCTGGGCATTCTTTACCTTGGCAGCGGCGAGATACCAGGCGTATTTGGAAGCGGTGGCTGGGTCCACCAGGCGACGCCAGGAATAGACGAAGTCGTCAGCGGTGACCGGATCACCATTGGTCCATTTGGCATTATCACGCAGCTTGAAGATATAGGTCTGATTGTCCGTGGTTTCCCAACTTTCCGCGATGGCCGGACGGACACCGCCATCCGGAGCGGCAATCACCAGTGTTTCCATTAGATCGCGCAATAGTGCGGATTCGACGGTACCGGAGATCTTGTGCGGGTCCAGGGATTCTGGTTCTGAGCCGCCGCCGCGCACCAGTGTCTGATCTGCGGCGAGTTTGGTTGGGTCGAGTGCTGCTGCGGGGGTACTGGTGTCTGTGCTGGGCTCCGAGGGGCCACCGCAGGCGGCAAGGCCAAACAGCGCCGTAAGAAGCGCCCCCAGATAGCAGCTACGGCGAGAGTAGGAAGATTGGTTGCGTCGCATCATTTATTACTCGTTCGTTCTTTTGGAACTTGGTTTATTGTGTGCTTGGCACTGCGGGCGATCAGCCCGCCGAATAGACTTTATACCGCAAATGTCGCGAAAAGTTCTGCTTGGGTGGCCAGGTCCCGTATTGGCGCTTGCCTATATCACGATGGCACCTGAAAAGACCGACACTGCAAGATCACTGCCAACCCAATCAGACAGAAACCGCGGTTGGCTGCATCGACCTTTTTATGGCGTTTCCTTCAGGGGCGCTAAGCTGTACGATGCAACATATCGTAAAAGATCAGACATTTACACGCCATGCTCAATCGAAATAACAGAACCGGCCGTTCACTATCGTTCACCCTCATACTAGCAGCCTCACTGGGTGTTGGCTGTAGTGATGAGAACCGCGAAGCGGAGCGCGCAAGCGACACTCAGACGACTGCCGCCGCTGACCCCAGCGCTGAAGTATCAGCCCCCGGCGAGCCGGAAGCGCCGGCTGAGCAAGAAACCGTGGACTACCGGGAGGTCAAATGGGAGGAACTGATTCCCCAGGAAGACCTGGAGGCCCTGCTCAACCCACCGGCTTATCTGGCCACCATCGCCGAGGGCTCCGATGCAGATATGTTCCCCAAGGAAGAGCCCCTGACCATCGACGGCCCCGCCAGCGCTGAGGAAGCGCGCTACCAGCAGGCGCTCCAGTCAACCAAGATCAAGCCGGAGTTCGACCGCCAACAGGTGCGTATCCCCGGCTTTGTGGTGCCGCTGGAGTTTGATGACGATCAGACCATTACCGGTTTCCTGTTGGTGCCCTACTTCGGCGCCTGTATGCACCTGCCGCCACCGCCGCCGAACCAGGTGATCTACGCGAACTTCCCCGAAGGGTTCCAGGTGGAATTTCTCTATGACCCGGTGTACATCGAGGGAGAGTTGCGCACGCTGCCAGAAGATACCGAGCGCGGCAATGCGGCCTACTCCATGAATGTGGCGCGGGTGTCTGCCTACGAAGAATAAACCTTGGCGTGCGCACCCCGTAATGGGAGCGCGTACGCGCATTTTGGGCTACAGACTACAGTGTGCGTGGAATCTGCGATGAGTGGTGGTGCAGAATCGGATTGGGGCTGGCGAGGTCGATCACATAACTGAATCGCGCCTCGAAGTTGAGCAGTTCGCCGTCAACCGCGAAGCGCCAGTTGTAGATGCCCCCCAGCGTATACTGGTCACTTTTCATTTCCTGGACGGTCAGGGTCTTTTCGTGGAGCGCAATGCTCAACTCCGGCCGGCTTCCCAGCTTTTCAAAATAGTCGCGCAGTTTTTCCGGTGTATTCAGTATCCGGTTTGAAAATGTTGGAATCAGCACGGCGTTTGGATCATACAGGTCAAGCAGGCTATCTACATCCGCGCCATTCACGGCCTGCATCCACTGGTCCAAAATATCTCGCGGGGCATGTGCCATAGTTTCGGTCTCCTTATACAATACAAAATCGTCAATAGACCTCTCTTTCGATTGCTTACAATAAAAAGAAGGCCTCGCTTTTAGGGGATTGCGCAACCCGCTTCCCGTCCGCGCAGGATCATTTGTTCGATGCCGATCTTTTGATTTTCGCCTTTCAGACGGTCATAAGGCGCAACTGCCGTGGCGCTGTCAGTGCAGAACTGTAGGTACCGCTATACGGCAGCATTCGCTGTTACCGCTGTGCTCACTGCGGTGTTTTTCAATGGTTTCTGTTTGACTGGTGTTAAGCCACCCAGCCTTCGAAATCCGATGAAAAAAGCCAGCCAGCAAAGTGGCAGTAGTCCGAGTGACATCAAGCCGATCGCGCTCGGCCCGGTCGTTTCCGGATTGAAACTCGGGCGCTTGCCAAATTCCTCACGGCCCATGGGCAAATCATTAAACAGGAAGTCATAGTAAAAATTGCGGATTTGCTTATGGAAGTCGGTGATTCGATCTTGATAGGCTAACTGCGCTGTCAGGTCAGTGTCCGCGATCCGATGTAGTGCCGCTTGGGCTCCCACGCTGGGCATCAACCAACCTAGACCCTCTGTCCAGCGTTGGCGGGCCTCCAGCCCGCTGCGGTAGGCTTGCACCTGTTCGGCGACGCTTTCGTCACCCACCTGATGAAATGCAAGGTACCATTTCCAGTGAAAACCCTGTGGCAGCGGCGCGGTATCGCGCCACTCGGGGTGGCTGTCAAAAAAGCGCTGCATCATTTCATCTCGTGGCACCTCCCAGGCACCATGTACGGCTTCACGTTGTGCCAGCATCAGGTCCATGCCTTGCTGTACGGGAATAGCTCGGATCAACACCATGTTCGCGAGCGTTGGCAGTACCAAGGTCAGCAGCGCCCAGTTCCCCATCAGTGCGGTGGCATTTGTTACGGAGGTCCAGTTGCGTGCGCACACCAATAATGACAAGCCTACCCAGAATGCCAGATAGCTGGCGGTAATGATCAACGCAATGAAGAGCGCCAGGGGCCCGGTGCCCGACGCGAGAGCGCCGATCACCAGCGGCAAGGAGAGGCAGGAAAATAGCAATCCGTAGCGCAGTGCCGCGCGCCTTTGGAACAAGCGCGACCCGTCGGGGACAGACATCAGCAGGCGTAACCGCCCGGACTGCCGCTCGGTCGAAATAAGGTCGTGCAGCAGCGCAATGACGAATAACGGTGACAGGTAGATCAGTACAAAAGCAAAATCGAATCTCCCTGGCAACGCCAGTTCAGGGTTGAATGTCTCTCCGTCATGAATCTGTGCCTGTAGGCCCAGGGCACGAATTCGCAGTACATAGGGCGCCACGTCACGCATTCCCAGGGCCATATATGCTGCGTTGGACGGTGCGTCCCAGGTATTGTAGAAGGTGTAGTATGCGAAGCTTCCGGCGTCACCTTTCTCAGCGTGGCGGTCAGCGACGGCCGTCGCATCCTGTTCCTGCAGAATAGTGAGGCGCTCGATCGTATGGCGTTGTTGCGTGACCTGATCCACACCCAGCCACACCGACACACCCGATAACACCAGCAAAAATAGCAGGGCAAAAGCAGAGAGTCTTGAGCGGAAGATCAACCGAAATTCATTGGAAAGAGATTTCATCACCCCGCCCTCCCGAGACGTATACCGGCAAACCGGATCAGTAAGATAAGAACAGTCAGCCAGCACAACAGAACGGAGCCCGCGGGCAGGATTCGATCTAGAACCTCAGCGGTCGGTGCCGGGCGGAATTGAAACTGAGGGAAACTTTCCCAGTGAGTGTGGGAGACCCGATTTTGTTTGTTCGGGCTGGTATCGTCGGCGTAGGTCAGCTCGTCTACTTGAAGCTGATTCAGCCCTTGGATCAATTCGTAACGATAGGCCTCTCCCTGTTTGAGGAAACGCTGGAAATTCTCAAGGTCGGTACCTGCGGCTGACATTGACAGTCTGCGCAGGGCCAGCGTCGGGCTGAGCCAGGCGAAATCATCGACAATGTTTTTTTGTCTATTTTGTAACTCGAACAGTGCGTTCGCGTAGCGATTGAATAATGCACTGGAAGCCCGCTCGCCCTCCATGCCCACCAGTCCTTTGTAGTTCACCGGGAGGTCTTCAATGCGTGTCACGCCATACTGCGCCAGTACTTTTCCTCGGAATGCGGAGAAATGCGGGTCGTCGGGGTTGTGCGCATCTCCCAAAGCGCGGTATTCGCGTTCGACGTGGATCGCACTCTCAAAGCGCGTCGGCAGCGGCACACTGGAATTTACTAGATCTGGCAGCCAGCGGGGCAACAGAATCACAAAGATTGCCCAGGCGACGAGAAGTGTCAGTAACGCATCACGGCTACGCTTGAGCTGGCTGGAAACGAGGGTCACTAGCAGCGCCCACAGTAAAAGCCAGCCGGTGTATCCCAGGGCAAGTATCAATGCAGACTGCCATGAGGCTTCACTGCTAACGCAAAGCCAGCCAAGTGCGAGCAAGGCTGGCAGCATTATCAGACCGACAAAGCCAAATAGCGCGAGCAGCTTGCCACTTATTATCTGAGTACCGGTTACCCCCTGCACCAGTAACAGGCGCAGTGTGCCGGACTCACGTTCTCTGGCAATCAGTGCATGCCCGACAAATACAAGCAGAAGTGGGGCGAGCACCTGTAGCACGAATGCAGGGCTCAGTTGACCGAAACGCAACATCAAGGAGGATTGGCGGGCGTCGGCAAAGTTAGCGGTGTTTTGCCGGTGCCCCTCCAGAAACAGGGTGTTACCTGTGTAGGCATCTATTCCGGGATCGAATGCGGCCAGCGGATTGAGTGGACGGAATGCAAAGTGCCCGTAATGCACCACTCGATGCGGGTGCCGGTCCGGTTGCGCTTCAAACGCCTGATTGGCGAAAGCCTGGTAGTGCGCTTGCTGGGCATTGGCATTGCGTTGGTGTTCGTAGGCGTTCAGCGTCGCGACAAGAGTTAACAGTACAAACAACAGAAGACCCCATACCGCGACATGGTCGCGTAACAGCAGCCGCCATTCTTCGCGGGCGATGCGCATAACGAGACTCACGCCACCTGTCCCGCATAGCGTCGGTGCAGATTGCGGACGTCAAAGCGTTCACTACCCGTGGCACCCTCTGCCGCAACTTCTTCCAGCAGCCGCCCAGAATCGAGGAAACCGATGCGATCGGCTACCTCAGATGCGCTGAGCAAATCGTGGGTAACCATCAGTGTGGCAATACCCTTCTCGCGAAGAAGCTCCAGCAACCGATTGAATTCGGCGGTCGCTTTGGGATCTAAGCCGGAAGTTGGCTCATCGAGCAAGAGCGCCGGCACCTCCCGCGCCATAGCTAACGCGATGGCCACCTTCTGTCGCATGCCCTTTGAGAATCCACCCACTTGGCGATCGTAAGCGGCGGCGTCAAGACCCGCTGCTGACAGCGCTCGATCAATCGATCCCAGCCCCCTACTCTGGCCAGCCAGGTCAAGTAAATAGGCGACGTTTTCTCGTGCCGTCAATTGCTCGTAGAAGGCGACATTCTCGGGAATATACGCAAGCTGACTACGGGCCTGCGAAGCATGTTTGACCGGGTCAACCCCATTCACCCGCACCTGGCCACTTTTGGGCGCGAGAAATCCTAGAAACAGGTTTAGCGTGGTACTTTTGCCGGCACCATTGGCGCCGAGCAAGGCGTATACCTCGCCCCGTTGTACATGTAGATCCAGCGACTGCAAAATTGTGCGCGTTCCATAGCTCGCTGTGACAGCGCTCGCCTTAAGAACGTCTGTTTCGCCAGCTACTGTCGGAGCCTGGTTGCATTGTTCAGAGTTCATGCCAATTCTGTCCTTGGTTCATTGCAGACTACTAAAGGTTTCTCAGTCAAACTTGTTATATCATATCTTTTTGGCGAAGGGCTATCGCGACTGGCGCCACAGAGAAAACAGTCATCTGCACAAAATGGTGGTCGACCGGGGTTGCCAATACCTTTCTCAACGCCCTTTCCTGCCATGTAGAGGCGCAAGTTTCGGTTGTTTCCAGCGATCTCGCCCATTATGATACGTTATATCGTTAATGTGATGGTCCGGCAGGTCTCGAGTCGGGAGAGGATGTTATGAACTCTGCAAATGTCTCGCGAAGCGCCTCGGGTGGGTCAACTTCGCAGAACCAGTTACCCCGCGTCACGCCAGTGCCTGCCGGGACACCCAGCAATGTAGGACTCTCCGGTCGGTCAGGTGTTTCACTTTCCAGAGTTTCCCGTAGAGCGGTGTTCGCAACGACACCGGATGCATTGGCGGATATTTGCGAAAACGAGGTGAATCTGGCGGTCTGGCAGCGCCAGCTCAGTCCGGCACTGACTGCAGAGTGTGCAGCCTTTCTGGATCAGAAAGGCTTCAATAGCCATCGACTGGTGGTACCAGAGGCAAAAATCCAAAACCTGGGCGATGTGATACCGGGTCTCAATGCGTTCCCGAATTTACGTGCGGATATCGAGCTGCTGGCTGACATGTTCACCTGCCTGTTTGACCTGAGCGCCATTGGCATCCGGCTGAGTGTGCTGAGTGACACCATGTGCCCCCGGTTTCACGTGGACCGGGTGCCCTGCCGCCTGATTACAACGTATTCCGGTGTGGCGACTGAATGGTTGCCCCACGATCAGCTGGATCGCAGCAAGCTGGGTGCCGGCAGCGGTGGGCTTAGTGATGGGGAAAGTGGCCTCTATCCCCCTACCCAGTCCATTCAGTCACTGGCTGCTGGCGAGGTAGCACTACTGAAAGGCGAGCTGTGGGCGGGCAATGAAGGTGCGGGTCTCGTGCACCGATCCCCAGCAGTGGCGCCCGGCAGTCAGCGCCTGATTCTTACCTTTGACTTTGCCTCGTCTGACGACTGATTCTGAACGATTTGTTTCAAGGACTGATAATGAAAAAAACAGCGATCTCCCTCGCATTGATGACCATTTCTGGCCTGGCCAACGCACTCTCTGGCCAGGTGACAGACGCAGCCGGTAACCCTATTAGCGGTGCGGCGGTAGAGGTGACCGGTACTCTGTTGCAGACCCGCACCGATGAACAGGGCCGTTTCTCGCTCGACACGGCGAGCGGAGCAGCGAACGAGTTGCATATCAACGCACCCGGTTACAGCCACCAGACCCTGCGTTTCGAAAATGCCGATGTGGCGCCTTTGGTTATCACCCTGCGTCGCTCAGCAATCGAGCAGATCGATGTGACCGCAACGCCGTTGCACACTTCCACCATGGAATCTGCGCAGCCGGTGACCGTACTGGCCGGCGACAGTTTGCGGCGCAAGCAGGCGGCAACTCTGGGTGAAACCCTGAAAAACGAAGTCGGTGTGCACTCTACGTATTTTGGCCCCGTAGCCAGCAGCCCGGTGATTCGCGGTTTGAGCGGCCCCCGCGTACTGATTACCCAGAACAGTCTGGATGTGAGTGACGCATCCCGCGTTGGCCCGGACCATGTAGTCGCCACAGAGGCACTCACCGCTGAGCAGATCGAAATCCTGCGCGGTCCCGCCACCCTCTTCTACGGCTCCGGTGCCATTGGCGGTGTGGTAAACGTGGTCGATGACCGCGTGCCCTCTTCCAGTGAATCCAAGGGTGCCTTCCAGTTCGGCCACAGCACCGTAAACAGCGAGGAAGACGCCTCGTTCGCCTACACCGGTGGCGGCGAGCATTTTGCGTTCCATGTAGACGGTTTTACTCGCAAGGGTGATAACTACGAGATTCCTGGTGCTGCAGAACTCGAGTCCGATCGCGACCATGAGGGCGAGGAGCACGAAGAACACGAAGCACACGAAGAGAGTACCGTAGGCATCCTGGAAAACAGCGCTTCCGATAGCAAAGGCTTCAACCTCGGCGGTAGCGTGTTGCTGGAAAACGGTTTTATTGGCCTCGCCTATGGCCGCCTGGAGCGGGTAAACGGAATTCCAGGTCACAGCCACGCCCATGGTGATGAGCATGGGGACGAGGAGCACGGGGAAGAGCACGCAGAATCCGAGATGCATGAGCACGAGGAAGAAGCGGAAGTGCTCTCCGACCTGAAACAGGATCGCTGGCAGCTGATCAGTGAACTGAGCCTGGATAACAACCTGCTGAGCGGCGTTAACACGCGCATCGGTTATACCGATTACGAACACGTCGAAATCGAAAACAACACTATTGGCACCCTGTTCCAGAACGAGACGGTACAGGCGCGTGTGGACCTCTTGCTACAGGAAATGGCTGGCTGGCGCGGTGCTGTCTCAGTTGAAGGTAAGTCGAGCGATTTTGCCGCAGTTGGCGAAGAGGCTTTCACCTCACCCAGTCGTACTGACACACTGGCGATTGCTCTGATGCAGGAAAAGCACATGGGTGATTTCCTGTGGCAGCTCGGCGCGCGTGTAGAGAAGGTCTCTATCGAAGCCGATCCTATTCCTTGGGAAGCGCATGAGCATGAGCACGAGGAAGAACACGAAGGCGAAGAGCACGCGCATGAAGAAGCGGAACTGCTGGTATTCGATGAGCTTGATTTCACGCCATATAGTGTTTCCGCAGGTGTGGTGTGGGATTTTGCCGCAGACTACAACGCGGGCTTGTCTCTGACCCACGCTCAGCGTGCACCGAGTGCGTCAGAACTCTTTTCCTACGGTCCACATATCGGTACCGGAAGCTTTGAGGTAGGTGCATTGTTTGACCTGCATGTAACCGACGAGCCCCACTTCGATTACGGCAGCGATGTGCAAGAAGAGGTATCCAACAACCTCGATCTCAGCTTGCGCAAGCATTCCGGAGACATCGGCTGGGTGGTAAACCTGTTCTACAACCAAGTGGGTAACTTCTACTACGAGCGGGATAGTGGTTTTACCAGTGAAGATTTCGAAGGCCATGATCACGAAGAGCATGCGCACGAGGAAGGTGAAGAGCACGAGCATGCCCACGACCACGGTGCCCTGCCCGTGTATGTGTTCGAGCAAGCGGATAGCGTGCTCTACGGTATGGAAGCGCAGCTGGCATGGCAGTTCTCAGAGCCCTTCACCCTGACCCTGTGGGGTGACAGTATTCGCGGCAAGCTAAAAGACGGTGGTAATCTGCCGCGTATTCCTCCAGTGCGCCTCGGTGGGCAACTGACTTACGCGCAAAACGGTTGGGAAGCTGGCTTCGGCGCCTCCCACTATTTTGAGCAGGACAAAGTGGCGGAGCTGGAAACGGCTACCGATAGCTACACCCTGGTGGAAGCGGAGCTGGGCTATACCTTCGCCAGCAACTTCGGTGACATGACCGTATTCCTGAAAGGTCACAATCTCACCGATGAAGAAGCCCGTGTACATGCCTCCTTCCTGAAAGACCGCGCCCCGCTTCCGGGCCGTAGTTTCAGCCTTGGCATGCGCGGCACTTTCTAATTGATTTAAATATTTCTCGAATTTGACCTGAGCCCAGGTCAGGGAAAAGGAAAAAGTAGTAATGAAACCGACAACAGCAGCGACAGACAAGATCGCCATTGGCCTATCTGCAATGTGTACTATCCACTGTCTGGCGTTGCCGCTGGTATTGGCACTGGTGCCTAGTATGGCGGCACTGGGCCTGGATAACGAGGCGTTTCACCTGTGGATGGTGCTGGCGGTAATACCCACCAGTGTATATGCGCTGACCATGGGCTGTAAGCAACACAAGCGTTACCGCGTTGTTGTGCTGGGTGGTGCCGGCCTGATATTACTCGCCGCCGCAGTTCTCCTGGGCGAATCCGCTGGAGAGTTGGGTGAGAAGTTTCTGACGGTTAGCGGTGCCAGTCTGGTTGCATTCGGACATCTGTGGAATTACCGCCTGTGCCAGCAGCCTTCTGACTGCGCCTGCCCCACCTCCAGCAACAGTTAAGCGAGACAGGCAATGCTACGGGATTATTTTATCGCGCTCGAAACGCACCCCGAGGATGCCCCTTTGGCGCTACACGATGTTATCGAGCAGTTGGCATTTAACGAGCAGGGATTGATCCCGGTAATCACTCAGGATGCGCAGAGTAAAACGGTTCTGATGTTCGCCTGGATGAACAAAGAGTCCCTGCTTGCCACCATAGAGACCCAGCGCGTTACCTACTGGTCACGGAGTCGCGAGCAGTTGTGGGTCAAGGGTGAGACCAGTGGCCATGTGCAGTCCCTGGTTTCCATGGCCTTCGATTGCGATGGCGATGTGGTGCTCTGCCAGGTAGAGCAGCAAGGCGCCGCCTGCCATACCGGCCGGCGGTCGTGTTTTTATCTGCAGGTCGATTCGGAGCAGCGAAAAATCTGGGTTACCGGAGATCCTGTATCCGTATGACCTCGACATTGATTAAGCATGCGCGATTGGTCAACGAAGGCGATGTGATCGATGCGGATGTTCGAATTGTTGGCGAGCGGATCGCAAAAATTTGCCCGGAAATCGCCGCAACGCCCGGCGATCGCGTGATCGACGCAGACGGGGCCTATCTACTGCCGGGCATGATCGACGACCAGGTGCACTTTCGCGAGCCCGGCCTTACCCACAAAGGCACTATCGCCAGCGAATCCCGAGCAGCGGTTGCAGGCGGCATTACCAGCTATATGGAAATGCCAAATGTGAACCCCGCCACCACCACCATTGAAGCTCTCGAAGACAAGTACGCGATAGCTGCCACGAGCTCGGCCGCCAATTTCGCATTCTATCTGGGCGCTACAGAGGACAATCTCGAGCAGATCAAGCGGCTCGATCCGGTCAGGCACTGTGGTGTAAAAGTCTTTATGGGTGCCTCTACCGGCGACCTTCTGGTAGAGCACCCTGCGGCGCTGGATACGATTTTCCGCGAGTCGCCAGCGCTGATCGTTACCCACTGTGAAAGTAGCCCGATCATTCGTCGAAACCACGAGGTATTGCGGCGCTCTAAATCGGTGCTGACGATCGAAGATCACCCAAAGCTACGTGATACTGATGCGTGTTTTGCGTCATCTTCCTACGCGGTTGATTTGGCGAAGAAATACGGTAGTCAATTACATGTATTGCATATCACCACGGAAAAGGAGTTGGCTCTTTTTGAGCCCGGGCCGGTTCAGGGCAAGCAAATCACGGCAGAAGCTTGCGTACATCACTTGTGGTTTTCCGACGAGGATTACCCGCGTCTCGGCAATCTGATCAAATGTAATCCATCTATCAAAAGCCAGCGCGATCGCAATGCTTTGATTCAGGCGTTACATAGTAATCAGATCGACATTATTGCTACCGACCATGCGCCCCATACGTGGGAGGAAAAGCAGGTTGATTACGAACAGGCACCGGCAGGATTGCCCCTGGTGCAACATGCCCTGCTGACCTTGATGGACCACGTGAAACACGGACGTATGAGTGTGGCGCAGGTTGTCGAAAAAACGGCGCACAACCCCGCGATTCGCTATGGCGTGATTGGCCGAGGTTACCTCCGCGAAGGCTACTTTGCCGACCTGGTACTGGTCGATCCAGACACCGCTACCTCGGTATCCAACGAGAACACCCTATATCACTGCGGCTGGTCACCGTTTGCGGGACACGATTTTTCTTCGCAAATTGTTGGCACCTGGGTCAATGGCCGACAGGTCTACAGCAGCGATGGTATTGCCGCAGCTGAGATCGTCGCGATGCCCCTTTCTTTTGATCGCTGATAACCCGTGCGTCAAACACCTATAGAGCAACGGTGGCACACCAAGGCCCCTCAACACATCGTTGACGGGCTTAGAGTCTTTTGAATCTTCAGATTTAGGCAAGAGTTACATGCAGTTTACCGGATCCCTCCCCGATATCGCCAAAACCCAGATTGAAACGGGTACCTACCCGTTACAGTGGGTTGGTATGGAAGGTATCGCCGTTCCCCTGACTCTCTCTCTGGCTGGCGGCCAAGAGCAGGTGGTTGCCGCCACAGCGAATGTGTATGTCAGCCTCGACGATGCCGCCGAGAAAGGCATCCATATGTCGCGGCTGCATGCGATCCTCAACGAGCTGGCCGCGACCACTTGTGACAAAGAAGGCCTGGATACACTTCTGGGGAAAATGGTCGAATCTCAGTCGGGAATCAGCCAAAGCGCGAAAATTGATCTGGCTTTCGACCTGCTGCTGCCCAAAACTTCGCTGTTGAGTAACGAGACCGGCTACCAGACCTATCGCGTTGCGATCAGTGGTCAATATTGCAAAGGCGTCTACGACTATGGGTTACAGGTAACTATTCCCTATTCCAGTACCTGTCCCTGTTCCGCCGCGCTTTCACGTCAGCTGCTGTCAAACGCCCTTGATGAGGCGTTCACCACCCCGCAAGTTGAGAAACAGGCACTGCTGACGCAGGTACAGGCCGCGAGCGTTGCCACACCCCATAGCCAGCGCTCTTATGCTTATCTGGACCTAACATTGGGTGACAGCAGCTGGCCATCGTTACCATCCCTTATTTTCAGTTTCGAGGAAGCGATCGGTACACCGGTCCAGACCATGGTCAAGCGCAGCGATGAACAGGAATTCGCGCGGCTGAACGCGAATAACCTGATGTTTTGTGAAGATGCGGCGCGAAAAATCAAGGCAGTATTGGAGCAGTCGACCTGGGTAAAAGACTACTGGTTCAAAGTTGAGCATCAGGAAAGCCTCCATGCACACAATGCTGTAGTGATCGATCGAAAGGCTTGTATCGATTAATCCCCTCTAAACTATTTGAACTGTGCCACGAGTGCAGGTCAACAACTGAGAAGTGAAAGGTCTATGTTCGGAGAAATCAATCGCTCCACCGAAGAGCTAGATAGGGAAGCGGCGAGTTGCTGCAGTAGCGAAAGTTGCTGTGCACCTCAAGCGCCCGTTACACGGTCGACCCCAAAGGTTGGGCGCAATGACCCCTGCCCTTGTGGTAACGGTAAGAAATTCAAGAAGTGCTGTGGGAAAAACCTCTAATACGCAGTCATTTTGTGCGTCTTATAAGCTTTGCCCTTTCGTATGGAAACCTGAATCATGTCATCCGTGTCTGAAACTGAAAACGCATCCACCATTTTCGTAACACTCCCGGACGGGTCCCAGCGCGCCTTTCCACTCTCGACGACCGTTCTGGAGGTCGCGACCGCCATTGGCCCCGGGCTTGCCAGAAATACGCTAGCGGGCAAGGTGGATGGTAAGCTTGTCGACGCTGTGGACCCGATCAAGCAGGATGCGGCGCTCCAGATCATCACACCGAAGGATGATGAGGGCCTGGAGATTATCCGTCACTCCTGTGCGCACCTGATTGGGCACGCAGTGAAGCAGCTCTATCCAAGTGCGAAAATGGTCATCGGCCCTGTGATTGACGAGGGTTTCTACTATGACATCGCCTTCGAGCGCCCGTTTACCCATGAAGATCTTGCGGCGATCGAGAAGCGCATGCGCGAGTTGATCGCCAAGGATTATGACGTGGTCAAACGGGTACTGCCCCGCGAGGAGGTCATTGGTATCTTTTCGGAGCGCGGTGAAGACTACAAGTTGCGCCTGATTGAGGATATGCCCGCTGAGCAGAAAATGGGCATGTACTTTCATGAGGAGTACGTGGACATGTGCCGCGGCCCCCATGTGCCGAACACACGCTTTCTGAAGCACTTCAAACTGACCAAACTGTCTGGCGCCTACTGGCGTGGCGATGCCAATAACGAACAGCTTCAACGTATCTACGGCACCGCCTGGGCCGACAAGAAACAGCTCAAGTCCTATATCCAGCGTATCGAAGAAGCCGAAAAGCGCGATCACCGCAAACTTGGTCGAGAACTGGACCTGTTCCACTTCCATGACGATGCCCCAGGTGCCGTATTCTGGCACCCCAAAGGCTGGTCTGTGTTCCAGCAGCTGATTGCGTATATGCGTCGTTGTCAGCAGGACGCGGGCTACGTAGAGATGAACTCCCCCGACGTGATGGATCGCAGTCTTTGGGAGATTTCCGGCCACTGGCAGAACTACCGCGATCACATGTTCACCACGGAGACGGAAGATGGCCGCGCGCTCGCGCTGAAGCCAATGAATTGCCCGGGTAGCGTGCTGCTGTATCGTCACGGACTCAAGAGCTATCGCGATCTGCCCATCCGCATGTGTGAATTCGGCAAGGTGCATCGCTACGAACCTTCCGGTGCGCTACACGGATTACTGCGTGTGCGCCACTTTACCCAGGATGATGCGCATATCTACTGCACTCCCCAGCAGATGGACAAGGAATGTCGCGAGGTAGTTGCCCTCGTGTTGGAGATTTACCGCCAATTCGGTTTTGAAGACGTGCGGATCAAGCTTTCCACACGCCCCGATAACCGTATGGGCGACGATGCCACCTGGGATCAGCTTGAGGGCGCACTGGTGCGCTCACTGGAAAGCATGGGGCTCACCTATCAGGTGAACCCCGGTGAAGGGGCCTTCTATGGGCCAAAACTCGAGTTTGTACTGCGCGATGCCATTGGCCGCGACTGGCAGTGCGGCACCCTGCAGGTAGATATGAACCTACCGGAGCGTTTCGGCATTGAATATGTTGCTCAAGACGGTGAGCGCAAGCGTCCGGTCATGCTCCACCGTGCCCTCTTCGGCTCGCTTGAACGTTTCACCGGTATTTTGATCGAGCACCACGCAGGAAAGTTGCCTACCTGGCTGGCGCCGGTGCAAGCAGTGGTTCTCTCAATTACCGAGGATCACGCGACTTATGTGAAAGACGTAGCAAAGCTGTTGCGTGGAGCCGGGGTGCGCGCTGAGTCTGACGTGCGCAACGAAAAGATCGGCTACAAGATCCGCGAGCAAACCCTACAACGGGTGCCATTCCTTTTGGTAGCCGGCGCCAGAGAGCGTGATACCGGCACCATCGCTATTCGCAGTCGCGACGGTGAGGATCTGGGTACCCTGCCCTTGGAGGAAGCCCTTGCGTTGCTGACGCAGGAAGCACAAGGACCAGACGAGGCAGCTCGTGCGCGCAGACAAGCGGACCTGACGGAATTACTGGAAGGTAGCCCAAGCTAGTCTTCAGTCAGCAAATACCACCTTATCCATTGCTTAACCGCCGGCTAACGCCGGCCGTTAAGCAGTCAACCAGAAGCAAGAGGAAGAGCGATATGGAAGCGTCTTTTATACCGCAGAACTATCAAGAGTGGCGGCGTTGCATTACCGTCACCTGTGGTCTGGAGCTGACGGAAACTTTTATCAACAGCCGCATACAGTCACTCAAGAACGAGTCGGACTACATGACCAAGCGCTTTGTTGAGCTTTATGGCGAGGCGCAACGCCAGCGCACCCTTGAGTGGTTCGTGCGCGCGAGTGAAGAAATAAAACATCCCAGCCTGTAATTCCACGATTCTGCTGGGTAACACCCCAACGCTTTCCATTCTGTCATACTCGGAATTATCTAAATGACTACGCAGTTACCTGTAACGGTGCTCTCCGGTTTTCTCGGCGCCGGAAAAACGACCCTCCTGAATCAAATCCTGAACAATCGTGCGGATCTTCGTGTGGCGGTCATCGTCAACGACATGAGCGAAGTCAATATCGACGCAGCGCTCGTGAACAATGAGGTGCAGCTGAACCGTACAGAAGAAAAGCTGGTGGAAATGAGCAATGGTTGCATTTGCTGTACCCTGCGCGAAGATCTACTGCTGGAAGTTACCAAACTGGCGAAAGAAGGCCGCTTCGACTGTCTGGTGATCGAGTCCACTGGAATTTCCGAACCCCTGCCCGTGGCCGAGACGTTTACCTTTGCCGACGAAGACGGACAGAGCCTGTCTGAGGTCGCGCGGCTGGATACCATGGTTACCGTGGTGGATGGGGCCAATTTCCTCAAGGATTATCATGCGGCAGAGTCGCTCAAGGAGGCCGGTGAATATCTGGGCGACGAAGACGAGCGCAACGTGGCGGATTTGCTGGTGGATCAGATTGAGTTCTGTGACATTCTACTGATCAGCAAAATCGACCTCATTGGCGATACGCAACTGGAAGAGTTGAAAGCCGTTCTGCGCAGCCTCAACCCCCGGGCAGAAATTCTACCGATGGAAAAAGGTAGTGTTCCCATCGAAAAAGTACTGATGACCGGGAAATTCGACTTCGATCAGGCACAGCAGGCACCGGGCTGGCTGAAGGAGATGCGTGGCGAGCACACCCCGGAAACCGAAGAATATGGTATCAGTAGTTTCGCCTATCGCGCGCGCCGCCCTTTCCACCCACAGCGGCTGTTCGAGTTCTTTAACGATCCCCAGTTGAGCGGCAAGTTGCTGCGTTCCAAAGGTTATTTCTGGCTGGCCAGCCGTCCCCATTACGCTGGCACCTGGAGCCAGGCTGGCGGGATCGCCCAGCACGGCGCGGCCGGCTATTTCTGGGCGTCTGTACCGCGGGACGAATGGCCGGAAAACACCGAGCAGCAACAGTATATTCTCGATAACTGGGAGGAGCCGTTCGGTGACCGCCGTCAGGAGTTGGTGTTTATCGGCCAGAATCTTCCAGAGGCATGGATCAGAGAACGGCTGGATCAGTGCCTGCTAAACGACCTTGAGATGGAAGCTGGCGAGATAGTCTGGCGAACCATGCCCGACCCTTTTCCGGCGTGGGACTAGCGAAAACTCTTGCATTTGCAGATCGAATTTAAACCTCGCTACAGCGCAGGTAAAAAAAGCGGGCCAAATTGGCCCGCTTTTTAGGTTCAATTTACGTCGCTTTTACATGCGCTTTCAGCACACGTTAGCCTTCTGAATTGAGACCACGGCGCTCAAGCAACGCTTCAGTGGTGGGTTCCTGGCCGCGGAATTTGACATAGGATTCCATCGGCGGGCGGGAGTTTCCGGTTTCAAGGATATTCTTGCGGTACCAGTCTCCATTCTTACGCGTCAAACCACCGCGCTCTCGAATATACGCGAAGGCATCGGCGGCCAGAATTTCACTCCACATGTATGCGTAATAGCCGGCGGAATAGCCGCCACCGATAGAATGGGCGAAATAGGTGGACTTGTAGCGTGGCGGTACTGCGGCCAGGTCAACACCATGCTTTTTCAGTGCCGCTGCCTCGAACTTTTCTACGTCTTGAAGTTCCGCGTCCGCTGGCAGTGCGTGCCATTCCATATCCAGCAAGGCTGCAGACATATACTCCAGAGTGTCGAAGCCCATATTGAAGTTTTTGGCTTTCTGCACCTTCTCCAGTAGCTCTGCCGGAATTGGTTCGCCGGTTTTGTAGTGGTAAGCGTAATTTTCAAGTACTTCCGGCAATCCAGCCCAGTCCTCCTCAAAGGTTGACGGGAACTCGACGAAATCGCGGGATACGCTGGTGCCAGCCAGGCTGGGGTAACGGACATTGGAGAACATGCCGTGGAGACCATGACCCAATTCGTGGAACATGGTAGTCACGTGGTCATAGCTCACCAGCGTGGGCTCGCCCTCCGGGCCTTTTGGAATGTTCATGACATTCACCACCACCGGCTTCTGCTCAAGCAGGCCGGACTGGCCAACAAAAGAACTCATCCAGGCGCCGCCACGTTTGCCATCACGGGCAAAGTAGTCCGCATAGAAAATAGCCAGGCTTTTGCCGTCGTGATCAAACAGTTCATATGCCTTCACGTCGGGATGGTAGACCGGAAGGTCCGGGCGCTCTTCGAAACGGATACCGTAGAGACGGTTCATGGTATAGAAAAGGCCGTCGTTCAGAACGCGATTAAACTCAAAGTACTCACGTACTTCCTGTTCATTCAGGTCGTATTTGTCCTGACGGACTTTTTCAGCGTAGTAAGCCCAATCCCAGGGTTGAGCTTCAAACTCGCCGCCTTCACGCTCGATCATCGCTTGAATATCGGCTTGTTCCGCTTTGGTATTGCGGACGACTGCCGGGACCATGGAGCTCAGCATATTCAGCACACTTTCGGGCTTTTCAGCCATGGTGTTTACCAGCTGATATTCCGCCCAGTTGTCATAGCCGAGCAGTTTGGCCTTCTGTGCACGGATCTGAACCAGGCGCTGGACGATCGGGCGATTATCCAACTCCCCGGAAGTTCCGCGATTGGCCGACGCTTCCCAGATGCGCTGACGCAGCTCACGGTTTTTCAGCGATGTGAGGACCGGTTGACGGGTCGTGTTGGTGATGTTGATCAGGTACTTACCTTCGTGCCCGGCATCTGCCGCGGCCTGGGAGGCAGCCTTGATCGCGCTTTCGGAAAGCCCCTCAAGCTCCGCCTTGTCGTCGACGACCACTGCGATTTCTTTGGTGATCTTCAGCAGGTTCTGGCTGAATTTAGTGGTAAGGCTGGAATGCTCTTCATTAAGCGCGCGTAGTGTTTCTTTTTCATCTGCAGACAGTTTTGCACCGGCCTTCACAAAGTTGTCGTAGTACACTTCGAGCAGACGTTCGGACTCTGGATCCATCTCCAGTGCAACACGCTGCTCGTACAGGGATGAAACACGGGCGAACAGGTCATCGTTCAGATAGATGCTGTCCCAGTGGGCGGCAAGTTTCGGCGCAAGCTTGCTTTGCAGGGCGCGGCGCGCTTCATTACTGTCAGTGCCGGAGAGGTTGAAAAAGACGCGTGATGTGCGGGTCAGCAATGCGCCAGATTTCTCCATGGCAACGATCGTATTGGCGAAACTCGCTTTGTCCGCGTTCGTTGCGATGGCCTCGATTTCCTGCAGGTGCTCACGCATGCCCTGCTCAAATGCCGGCTCGAAGTGCTCATCCTTGATTTTACTGAAATCGGGGGCCTGATACTGAAGTGTACTTGCCTTCAGCAGCGGGTTGTTCTCATTGGAAGTGGCGGAGGATTCCGCAGTAACCTGGGCGTTCTCCCCAGCTGTGACCTGTTTCTCTTTGTCGACGACAGATTCAGGTGACTCTGAGCAGGCTGTCATCGCCACGATTGCAACCGCGAGCAGGGATTTACGCATGTTGTTCTCCGATATAGAAGTTGTTACGGGCATCAGCGAGATTTCACTGACGCACTTTGAATAATGGTGTGTGCACTCATCAGTAGTTGAGCGATTGCCATCTGCTGTGGCGATCAAAAATCAGGGATCGCACCTTGCCCAATCCCTCGACATTTATCTGATTTACCTGGTCAGGCCACCGCTCCTGCAGTGCGTCAAATGCAAACCAGAGCTCCGAGACGTTGTCTGGGCGCGGTACTTCCTGATATACCCATATAAATTTTCCATCCACTTCCTCACCAATGGTCGTCAGGGGCAGTGAAGTCCCTTCCGTCACGCCCATGCGGAAGTGCGCAGTAATATACCGCGCGAACTGTGCCTGCGCTTCTTTGTTCTCTGAAAGGTATACCTGTTTTCCGAGCAGTTCGCTTAGCGCATGTTCCGCATCGTGCACGTAAAACCGGTGCATGATTTCAACATTCTGAGTCTGGTCGCTGAAAACCACTCTGGTAATGGCGGTTTTCATCTGATGAGCCTGCGCTGTGCAGGCTATCAACATGGTAAAGAGAAAGATCAGTTTCCGCATGGTGCCCTACTCCCCGTTTACTTTTTGTGGAAGCCCGGTTTGGGCTCCTCTTTCTTTGTTTTCGAGTCGTGCATGATGTCCCGATAGACCGGGTCAGTGCGCTTTTCTTCCTTGTAAATTTGCAGGCGCGACTTGTTGATCCTACGGGGGAAGTGATTGTTATCGTTGTTGACATCAGCGGTTTCCCAGCGCGGATCAACCACTACTTGCTCAAGAACTTTATCCGTCACTACCAGTTTCGATACGGCATCTGGAGAGCGGCGCCAGATTTCTGCGGGAATATAGCGTTCTTCCACACTACCATCTTCGAACGTGAGCTGAAGCAAGATCGGCATGACCAGGCCACCCAGGTTGGAGAAGTCCATTACGTAGTAATTTTTGTCTTCGTCCAGTGCCCGCTTCAATACGTCCCGTTCCCAGGGCTCCAGATCGGCGAGCAACTGCGCGTATTCGTTGCGTTCTTTGTTGGTGACGGTGAAACGATCATTCTCGTCGTAGAAATCCCGGATGTCTTTATTTCTTTCCAGCCAGGTTTTATTGCCGGCATCGCGCTCGCGCTTTTCAAACAATGGCTGCGGTTTGTCCGCCTCTTCCTGACGACGGCGTTCAAAATCGATATCCGGGTTCAGGGTGTCGAGACGCAGTTGTTGTACGTTGTCGATACTGATATCGACATGATCGGTGGTGTAAAACCAGCCGCGCCAGAACCAGTCCAGATCCACGCCGCTGGCTTCTTCCATGGTGCGGAAAAAATCGGCCGGTGTCGGACGTTTGTACTGCCAGCGGGTCGCATACTCCTTGAAGGCGTAATCGAACAGTTCTCTTCCGAGAATGACTTCACGCAGGATATTCAGGGCAGCGGCAGGTTTGGTGTAGGCGTTCGGTCCCAGACGCAGTACGGAGTCTGACTGGGTCATGATCGGTACCTGAATATCGGACTTCATGTAGTCGACGATGTCCCGGGGTTCTACGCCCCATGGCATTTCCGGGTCCCACTCGCGGCCGGCGACGCCGTCGAGGAAGCTGTTCAGGCCCTCGTCCATCCAGGTCCACTGACGTTCATCGGAGTTGACGATCATCGGGAAGTAGATGTGGCCGATCTCGTGGATGACGACACCGATCAGGAAACGTTTCTCGGCTTGAGTCCAGGTGCGGCTGCCGTCTTCGTGCAGGGTAGTGCGCGGGCCGTTAAAGGTGATCATGGGGTATTCCATGCCGCCCACAGGACCATTTACGCTCTGTGCAACCGGATACGGGTAGTCGAAGGAAAAGCGCGAGTAGACCTCCATGGTGTGGATTACGGACTCGGTGGAGTACTTTTTCCAGAGTTCACCGCCCTCTTTCGGGTAGAAAGACATCGCCATCACCTCGGGCATGATGTCGCCACCCTGCTGATAGCCGCGGGCATCCCACATGAATTTACGTGATGAAGCCCAGGCAAAATCGCGAACTTTGTCCGCTTTAAACTGCCAGGTTTTGGTTTTACGAGTGCCTTCTTTCTCGTTTTCCAGTGCTTCCTCTTCGGTGACAATAAATACCGGACGCTTGGCATTGCGCGCCTTCTCCAACCGATCGCGCTGTGTTTTTGTCAGCACTTCTTCGGGGTTTTGCAGGCTTCCGGTGGACGATACGATATGATCCGCCGGCACGGTCAGATTGACTTCGTAATTGCCGAATTCGAGGGTGAATTCCCCGCGTCCGAGAAACTCCTTGTTGGTCCAGGCTTCGTAATCGGTGTAGGCGTGTAAGCGTGGGAACCACTGTGCCAGCAGGAAGATATCGTTGCCCCCGTCTCGGGCATCGTCCGGGAAGTGCTCGTAGCCGGAGCGGGCGGAAACCGCATCTTCTTCCACGATATTGAAGGCAAAATCCATGCTGAAGGTGAGCTGTTCACCGGGCTTCAGCGGTTGTGCCAGGTCGACACGCATGTTGGTGCCGACAATGGTGGTGCGCAGAGAGTTGCCATTGGCATCTTTCACGTTGCGGATGGTGTAGCCGACTTCGTTATCGGCAAGCCACTGTTGCCGGCGCAGTTCCCCAAAAGTAATTCCCGCTGGTGCTTCGGGCGACTCTGAGCGGGTACCGGGCCCCCGATTACCCAGCCCGCCGAACGCGAGCGTGGTTTCCGCCATTGAATCCAGGCGGAACCGGTTCTGGTCCAGCTGAAACCACAGAAATTTGAGCGTATCTGGCGAGTTGTTGGAATAGGTGATGGTCTGGCTGGCGTTGAGAGCGCGCTTGTCTTCGTCTAGGCGGGCATCAATGCGGTAATCCACCTGCTGTTGCCAGTATGCCTGTCCGGGTTCCCCACCGGCATTGCGGTAGACATTTGCGGTTGGCAGCAACTCGTCTAGCTGACGAAACTTATCGCCTGTTACGTTCAGGGGATCAGCGGCCTGAGTCAGGGCTGCGGGAGAGAGTACAAGGAGCGCCACTGAGAGGCGGGCGACAAGTTTCAGCTTCATTGATTGGTTTCCAGCCGTATCACATCGACGTTACATCATATCAATATGTCACCGGAGGGCAACCGTGTAATATGTTGATTTATCGTGAAAACATGGCGCTTTACCCTGGCTTTTGCATGGATAGCATTGCGATGTTCGGCTTTTGGCTGGCGGGTCGAAATTTTCAGCGGTACTTGTTCGCAGGGAAATTAACCGTCGCTCGCACTCGAGCTTGCTTTGGCTGCCAACCAGCTTGCTTCAGTGGCGTCCCAGTCGAGTGGCTCGGCGTTAATCAACTCCACACGGCTTTCGAGCGCGTCATCCAGCTCAATCACCGTTAAAACATCGCCGGCCTTGTTAAACCCGAAGACCCCCTGCTCGGCAATAAAAACACCTTTTAGGCGCTCACACTCTGTACCACTGATCAGCGAGAACAATTTGTCATAATCGAACAGAAGTGTGGCATCGAAGCGCCAACCACAGCTGTGGTACCCCTCGCCGCTGTTTTCGGCCCTCTGATAGCCACAGGCCGGTAGCGGCTCGTCTTCTGCCAGCACAGGGGTGTGATGATGGGCGCGCTTCTCCGGGAGTTGAAACATGCTCGGTGCCTGCAGCCATTCGGGCTGTATCCTGCCCTGCTCCACGGTTTGCAATGGTTTGTCGGACTCGCCGGGCAGGAAGGCGAGATAGCGCCGAAGGTTTTCAAGGTCTTCCGACCCGTAGAGGTCGGATTTATTGGCGACCACCAAGTCGGCGACCTCAATTTGCTGGCGAAATGTATCACTGCGCAAATAGCGTTCATTCATGACGCAGCGTGCATCGACCAGTGTGAGTGTTGCGCGCAGGTCCAATACACCATTGCGAACGCCGTCAGACAGTGTTTCCAGTACTTCCCGCGGATGACCCAGTCCGGTGGGTTCGATCAGAAGCCGGTGGGGGCGCGCTTTGGTGAGTAGTTGGTTTAATGCGACCTGCATGGGTAAGCCTGCGGCGCAACACATGCAACCACCGGGCACCTCGCGAATAAATACTTCGCTATCCCTCTCCGGGCCAAACAGCGCGCCATCGACGCCGACCTCGCCAAATTCGTTGACCAGTACCGCCCAGCGTTCGTTGGTGGGCTTGCTTGCCAGTAGGTACTGAATGGCTGTGGTTTTCCCGACACCCAGGAAGCCGGTGATTACATTGGTTGGGACCTGTTGGATCATTTCACGAGCCTGAAGTGGTGGCTATCTGGGCACAATCGTCGCACAGGCAATCGAGCTCCAGCTGAGTGGATTGCAATCGAAACCCGGCCCCTTTTACCGCATCAGTCAGGGCGGAAATGACTTCAGGGCTAATGGCGATCTCAATGACCTTGTTGCAGCTTCCGCAAATCAGAAACTGGGGTGTTCCATGGTGGTGTTTACAATTGATATGGGCGCAGGCGAGGTATTTGTTTTCGGAATTGAGTTTGTGTGCGAGGTTTTCTTTCGCCAGAAAATTCAGCATACGGTAGACGGACATTGCCGGAATTGGCTCAGCGTAATCCCGAAGATATTGATCGACGATATCGTACGCAGAAAGCGGTTTTCTGGCTCGCAGCAGTACTGCGAGCACATTCTTGCGCTTCTCGGTGAGTCGTGCACCTGTAGCCCGACAGGCGTCCTCGGCGGCTCCGAGTGTGCGTTTGATTTGGGACACGTTCATCGATTACTTCAGTTTCAGGGTTCGGTTTTTCGCGGTCAGAGCGACGGCCCCCTGGCGGGTGGCAGTGAGCCACTGTACTTCAATTTTGTGGATATTGGGGAACTGGTCAAACAAAGTAACGTAAATGCTCTCGAGCGCGTTCAGATTTTTACAGCGAAAAAGATACGTGGCGCGGAAGCTCGAGTGTTCGGAGTGCACCGCGTGATGCGCGTGCGCCTCGTGCGCGCCATGTCCGTCGTGCTCATGATGAGCCTCACCATGCTCGCCGCTCCCGTGATCCCGCTCGCCATGTGGGGGCGTGACATCGGTGTCTTGTAGCTGGCACTCTGTCCCACTAAAGCGCAATAGCTGTGCTGGGATCGCCAGCTGCTTAGTGGCTACCGCCAGGGCTTGGAATTCATCCGGGTTTTCAGGTTTGTGTTCAAAACCCACCAGATTGGCTCCCGGGGATTCAAATTCAATCTGCAGAGTTTCATCACTGGTGGCGATCGTCAGCAGCGCCTCGCCGTGCACGTGTGCAGTGTGCTGCGCGTGAGCGGTAAACGCCATAAGAAGCATGGGAAAAAGGAACAGCTTTCGCTTTGTGGTCACTTTTGTCGGCCTCGGGTTGGATTGTCTGCGCCAGGGCGCTTCTGTGCCGAGCATCCGGGACCGGATCCATGACATAGAACGCTTGCGGAACATTGATGTTACACCATATCATTCGAGTGCCAGTATAATCAACAGCAGTGACGCTAAGCCCCTATGTCTTTAATCTCCGAACAAGAACTCCTGAATATGCCAGCAGCTGACTACATGAACGCTCAGCAGTTGGAATTTTTCAAGCATCGATTGCGGCAGCTTCAAGAGGAAACGCGCGCAGAAATCGAAGCCGTACGCGAGACAATTGCCACGGCGGACCTACAAGCGGCGGATGAATTGGACCGTGCAGTCGCCGAGGAAGAAAACCGACAGAGTCTCCGGTTCACCGAGCGCAAATACTTCCTGTTGCGTAAGGTACAGCGCTCGCTGGATAAAATTGAAGACGGCAGTTACGGCTACTGTGAAGTGAGTGGCGATCCGATTGGGTTGAAGAGACTACTTTTGCGCCCCACTGCGGAGCTCTCGTTTGAGGAGAAATCCCGTCAGGAGCAGCAGGAACGCAACTTTCGCAAACAGCGATAAGATTGCGGCCACTGCGCTTCACGTCGGCGAGGCCACTATTGCCGTTTGCCTGCAATCAGCGGACTGGTTGCGAATACTTGGTGCGCTGCAGGATATCTGCGAGCTCGGTTACGCTCTCGACCACATAATCCGGGGCAGGAGCCAGCGGGTATAGGGCTTTGCCGGGCCGTGTGATAAACGCAGTTTGCAACCCCGCCGCTTTCGCGCCGGCCACATCCCAACCATGGGCCGCAACCATCAAGGCGTCTTCCGGTGCTACCTTCAGCTGTGCCAGTGCCCACCGGTAGGCGCGGAGATCGGGCTTGTAGATCTGAATGTCTTCGATGCTGTAGCGCTCCGTGAAAAAGTCCGCCAGCTCTGCATTTTCAAACTGCGTTTTAACGCCCGAATTTGACGAGTTTGTCAGGCTGACAATTTTGAACCCCTGCTTCGTCAATTCGGTCAGGCCCGGAACCACATCGGTATGCGGGGGCAGACTCAATAGAGGAGGAACGATAGCTTCCCTGGCCTGCGCTTCGGAAAGTGCGATACCGTTGTTTTCCGCCACCATCAGGAGTGATGCCACCCCTATTTTGCCGAAATCCTGATAATCGCCGGTCACGGTTGTCACCAGAGAGTTATGGAGCATAGTGGAAAACCACAACGGCAGCAGCTCTTCCCTATTCCCCAATGCCTTGCCCACCGATGCGCGCATGGATTCCAGATCCAGTAGCGTTTCATTGACATCAAAGATGATGACTTTTGGGAGTTTCCGCACAGAAGCTTTTTCCTCGGCACCGCGCTCTTCCTGAGCGCCTACCGCGTGCGAAAGGACAATCAGGCATGCGATGAAGATTTGGCCAATCAATCGAACTATTTTCATGGTTACCACGTGGTTTCTTGGATGGAGATTGGCGCTTCAGTCAGTACCCTCATGCAGCGCCATTGGTTATAGAGTTAGGGCCCAGTCCGGCAGAATGCCGAGCGCAAAGGCCTCCAGTACCTTGTCGAGTCCAGTCAGCACCATCATCCCCAAAATGAGTAATAGGGCTCCCAGTATTTTTTTTCCCCGGTCCGCACTGGTCATAATGTTTCCGCGCCAGCGCTCCAGCAGTCGCCCGGAAACGTATGCTGCGGCTAAAAGCGCGGAGGCGGTTCCAACGCCAAATGCAAACATGACCACAAAAGCCATGGGTATCTGCTGACCTACCGATGCCAGTGCAATTGCTGCTCCCAGCGTCGGCCCTACACACGGTAGCCACACCAGGCCCAGAAGAGCGCCAACCAGAAACTGGCCGGTAGCGCCGGCGTTTTCGCCTCTAGTACTATTGCCGAAGTGTCTAGTTAATCGAGACCGTTTGCTGCTTCGCGCAGGTCGGACACCACTGGGCGAACACATCTACCAGTACCACATCGCCGGCGTTTTTCAGCTCATTGAAGCGCTGCTCGGTAAATGGTTCTTTTGCGTGGGCGAATACACTGGATGCGATGCCGAGAAATAAGACGAGTGCGGTAAAGAATGATTTCATCAGGTGTCCTTGTACGACAAATTTCAGGATTGAGAGCGCTAATACAGCGCTGAATGTAGCGTTATTTGAGCGATCGCTCAAGTAGGGGTTCCAGGGTTTACTGCACGCTTTGTCCGAGATATCACTCGACTGAGCGCGGTCAGTGGTTGAGAGATTGAAAGCGAGGTGTCGGCATATCGTTCACGCACAGTGGCGGACGAACCCGTTGGCCGTGGGACAATGAACTGCGAGCAGGCGATGAGTGGGGATGAATGGAGTGCAGTGTTCGGCGTCAGTCAATCGGCGCGCGTTTTGATCGCGCCGATGCGAGACTGCGGCATACCCGCTCCATACCTTCGAGAATACGAAAGGTATGCCGCTGGATCAGGTCGGGATGTACGTGGACGAGATTTTCATTTTTGACCGCTCGTAATCCTGGATAGGCCAGCCAATCATTCAGCCAGGGCGGGCGGGATTCGCCCATCCCGCTGGCGATGATGACTTCGGGGTCTCTCTCCAGTACCGATTCAATACTGATTTTTGGGGCCAGTACCGCTGCGTCGGCAAAGGCATTGCGCCCGCCGCAGGCATTGATCACGTCACTGATCAGGTGATCGCCATTGAGGGTCTGCAGGGGGTCATTCCATACCTGGTACAGTACCGTGACTGCGGGCAGTGTCTCGTTGGCCTCCCGGAGTGACCGCAGCCGTTCCTGCCACTTGTCCGCGGCGCGGTCGGCGTGTTCCCGTGTGCCTGCAAGTGCGCCAAACAGCCGAACATTTCGTGGAATATCGTCCAGTGTGCGTGACTCGGTAACGAATACCCGGAGGCCAAGCGCTCTGAGTTTTTGAATGGTCTCTTGCCCGTTTCCAGAACCCCAGGCGATAACCAGATCGGGCTCGAGTGCGATAAGCGTTTCGTAACTGACCGAATTGTAATTCCCAACCTCGGGTAGCCGCTGCGCGGCTTCTGGAAAATCGCTGTGACTGATCGCACCAATCAATCGGCCGCCCGCGCCAGCGCTGTAAATATTTTCAACGATGTGGGGCGCCAGTGCGACTACCCGTGTGGCAGGAGTCGACAGCGTTATCCAGTGTCCCTGAGAGTCCTGGATACGTATCGGTTGCGTGGCACTGGTCGCATTGACACACAGTAAAAACGTCAAGATGGCGACGGCAAGCGTGTTGAGAGCCCCCCATCTCCTCTCCCTGAACACATATTCCGTAGAAAAATCACTCATTGGCTAACACCAGTGGCTTGCCGGTTAACGGGTGCGCTACGACGGTTACCGCGTAGCCATAGAGCTCCGATAAGGTATCGGCGGAAAGCACCGTTTGTGCATCCCCGTAGGCCATACGACGGCCCTGTTTGAGCGCGAGGATGCGGTCGCTGTATCCACTGGCCAGGGCCAGATCGTGTACCGTCATTATTACCGCCACCCCTCGACGGGAAAAAGCCTTCACGGCTTTCATCATTTCGTACTGGTGGGCGATATCAAGGCTTGTCGCTGGCTCATCCAGAAGTAGCAACCGGTCGCCGACCTCTTCTGCGCACCAGATCTGCGCCATCACCCGGGCCAGCTGCAGGCGCTGTTGTTCGCCACCGGAAAGTGTCGGATAAAGCCGCCCGGCCAGGTGAGTGACATCGAGGGTGGACATCGCCTCCATACAGATTTCCCGGTCGCGAGCGATACCGGTCGCGTGCGGGTTGCGGCTCAGGGCGACCAGTTCCAGGCCAGTGAATGCAAAGGAAAGTGGGTTGTGTTGGGGTAACACCGCGAGCTGGCTGGCCCGCGCCCCGGGAGAAAGACTCTGAATTTGCGCGCCTTTGAACAGGACTTGTCCGCGCGCCAGCGGCGCTTCCCCACAGATCGCACGCAACAGGGTGGATTTACCGGCACCATTGGGACCGATCACGCATAAGAGCTCGCCAGGCCGGATTTCCAGGTCGATGTCACTCACCAAGGTGCGCTGGTCGGCGCAAACCGTGACGCTGTGTGTCTGCAGCAACAGGGCCATCAGAGCGACTCCCTGTTCCGCTTCAGCAGCGACACGAAGAATGGCACTCCAATCAATGCGGTAATTAGGCCCACGGGAATTTCTACCGGCGGGATAATGGATCGCGCGAGGGTATCGGAAATCAGCAACAGGCTCGCGCCACCCAGTGCGCAAAGCGGAAGCAGCTGCCGGTGATCCGGTCCAACCCACAGCCGAACCATATGCGGGACCACCAGACCGACAAACGCGATGCTGCCCGCGACGGCAACGGAGGTGCCGACACCGGCGGCGGCGAGCACGATCAGCCAGGTCTTGGTCTTCTCCACATCGACCCCAAGATGGCGGGCCTGTGATTCGCCCAACAGCAGCACATTGAGCGATGCGCCGAACCGCATCATGGTGGCAACCAGTACGGTCAATACAGAGAAAATCAGCGCGGCACGGGCATAACTGGCCGCTTCCAAGCCGCCCATTCGCCACAGGCTGATTCGGCGCAGCATCTCGCTATCGGCAAAGTATTCCATCAGCCCGGTCAGGCTGGCAGAGAGTGCGGTTACTGCAATACCCATTAACAGCATGGTGGCTACCGATGTGCCGCTAACCCCTCTCGCTACTTGATACACCAGCCCCACCGCCACCAGACCACCACAAAAAGCGGCGATAGAGACAACCGGTAGACTGCCAAATATTGACGCGACCTGTGCGCCAAACAGGATTGCGAGGCTCGCGCCAAAGGACGCCCCTGCGGTGACTCCGATCAGTGACGGGTCGGCCAGCGGGTTGCGAAACAACCCTTGTAGCATCGCGCCGCAAATTGCCAGCACCGCGCCGACCGCGGTGGCAAGCAGAGCCCGAGGCAGGCGGATAGCCTGTACGATATCCGCCGCGAGCCCCGCTTCGCCAAGCCCCGTCAGCGCACTGGCTACCTGTGTCAGTGAAAGCGATACCGCACCTATGACGATCGCGGAGATAAAGCTGGCCACCAGTAGCATTGGCAGTAGCCACCAGGCGAGGTTCAGGGCGTGGCGGCGTTGCAGTGTCATTGCTGGCCCTCAAACTGCTGAAGCCAGGCGCCATTCATGTATTCGCCAACGGTGTCTGCAAGTCGATCCAGTTGTTGTTCCCGGTGCCCCTGCAAATCCAGTGCACTGGCCTGCTCGAGTCCGGCCCACTCCAGTAGCGCCCGTTGTGCCGCAGCAGAATCAAACAGTCCGTGAATATAGGTGGCGAGTATCTGCCCGTCCGCATCGACGGCGCCATCCGATCGCTTCTGGCCACTGGCGCAAGTCAATTGAGCCGCGGGCCGGTCCAGTGCCGGCCCCCGGGAAATGCCGCAGTGGATCTCGTAGCCCTGCACCGGTACCTCACACGCTAAGGTATTCAAAGTGAGAATTCCGCGCACGTTTTCCAGCGCTTTCCGAGAATTTAACCGGGTATCAAAGTCCAGATAAGCAAAGCCCGCTTCAGCACCCGGCTCGCCTTCAACCCCATCTGGATCCTGCACCGAGGTTCCGAGCATCTGCAGCCCGGCACAAATACCGATAATTTTTCCTCCGTAGCGCAGGTGGCGATCCAGTTGTTGTGCCCAGTTATTCACTTTCAGGTGCGCGAGATCCGCGCGCACGTTTTTACTGCCGGGAAGAATGATCAGGTCGCAGGCGGGAACCGGCTTCCAGACACTGACAAATTCAAGGTCCACGTCCGGATGCAATCGCAACGCATCGAAATCTGTGTGGTTGCTGATATGCGGCAGTACTGGTACCACAACTTTCAGTTTACCGGCGGCGTTGACCTGCTTTGTGCTGATGGCATCTTCCGCGTCGAGATAGAGGTCGTGCAAATAGGGCAATACGCCAAGTACTGGCTTGCCCGTGTAGTCTTCGAGCCACTCGAGCCCGGATTCCAGCAACCTGATATCTCCGCGAAACCGGTTGATAACAAAGCCAATTACCCGGTTACGTTCAGACTCGGAGAGTAATTGAAGGGTGCCAACGAGATGAGCAAAAACACCGCCTCGGTCGATATCGGCGATCAATATCACCGGGCAGTCTACCGCTTCGGCGAAACCCATATTGGCGATATCGTTTTCACGCAGATTGATTTCAGCGGGACTGCCCGCGCCTTCCACCAGTACCAGGTCGTACTGAGTGCGCAGCCGGTTGAATGAGTCAAGTACGGCAGCCTGTGCGGTGGATTTATATTGGTGGTAATCCAGCGCCTGCATATTGCCGATCGCCCTGCCCTGAATGATGACCTGGGCACCTGTATCGGACGCGGGCTTAAGCAGTACCGGATTCATATCGGTATGCGGTTCCAGGTTACAGGCCTGCGCCTGCAACGCCTGAGCGCGGCCTATCTCGCCATCGTCGATGGTTACCGCACTGTTGAGCGCCATATTTTGCGGTTTGAAGGGAGCAACCCGCACGCCACGCCGGGCAAAGTAGCGTCCTAGTGCCGCAACGAGTGTACTTTTACCTGCATCGGATGTGGTGCCCTGCACCATTACTACTGGCATGGTGTTTCGCCCGCTAGAAGTCCACGCCTTTGCGGGCTTTGATCCCTGCATTGAACGCGTGTTTCACATCTTTCACTTCGGAAACCGTATCCATCACGCCCTGCAGTGCGCTGCCGCCACCGCGACCGGTGACAATCACACTCTGCTCCGGCGGTCGCTGTGTGATTGCATTTAGTACTTTCTGTTGGTCCAGGTATTTATAGGCGAGCATATAGGTCAGTTCGTCGAGCACCACCAGGTCATAGCTGGCGTCCGTGAGCATGGTTACCGCTTCCACCCAGGTTTTTTCCGCTTCTACCATATCGCCGGTGCGATCCTGGGTGTTCCAGGTAAAACCGGTGCCCATCTGATACAGCCTGACCTGTGGGCACTGATTCTTGATATAAAGCTCTTCACCGGAAAGTTGCGCGCCCTTGATAAACTGCACAACGCCCACTTTGTGGCCGTAACCGAGTGCGCGTATGACCATGCCGAATGCCGAGCTGGACTTTCCCTTGCCATTGCCGGTCAGCAGAACCGCGACACCGCGCTCGGTGTCTGCCGCGGCGATATGGGCATCCACCTTGGCTTTCTGTTTCTGCATGGCCGCTTTGTGCCGTGCATTTTTCTTTTGCTGGTCGTCCGACATGGCCACCTCTTTCGGTCTAATAGGGCAAACGCGGGTTTAGAAGCTGAATTCTACACCGGCATAAGCCGCGGCACCGGCGGTGTTGAAGCCGGCAATCTCCACATAGTCTTTATCGGTGAGGTTTTCGCCCCGCAAATAGACCGTGGCGGCATCGTTCAACGCATAGCGCACACTGGCATCCAGTACCTGATAATCATCCATGCCGGAACCGTCGATATCCACACCGTCGGCACTGGAGCGCAGGTTTACCGCAACGCTGAGTGCACGGATTGGCTGGTAGCGGACCCCTAGATTGCCCAGTTGCTTTGGACGGCGCGGGCGCGGAGCGTCGTCGACGGTTTCTGTGTCGGTGTAGGTATAGTTGGCGGAAAGCTGCAGAGTTTCGGAGACCTGTACATTGGCAACAAGCTCCACACCGCGGGACTGACTTTCACTGCCGTACTGACGATAGGTGTAGTCGCTCAGGTCAAATTCGATTTCGTTGTCAATGATCTGGTCGAAAAGAACCAGTTCCAGATGCAGCGCATTCTCCCCAAAGTATTCGATACCCAGATCTATACCACGGCTTTCTTCTGGAGTAAGTGCTGTCAGCAACGGATTGTTTTGCGAGCGGTTGTAGTCAATCTCAAACAGGCTCGGTGCACGGAAGCCGGTACCGTAGCTGGCTTTCAGTTTGATCGCCCCGTTTGCAACCTGATCGATCAGGTAAGCGGTACTGGCTCGGAAACTGTTGTGGCTGCCGAAATCCGTATTATCGTCGTGGCGCAGGCCGAGGGTAAAAAATAGTTGCTCCGCGTAACTGCCCTGGTATTCAGAATAAGCCGCCCACTGATCGCGGCTCATATCGCGCACCGAGTCTTCGCGGCGTTCCAGACCATAGATCACCGCCTGGTTGCCACTCAGGTCGACGTTGCCATTCAGATTTAGCTTTTGGATATCGCCCTCGGTATCGTAGGAAGCAATACCGGCTGCATAGCTGGTGCGAGTCAGTTCAGCGCGGGAATAGGAAAGTTCCTGCTGGCCGTTTTCACCGTTGCGAGCAAGGCTGACGCGGGCATTTTGCTGGCCGAACGTGTCGGAGCACACATCCTGCGTTACCGGCCAGCCACAGCGGTCGTATTCACTGGTGGCATCCACATCCCGTACTACCGCGTCCAGGCGCCATTGCTCGGAAATATTCCAGCCAGCGCGGCCGTGCAGCGTCTCATTGTTGTAGCCATCGTCGTCCTGCAGCTCGGTGTCGTTGACGCTGGTATTGAATCCGGCGGTGTGCGCCTTGGCGGCAGATAAGAAGTAGTCGAAGGTCTCGGTGCTGCCACCGGCGCTGGCGTTGTAGCGTCTTGAATCGAAGCGACCGCCTTCAGCACTCATATTGATCTGGTGCCCGTTCGATACACGGCGAGTTGAAATATCGACGACACCGCCGGCATCTGCGCCGTAGAGCATCCCCTGCGGGCCGCGCAGCAGCTCCACACGAGCCAGATCACTGGTCAGAATATGCTGAATATGGGCCCCACCCTGGGTACTGGTAGGATCGGAAATATCCACACCATCGATTCGCACCAGGGTTCGGAAACCGTCTTCGCCGCGCACGCGCAAAGTGGTCACCTTACCCATACCGCCAGAATTGGATACTGCCACAGACGGTGCGCTGCGCAGTACGTCCGCAAGCGACACGAAGCCGCGCGCCTTGATATCGTTCTCATCCAGTATGGCGACGGAAGTGGCAACCCGTCGCAGTGGCTCGCCCTGGCGGCTACTGACGACGATGATGGTCTCGAGGTCGGGAATCGCGCCCTCAGACACAGATCGGGAATCGATGGTATTGGCGAAAGCCGGTACGCTGGCCGCGGATGTGATGGCCCAGCTCAAAAGAATCTTATTCAAGGTTCAACCCCTAAGGACAAATGCACATGGGATCGAGGGAGGCGAAGCAATGCGGTGCGCGCAAGGCGCGGGAGGTCGTATTGCAGGATGGTAGCCCTCCGCTCCATCGTGATTCGATCTGAGGCCGGTATCGGGCTTACCGCTCGCCTATTCAGGCACAGAGCAGATCACCGTTGCGGGGGCAGCGCCGGATTTCCGGACTTCCCGTTTAACCTTCTCAGCCAATAACCGAGCCTATAGGGGCAAGGCAGCAGAAGGCACCTCGTATCGCGGGGGCGAAATTAGGGGAATGGGTCTGGAAAGTCAAACTTTGTGGGAAGTGCCCGCGGTTTGCGATTTGAGAAAGGCGGGAATAGCCGACTCCAGCCAGTATCTGGGTTTCCACAGGCTTCCGCTGACAAACCCCACATGCCCTCCCCGTTTGCTGATCGCCAGTGTGACCGAAGCACTGACGTCGGAATCGGAAGGGACCGCTTCCGGCGATACAAACGGGTCGTCGAGTGCATGGATCAGGCAAGTGGGCCGTGCGATGTTGTTCAGATGCGGGCGACTCGAGGCCCGCGTGTAATAGTCATCAACACCCCTGAAACCGTGTAGTGGCGCGGTAAAGTGGTCGTCGAAATGGCGGAAATTACTGAACGCGCGCGGATGATTGAGCGGGGGCATCTGCCGCGCCAATTTCGGGTCCTGTGTCTTGCGCCCGAGGCTCTTTTTAAGGCTATCGAGCAGATGCTTCTGATAGACCTTTGAGAAGCCGGTATTCATCTGTTTGCTGGAAAGGTGCAGGTCCAGCGGTGCGGAAACAGAGACCGCCGCAGCTAACGGGCTTTGATCCCCATCTTCACCCAGCCATTTCAGCAATACATTGCCCCCCAGTGAATACCCGACCGCCATGAGTGGCGTATTCGGGTAATGCGCCTTTAACCGGCCTGCCAGCCAGCGCGGGTCTTCACTGTCTCCACTGTGATAGGCCCTGGGTAATAGATTTGGAATACCGCCACAACCGCGAAAATGCATGACCGCGACCTGAAAACCGGCAGACATGAGCGCGGGCATCAAGCCTTGTACGTAAGGCGATTCCACCGAACCTTCCAGGCCGTGCAGGACTAAAACGATGGGGCGATCAGCATCATCTTCGAGGCGCACCGGGGTGTGCAGTGCAATACGATCCCCATCGGGTGTTTCCAGCCACTGAGCCTGGGTGCGTACCCAGGGTTTTGAGCGATGAAATACCGGGAAAATGGTTTGCAGGTGACAGTTCGCGAGTCCGATTCCGGGGGTGAAAACCTTCTGTAAATACTGGTTTTGGGTAGTTTCGGAAGAGTGAGAGGTGAATGAGTTCAAATTGCGCGCAGCCGTAACAATCGAATATAAGGCTGCAAGGGTATCCCCTGCCGGGCGATGATTCCAGCCTGGCAGGAGTACTTTGCGGGCTTGCGTTAGCTGGCTTCCGGTGCGGTCACCTTTTCATAGAATCGGTATTCGCCGTTAGACTGAATGGCATAGACCACGTAGGGCTCGAAGTTCTTACCCCGGTACATACCGGGGCTGCCCTGCGGCATTCCCGGAACTGCCAGCCCGATACTTCCCTTGGGGGGATTTGCAAGGAATTGGCGAATCAACCGCGCCGGAACGTGGCCTTCAAATACATATTGGTTGTTCCACACGCCGGTGTGACACCCGTGCATACTGGGTGGGATATTCCACTGCTGTTTGACGCTGGCGGTATCCAGTCCATTCTCGCTGGTCACCGCAAAGGCGTTACCTTCCAGGTGCTTGATCCAGTCATTGCAACAGAGGCAAAACGGAGACTTGTACACGGTCATGTGCTGCGCGGCTTGCCCGCTGGAATTGCCAGCGGAGCCGTTGCTGCTGCTTGTGGTACACCCCGCAAGCAGTGAAATTATTGCAGCGCAAAAAATTGGATACTTTAGAAAATTAAAAAAATCAAACTGCTTCGGCATAGTAAATCGCATAATGTTGTTGGTGATCGGTCCAGTATTGACGCGGCTCAAAACCGGTTGAGCGCAATAAATTTTCCAACGCGCTCAGTGTGTATTTGTGGCTGTTTTCCGTGTGAATAGTTTCGCCTTCGTCAAAGTGGAAGCGACGGCCGCAAACCTCAACAGCCTGTTGCTCGAGGCTGACCAGGTGCATCTCTACCCGGTGGCGCAGACGGTGATAAAACGCCCGGTGCGCAAACGCATCGAGATTAAAGGACCCATCGAGCTCACGGTTAATTCTGTCTAGCAGGTTTTTATTAAACGCTTCCGTGACATGATTACTGTCGTGGTATGCCCGCTCGAGCACCACCGAATCTTTTACAAGATCCGCCCCAAGCAACAGGCCATCTCCAGGCTGTATTTGTTCTGCAAACAGGCACAATAGTGATCGGGCCTGCTCCGGGGTGAAGTTGCCTATCGTTGACCCCGGAAAAAATACGACTTTCCGACCGGTAATATCAGGAAGCTCACGCCAGACCGCCGCGCCGGTAAAATCCCCGACCGCCGGCACAACTTGTATGCCCGGCATGCGCTGCTGAATGCGCTGACGCGCAGCGAGCAAAATCTCCGGCGAGATATCCAAAGGGAAGTATCCGGTCGGCGTGTGCATTGCCTGTAATAGCGGCTCCGCTTTTTCACAGTTACCCGCTCCTGGCTCAATCAGGCTGACATTCGGGCCAATCGCTTGGGCCATGGGCTCAATCTGCTGGGCAAAAATCGCCGCTTCCGTTCGCGTCAGGTAATAATCTTCGAGTGTGCAGATTTCTTCAAACAGCCGCGATCCCGCTTCGTCATACAGGTATTTGCAGGGAAGTGTTTTTTGCCGCGCAGCCAGCCCGGCCAATACGTCCTGCTCAAATGCCTGAACTACGGCAATTCCCTGTGCCGCCATATTCATATTTCATCTCCTGCCAGGCGGATTCCGGAGAATTGCCACGCCTGGTGCGGGTAAAAGAAGTTTCGGTAGCTAATCCGGATGTGGCTGCGTGGCGTGACACAGGATCCGCCACGCAACACCATCTGATTACACATGAATTTGCCGTTGTACTCCCCGACAGCATCCGAACTGGCACGGAACCCCGGATACGGCTGATAGGCGCTGGATGTCCACTGCCAGGCGTTTCCCAGAAATTGTGTTCCGCCCGAGGGATCGTCGCGAATAAAATCGGTTTGCTCCGCAACAGGATGAAAGTGCCCCGACTCCAGCAGGTTAGCGGTGCGCCCTGCGTCATTGCGGCAGTGCAACCAGGCAGCGATCTCCCATTCAAACTCCGTCGGCAGTCGGTAACCCGACCAGCTGGCGAAGGCATCGGCCTCGTAAAAACTCAAGTGACAAACCGGGGCATCCGGATCGATTTCGCGCATACCACCGAGCGTAAACTGCTGCCAATGGCCGTCTCGCATGTGCCAGTACATGGGGGCATGGCGACCGGACCGGTTGAGTTCAGCCCACCCATCCGACAGCCATAACCGCGGCTCCTGATATCCACCGTCCTGCAGAAATTCCAGATATTCCCTGTTGGTGACGAGACGCGAGGCAATTCGAAATGCGGGTTGAAAACGCTGATGCGCCGGACCCTCATTGTCAAAGGCAAAACGCTGCCCGTCGCTGCCGAGGGTGTACGTGTCTTCCGGGATGCTCAGCCAGCGAAGATCTGATGTGCCCTCTTCCTCTTCCGCGACTGAAATGTCTTCTTGGTAGCTCGGGCGCAACGGGTTTATAGAGAGTGCATGCTTGATATCGGTGAGCAGCAGTTCCTGGTGCTGCTGTTCGTGATTCAAGCCGAGAACCAACAGATTGGCGAGATCCGCCGTGACCTCTTCCTCCGTCAGCCAGCGCTCAATTTCACTATCGACGTAGTGGCGATAGCGCCGGACCTGATGCAAGGATGGCCTGGACAGCAGCCCGCGCTGTGGCCGAGAAAATGGTGTGCCAAGGGAGTTGTAGTAGGAGTTGAAGAGATGGTGAAAATTGGGATCAAACGGATCGTAGGCGGGCGCATGAGGCTGCAGGAGAAAGGTTTCAAAAAACCAACTGGTATGCGCCATATGCCACTTGCCGGGACTGGCATCGGGCATCGACTGGAGTTGCAGGTCCTCTGCGGATAGTGGCTCGGTGAGCGTCTCAGTCTGAGCACGTACTCGCTGAAACTGGGTCAAAAGTGCGACGCGCTCATCCAGGCTGAGGTCGCGCCCCTCGTCTTCCCCCCAATAAAGCGTTGAATGGCTATCGACATCCGCTATTGAAACAGCGGAATCCAACTCCGAGGTCAGGTTCATTCCATGTCCCGAGAACTGCATTAGATGCTTTTGATCATACATCCATTGCGGTGGATTCCCATGCCGGAAGTCGCTTTGGCGCAGTAATTGGCGCCACTTATTCCCCGGGATCAAAACACTATGCCGAAAACGCAGAAAGGGCCGGCAAAGCCGACCCTTTCCAATGGCGCGTGGCGCCAGTTTGTGAGACTAAACCCAGTGCTTAGAAGCGCACGGTGAAGTCTGCACCATACATGCGCGGCATAAAGCGCCAGGCCGGGCTCGCGCCAATGGCTGCACCGGTGCCGCCGTAGCCTCCAGCGATTTCTTCGTCGGTTACGTTCTGCACCCACAGGGCTGCAGAGTAACGGTCGGAAGCGCTGTTCCAGCCTGCACGCAGGTTCATCAGCTGGTAGTCCGGGATTACGCGGGCCGGATCGCTGATGGAGCCAACACGCTCGTCGGTCCAGTTGTAGTCACCACGCAGAACCACGTCGCCGCCGGCTGCCAGTTCCCAGGTGTATTCCGCCATCAGGTTGAACTTGTTCTCCGGGGTGCCAACGCGAGGCTGACCTACACGGGAATCGTCTTCTTCCGTTTCACCGATTGCCTCAATGATCTGGTAGCGGGTGTATTCGGTATCCAGGAAGGAGTAGTTACCGGCGATAAACAGGCTGTCGGTGGCCGCCCACTGAACTTCAAACTCTGCACCGCGGCCTTCGGCATCGGCATTACGCAGGTAGTAGTTCGGAATTGGCGCACCTACGAGATCCAGCTGCTGCAGGTTTTTGTAGTCGTACGCGAACACAGATGCGTTGAAGCGCACTGCATTGTCGAACAGGCTGCTCTTCAGGCCGATTTCCAGGTTGGTCACATCTTCCTGATCGAAAGACGGGTCGATGCCTGGTGCGGCGCTAAAGCTGTTGAACCCCCCCGCTTTAAAGCCATCTGCCAGAGAGATGAATGTCATCACATCGTCGTTCCAGCGGTAGTCCAGAACCACGCGTCCAGACAGATCGCTCCAGGAATCGCTCAGTTCTTGATTCAGGTTTTGTACGCCGTTGTTATTGAACGCCATGCCAAAAGGAATCTCGGCAATCTGACCGGAAGGTAGAGTGATGGTAGCACCCAGTGGTGTGCCGTCTGGTGCCATCAGCTGAACTTCACCACCGATGAATGCGATCGGCAGAGTATTTTGATAGTCGCTGACGATGGAGAAATCTTTCTCGTCGGCGGTATAGCGCGCACCAACGGTCAGATCCATCTTGTCAGTCAGGCTCCAGGTGGCGTCACCGTAAATGGCCGCGGAACGGTAATCGCCCGCGTTGAATACGGACTCATTCCACGCGGTATCGGCGGCTACCCACGGAGCGATACCTGCCATCAACTGGCCAATCATTTGGTCTCGATTCAGCATGCTCGCAGTGACAGTAGACGGGGCGCCCAATGCCTGCAGCAGTGCGTCGGCCTGGCCTGACTGCACCATCAAATCGTAAATGAAAGTGGATACAGCGGCACCTTCAAGGCCAGCAGCGATCATGTCCTGACGCTGAGCGTACGCCATATTCTCGATGTCAGTGGTAGTCAGGTCCAGGCCGAGAGCCTCAACCTGAGCTTTAGTACCCTCGTACACTGCGAAGGATTCCAGGGAGCCAGCGGTAAAGTACGCATCAGTAGTGTGCTCCAGCTCTTCACGAGAATAAGACGCACCCAGTGTCCACTTCAGGGTATCGGTAGCACCGTTTAGGCGGAATTCCTGCGAGAACTGGGTCTGATCGTCGAAGTTGGCGGAGCCGAACATGTAATCCGGATTTGCGGTGCCGTCTTCGTCCTGCTGCAGATGGGCGTCGAAGCCGCGGTAAGCAGTAATAGACGTGAAAGTGAAGTCGTCGAAATCGTGTACCACAGACAGGGAAGTTCCCCAGGAGTCGCGATCTTCGATGGTCGGGGTATCCAGTGCGTAGTCACCGAATACATCGGTGCCACCGGCCTCAGCCTGAAGCGATGGGACGATGGAGGTGCGCAGTGCACTGCCCTGATCCATTACGCCGTATTCGGCACGCCACAGCACTTCGGTGCTCGCAGTGGGTTCCCACAGCAGCGATGCACGGTACGTTTGGGTGTCGATGTTACCGGCTTCGAAATCGTTCGCCAGGTTCTCAGCAAAAGAGTCGCGACGGTTGGTTGATGCGGTAAAGCGGCCGTAGAGGTTGTCTGCAAGCTCGCTGTTCAGCAGCAGGTCGGTAGAAACGCGACCGTAATTACCGGCGGTGAGATTCAGCTCAGCGGTATCTTCCGCTTGCGGCTTCTTGGAGATGATATGGATGGCACCACCGGTGGCGTTGCGGCCAAACAGTGTGCCCTGTGGGCCTTTGAGGACCTCGACGCGCTCGATATCCGCCAGCGGAATCTCCGCGCCAGCACCACGGCCGGTATATACGCCGTCTACATAAACGGCTACAGCGGGGTCAGAGCCTACGGTGAAGTCACCGGTCTCGATACCGCGCACGCTGTAGGTGGGCTGTAGAGGTGTGTCGTTGTTCATTTCCACACCCGGGGTAAATTTACCCAGGTCGGTCAGGTTTTTGACACCCATGGCCTTCATGCTGTCACCGGTGAAAGCGGAGATGGCAATCGGCACGTCTTGCAGGTTTTCCGCGCGCTTCTGCGCGGTTACAACCACTTCTTCGATTTCAGCAGCATAGGCGGCACTGCTCATGGCTGTGGTCACAGCAATGGCGGCGGAAAGAGTGGTCAGGGAAAAAGAACGGTTTTTTCCGGACTGATCGGCGTTATACATCATCGCGTCCTCGCGTTTGTAGTTATATGAAAAGCGTGATGGAAATTGGTCGTTATTGATAGTTATGTTGGGCCATCTTACGTGGAGCGCAGTCCCAATAAAAGCTTGTTGTGACCTTTTTCTTGTGACTGGTCAGTTTTACAGTATAAAAATGTGAGACTGTGCGCCATTCTGGCGCGTAATGCTACGAAACACCCGAAAATATGACCGATCGGTGTCCGCTGGTAACCATTTCCGGCCCGCCGTATGCTGGTAGACTCCGTGAAACCAGCGGCTGGATCGCTTAGTTAGAAAGCGCTACCTGTCCCAAAATAACAACGCCAACTTAAACCTCGAGAGCCCTTGCGATGTTGACTTCAAATCCCTGGCCACGACGCCTGCTGCGCACGGCCATTGCTATCCTCGTCCTCTTGTTACTTGTCGCGGCCGCCACCTGGCTGTGGCTTCGCCAGAGCCTCCCGGTTCTGGACGGCACATTGGATACCGGGGCACTCGAGCGGCCAGTAACCATTGAGCGAGACGCTCAGGGTATTCCCTTTATTCACGCCGAAACGCGCACCGACTCCGCTTTTGCCCTCGGCTTCCTGCATGCTCAAGAGCGTTTTTTCCAGATGGACCTGCTGCGTCGAAATTCCGCCGGTGAGCTTTCCGAGCTCGTTGGCGAGGCTGCACTGGAACACGACCGGGAAATTCGGCTGCATCAGTTCCGCAAACGCGCAGAACGCAATGTGGCGGCCATGCCTTCAGAGCAACAGCAGATCCTTAAGCAATACACCGCCGGGGTGAATGTTGGTCTGGCAGAACTTGGCGCTGCGCCCTGGGAATATGCCCTGCTGCAAACTGCGCCGCGCGAATGGGCGCCGGCGGATAGTCTGCTGACCATATTCAGCATGTATCTGACGCTTCAGAGCAACACCGGAAATTTCGAGCTGCGTGACAACGCCCTGGCGCAGTTGCTCCCGGATGACCTCTATCACTTCTTCGTGCCGAAGGGTGGCAACTGGGACGCGCCGTTGATCGGCGATGTGCGCGGCCCCCTGGCTCTGCCACACACGCATATTGCCTCACTGGTAGAAGATGGTGAGCCCATGGCCTACGAGCCCATGGAAAGCGAAGACATGATTTTCGGCAGTAACAACTGGGTCGTGGGTGGCGCGTTGACGGAACACGGTGCTGCCATTGTCGCAGACGACATGCACCTGGCAATCACGGTACCGAATATCTGGTACCGTGCCGGCTGGAACATTCCCGGTACCGATTTCGAAATGCGTGGCGCCACCCTGCCCGGCGGCCCGATTATCGTTGCGGGCAGCAACGGCAAAGTCGCCTGGGGCTTTACCAACACCACGGCCGACTGGGGTGACCTGATCCCACTGGAAATGTCACCGGACGGAAAGCAATACCGCACCCCGGACGGCTGGCGCGCGTTTGATGTGGTTGAGGAAACGCTTGCGATAAAAGGCCAGGCCGCAGACACACTCAAAGTGCGCAAGACTATTTGGGGCCCGGTGGTGGGAGAAGATTACACCGGCAACCCCCTCGCCTATCGCTGGGTGGCGCACGATGTACGCGGCGCAAACATGAACCTGCTGAAAATGGAGCATGCAGGCACCGCTCGCGCCGCCCTCGATCTTGCTCCCGAGCTTGGTATTCCCCACCAGAATTTTGTCCTCGGCGACAGCCAGGGCAACATCGGCTGGACCGTCGCGGGCCCAATTCCGCGCCGTGTTGGTCTTGAAGGCAACCGCTCTGTCAGCTGGGCGGACGGCACTGCCTACTGGGATGGCTACCTGTCACTGGAGGAGCAGCCGCACGTCTATAACCCTCCGTCTCACCGTATCTGGACCGCCAACTCGCGCACCATGGACGGCGAATATCTTCGCGTGATGGGCGACGGTGGCTACGCCCTCGGCGCCCGCCAACAACAGATTCGCGACGACCTGTTTGCCAAAGAAACCTTCACCGAACAGGATCTGCTCGATATCCAGCTCGACGACCGCGCCGTATTCCTCGAGCGTTGGCAGCAACATCTGGCGGCACTACTGAAAGGCAATGCGGATTATGCGGACGTTCTGGAACAGGTAGAAAACTGGGGCGCCCGCGCCAGCGCCGACTCCGTGGGCTACCGCATCGTCCGCAACTTCCGCCTGCGCTTTATCGACCTGGCGACCGCACCGGTGCTCACCTACATGAAACGGTATGACGAAGGCTTTAAGTTTGGTCGCGTAAACCGCCAGGTGGAATACCCGGCCTGGGAAATGCTTTCCGGCGAACCCGCACACCTGCTGAACCCGGAGTTTGAGAGCTGGCGCGACCTGAAAATCGCCGCGCTGGATCTGGTTCTGGAAGAAATGGCCGAAGGCGGCCTGCCCTTATCCGAACAGACCTGGGGCGTTCAAAATGCCGCAAAAATCCAGCACCCGCTGGCCCGCGCGGTCTCCGCTGTAAACTGGTTCACCGCCATGCCCGCCGACCCACTCCCCGGCGACTCCCATATGCCCCGTTTCCAGTCCGCGACCAATGGTGCTTCTGAGCGTCTGGTTGTGGCCCCGGGCCATGAAGAGCTGGGTATTTTCCATATGGCCACCGGCCAGAGCGCACACCCGCTCTCCCCGTTCTTTGGAAACGGCCATCAGGATTGGGTGGAAGGTAAGGCTTCAAGTTTTACTGAAAAATCAGCAGCTTACACACTGATCTTAAACTAGAAGTTTATTTCTTTAGATTACTGGTGCTGGTGCTGGTGCTTGAGCGAAGGGGGCGGTGCCGGGTACAGCCTGGTGAGACCTTCTAAAACAGGGATGTTTTAGAAGAGCCCCCAGGGATGGGTTTACGGCGTGTCTCACCAGGCTGTACCCGGTGGCGTCACCGCCACGAGACTGAACTAGGCCCGAGGCGTCAGGCAGTTTCGTCGAGAATCGCGAAAGATAGGAAGGACGTGAAAAGTCCTAGGCCGAGGATAAACGGCAGCAGTGGGAAGCAAATCATCAGCAAAGATGAGCCGATCCAGAGATTCTTCACCCAATTACGTTTGATCTTGTAAGCGCGGGAATAGCGACGCAGGTGGCTGTCGTCTTCGTCAGGCAGCGCGATTTCACTTTCTCGAGGCAGAAAACTGCGCACCAGAAGAGTGCAATAAAAGCAAAGCAACATCCACAGCATAAAACCACCATAGGCAAACATCCCTTTCAGTATAGATAGGGGTTTGCCAATGGTTAGTGGACTGGATGCCTACGCAGACAGAGAGCTTACTGGTACCAGCCGAGGCTCTCGCGCAGCTTCACCACACCGCCGATAATCGTGAGTGCCGGCGCCTCGACTTTGTGGGTTTCCGCAAGTTCCGGCAATGTGCCAATGGTGCCAACAATCACCCGCTGATCTCGTGTGGTGCCCTTCTCTACCAGCGCCGCCGGCGTTTCCGCATCCATCCCGTTGGCAATCAGCTTCTCGGAAATGGTGGGAAGACCCGTCAGGCCCATATAGAACACCAGTGTCTGATTTTTGGTGATCAGCTCTTCCCACGGCAAAACCAGATCGCCCTGCTTCAGGTGACCGGTAATAAAACGCACCGATTGTGCGTGATCCCGGTGGGTCAGCGGAATACCGGAATACGCAGAACAGCCAATAGCGGCGGTAATGCCTGGCACGACCTGGAAAGGCACGCCCGCTTCCGCCAGCTTGTCGATTTCCTCGCCGCCGCGACCAAATACAAACGGGTCGCCGCCCTTCAGGCGCAGAACCTTCTTGCCCTCTTTCGCCAGATCCACCAGCAGCTGGTTGATATCGTCCTGGGGCACGGAATGAAATTGCTTCATTTTGCCCACGTAAATACGCTCCGCATCCCGGCGCACCAGTTCCAGTACTTCGGTAGACACCAGGCGATCGTAAAGCACCACATCTGCTTGCTGCATCAGGCGTAGCGCGCGGAAGGTCAGAAGATCGGGATCACCGGGGCCGCCACCTACCAGGTAAACCTCGCCGCTCGGTGCGGGCTTTTGTTCCCAGCGCTGCAATTCTTCCAGCACCGTTTGTTCCGCTTCGGCCTTGTGGCCGCGCTCGATCTGACCAACCACCGGGCCATTGAAGACCCAGTGCCAGAAATCTTTGCGCTGGGCTTCCGGCAATGCGGCTTTGACGTTATCGCGCAGGCGACCAGCCAGCTCGGCAATCAGCCCGAGCCCGGGGGAAAGCAGTGTTTCGATTTGTGCGCGCAGCATGCGCGTGAGAACCGGCGCAGAGCCACCGCTGGAGATGCCGATGGCCAGGGGTCCGCGTTCGACAATGGAGGGAAAGGTAAAGGTGCAGTGCTCTGGCGAGTCGACCACATTTACCGGCAGGCGACGTGCGCGGGCGTCGGCAGACACCTGTGCATTCACATCGCCATCGGCAGTGGCGGCAACCACCATTTCGGCGTTATCGAGCAATTCCTTGCGATAGGTGCCAACGATGTATTCGCCACCGCTGGCCATGACCAGCTGGCGCAGCTCATCGGTAATATCCGGAGCCACCACCAGCAGGCGGGCCTCCGCCTTGTTGAGTAGCCGCGCTTTGCGCGTGGCGATGGAACCGCCCCCAACAATCAGACAGGGACGGTTTTTCAAATCAAAAGCGAGAGGCAGGTAACGCAAGGTCTTATTCCATACTACTTAGCCGATCTTGGTGGCGCCTTTCATATAGGGGCGCAGTACTTCCGGCACCTCGATACTACCATCGGCCTGTTGGTAGTTTTCCAGTACCGCGATCAGCGTACGGCCCACTGCCAGCCCGGATCCGTTCAGGGTGTGCAGCAGTTCTGGCTTGCCCGTTTCCGGGTTGCGCCAGCGGGCTTTCATACGCCGGGCCTGGAAGTCTCCCATCAGGGAGCAGGAGGAAATCTCGCGGTATTTGTCCTGAGACGGAATCCACACTTCCAGGTCATAGGTTTTGGTCGCACCAAATCCCATATCGCCACCACACAGCACTACTTTGCGGTATGGCAGGTTCAGTTTCTGCAGAACATTTTCTGCATGACTGGTGAGCTGTTCGAGCGCATCCATGGACTGATCAGGGCGGGCGAAACAAACCAGTTCCACTTTTTCGAACTGGTGCTGCCTGATCATGCCGCGGGTGTCGCGCCCGTGGGAGCCGGCTTCGGAGCGAAAGCAGTTGGTGTGGCTGACATATTTGTGCGGCAACTGATCGGCATCGACGATCTCGTCGCGGTACAAATTGGTCAACGGTACTTCTGCGGTAGGAATGAGGTAGAAACTACGCTCGTCCTCCAGTTTGAACAGATCTTCCGCAAACTTGGGCAGCTGGGAAGTTCCGTACAGGGAATCGCTATTTACTATTACCGGCACATTGGCTTCCGTATAGCCGTGCTCTTCTACATGAAGATCTAGCATGAACTGTGCCAATGCGCGGTGCAGTTTTGCTACCTGGCCAGTCATGACCGCGAAGCGGGAGCCGGTAATCTTGCTCGCCACCTCAAAGTCGAGGCCACCCAGGTTGCTGCCCAGATCCACGTGGTCGCGTACTTCGAAGTCGAAGCTGCGGGGTTCACCCCACTTCGCGACTTCCACATTATCGTCTTCGTCCTTACCTTCCGGTACAGAGGCATCCGGCAGGTTGGGAATGGCCAGCAGGATATCGTCCAGCTGCAGCTGAAGGTCACCGAGGGCCTGCTTGGCCTCGGAGAGCTGTCCGCCCAGGGATTCTACTTCTTTCAGCAGCGGCGCAATGTCCTCTCCGGCGGCCTTGGCGCGGCCGATGTTTTTGGATTTGGTATTGCGCTCGTTCTGCAGGGACTCGGTGCGCCCCTGTAATTCCTTGCGCTGTTCTTCCAGCTGTTCCAGCTTAGCCGTGTCCAGCTGTACACCGCGTTTGGCCAGCGCCGCTGCTACTTCGTCGAGTTGAGTGCGAATCAGTTTTGGGTCGAGCATGATGAATTCATTACCGCGTTACAGATATTTCAGTCCCAGTGTGACGGCGGCTGCGGTTGCCCCCAGACACACCAGAAGGCTGACCGCTACATAGGCCAGCGCCGTTAAAGGCTGGCCATTGTGCCACAACAGCACAGTTTCCAGCGAGAAGGTCGAGAAGGTAGTGAGCGCGCCGAACAGCCCGGTCATGATCAGCAGGCGCCACTCGTGGCCGAGCGCACCCCGCTCGACGATCATCACATAGGCAAACCCGATCAGCAGTGAACCGATCACATTCACAATTAATGTGCCCAGGGGAAAGCGGTGTTCGAACACCGGGTAGCTCCAAAGGCCAATGAGGTGACGCATGACCGCGCCGACCGCGCCGCCCAGGGCAATTGCAATCCACTGCATGGGGTCAGGTCCTTTTGTTCTTATCGGTGTCTGTTCAAAAATCGTTTCGGGACTTGTATAGCGTCCATCGAGGCGCGTGGCGATTTTAGCGCTTTTCCGGCTCCGGGTATCGCTGCCGCACGCTGTTCCGGTTGAGTTCCCGCAGCTTTTGCAGCTTTTCGTCGATTTTCAGCTCCAACCCCCGAGGGACAGGATCGTAATATCGCCGGCCTGCAATGGCCTCGGGAAAGTAGTTTTCGCCCGCGGCGAAGCCATCCGGTTCGTCGTGCGCGTATCGATAGTCGGCACCGTGGGCCATTTCCTTCGCCAGCCTGGTGGGCGCATTGCGCAAATGCACCGGCACCTCATAGCTCGGTTCACGACGGATATCGGCCAGCGCGCGCTTGTAGGCGCTGTAAACGGCATTGCTTTTTGCGGCAACCGCGAGATAGGTGATGGCCTGGGCTATGGCCAGCTCCCCTTCCGGACTGCCGAGGCGCTCCTGCACATCCCAGGCACTCAGGGCAATTTCAAGCGCTCGAGGGTCGGCATTGCCAATATCCTCACTTGCCATGCGCACCGCGCGGCGAGCGATATACAGTGGGTCGCAACCGCCATCCACCATGCGCGCAAACCAGTACAGCGCTGCATCCGGGTCAGATCCCCGCACCGACTTGTGTAGCGCCGATATCTGGTCGTAGAAAAAATCACCCCCCTTGTCGAAGCGGCGCACGTCCGCCGTCAACACTTCCGCCAGAACATCTTCGTCGATTACCTGTTCGCCGCACTCTTCCCGGGACAGATCACAGGCGATTTCCAACAGGTTGAGCGCGCTGCGGGCGTCGCCATCGGCGCTCAGGGTGATTTTGTGCAGGATTTCATCGGAAATCGCGATTCGGCGCCCGCGGAGTTCTTCGTCTTCGGCAAGCGCACGCCGCAACATCCCGGCCAGTTCGTCCTGACTCAGGCTACGCAGCAGGTAGACACGGCAGCGAGAAAGCAACGCATTGTTCAGTTCAAACGCCGGGTTTTCAGTTGTCGCACCGACAAAGGTGACTGTGCCCTCTTCCACATACGGCAAAAAGGCATCCTGCTGAGACTTGTTGAAGCGGTGTACTTCATCGACGAACAGAATCGTGCCGCGGCCACTCTGAGCGGCGTGCTGCTCGGCTTCTGCAACGGCCTGGCGGATTTCTTTCACCCCGGCCAGCACCGCCGACAGCGTGGCAAAGCGCGCATCGCACTCCTGGGCGAGCAGCCGCGCGAAAGTAGTCTTGCCGACACCGGGCGGCCCCCAGAGCACCATCGAATGCAACTGGCTGCGCTCTACCGCTTCACGCAGCGGCTTACCCGGACCCAATAAATGCGTCTGGCCCACATAGTGGGCCAGAGTGTCGGGCCGCATACGTGCGGCCAGGGGCTGATGCCGGCGCGGTGACCGGAATAAATCATTCATCGCGAATAACGTCGGTACCCTTCGGGGGTTTGAAGTTAAAGATGCGGGAAGACAGCTGCGGATTGGCTTTGAGCCCGTTGAACCGGATATCGGTTGTCTGGCCCATGCCGTCGCGGACGGTCATGGCCGAGGGCAGGCCCTTGCCATCAAAGCGGATTACCATGGATTTAAACGGCGCCGAGGCGCGTTTCGGGGTCAGGTAGTAGGCACCCTTCTTGTTTTCGACATTGAACGAGCCCCGAATTTCTTCAACCTTGCCGCCCAGCAACAGTGCCGGGGTTTCCTTCATGCGGTTGTCTACCGGGCGGATGGTCACCTGCTCGAGATCCGGGTCGTACAACCAGAGCTTCTTGTTGTTGGTGACCAGGAGTTGCGGGAAGGGTTCGCCGGTCTGCCAGCGCAGGCGACCCGGCCGTTGTACGGAAAAGTTGCCGCTGCTCTTTTGCAGGGTTTTGCCTTTCTGATCCTTCAGGGTCTGGCTGAAATTGCCGGAAATGGCCCCCAGGGGTTGCAACAGGCGGCTCAGTTCTTCGCTGGCGTCTGCACTTGCCGTAGCCGCACCAAAGGTGCAGCCCAGCGCGATCAGGAAAATGCTCAGTGTGCGTTTCATTCGATGCCTTCCAGTTTGCTGATCTGTCCCTAAAGCCTAGTCGGAGCCAAGTGAACCCGGCCTGAACCTGCGAAAATCTATTGTGCGATCTGCTGCGTACGACGGTGGTGCGCAATCAGGGCGGTGGCGGCGCCAGCACCTCGCGATTGCCGTTGGCTTGTTGCGGCGACACAACCCCGGCAGCCTCCATGGTCTCGATCATGCGGGCGGCGCGATTGTAGCCGATACGCAATTGACGCTGAACCGAAGAGATGGACGCCTTCCTGGATTTAGTCACAAATGCTACCGCCTCATCGTAGAGCGCATCTGCTTCCGGATCTTCCTCGCCGCCCTCTGTGGCCATACCCGGCACAGGAATACTGTTGTTGGAATCGTCAACAATCCCATCGATATACTCCGGCTCGCCGCGGCGACTCCAGTCTGCCACAACCTGGTGCACTTCATGGTCATCCACGAAGGCGCCATGCACCCTTATGGGCACCGCTGTACCCGGCGGCAGGTATAGCATGTCGCCGTGTCCGAGGAGCTGCTCCGCACCACCCTGATCCAAAATGGTGCGCGAATCCACTTTAGAAGATACCTGGAACGCCATGCGCGTGGGTACGTTGGCCTTGATCAGACCGGTAATTACGTCCACCGACGGGCGCTGCGTCGCCAGCAGTAGGTGGATACCGGCCGCCCGCGCTTTCTGGGCAATACGCGCGATCAGCTGCTCAACCTTCTTGCCGACAATCATCATCATGTCGGCAAATTCATCAATCACAACCACAATCGCCGGAAGTGGCTTGAGGTGCGGCCGGGTCTGCTCCGCCTCCGGCACACTGGACATGGGGTCCGGCTGCCAGATTGGGTCTTCCAGGGGGTCGCCCTTGGCAATCGCCTCTTTTACCTTGCGATTGAAACCCGCAAGGTTGCGCACGCCCATGGCCGCCATCAGCTTGTAGCGCCGCTCCATTTCGCCGACACACCAGCGCAGGCCATTGGCGGCGTCGTTCATGTCGGTGATTACCGGCGTGAGCAGGTGCGGAATGCCTTCGTAGACCGAGAGTTCGAGCATTTTCGGATCAACGAGGATCAGGCGGACCTCATCCGGCGTCGATTTATACAGAAGGCTCAGCAGCATCACATTGATGCCCACAGACTTACCGGAGCCTGTGGTACCGGCGACCAACAGGTGCGGCATCTTGGCCAGGTCCGCGACCACCGGCTGCCCGGCGATGTCGTGACCGAGCGCCAGGGTCAGCGCGGAGCTGGACTTCTCATACACCTCGGCGCCAAGCACTTCGGTGAGTCGCACCATCTGGCGGTTCTCGTTCGGTATTTCGATACCCACCACCGACTTCCCGGGTATGACCTCCACCACGCGCACACTGATCACCGCCAGCGAGCGCGCCAGGTCTTTGGCAAGGTTGGTGATACGGCTGACTTTTACCCCCGGTGCGGGCTGAATCTCAAAACGGGTGACCACCGGCCCCGGCAGTACGGAAACAACCTCCGCAACCACGCCGAAATCTTTCAGTTTTAACTCCAGTAGTCGGGAAAGCGCCTCCAGTGCCTCTCGGCTGAAGCCGGCTTTCTTGTTCTCGTCAGCCGGGTCGAGTAGCGACAATGGGGGCAAAGTGCCGGTAACGGGTCCCTTGAAGAGCTCGCCCTGCTTTTCTTTCGCCGCACGCGGACTCTGCTTGGGCGGTGGAGCGGTCGGGGCAATCTGTGGTGGCTGGCGTTTGGCGGTGCGCTGCTTCTCTTCTTCCACGGCGGCCTTGCGGACCACAATCGCTTCCCGTGCCACACGCTGCTCTTCCCGCGCTTTCCTGGCCCGTGCGAAACGACTTCCCATCCAATTGAATACAACCAACACACTGCGGCCAATATCTTCGAATAGCTGCAGCCACGACATGCCGGTGAACACCGTCACTCCAATCGCAAATGTCGCCAGCAATAGAATCGTGGCTCCCACATAGCCGAGCCCTCGCTCCAAAAATGAAGACGCGGCGGCGCCAATAATGCCTCCGTTGGAGAATGGCATGGGTCGCACGGATTCGTTAAAGCAGAGGGTCGCCAGGCCTGCACCCGCAACCAGCAGTAGCAGTAGCCCCGCCACGCGCAGGGCGAATAACGGGCCATGAAAACGCGCATTTTTGTCTCGCAGGATGCGGTAGGCGCGCCACCCAATCAGCACGGGGAACAGGTATGCCATCCAACCCAGTAGCGACAGGCACACATCCGCCAGCCAGGCACCGGTCGGCCCAATGGCATTGTCAATACTGCTACCTGTGCCGGTATGGGACCAACCCGGATCCTGCGGGCTATAGCTCAACAGGCTGATGCCAACCAGCAGTGCTCCCGCCAACAGGGCAATCAGCGCACCCTCGCGAACGATTCGCGCAATCAGGGATTCCGGAATTGCCGCCCCGGATTCAGTTTCACTCTCAGCCTTCAATGGCCACCTCGATTATTACTGTCTTCATGAAGAGCACGTTCTTAGCGGGCCTTCAGGGTATCTGGGGTTCTGTGTACTACAGGCTTGCGGTAAAAGCTACCGCAGTGCGACTTCAGAAATCACTTTAGGTTTTTATTTTAGCAATATAATCAAACAGTTACGCGAAATAGTTCATGCATAGTTAATGTTCCCCGGTGATGCACAGCTCGCTGGACAGGTGCTGGCGATACGGTCACCCTATAAAGTCGGACAATGATATAAATTAGGTCAAACTATTTGGTGGGTATGGCCCCATCCCCTATCATTGCCCGCGAAATTGGGGAGGTACCGCTAAACCCTCCCCTTCCTTTACCGACTGTCCGACACCGAACCAGTGGGTTTCAGTCGACTGCCAATAAGGGGCATGCCGCGCATCGCCGCGGCGCTACGAATTCCAAATCTGAAAACTGAAGTACAGTGAGTTCTGAAATGAGTAATCATCATCGCCTGATCATTCTCGGTTCCGGCCCGGCTGGTTATACCGCCGCCATCTACGCTGCCCGCGCCAACCTGAACCCGGTGGTTATTACCGGTATGCAGCAGGGTGGCCAGCTGACCACCACCACAGAAGTAGAGAACTGGCCAGGCGGCGTGCACGACCTGCAGGGCCCTGACCTGATGGTGCAGATGCAGCAGCACGCCGAGCGCTTCGACACCAACATCATTTTCGATCACATCCACGAAGTGGACCTGAAACAGCGTCCGTTTACCCTGAAAGGTAACGAGACCTACACCTGTGACGCTCTGATTATCTCCACCGGCGCCTCCGCCCAGTACCTAGGCCTGCCCTCAGAAGAAGCATTCCAGGGACGCGGCGTGAGCGCCTGTGCTACCTGTGATGGATTTTTCTACCGCGATCAAAAAGTGATCGTGGTTGGCGGTGGCAACACGGCGGTAGAGGAAGCCCTGTACCTGTCCAATATCGCTGCCGAAGTTACCCTGGTGCATCGCCGCGATGAACTGCGCTCTGAGAAGATCCTGCAGGATCGCCTGATGGAAAAGGCAGAAAACGGCAATATCAATCTTTGCTGGCACCACACCCTGGACGAGGTCCTCGGTGATGACAATGGCGTGACCGGTGTTCGCCTGAAGAACGTGCAGGATGGCTCGACCAAGGAGCTGGACGTTTCCGGTGTTTTCATCGCCATCGGCCACAAGCCGAATACCGATATTTTTGCAGGCCAGCTTGAAATGAATGGCGGTTACATTGTGGTAGAGAGCGGCCTGAACGGTAACGCCACTCAGACGTCTGTGCCCGGCGTGTTTGCGGCAGGGGATGTATCCGACCACATTTACCGTCAGGCGGTTACCTCAGCGGGTACCGGTTGTATGGCGGCACTGGATGCTGAGCGCTACCTCGACGCCCAGTAATTCGCGCCGGGGCGTTTCCAGGAAGCGCTGATACGATGGTATAAAAGGCGGCTCTTGAGCCGCTTTTTTCGTTTCAGGCCGTATTCGATGGGTGAGCGAACTGCATGGATGACATCCTTACACTACTGGACCCCGAGCGGGTTGAGTTTCCCTGCACCAGCACAGCGCTGGCAGACCCAAATGGATTGCTGGCCGTCGGCGGCGATCTGACCCCGGAATGGCTATTGGCGGCATATACCAGGGGTATCTTCCCGTGGTATTCCGATGACCAGCCAATTCTCTGGTGGTCTCCCTCCCCTCGCTGCGTAGTCCGCCCACAGACACTGAAGTTTAGCCGCAGCCTGCGAAAGACTATCCGTCAGCAGCGTTTCGAGATTACCTTCGACCAGGCATTTGAGGATGTATTGCGTGGATGTGCAGCACCGCGGTCTGACGATTCGGGCACCTGGATCACAGATGACATGCACTGGGCTTATACGGAAATGCACGCGCGCGGCCATGCGCATTCGGTAGAGGCCTGGCAAGACGGTCAGCTGGTTGGCGGCCTGTACGGGCTCAATATAGGTCGCGTGTTTTTCGGGGAGTCCATGTTTCATCGGGCAGCGGATGCATCCAAGGTGGCCTTTGCCCATCTGGTTCGCCAGCTCAGCCTGTGGGGCTGCGAACTGATCGATTGCCAGGTCAGCAATCCGCATCTCGCCAGCCTCGGCGCGGAAGAAGTGCCTCGAGACGAGTTTGAGCAATTACTGGCAGAGGGGGTCACCCAGGCTTCCTTTCCCCACCCCTGGCCCGCAAAAGCGGGCCCCGAACTATTTGCGGCCGACTAGCAAGTCAAAGAGCAGCGCAGAATGTTTGAGTTTTCGTTGACCACAAATTACCCTCGGGTCTAGAGATACCTATCAATTGGCGGAGAGAGAAAAGGCGTGGCGAAGGCAGACCATATTCGAGTCGAGCAGGCGACAGACCGGTGAGCCAATACTCCCAACTGGATTCTGTGCGCCTGCTGGCAACCATGCCACACCCCTGCGGCTACCTGGAGGACCAGGAAGCCACGACGGTGTTTGTCGACCCGCAAACGCCGGTCGATCAGCGCTTGTACAGTCGATTATCCGAGCTTGGGTTTCGCCGTAGTGGCAACTACCTGTACCGCCCTCAGTGCACGAGCTGCCAGGCCTGCGTACCTGCCCGGGTTCCGGTGGAGCTCTTTGTTCCCAATCGGAATCAACGGCGCTGCTGGCGCCGCAACCGGGACCTCGACGTGTTCCATCGGCAGGATATCGATACGGATGAGCACTATGCGCTCTACGCGCACTATATCGAGCAGCGCCATCGCGACGGTGAAATGTACCCGCCCAGTCGCGAACAATTCCGCAGCTTCCTGAATAACGCATGGGGCAGCACACGATACCTGGAGTTTCGCGCCCGTGACCGCCTGGTGGGCGTTGCGGTCACGGATGTGCTCAACGGCGGTGTATCCGCTATTTATACCTATTTCGACCCCGATGAGGTCAAGCGCAGCCTGGGAACCTACGCCATCCTTTACCAGATTGAGTGGACCCGCCGCCTGGGCTTGCCGAGCCTGTATCTGGGGTACTGGATACGCCAGTGCGAAAAGATGGCCTATAAAAATCAGTTTCAGCCACTTGAATACCTGGTGGACAATCGCTGGACTCTCAAGTCGGACCAGACCGCCGGGTAACCCCTCCTCACAAATCTTCGGCAATTCCCGGATTCACTTGGCCTGCAGCCGCTTTTCGTGCAAAATGCACGCCCGTCGCACCGCCGGCTTTGGCGGAATAGCTAGTACACATCAATCAAAGGTTGCTGCCGCATGGCAAAAGACGATTACATTGAAATGGAAGGCGAGGTGATCGACACCCTGCCCAACACCACATTCCGCGTAAAACTGGAAAACGGACACGTGGTGATCGCGCATATTTCAGGCAAGATGCGCAAGAATTACATCCGTATTCTGACGGGTGACAAGGTCAAGGTAGAGCTGACCCCATACGACCTGAGCAAGGGCCGCATCACCTACCGCGCCCGCTGATTGTCGGACTGCAATTTCTCACGGAATTGCAGCTGCAATAAAAAAGCCACCTCATGAGGTGGCTTTTTGCGTTTCTGGATGGTTGACCGACGGTCAGTGGAGTGCCGGGACTGCGGTCCTGATCTTCAGCTGATCATCCTCGACGGTAACTTCAACCTTGCCACCCTCTTCCGAAAGCTCCCCAAAGAGCACGGCTTCCGCCAGTGGCTTGCGCAGCTTCTCGCGAATCAGGCGGGCCATTGGTCGCGCGCCCATCTTCTCGTCATAGCCGTTCACTGCCAGCCACTCGCGAGCTTCGTCGTCCACTTCCAGTGTCACGCGGGACTCGTCGAGCTGCGCCTGAAGCTCAACCACGAATTTATCCACCACCGTTTTCACCACGCCAATATCAAGCGCACCGAACTGGATGATGCTGTCGAGGCGATTGCGGAATTCTGGAGTGAACATTTTCTTGATCTCCTCCATGCCATCACTGCTGTGATCTTGGTTGGCGAAGCCAATGGAGCGGCGACTCATGACTTCCGCGCCGGCATTGGTGGTCATGATCAGAATAACGTTGCGGAAATCCGCTTTGCGCCCGTTGTTATCGGTTAGCGTGCCGTGATCCATCACTTGCAGCAGCAGGTTGAATACTTCCGGGTGCGCTTTCTCGATCTCATCCAGCAGCACAACACTGTGGGGGTGCTTGGTGACCGCGTCAGTGAGCAGGCCGCCCTGGTCAAAACCTACGTAGCCCGGAGGTGCACCGATCAGACGTGACACCGTGTGGCGCTCCATGTACTCGGACATATCGAAACGAATCAGCTCGATCCCCATCACCTGCGCGAGTTGGCGGCAGAGCTCGGTTTTACCTACCCCAGTGGGGCCAGCAAACAGGAAGGAGCCAATGGGCTTCTCTTCCGCGCCAAGTCCGGCGCGCGCCAGTTTGATCGAAGTGCTGAGGGCTTCGATGGCCAGATCCTGCCCGAAAACAACCATTTTCAGGTTTTCATCCAGCTTCGCCAGGGCGGCTTTGTCCGAGGCGGAAACACTTTTCGCAGGAATGCGAGCCATCTTCGCCACAACGTTTTCAATTTCAGTGACAGAAATGGTATCGATACGCTGATCTGCCGGTAGCAGTGCTTGATACGCACCCGCTTCATCGATCACATCAATGGCCTTATCAGGCAGGAAGCGCTCGGTAATATGGCGATTTGCCAGTTGCGCAGCGGCTTCAAGGGCGGAATCGGTAAAGCGCACCTTGTGGTGGTCTTCAAAGCAGGACTTGAGGCCTTGCAGGATCTGCACCGTTTCCTCCACGGAAGGCTCGTGCACATCAATCTTCTGGAAGCGGCGGGAAAGCGCGCGATCTTTTTCAAAAATTCCGCGGTATTCGTTGAAGGTGGTGGATCCAATACAGCGCAACTGGCCGCTGGATAGCAGAGGCTTCAGCAGGTTTGAAGCATCCATCACCCCTCCGGACGCCGCACCGGCTCCGATGATGGTGTGGATTTCGTCAATAAACAGTACCGCGTGTTCGCGCTTTTTTAGCTCTGCAAGCAACGCCTTGAAGCGCTTTTCAAAATCCCCGCGATACTTGGTGCCCGCGAGAAGCGAGCCGAGATCGAGGGAATAAATCGTGCTTTCTTTCAGTGGCTCGGGCACTTCACCATCGACAATTCTGCGCGCAAGGCCTTCGGCAATTGCCGTTTTGCCGACACCAGACTCGCCAACAAGTAGCGGGTTGTTTTTTCGGCGGCGCGCCAGTACCTGGGTGACGCGCTCAACCTCGGGTGCCCGCCCTACCAGCGGATCAATTCGGCCCAGAATCGCTTCCTGGTTGAGGTTGGTGGCATAACTCTCCAGTGGATCGGAACCGCCGGATTCCGCTGCGCCTCCCAAATCTTCATCCACTTGCTCCGGAGACGGATCTGGATTGTTGTGCGCATTGTTGCCGCCGGAACTGACGCGGGAGATTCCATGGGTGATGTAGTTCACCACATCGATGCGCGCGACACTTTGCTGCTTCAGGTAGTAAACCGCCTGGCTTTCCTGCTCGCAAAAAATGGCAACCAGTACATTGGCGCCGGTTACTTCTTTCTTGCCTGACGACTGTACGTGGAAAACCGCCCGCTGCAGTACACGTTGAAACCCGAGCGTAGGCTGGGTTTCGCGCTCGGAATCATTCTCAGGAATGAGAGGCGTCGTGGAGTCAACAAACTCCAGGAGCTCGCGACGCAAGGCGCTGAGGTCGGCACCGCAGGCATGCAGGACATCCGCCGCAGATTCGTTGTCCAGCAGCGCCAGCAACAGGTGCTCCACGGTCATAAACTCGTGGCGTTTCGCCCGTGCACCCTTAAACGCTAGATTGAGCGTTACCTCTAAATCCTTGCTGAGCATCTAAACCTCAAAACCTTACTGGCCAATGTCGTCCGGATTGTCACTGAGCACACCCGGCATTCCTGAAGTATTGCCGGTTCCCCCGGCCGGTACTGTTGCGCCGGCATATCGGCCGACGACCTGAAAATCTCCTTTAACCCTCCTCGCCGCGCTCATCATCCTCGTCAGCTTCGATCTCGCACAGCAATGGATGTTCATTGTCGCGCGCGAACTGGTTTACCTGTGCGGCCTTGGTCTCCGCTATATCTCGAGTATAGACACCGCAGATCGCTTTTCCCTTAGTGTGCACCTGCAACATGAGTTGAGTGGCGCGCTCGCGATTTACGTAGAAGAACAGCTCGAGTGCCTCGACCACGAACTCCATTGGTGTGTAGTCGTCGTTGAGCATGACAACCTTGTACATCGGGGGGCGCTTGAGCTGCGGTCGGGCCTCCGCGAGCGCGGTGCCGCCCTCCCCTCCGTGAAAATCAAAGTCGTCGTTATCAGGACCTTGATTCGAGTGTAGTTTAATGATTTGTGAATTTCCCATAGCGCTAATCAATCAATCTTCAGGAATCAGTTCACAGTGCCGGCGTCAGCCTTCCTCTCGCCCTCAGCAAGCGATACGCAAGTCCGTACACCAGTCACCAGAATAGAAATGGCGAGCCGGCATTGTAACCGCAAACGGTAGCTGGCACAGCGCATCGGGGGGTATTCACTTGACAAGCGCTGGGCTGTTGGCTACAAGAGGTAGTAACCGCGCCAGTGGTTAACGAAGGTACACAATTATCGTGCGAATGATTTTGTACGAATAAAAAGCAAGCGCATGAAGCGCGATAACAATAACGACAACATGTATATAGGCGGCCTGCAGTCGCCCCGGCAATATTAGAGGGATTTCGCCATGCCTACCGGTACCGTTAAGTGGTTCAATAACGCCAAGGGATATGGATTTATTCTTGCTGACGAAGGTGGAGAAGATCTGTTCGCGCACTACTCGGCCATTCAGATGGACGGGTATCGCACCCTGAAAGCTGGCCAACAAGTGCAATTCGACATCATCCAGGGCGACAAGGGTTACCACGCAGCCAACATCAGCGCTGCCGATGCCCCTCGCCCGGCTTCCAGTCCAGCCCCCGCCCCACAGGTCGAGGCTGTCAGGGAGCAGGAAACCGAAGAAGTTCTCGACTGACTCATCTTCTGGAAGTGCGGCAGCCCGATTAGCTTCCGCACCTTCCTCAAATTCTGGCGTTACCGCCAGTCATTTGCGGCTATTCCGTAGCCCCTGCCTTCTGACGCCCCCATGATGGAACAAACGTTCCACTCCCACGGCGCACGCCGGGAAACCATCCTTGCCTGCAGTAAAATGACATAAAAAGGCCCCACACCTTGCGGTGCGGGGCCTTTTTTGTTTCTTGCCTGCTAAACAATCAAGCCATGTGCTTAATGACTTCGTCGCCGAACTCAGAGCAGGACTTCAGCGCAGCGCCGTCCATCAGGCGCTCGAAGTCATAGGTAACGGTCTTGGCTTCAATAGCGCCTTCCATACCTTTAACAACCAGCTCGGCGGCTTCGTTCCAGCCCAGGTGACGCAGCATCATTTCTGCGGACAGGATCAGGGAGCCCGGGTTTACTTTGTCCTGACCAGCGTACTTCGGTGCAGTACCGTGAGTCGCTTCGAACAGGGCAACGTCGTCAGACAGGTTGGCACCCGGCGCGATACCGATACCGCCTACCTGCGCAGCCAGTGCGTCGGACAGGTAGTCGCCGTTCAGGTTCAGGGTGGCGATTACGTCGTACTCGGCCGGACGCAGCAGAATCTGCTGCAGCATGGCGTCGGCGATCACGTCCTTAACCACGATTTCCTTGCCGGTGTTCGGGTTTTTGAAGCTGCACCAGGGGCCGCCGTCGATCGGCTGAGCGCCGAACTCTTCGCGGGCCAGCTCGTAGCCCCAGTCCGCGAAAGCACCTTCGGTGAACTTCATGATGTTGCCTTTGTGTACCAGGGTCAGGGAGTCGCGGTCCTGATCGATGGTGTACTGCAGGGCTTTGCGCACCAGGCGCTTGGTGCCTTCTTCGGAAACCGGCTTAACACCGATACCCACTTCTTGCGGGAAGCGGATTTTCTTAACGCCCATCTCTTCCTGCAGGAACTTAACCACTTTCTTGGCTTCGTCGGTGCCGGCTTTCCACTCGATACCGGCGTAGATGTCTTCGGAGTTCTCGCGGAAGATCACCATGTCTACCTTGTTCGGCTCTTTAACCGGAGAAGGTACACCGCTGAACCAGCGTACCGGACGCTGACATACGTACAGGTCCAGCTCCTGGCGCAGGGCAACGTTCAGGGAGCGGAAACCGCCGCCCACCGGGGTGGTCAGCGGGCCTTTAATGCTGACAACGTATTCTTTGATGGCTTCCAGGGTTTCTGCTGGGAACCAGTCGCCGCTGTAGGTTTCAGCTGCTTTCTCACCGCAGAAGATTTCCATCCATGCGATGGCTTTTTCGTCGCTGTATGCCTTGCTTACGGCAGCGTCGATCACTTTGCGCATTACCGGGGTAATATCCACGCCGATGCCGTCACCTTCGATAAACGGAATGATCGGGGTGTTCGGTACGTTCAGAGAACCATCTGCGTTGACTGTGACTTTTTCGCCGTTGGCCGGCACTTGGATATGACCCATTAAGTTGACTCCCGTAACTCTTTGACTAAACGTCCGGCTTTTTCGGGGAAATCTCGGCATAATGTGCCGAAATTCCGCTGCCGGTCATGGTTGCCGCCCATTGTTTGCGTCGTTGCACACGCCGAGCCGGCTAAAAATCGGCGGGATTATACCAATATCCGGCCGTTTTTGTAGTTTCATTACATCCAAGGCGGGATGCGCGTAATCTGCGAATACGGCCACAGGGCTTATATTGAGTGCTATGAGCAAGCTGATCCTGCTGAACAAGCCCTACGGGGTTCTCTGCCAGTTTACGGACCCGGATGGACGTCCCACCCTGGCCGATTTCGTCCCCGAGCCGGATGTCTACGCCGCTGGTCGCCTCGATTTCGACTCCGAAGGCCTGCTGCTACTCACCGCTGACGGCCAACTTCAGCACCGCATCGCACACCCCAGAAACAAGTTGCCGAAAGTCTACTGGGCGCAGGTGGAAGGTGAAATCACTGACGACGCGCTGTTGCAGTTGCGGCTGGGCGTCACTCTGAAGGGCGGAGAAACCGCGCCGGCAAAAGCCCGGATCATCCCGGAACCAGTGATTTGGCCGCGTAACCCGCCGATCCGCGAACGCAAGTCGATCCCCACCTCCTGGATCGAGCTGACAATCACCGAGGGGCGCAATCGTCAGGTTCGCCGAATGACCGCGGCGGTGGGGTTTCCCACGCTGCGCCTGATCCGGCGGGCGATTGGCGACTGGCAGGTCGGCGACCTCCCCCCGGGGCAGTACCGAATTGAACAAGTAAAAATGCCGGTGGTCCCGGCAAGAGCGGGCAAGCCTCGCAGCACTAAGTCCTCCACCGGGAGAAACCCTCGGAAGCCGCGTAAAAACGCCGCCCCCGCCTCCAGCCGGAACCGAAACAATCGAAATCCTGGGCGATCGCACTGATTTTGCAACGGGAGCTACGCTGATATAGACCGGTGGCGCGGGAGTATTCCGGACACGACCAGGTCAAGCGGCAACAGGCAGCGGTGGGATAGACACGGCTAAATTGGTCACTGACTTCAATCGCAGGTAAAATGCGCCCCCATTTTCCCGCCCCAGTGCGGTTCTGAGGGTATCGCAGGGTTGAAAACCCGCGCTTGCCCCTTACTGATACAACCCGGTAGTTCATGTCAGATTCGGAATCACCAGTGTCTTTAACGCCTTCATCATCAGTGCCTGCGGGTAAACGCGTCATCGTCGGTATGTCCGGGGGTGTCGACTCTTCCGTGGCCGCCCTTCTGCTAATGCAGCTGGGTTATCAGGTGGAAGGGCTGTTTATGAAAAACTGGGACGAGGACGACGGCACCGAATACTGCACGGCCAAGCAGGATTTGGCGGACGCAGAGTCCGTTTGCGCGCGCCTGGGCATCAAGTTGCACACGGCCAATTTCGCCGCTGAGTACTGGGACAATGTGTTCGAGTATTTTCTCGCCGAATACAAGGGCGGGCGCACCCCAAACCCCGATATCCTGTGCAACCGCGAAATCAAGTTCAAAGTTTTTCTCGAGTACGCGGAAATGCTCGGAGCTGACGCCATCGCTACCGGTCACTACACCCGTCGCATCGATCAGGGCGGCCATACGTATCTCGGCAAGGGCCTGGATCCAAATAAGGACCAGAGCTATTTCCTGCACGCTGTAGGCGAAGCGGAATTTGCCAAATCGCTATTCCCTCTGGGAGAGCTGGAAAAACCGGAAGTCCGTCGAATCGCGGAAGAGAACGGCTTTATCACACACAGCAAAAAGGACAGCACCGGTATCTGCTTTATCGGTGAGCGCCGGTTCAAGGATTTCCTGGAGCAATACCTGCCGGCCCAGCCCGGTGAGATGCAGACGCCGGATGGCGAGGTGATGGGTCAACACGCCGGACTGATGTACCACACCATCGGCCAGCGCCAGGGCCTGGGTATCGGCGGCGTTAAAGGTGCAGGTGATCAGCCCTGGTATGTGGTCGGCAAGGATCTTTCGCGCAATGTACTGCTGGTCGCCCAGGGCAAGCACCACCCTCTTCTGTATGCCACTGGCCTGGAAGCAACTCAGGCGCACTGGATCAACGGTGCTCCGCCAGCCCAGGCATTCCGGGCCGCGGCAAAAACCCGCTATCGCCAGAGTGACCAGGATTGTGATGTTCTAGTCGGTGAAAATGGCAAGATCACAATGACGTTCGACGAGCCGCAGCGCGCAATCACGCCAGGCCAGTCAGTGGTGATCTATCAGGGTGACATCTGCCTCGGAGGCGCCGTCATCGACCGCGCCACAGGCGTAGGCGATGTCGAGAGCGACGGACCGGAACACGCACCGAAAGCCAAAAAATCCGCAGGGAGCAACTTTTGAGTAATTGGCGAGATCAAGCACTGGCGCTGGCAGGAGTATTCCAATCAGCCATTCTCGTTGAGCGGCTGGCAAAGACGGGTACCGCGCCAGCCGACCAGATGGAAACCGCGATTTACAGCCTGTTTCAGCAGAATCCTGAAACCACCGAGGACGTATTCGGCGGCGTCGAGAAATTGCTTCCCGGCCTGCGCGCGGCGCGCCAGCTGATTGCTACGCGCAATCATCCAGAATACACCGATTGCCTGCGCTACGTGCTATCGATCCTGTACCTGCAACGACAGCTGGCGAAGAAACCAGACCTGCTTTCCATTATTGGCAGCCGCCTGGAAAAGGCGCAGCTGCAAATGGATCATTTTGGTATTGGTCACGAAAATGTGTCGGCCAATCTTGCGAGTATTTACAGCGACACTCTGAGCACCTTCCGCTTCCGGATCCAGGTACTCGGTGACTTTAACTACCTCCAGCAGCAGCGCATCGCCAATCAGATTCGAACCATGCTGTTTGCCGGCGTGCGGTCCGCCATGCTGTGGCGCCAGCTTGGCGGCCGCCGTTTGCACCTGTTATTCCAGCGCAAAAAACTGATCGCTGAAATGGATGCCCTGGTATCCAAGTACGAATCCCTGGAACACTGATTTTTTACATTTACGCCGGACGTTAAATCTGGCAAGAGCTCACTACCGGAGAGACACAATGACTGTCGAGCTATCCGCACTGACCGCGGTTTCCCCCATTGATGGACGCTACGAAAGCAAAACCGCCCCCCTGCGCGATATTTTCAGCGAGTACGGCCTGATCCGCGCACGCGTGGAAGTGGAAGTACGCTGGCTGCAACAGCTGGCCCGCCATGAAAAAATTGCCGAAGTGCAGCCGTTCACCGGTAACAGCAATCAGATTCTCGACGATATCGTTGCCCAGTTTTCCGTGGATGATGCCGAGCGCATCAAGGAAATCGAGCGCACTACCAACCACGACGTAAAGGCGGTTGAGTACTTCCTGAAGGAAAAAGTGAAAGGCGATGAGCAGCTGAATGCGGTGAATGAGTTCATCCACTTCGCCTGTACTTCTGAAGACATCAACAACCTGTCACACGCGCTGATGCTGCGCGCCGGTCGCGACCAGGTTTTGCTGCCAGCCATGAACCAGATCGTCAGTGAGATCGCCACCCTGGCGAAAACCTTCGCCGACGTCCCCATGCTGTCCCGCACTCACGGTCAGACCGCCAGCCCCACCACCGTCGGTAAAGAACTGGCTAACGTGGTTGCGCGCCTGCGCCGTCAGGTAAAGCAGATTCACGAAGTGGAGCTGCTGGGTAAAATCAACGGTGCGGTAGGTAACTACAACGCACACTTGTCGGCCTACCCGGATGTGGACTGGCAGCAGAACGCGGAAGAGTTCGTTACTTCCCTCGGCCTGTCCTGGAACCCCTACACCACCCAGATCGAACCCCACGATTATATTGCCGAGCTGTTCGACGCCATTGCCCGCTTCAACACCATCCTGATCGACTTCGATCGCGATATCTGGGGCTACATCTCCCTGGGTTACTTCAAGCAGAAAGTGGTTGCCGGTGAAGTGGGTTCCTCCACCATGCCGCACAAGGTGAACCCGATCGACTTCGAGAACTCCGAAGGCAACCTGGGTATCGCCAACGCTGTATTCCAGCACCTGGCAGCCAAACTGCCGGTTTCCCGCTGGCAGCGCGACCTGACCGACTCCACCGTGCTGCGCAATATGGGCGTGGGCGCGGGCTACTCCGTGATTGCCTACGCGGCCACCATGAAGGGCCTGGGCAAACTGGAAATCAACCGCGCGCGCCTGGAAGAAGATCTGAACAACGCCTGGGAAGTTCTGGCGGAGCCGATTCAGACCGTTATGCGTCGCTACAACATCGAAGAGCCCTACGAAAAACTGAAGGCGCTGACCCGCGGTCAGGGCATCACCAAAGAAACTCTGGCGGCGTTTATCGATGGGCTGGATATGCCGGAAGAAGCCAAGCAGTCTCTGCGCGAGATGACCCCGGCTTCCTACATCGGTAATGCCGTGGCCCAGGCCAACAATATCTAATCCAGTTTCCAGAAAACGACCGGGAGCGCAGCATGTCAGCGTCGGGCCAGAATAAAGCAGTACAACCTCTGACCCACCTGGGCGATATGCCGGTGGAGACTTTTTTGCGGGATTACTGGCAAAAAAAGCCTCTGCTCATTCGCAATGCGTTTCCCGGGTTCGAAACACCCATCACCGGCGAAGAGCTCGCCGGTATGGCGCTGGAAGAACAGATTGAATCCCGCCTGATCGAAGAGCGCGGTGCAGATGGCCCCTGGCAGCTGCGCAGCGGTCCCTTCACCGAAGAAGACTTTTTTAGCCTGCCGAAATCCCACTGGACGCTGCTGGTACAGGCGGTGGATCAGTGGATTCCGGAAGTGGCGGAACTCAAAGATTACTTTCGCTTTATCCCGGACTGGCGCCTCGATGACGTGATGATCAGCTACGCCGCCGATCAAGGCAGCGTCGGCCCCCATTACGACTTCTACGACGTGTTCCTGCTGCAGGCAGAAGGCGTGCGGCGCTGGCAATTGGGCACCAAGGCGGATGCCAGTAGCCCGCGGGTAGAAGGCACACCGCTGAATATCCTGCGGGACTTTGAGGTCGAAGCCAGCTGGGAGCTGGAACCCGGTGACATGCTCTATCTGCCCCCGCAGTTCAGCCACTGGGGCGTCGCCGAGGGCGGCTGCACCACAATTTCTATTGGCTTCCGTGCCCCTTCTGCGCGCACCTTGCTGGAAGACCTGGGCGGCGAACTGGCCGCGCATCTGCCCGACCATATTCGCTACAGTGACCAGGATCTCGCGCTGCCCGCAAACCCTGCAGAAATTGATCCTGCTACGGTAGCCCGGGTCCAGGGGCAACTGAGTGAGTGGCTAAAGCAGCCGGAAACCGTCGCCCGCTGGTTTGGCGCCATCATGACGGAATCCAAGTACCCGGAAACCGTCGCCCTGGATGCCGGCAGCGCGGAAGACTGGCGCGAACAGCTGGAAGAAGGTGGCACCCTGATTTTGAACCCGGGGTCCCGCAGCGCCTTCTCTCGCGACCCGGAGCTACTGTTTGTCGACGGCGAGCCCTTCCCTGCCCCGCTGCTGTTTGCAGAAGCCTTTTGCGATAGCCGCACGATCACCCACGGGGAGATCGTCGGTTACCCGGAGCTGGCGATTGAAAATGGTTTGATCGACCAACTGGTTTCCCAGGGCAGTCTCATTTACCCTGAACAACTCGAATACGACGATCAGGATGATGAGTAGGAGTTCGCTTCATGAGTCTGTTTGTACGCCTGGCTGATTGGCAGACGGACCGGGATGCCATTCGCAGCATCCGCCAGAAGGTCTTTGTGGAAGAGCAGCATGTGCCGCCCGAACTGGAATGGGACGAGCTGGAAGAATCCGCCCAGCATTTTCTGGTGTATTACGAAAATAAGCCCATCGGTACCGGTCGCCTCACCGGCGGTGGCAAGATCGGCCGCATGGCGATTCTGAAGGAAGCCCGCGGTCTCGGTGCGGGTCTGGAGCTACTGCGCCGCATCTGTAAATTTGCCGGTCTCTCCGGGCAGAAGAACGTCTATCTGAATGCACAGGTGCAAGCGATTCCTTTCTACGAGCGCGCGGGCTTCGTCGCCGCGGGAGAGGAATTTATGGAAGCGGGCATTCCCCATGTGCGCATGGAGCGCACACTCAACGAGAAAGAGCCCAGCGAAAATCTCGATGACTGGAACCGCTGATCGACGCAAACGACTGCAGGCAGGCGCCACACCCGATGCGCCTGCCGTAGATACACTCGAAAACAGTGGTGCTTGCGCAGAAGCGCTGGTTCAACTGCTTTCAGAAAGTCGCCGCAAGGTGCGGATCTTTTCCCAGTATCTCGCCCGCCCACTGTTCCACCGCTCCGAGTGTGTTGAAGCACTTTCGCAATTTGCCCGCCGCAGCCGTTACGCCCGGGTCGAAATCCTGATCACCGACAGCGATCCCCTGCTGCGCCAGCCCCACCTGTTACTACCGTTAATTCAACGCCTCGACAGCCGTATCAGCCTGCGAAAAATACAAAACACCAGTGAACCCACCGATTGGGAATTTGTGATTGCAGACGAACGCCAGAGCCTGCTGATATCCGATTCTGCAAAATGGATTGGTCAGTACCGCGGTGACGACCCTGTCAGAAACAGGAAGCTCCATGAAGTGTTTGAGCAGAGCTGGCTGAATGCGCGTCCGGATCCGGCGCTGCGCCGTTTCGTGCTGTAAGAATTTCCGCCAGTCTTAAACCTTAAACAATACGCTCGGGAGCCGTGCTTGGCTCCAGCCGAATCGCAATATACTTCGATGTAGGCGTAAAGCTCCCGAGACCAAAACTCTCCAGCGGCACCAGGGGATTTGCTTCCGGATAATAGGCTGCGGCCTGTCCCTTTGGGATATCAAAGGCAATCAGCTTGAAGCCCGAAATACGGCGCTGCTTGTCATCACTCCAAATGGAGACCACATCCACCGGTTGCCTGTCTTCAAAGCCCAATCGGTGAATATCCTCGATATGCGCGAACAACACACGGCGATCACCTTTGATCCCGCGATAGCGGTCATCGAGACCGTAAATCGTGGTGTTGTACTGGTCGTGTGAGCGCAATGTCTGCAGCACCAGGTCGGCCCGGTGTTCGGGCTTGCCAATTTTTTCCAGTAGCGCCTGGGGTAGCGGCGCCGGCAGCGATTCGGCGGTGAAGTTGGCCTTGCCGGTCTCGGTGCGCCACTGGCGCAACCCCGCCGCGTTTTGCAGGTAAAAGCCTCCGGGCTGCTGGATCTTTTCGTTAAAGCCTTCGAAACCCGGAATCACATCGGCAATCAGGTCGCGAATACGGCCGTAGTCATCGATCAGCGTTTGCCAGGGAACGGGATTCGATCCAAGCGTAGCCTGGGCAATCCCGGCAATGATCGCCGGTTCCGAGCGCATTTCCGCGGAAAGCGGGCGCAATTGACCGTATGACGCGTGCACCATACTGAAGGAATCCTCCACGGTAACTGCCTGCGGTCCGCCGGCCTGGATGTCGATATCCGTACGTCCCAGGCACGGCAGAATCAACGCTTCGCGACCAGTGACGAGATGACTGCGATTGAGTTTGGTGCTGATCTGCACCGTCAGATCGCAGTTTCGCAACGCTTCGTGAGTTGCCTTGGTATCCGGAGTGGCCTGAGCGAAGTTACCGCCCAAACCAATAAATACTTTGACGTGGCCGCGTCCCATTGCCTCGATGGTTTTCACTACATTCAGGCCGTGCTCCCGGGGTACCTGAATTTTGAATCGTTTCGCTAATGCATCCAGCAGCCATTGGGGAGGACTTTCATCAATGCCCATGGTGCGATCGCCCTGCACGTTGCTGTGCCCGCGCACCGGGCACAATCCTGCTCCGGGCTTGCCAATCTGGCCGCGCAACATTTGCAGGTTGGCGATTTCCTGAATGGTGGCGACGGAATGGCGGTGCTGGGTGATCCCCATCGCCCAGCAAATTATGGTCGCCTCACTGCGGCAGAAAATATGCGCGGCCCGCTCCAGCTCGGCCAGTTCCAAACCGGAAAAGGTGAGAATTTCGTCCCAGCTTGTATCGTCTACTGCCTGTCGATAATCCTCAAAACCCTGGCAGTGCGCGTCGATAAACGCGCGATCCAGCGGACCCGCTTCGGGCTCGCCTCGCGCATCGGCTTCGTCCTGCCATTGCAGTACACACTTGGCGATACCGCGCATCACCGCAATATCGCCACCCAGCGCGGGTCGAAAATAAGCGGTGTGCATGGCGAAGGATTTGTTGGTAAGCATCTGCAGCGGATCTTGCGGCGCCTGGAATTTTTCCAGCCCGCGCTCGCGCAGCGGGTTGAACACCACTACCTGTGCACCCCGCGCTACAGCCTCGCTGAGCGGCTCCAACATGCGCGGGTGATTGGTGCCTGGGTTCTGGCCGATCACGAAAATGGCTTCCGCGTGGTCGAAGTCTTCGTATGTGACGGTGCCTTTGCCAGTGCCGATACTGGCTTTCAGTGCAACGCCACTGGCTTCGTGGCACATATTCGAGCAGTCCGGCAGGTTGTTGGTACCGAATGCGCGGGCGAATAATTGATAGAGAAACGCGGCTTCATTACTCGCACGACCGGAGGTATAAAACGCGGCCTGATCCGGGGAATCCAACCCTTGCAGGTAGTCGGCGATTTTCTGAAATACCTGATCCCAGGTAATCGGGCGGTAGTGATCGCGAGCGCGGTCATACATCATCGGCTGTGTGAGCCGCCCCTGATATTCCAGCCAGTAGTCATCCTGAGCGAGAAGATCCCGCACGCTGTGCTCGGCAAAAAATGATTCGTCGACACCGCGGCCGGAGGCCTCCCAGTTCACCGCCTTGGCACCGTTCTCGCAAAAGCGAATGCGCCCTTCTTTCGGTGCTTCGCCCCAGGCACAACCGGGGCAGTCGAACCCGCCGTTCTGGTTGGTTTGCAGCATGGCCCGCAGATTCTTGAATGGCTGGCGGCTTTCCAGCCAGGCGTGAGCCACACTGCGCAACGCGCCCCACCCTGCTGCGGGGCGCTGGTAGGGTCGGAATCGAAAACGGTCTACCGGGGTCTTCACGGTACGCATACCTCTCAGTGATGATGGGTTGCCGGAATACTTTAGCGCCGCACACCGAGCGCGCTGTAGACTCGAGGCGTACCTGCCCCAGGAACATGGATCAGGTTGAGTCTATAGCGCCGCGCCCAGCGTACGGCGATGTCGGAAGGAGATGACAAACTCACCAGGGTTGCCACCCCACAGGACACCGCTTTCTGAACCAGTTCGAAACCGCAGCGGCTACTGATGGCAATAAATCCCCGATCCAGTGGCCATCCATGCAGGACACACCCACCGATCAATTTATCCAGCGCATTGTGGCGACCGATATCTTCCCTGCAGATCCGGGTATGCCCCTGCACGTCCACATAGATCGCCGCATGCATGGCACCGCTAATGTTGCGCGAGGGCTGACTGTCGCTGAAGCGTGTTCGAAGGTCGTGCAGGTGTCCGGGAGAAGGTAGATTGCTGTAGTCGGCGCCGTCTATGACGTTGTGGGCCGGGTTGAGCACCTTTCTCAGCGCTTCGACGCCACATAATCCACACGCACTAGAACCCGCATCGGTGCGGCGCATTTTATTTCGATCAACTTTGTACTGGTGAAAGGCGCGCTGACTGATCACAACGTTCAGATGTATGGCGTCCTGCTCAGTGTTAATTTCCAGATCGAGAAGCTGCTTTTCACTGCAAACAATCCCTGATGCCAGAGAATACCCGAGGGCGAAATCCTCCAACGCCTCCGGCGTTGCCATCATCACAGCGTGATTCAGTCCGTTGTAACTAATCGCAACCGCAACTTCACGCGCGAGCTTTTGAAAACCGGACTGGGCACCACCAACGTGGCTCTCGTGGGCGTGGAATTCGTAGCCAACAGAGGGCGGACTTTTGCTCATTACTTAATTGAAACTCAATTTGACGTCCCGTCAGCTTACACAAAGAAAAAGCCCCGCGTGTGCGGGGCTTTGGATTTTCCGAAGTTTATGTCGTGAAGCCACGACATGGCAGCGCTTAGCGCTGACTGGCCTTGAATTCGCGGCGACGGCGATGCAGGACGGGCTCGGTATAGCCATTCGGCTGCGCACAGCCCTCGAATACCAGCTCACAGGCGGCCTGAAAAGCAATGCTGCGATCAAATTCGGGCGCCATTGCGCGATAAGCGGGATCTGCGGCATTCTGGCGATCCACTACAGCCGCCATACGCTGCATGGTTTCCCGCACCTGCTTTTCGGTACAGATACCCTGCTTCAGCCAGTTGGCAATGTGCTGGGAGGAAATCCGCAAGGTGGCGCGGTCTTCCATCAGGCCCACGTCGTTGATATCGGGCACCTTGGAACAGCCAACGCCCTGGTCAATCCAGCGCACCACATAGCCGAGAATGCCCTGGGCGTTGTTATCCAGCTCGCGCTGGATATCCGCATCGCTCCAATCGGTGTTCTCTGCCACTGGCACAGTCAGGATATCGTCCAGGCTGGCGGGTTTGCGGTTCGCCAGCTGATCCTGCACTTCCGCCACATTTACCTGGTGGTAATGCAGGGCGTGCAGCGTGGCCGCCGTCGGCGACGGAACCCAGGCGGTATTGGCGCCGGCTTTCGGGTGGCCGATTTTGGCCTCCATCATCGCCGCCATCTGATCGGGAATGGGCCACATGCCCTTGCCGATTTGCGCGCGGCCTTTGAGGCCGGTGGCGAGGCCGGTATCCACGTTCCAGTCTTCGTAGGCGGCAATCCATTTGGACTGCTTCATCTCGCCTTTGCGAATCATCGGGCCGGCGAGCATTGAGGTATGGATTTCATCGCCGGTACGGTCCAGGAAGCCGGTATTGATAAACACCACACGCTCCTGAGCAGCCGCAATACACGCCTTGAGGTTGACCGTGGTACGGCGCTCCTCATCCATAATGCCCATTTTTACCGTATTGCGTGCGAGACCGAGGGCGTCTTCCACCCGGTTGAACAGCGTATTGGCAAAGGCCACTTCTTCCGGGCCGTGCATTTTCGGCTTTACGATATACACGCTGCCTGCGCGGGAGTTGCGCCGGGAGCCTTCACCTTTCAGGTCGTGAATGGCGATCAAGCTGGTGATCATGGCATCGAGAATGCCTTCCGGCACTTCGTTGCCGTCTTTATCCAGCACCGCATCGTTGGTCATCAGGTGACCCACGTTGCGCACAAACATCAGGCTGCGGCCCGGCAGGGTTAACTCGCCGCCCTCGGCGCCCTTGTATTCGCGATCGGCGTTAAGCGTGCGCACCACTTTGCGGCCGCCCTTGTTCAGGGTCTCTTGGAGATCGCCCTTCATCAGGCCCAGCCAATTGCGGTACACGATGACTTTGTCTTCTGCATCCACCGCGGCCACGGAGTCTTCACAATCCATAATGGTGGTGAGCGCTGCTTCCACCAGGATGTCTTTCACCCCGGCTCTGTCGGTCTGGCCGATGGGGCTGTTGCGGTCAATCTGGATTTCAAAATGCAGGCCGTTATGGCCCAGCAGAATGGCTTCCGGCGCGTCCTGGGCACCGCGGTATCCCGCGTACTGGCGGCTGTTTTGCAGGGCGGTAACTTTGCCATTGCCCAACTCAGCCTCCAGTAAAGAGCCGTTGATACGGTATTCGGTAACATCTTTGTGGCTTACGCCGTTTAACGGCGCCGCCTGGTCGAGGAAATCGCGGCCGAACTCAATCACCTTGGCACCGCGCACCGGGTTGTAGTCCCCAGCCTTCTCCGCGCCGTTCTCTTCGCTGATCACGTCAGTACCGTAGAGCGCGTCGTACAGGCTGCCCCAGCGGGCGTTGGCCGCATTCAGGGCGTATCGGGCGTTCATCACCGGCACCACCAGCTGAGGGCCCGCCATGGTGGCGATTTCCGCATCGACGTTTTCGGTTTTTGCAGTGAAATCCGCTGGCGCGTCTACCAGGTAACCGATCTCTTTCAGAAAGGCCTTGTACTTGTCGAGGTCGCGAAACCCGTTGGGGTTATCGCTGTACCACTGGTCCATCTGCGCCTGAATCTGATCGCGCTTGGCGAGCAGCTCGCGGTTGAACGGGGCAAGGTCGTTGACGACTTTTTCGAACTCCGCCCAGAACACTTCCTCGTTGATACCGGTTCCCGGAATCACTTCATTCGCGATCAATGCGTGTAGTTCTGTAGCGATCTGCAGACCGCCGATACGGACTCTTTCCGTCATGGTTGACCTCTTGGTACTGGTGAGTGCTGCGGCATTCTAAACATGGCAACACCCATATCACTAATTTATAGGTGCAATCTTCACTATTCGTGAAATGAATTAATTGTGGGGCTTCAACCTAAAGTTGACGGCCCACATCGAGAATCAGGCGCCGCATCCAGCGGTGCGGCGCGCTTTGCTGCAACAGTGGGCTCCACGCCATCTTCAATTCCAGGGGGGGAATCTTGAGTGGCGGCTCGCGCAAAACCACCCGCGGATTGCTGGAGGCCAACTGAGCCAGGCGGGTGGGTACGGTGACAATCAGGTCGCTCTGCTCTGCCAGCAACATCGCAACCTGATAGTGACGGGTAAACACCGAGATATCCCGCTTGCGCCCCAGACGGCCAATGGCTTCATCCACCCAGCCCAGGCGCTGTACATCTTCCGGGTTCACCCCGACGCCAACACCCATGCCGGTTTTACTCACCCAGATATGCTGCGCCCCCAGGTAACTCTCCAGATTGTAGTCTTGCAGAATCGGGTTATCCGCGCGCATGACGCAGGAAAAGGTATCGCTCCATATGGTCGCCTGATGGAAGCTCTGAGGCATGGAATCAAAGCGGTTGATCACCATGTCGACTTTGCCCTGCTCCACATCCACAAAGCTCACATCGCTGGGAGTCATGATGTCTAGACTGATACCTGGAGCGCCCACCCGCAGCTGTTTTAGCAGCGGTGGAATCAGTGTGGATTCCGCATAGTCACTTGCCATGATACGGAAGGTGCGGCGCGCATCCGTAGGGGTGAAATCGCGATTCGGCTGGATGACCTGATCTATAGCGGCGAGCGCCTCGCGCACCATGGGTTGCAGCTCCATCGCGCGCTCCGTGGGCATCATTCCCTCGCGGGTGCGCACCAGCAGCGGGTCGCCAAACAGTTCGCGCAGGCGTTTCAACCCGTTACTCATGGCCGGCTGGGACAGCCCCAGATGGCTGGCCGCACGGGTCACATTGCGCTCCCTGAGCAAAACGTCCAGGTACACCAGGAGGTTGAGATCGGCTCTTTCCAGATTCATCGGCACACTCGCTACCGGACTTCATTGACCGGTGGTTTTTATGGTTTTCAGGCTATCTGGTCATGTTCACGCTATACATCCACTCGATACATTCATGCGTTGTATAGTGAGAATAATGACAATAAATTAGCCAAATTATGCCAGCACTCCTAGGATACGCACAACCTATTCGCAGTCACCGTTCAAGGGAAAATTGCCATGCCCACTTACGCAAATGAGATCGAAACAGCCGCCAAGCTGTGTGACACCAACGGCAGCGCCTGGGATGCCATCAACCCGGAATCCATCGCGCGCATGCGCCTGCAGAACAAGTTCAAAACCGGCCTGGATATCGCGCGCTACACGGCGGATATCATGCGCAAGGACATGGACGCTTACGACCAGGACACCTCCAAGTACACCCAGTCTCTGGGTTGCTGGCACGGTTTTATCGGTCAGCAGAAGATGATCTCCATCAAGAAGCACTTCGAGGGCAATACCGACCGCCGCTACCTGTACCTGTCCGGCTGGATGGTTGCAGCACTTCGCAGTGAGTTTGGCCCCCTGCCCGACCAGTCCATGCACGAGAAGACTTCCGTAGCTGCGCTGATTGAAGAGCTGTACACCTTCCTGCGCCAGGCGGATGCCCGCGAGCTGGGCGGCTTGTTCCGCGAGCTGGATGCGGCCCGTGAAGCCGGTGATCAGGTAAAGGCAAAAGCCCTTCAGAACCAGATCGATAACCATGTGACCCACGTTGTACCGATCATCGCGGACATCGACGCCGGTTTTGGTAACGCGGAAGCGACCTACCTGCTGGCCAAGAAAATGATTGAAGCCGGTGCCTGCTGTATTCAGATCGAAAACCAGGTGTCCGACGAGAAGCAGTGCGGTCACCAGGACGGCAAGGTAACCGTGCCTCACGAGGACTTCCTGGCCAAGATTCGCGCCGTGCGTTACGCCTTCCTTGAGCTCGGCGTCGATAACGGTGTGATCGTTGCCCGTACCGACTCCCTGGGTGCCGGCCTCACCAAGCAGATCGCGGTGACCAATGAACCCGGTGACCTGGGCGACCAGTACAACAGCTTCCTGGACTGCGAAGAAGTGGCCGCAAGCGACCTGAAAAACGGCGATGTGATCATCAACCGCGAAGGCAAGCTGCTGCGACCGAAGCGCCTGGCTTCCAACCTGTTCCAGTTCAAGAAGGGCACCGGCGAAGCCCGCTGCATTCTGGATAGCGTGACCTCCCTGCAGAACGGTGCCGACCTGATCTGGATCGAAACCGAGAAGCCCCATGTGCGTCAGATCGGCGCCATGATGGATGAGATTCGCAAACAGGTGCCGAATGCCAAGCTGGTGTACAACAACAGCCCGTCCTTCAACTGGACCCTGAATTTCCGCCAGCAGGTATTCGATGCGTGGAAAGAAGAAGGCAAGGACGTGACCGCATACGATCGCGACAAACTGATGAGCGCCGAGTACGACGACACCGAACTGTCTCAGGCGGCGGACGAGAAAATCCGTACCTTCCAGGCAGACGCTGCCCGTGAAGCCGGCATCTTCCACCACCTCATCACCCTGCCCACCTACCACACTGCGGCCCTGTCTACCGACAACCTGGCCAAAGAATACTTCGGTGAGAAAGGCATGCTGGGCTACGTGGAAGGCGTGCAGCGCAAAGAAATCCGCCAGGGTATCGCCTGCGTTAAGCACCAGAACATGGCCGGCTCCGACATGGGCGACGACCACAAAGAATACTTTGCTGGTGACGCTGCCCTGAAAGCAGCGGGTAAAGACAACACCATGAACCAGTTTGGTTGATTTGTTGAAGTTGATTCGTTTGAGCCGATTCATACCCTGAGAATCGTTTCACTCACTTATTGGGCCGCTTTGCGGCCCTTTTTTGTTTACCGGTCTCACTGTACTTTCGCCTGCTCGACCGTGTGTAGCTGTCGAACGCCACCGGCGAAGTGGCTGTCGTAAATATGAACTAGGCTTTAGGCAATTCCGCAAAGATTTCACATTGCCTATGTCTACCGAATTGCCAGTCAGTGGCCATGTTCTTGTGTTGAACTGTGGAAGTTCGTCGCTGAAGTTTGCTGTTATTGATCCTCGCAGCGGCGAAGTTTCCCTAAGCGGTATAGGCGATCAGCTGGGGCAGCCTGAACCGATAGTCAACTGGAAACAAGATGGCAAACGGTATTCGCAACCTCTGCCCGAAGGGGCCAGAAATACCGAAGTGATCGCGTTTCTTGTGGAGCAGATTCTGCAACCCCAGGAACAACTGCTCAGGCAAATTGTCGCCATCGGCCATCGCGTGGTTCACGGTGGAGAGAAGTTTTCACAATCGGTACTGATCGATGATGCGGTGATCCGGGCCATCCAACAGTGCGTTGCACTGGCCCCACTACACAACCCTGCGCACTTGTTGGGTATAAAGGCGGCGACTGCGGCCTTTCCGGATTTGCCACAGATAGCCGTGTTCGATACCGCCTTTCACCAGTCAATGCCGCGCCACGCATACATCTACGCCCTGCCCTACGCTCTCTACCGCGAACACGGAATTCGTCGCTATGGCATGCATGGCACCAGCCACCGATTTGTCACGGAGCGCGCCTCCGCTCTGCTCGCGATCCCCGCTGACAAGATCAATATCATTTCAGCGCACCTGGGCAACGGTGCATCCATTACTGCCATCGCTGGTGGCAAGAGTGTCGATACCAGCATGGGCCTTACGCCACTGGAAGGTCTGGTGATGGGAACGCGCAGCGGCGATGTTGATCCGGGGCTGCTCATGCACCTTGGGGCGCGAATGGATTACTGTCTGAAAGAGATCAACGACCTGCTGAACAAAAAAAGTGGGCTCCTGGGAATTTCGGAGCTCAGCAATGATTGCCGTGCCCTGGAACAGGCTGCTGCAAATGGGCACGAGGGCGCTCAACTCGCTCTTGATATTTTCTGCTACCGGCTCACGAAGTATATCGCCGCCTATCACGGTGTATTACCCAGCGTCGATGCGGTGGTATTTACCGGGGGCATCGGCGAAAACTCATCACTGATCCGGGAAAAAGTGTTGTTGCAACTGCACGGTCTTGGCTATCGGCTCGACAGCGAAGCAAACAGGAAAACGCGTTTTGGGGCTGAAGGGGCAATTCACGGTCGTATCGACGGGAACCACGAAAAGCCAGTACTCGTGATCCCTACCAACGAGGAGTGGGTGATAGCCCGGGATGCCGCGCGACTGATACCTCGCGGCAGGGGCCACTAATAATGCCACGTACGATTATGCTGGTGCCCATCAGTGCCGGTGTCGGCATCACCTCTGTCAGCCTTGGTGCGTTACGGGCGCTTGAAAGAGATGGCGTGAGTGTTAGTTTTTACAAGCCCATTGCTGAGACGGTAAAAAATACGCGCAATCGGGACCGCAGTAACGAAATCCTGCGCAAGGCGTCCAATCTTAAGGTGGCAGAATCTTTCAGCATGCAGCACGCGGAATCCATGATTGGCCATGACGACTTGGCGGATCTGCTGGAAGAAGTGCTCGCTCGCTTCAACGAGGATGCACGGAAAGCGGACGTTGCCATTGTCGAAGGATTGGTACCCAATGCCGAAAACCAGTTTGCCAACCTGCTCAATCTGCAGATCGCCAAAACACTGGATGCGGAAATCGTTCTGGTGGTGTGTCCGAACCTGGATTCCACGCAACAATTGAAAGATCGCCTGGAAGTCGCCATGACCACGTTTGGCGGCACCAGTTCCGGTCGTGTGGTGGGGTGCATCGTCAATAAGGTCGGCGCGCCCTCTCAGGTTCCAGATGCGCCGGGTGCTGATATTACCGGTGTCTTTGAAGGGCCACGAATGCGCCGTGGCAGTCTGGAAATCCTGTCGCTGTTTGGTAAAAGCCCGCTACCGATCATTGGCTGCATTCCATGGAATGCCGATCTGGTAGCGCCGCGTGCAAAAGATCTTGCGGATCACTTTCAGGCCGAAATCATCAATTACGGTGAACTGGAGAGCCGAAGGCTACACAGCGTTACTTTTTGTTCCCGCTCCCTCGGCAACATGATTTACCGTTTTGAGCCGGGTTCCATGCTGGTAACCTCTGGCGACAGACCGGATGTAATTGTCGCAGCCTGTCTCGCCGCAATGAACGGGATCAAGATTGGCTGCCTGCTATTGACCGGTGGTTATCATATTGAATCGCAGGTGCGAAAACTGTGCGGTCCGGCGATGGAAACCGGTCTCCCGGTGATTCTTGTGGAGAGCAACACCTGGCAAACTGCCCTGCAATTACAGTCATTTAATACCGAAACACCGACCGATGATATCGACCGCATTGAGAAAGTTCAGGATTTCATTGCCGGTCACCTCGACAATCACTGGCTAGAGTCCCTCGGCAAAGACTCCAACCGACCCAAGCGCCTGTCCCCGCCCGCATTCCGCTATCACCTGACAGAGCTTGCGCGCCGAGCCAACAAGCGAATCGTGTTACCGGAAGGCGATGAGCCACGAACCGTCAAAGCCGCCGTGGTATGCGCCGAGCGAGGTATTGCGCGGCCTGTTTTGCTCGGCGATCCGAAGGAGATCCACCGAGTCGCGGAACAACAGGGGATTACGCTCGCCGACAAGGTCGAAATCATCGACCCCAAGAACGCACGCAACAAGTTTGTGGATGCGATGGTGGAACTGCGCAAGAGCAAAGGTCTGACCGAGATTGTCGCCAAGGAACAACTGCAGGACAACGTGGTTCTGGGCACAATGATGCTGGCGGAGGGCGAAGTGGATGGACTGGTCTCAGGTGCTGTCCATACCACCGCGAATACAATCCGCCCTGCCCTGCAGCTGATTAAAACAGCCCCCGGCGCCAGCCTGGTATCTTCAGTGTTTTTTATGCTGCTGCCAGATCAGGTACTGGTATACGGAGACTGCGCAATTAATCCGGATCCCAACGCGGAAGAACTTGCGGATATCGCCATACAGTCGGCAGACTCGGCGGAGGCATTTGGTATTGAACCCCGGGTGGCGATGATCAGCTATTCGACGGGGACTTCCGGCACCGGGAGTGATGTCGACAAGGTTCGAGAGGCAACAAAACTGGCACAGGAAAAGCGACCGGATCTGGTTATTGATGGGCCTCTTCAGTATGACGCGGCGATCATGGAAAATGTCGCGAAGAAGAAAGCCCCGGATAGCCCGGTGGCCGGGCGCGCAACGGTATTTATTTTTCCCGACCTGAATACAGGCAATACCACTTATAAGGCCGTACAGAGGAGCGCCGACCTCATCAGTATTGGCCCCATGCTGCAGGGGATGCGAAAGCCGGTGAACGACCTGTCGCGCGGTGCGCTCGTGGAGGATATTATTTATACGATTGCATTGACCGCAATACAGGCAAGCCAGCTGGAAAACTGAGCTTAGTGGGTACCCGCTGCGCGGATATTATTTGCCCCAGTACTCACCACGGTATCCCCGAGAGGCCGCCGCTCATCCAGGAATCGCACCAGCGCACCGGCGACTACATACGCCTCCAGCCGATGTTCAAAGCTGTCACTGCGATTGAACCCCATACGATCGAGACAGGCGTGGATAGATTCGAATTCCGGCGCGTCGCTTTTACAGGCCACCAATCCTTTGCGCAGCGTTGGCCATAGCTCCCAAATCTTTCTTCCCTCCTCTTTCACTGCCTTTAAGGCGACAGCCAACTGAGCTTCCTCTCTGGTGAGATCGGTACCGAGCGGGTAGTACGGCAGCGATGCCAGCCTGTGCCCCTGTTCAAATGCTGCCTGAATGCGCTCCGGGGTGTTGTTGGCAAACGCCTCTGGAATCTCGCAGTTGGCTTCCACTTTGCCCGCATGACGAGCCTTCTCCAGCAACTCCTGCTGGAAGCGCGAGTCGGCAATGCACAACATGGCGACGATCACATCCCGATCGGTTTTCCCGCGCAGATCCGCGACGCCGTATTCTGTGACCACGATATCGCGCAAATGACGGGGAATTGTACAGTGCGGATACTCCCAGAGGATGTTACTGCGCACTCTACCCTCAGAGTGGCGAGTGCTCGGTAGAGCGATAATGGAGCGGCCTCCGGGAAGCTCGTGGGCCTGCGCGACGAAGTTGTACTGTCCGCCCACACCGCTGACTACCCTGCTGTCTTCGAGACCGTCGGATATGACGGCACCAGTAAGCGTTACCATCATTGCCGAATTGACGAAGCGCGCATACTGCCGCTGCGCAATTTTCAGATCCGGGTCCTTGAGCATATCGTTGATAAAGTCGATAGCGGTCATATTGAAACCGTCCATCTCCTCTTCCGGCATATTGCGCAGTGTTTCATACAGCCGGCTGGAACCCAGATAGAAGCCGCCGTGAAGCCAGGTTCCCTGCTTGATGGCCCTCCCTTTGCAGGTCCCCATGAGTTTTTCACGCCCCTGCTCGGAGTGCAGATCACACTCTTCCATTTCACCGCCCTGATCGAGGAAATGGTGCCCGCGCCAGCTATAGGACGGATCGACAATACCCATTGCCTGTAAAAACTGTGTGTCTTGCTCGGTCAATGGACTTTGAATTCTCCCTGAGTCGCGCAGCGCAAGTAGCAGACTATCGTCCACGGTATCCGTTGCCTGGCCACTATTAAGAATCTGCTGTAACGCGGTATCCGGGTAAACCTTCCGGACCATCACACCGGCATCACGCAAGTGGAAGAACCCCTCGGGTACCATCTCGCTTGCGCCATAGATCCCCCGCTCGAAAACACCAGTTTCCGGTGGCATCCGGCAAATTGTTGACGTGGCTTCTGTCTGCAAGGCGTGCAGAATATCAGTGAAATCACGATTCTCGGCCTGGCGTAAACGCAACACATGACAGATTGCGTCGCCGAGCGCCCCAATACCCACCTGCAATGTACCGCCGTCTTTCACCAGGCCGGCGATATGAAATGCGAGAGCGTATTCGGTAAGTCCGACAGGTGCGTTGGGTGCCGGAAAAATTTCCTGATCGAAACTCTCCCCACTCATTACGAAATCGAACATGGACGCCGGAACACGCGCATCACTGCCGACAAATGGCAGGTGCGAATTGACCTCGCCCACCATGGTGATTTGTCCATATTGACGCTGTTTGGCGAGGGCGAGCAATGGCAGCGTCAAATCCGGGTTGGCGCTGAGGCTCAGGTCACCAGAGTCATCGGGCGCAGGTGCGACCATTTGTGCAACCACGTTTACACCGCGATCAAGGAGATCTCTCGGCACATGAGTGTAGTTTGAGCTGACATAGCTCTGCTGAGCACTCGGGCTGTTCAGAAAGCTACCGGGCTGCATGAAAAACTCACAAACCTCGACGTTCTCCGGTAGCAGCCCTTTGCGGCGAGCCTGGTTGTAGGCGAGATCCTGATACTCGTAATACAGCCGGTCCAGTAATGGTTGAACAAAACGACGCTGTAGCTCGCTTCCACCAGATGGTCGCTCTAGCGTCAGTGCGGTGAATATCGTCAGAGAAATGTCCGGATCCGCTTCAGCCCGCGCATAGAGCGCATTGGCAAAATGATTCGCCTTGCCAATTCCAAGCGGTAGCCCAAGCACAATACGCTTGCCAACTTTTTCCAATACCGCATCGACACAGGCCTCAGCGGTATTGAAACTGATCGGGTCATCAACAGATGAAGCCATGAAAGCCTCTCTCACTCCATCAGCCGGTTGTGGTTTGTCCACCTAAGGACTCAAAGTGATCAACCTGGATGGCCTTGTCGACGGCTTCGGCGGTCAATCGAATCTGTGACGCTTCGTCGTCGCTGATCAGGCCCCTGGAGCGCGCCTCTTCAACTGCATCCGCACTAAGGGCACGAATACCGCCCTTTTTCATCTTTTCGCGTATTGCCGCCGTTTCATGACTCTTCAAAAACGCCTGTTCCACCACGTCGATGCCGTCACCGGGGTTTCCGAGAAACACACCGCTGGTAAGGCGATCACGGGTATCCGAGGGTTCCATAATCAGATTGGCGCAGGCACGCGCCTGACGATCCGACGCCGAGCGAATACTGTGCCCCCAGGGCATAGTAAGAAAATGCATCAGCTGCCCCACAAACCGTATGGGGAAATTGTGAAACACCTCGATCAGACTGACTTCGATGTTGTGGAAACCCGACCGCATGGCGAACTCCAGGAGCGGACGATCGTCCTCGGGACTGCCATCGTCATTAAACCGCTTGAGTGCGCAGCTCATAAGATAAAGTTCACTGAGGACATCACCCAGCCGTGCAGAAATCATTTCCTTGCGTTTCAATTCTCCACCCAGTGACATCAACGAAATTTCAGTGACCAGCGTCAGGACTGCCGAATAGCGGTTCATCTGGCGATAATACTTTGCCGCATCACCCACACCCTTGGGGCTACTGGCAAATAGCCCACCGGTCCAGCCGTGGAAAACGGCGCGACAAAAGGTCTTCAGCTGAAACAGGAAGTGTTTGGGTAACAGAGCATCCAGCTCCTGTACACCGGCTGCGTCATCCGGGTTGGTCGCCGCTTCCATTTCCTGCAACAGGTATGGATGGCAGCGAATGGCGCCCTGGCCGAAAATCATTAGGCTCCGTGTAAGGATGTTTGCACCTTCCACGGTAATGGCAACGGGAACCGCTCGATACACGTTGCCAAGATAATTTGACGGGCCATCGATAATCGCCTTTCCCGCGTGGATATCCATCGCATCGTTGATGGCCTGGCGCAGACCATTGGTCGCGTGCGCCTTCATGATGGCAGACACCACTGCAGGCTTGCGCCCCTGATCCAGTGCGCGAGTGGTGGTCTTGTGGGCAGAATCGAGTACATAGGCAATCCCGGCAATTTCCGCCAGGCGACGCTGTACTCCTTCGAATTTTCCGATGGAAATACCGAACTGCTCGCGGATATGGGCATAGGCTCCGGTGGTCCGCGCTGCGAGTTTGGCACCACCGGTGGACAGGGACGGCAGAGAAATACCCCGGCCAGCGGCCAGTGCGCTCATCAGCATGTGCCAGCCATGCCCGATATTTTCCTGGCCACCGATAATCCACTCCATCGGGATAAAAACGTCTTTCCCCCAATTGGGTCCATTCATAAACGCTTGCATGGCCGGGAGATGTCGCTGGCCGATGGTCACGCCGTCGGTATCAGTGGGCACCAGAGCAACGGTAATGCCCAGTTCTTCCTCTTCGCCGAGAATATGCTCCGGGTCGTACAGCTTGAATGCCAGCCCGAGAACGGTCGCGACGGGGCCGAGCGTAATATAACGCTTGTGCCAGTTCACCCGCATTCCAAGGGTCTTTTCGCCCTTGTACTCGCCGTAACAGACGACGCCGCTATCGACCATCGATGCGGCGTCGGAGCCGGCCTCGGGGCTTGTGAGGCCAAAACAGGGAATATCCCGCCCGTCCGCCAGGCGTGGCAGATAATGCTGTTTCTGCTCATCCGTTCCGTGCGCCATCAACAGTTCACCCGGCCCCAGCGAATTGGGCACCATTACTGTGACCCCCACACTCGTGCTGCGGGTAGAGATTTTGGTGACGATTTGTGCGTGTGCGCTCGGAGAAAAACCAAGGCCGCCAAATTCTTCCGGTATGATGATGCCGAAAAACCGGTTCTTTTTAAGAAACTCCCAGATCTCCGGTGAGATGTCGTGATCCTCGTAGGACACTTTCCAGTCATCTACAATCTTGCAGAGTTCTTCCACCGGGCCGTCGATAAATGCCTGTTCCGTATCGGTAAGTTCTGGCGGCCCCATTTTCAATAGCTGATCCCAATCCGGTTTCCCGGAAAGAAGCTGCGCATCCCACCACACTTCTCCGGCTTCCATGGCCTCACGTTCAGTATCGGAAATGGGCGGGAGAACCTTCTTGATCCACTTCAATAAAGGGGCGGTAATCCACTTCTGGCGCAGGGTGCTCATTACTTATCCTTGTCGAAATTTCGATTGTCGTACCCGGCCTCGCGGCACAGTGAACGGCAAAAATGATATGTGATGGTATGAGTTGCCTACTGCTGTTAATCATGCAACGGTTGCTTGCAACTATAGGCAATCAAACATTGGTATGTCGAAATAGGTACGGAGAAATAGCGATGGAGAAATCGGTGAATATCAGGCCAGAGCCAGAGTGCCAATACCGCAGAAAATAATCAATGCTGCGAAGACACGTTGGGGTGAAAATCGTTCATTCAGAAGAAACACTGAAATCAGCGAGGCAAACAGGATACTGACTTCCCTTGTGGCAGCAACCGCGGCCACCGGCATCATCGACGTTGCCCAAAGGGCGATACCAAAGCCACTCGTAGCGAGTACACCGGACAGCGAACTGCGCAGAAAGTTTGCCCGCGCAAACGCCAGCCCTTTCAAGGGGCGCGTCAACAGAACAGCAAGAATGATACCGCCGCCAGAAAGGACTTCCAGCCAGGCAACGTAGCTCAGAGGGTTGGCGACGCTGCGCACTCCCGCTGCGCCGAGCGTGGTGTAGCCGGTGATGGCGATACCGGTACCCACAGAGTAGAGAATCCCCATGCGGCTCACGCGCAACTCTTTCATGATAAGCGCGAAAATACCGCAGGTGACCAGCAGGATGCCCGTCAACTGCAGGGGCTGCAGGGATTCGTCCAGAAACAGGAGCGCGGCCGTTGCCACCATCAGTGGCGTGACCCCACGAGCAATGGGATAAGCCGTGCCATAGTCGAGCGCCCGGTAAGAACGGGACAACAGGAAAAAATACAGGTATTGGAAGAAGGCCCCGCCGACAAGGAAACCCAGGGCTTTTTGCCCGGGCAGCGGCAAATGTGTAGCCAGTACAGCGCCTACCAGCAGGCCAACGCTGCGGATCATCGCCAGCTGTAGGAAACCTTCTTCACTGTGTTTGACCACCGCATTCCATATGGCGTGAGCAAGCGCAGACAGCAGGACCAGCGCAAAAATAGCAGATTCTGATATTTCCAAATCACATAAGCAGTTGGGGAGAAACTATCACACCGTTATTATCGGCGTACAAATACTCTCCAGGTTTAAAGGTGACGCCGCCAAAAGTCACCGCAATATTGCGTTCCCCGATGCCCTTTTTATCGGTTTTCATTGGGTGGCTTCCCAGCGCCTGTACTCCTAACTCTAGTCCAGAAATGGCATCCACATCGCGAATGCAGCCGTACATGAGTATGCCAGCCCAACCATTTTTACAGGCTTTCTCCGCCAGCAGGTCGCCGAGGCACGCCCTGCGCATGGAACCGCCGGCATCCACCACCAGTACTTTTCCGGCGCCGTCTTCCGCCACCAGTTCACGTACCAGTGAGTTATCTTCAAAGCACTTGACTGTCACTATTTGGCCGCCGAATGCCTCCCTACCGCCGTAATTTATAAACATCGGCTCGACGACCCGCACCAGGTCAGGGTAGTCATCACATAGATCGGGAGTGGATATGCGGCTTGTGCTCATGGCGGGTTCCTTGGCTGTACCGAGAAATCGCGCGCTCGGATTGCGCGATCATTTTCAAATGATGTAGGTGGATTTAATTCATTTCCGACTGGTCATCGATGATAGCGCTTCGCCTTTCCACCTGCATCGCACATACAAAAATGCCGGGTATCATCACAATGGATAACACCCGGCAAACCGGGCCCGCTCTATCTCCGAGGATTACCATTCAGTTAACGGGTAATCGCTCGGGGCGGGACTGCCAATTGGATTGCTAAATCAGTAACTAACGGTGACTGGCATACCAACACGGGAATATTGGAAAAACTTGCGAGCCATATGTGGAGGCATACGCACACAACCATGGGACGCCGGGTATCGGGGGACATGGCCTGATGCATGCAAGCCAACACCACCGTTAAATCGAATGTAGTGATTCATTTTTGCACCGCGGTAATAGGTGCCCGCTGGACGGCGATGCTTGCGGGTATCCACGTCTGCTTTCACGACTCGGCCCGTATTTCGGTCAACGTAGCTTCCGTAGATACTGGAACGGTGGTTTGGACGCTTGGCCAGTACTCGGAATTTCCCCGGGCTGGTGCGAAAACCCTGCTTACCAGATGACACCAGTGATACACCAACCAGTTTTCCACCCTTGTAGAAATAGGCTTTCTGTTCACTCAGGTTGATACGAATGGAGGGGGCTCCGGACGAACTCATGGCGGCCTGATCGTCGAACCAGTTTCCGCCGCTTCTCGCAGCCGCAAGATTGGGCCACAGAACACCCAGCAGCGTGCCGACAAACAGCACCAGTGCGGCAGCAAGATGGCGGGGCATTCCGGCCACACTTGTTTCGGCGGCGGCTTGGGCGACACCTGCATGGACGGCCACATTCCCCCCGGAATGGTCTAGCGCGTATTGCCGGGCTTGCGAGCGGGTCAAGGGCTCTTCATTGGGAGAGAACAGGAAACGTCTAAGCATGGTGGCACCTCGGTCAGTACTTCAATCGAAGGTTTTCTGTCTGAATAACAGCAATCGAAACTCCCGCAACGCCACGAAATTGTATCGGGACTTTCTCAGCGGAAGCCTGTTCGATTTTATTGACCGGATGTCACGTGCTTAGATTGATTTCATCGGAGTTTCGGGAGTTTTATGGGAACTGGCAATGTACTTAGATTACCGGCTCCACGACCACAAGGCCGCGTAACGTGATTCGGCGCGGTTCATTTCGCCAGATGTCCACGCCACGATGGAACAATTTCCTAGCTGTAGGTAAAAAAAATGCGACCACTTGGGTCGCATTTTCCGTGTAACCTGGGAATATCTCTACAGTGCGCCCAGTCGGGGTCTTGATTGGCATCTTGCTTAGGGTTTCCCCAGAGCAAAGTGCCAATGGATATCGCTTTGCTGCAAAGGTACGACATTGCCGAGTGCAACGCTCGCACCGTATCCCGTATCTATGCCTCGTCCGCACTGCGCTGATTGGCGAGATACAACCAGGTGTCCACCGCCGTATCCGGATTCAGGGACACGCTGTCGATCCCTTCATCCATCAGCCACTGGGCGAAGTCCTTGTGATCAGACGGACCCTGACCACAAATACCGACGTACTTGCCGGCTTTCTTGCACGCCCGAATCGCCTGGGACAGAAGCATTTTCACCGCCGGGTCCCGCTCATCGAAAAGCTCGGCGACCAGGCCAGAATCTCGGTCGAGTCCAAGCGTTAGCTGCGTCAGGTCGTTGGAGCCAATGGAGAAACCATCAAAATATTGCAGGAAGTCGTCCGCCAGCAGAGCGTTAGAGGGTAATTCGCACATCATAATGACCTTGAGGCCATTCTCGCCGCGCTTCAGCCCGTTCTGTTCAAGCAGTTCGACGACCTGACGTGCTTCATCCGGCGTGCGTACGAAGGGCACCATGATTTCAACATTGGTGAGCCCCATTTCATCGCGAACTTTTTTCAGTGCTTTGCATTCCAGTGCGAAACACTGGCGGAAATCCTTAGAGCGGTAACGCGCCGCGCCGCGGAATCCCAGCATCGGGTTTTCTTCACTGGGCTCGTACATCTGCCCGCCCACCAGGTGGGCGTACTCATTGGACTTGAAGTCCGACAGGCGCACAATGGTGCGATTTGGGGCAAACGCGGCAGCCAGCGTGGAGATGCCTTCCACCAGTTTCTCCACAATAAAATCTTCCGGAGATGCGTAGCCACCGATCCGGTTGCGGATATTCTGTTGAAGGTCCTGCGGCAGACGATCCAGTTCGAGCAAGGCTTTCGGGTGAATCCCGATCATCCGGTTCAGGATGAACTCCAGACGCGCCAGCCCTACCCCCTGATTCGGCAGATTGCTAAAGGCGAACGCGCGGTCCGGGTTGCCGACATTGAGCATGATTTTGAACGGCAGATCCGGCATATCTGCGACTTCGGTCAGTGATCGTTCGAAGTCGAGCTGCCCGGACATGACAAAGCCGGTGTCCCCTTCAGCGCAGGACACGGTGACCGGGGTGCCGGTGGAGAGTTTTTCAGTGGCATCGCCACATCCTACAACCGCCGGAATACCCAGCTCCCGGGCAATGATTGCCGCGTGACAGGTACGACCACCACGGTTGGTCACAATCGCACTGGCCTTTTTCAGCACCGGCTCCCAATCCGGGTCGGTCATGTCAGTGACCAGAACGTCGCCGTCCTGCATCTTGGCCATATCTTCCACGGAGTCCAATACACGGACAGGACCTGCGCCGATACGCTGACCAATTGCGCGTCCCTCGCAGAGAATGTCGCCGCGTTCCTGCAGTTTGTAGCGTTCGATGCTGGTACCCGTATCGCGAGAGCGGACGGTCTCCGGGCGCGCCTGTACGATAAACAGTTTGCCGGAATCGCCGTCTTTGGCCCACTCAATGTCCATTGGACGCTGATAGTGCGCCTCAATCTTGCGCGCCTGGTTGGCGAGCTCGGTAAGCTCCGCATCATTGAGGGCAAAACGCAAGCGATCCGCTTCGGGGACCTGGACGGTCTTGACCGAGCGGCCGCATTCACCGCTGGCATCGTAGATCATTTTGATGGCTTTACTGCCACGATTGCGGCGTAAAATCGCCGGGCGCTTGGCCTCCAGCGCAGGTTTGTACAGATAGAACTCATCGGGGTTCACGGCGCCCTGCACGACCGTCTCACCAAGGCCGTAGGCCGCAGTGACAAAGATAACGTCGCGGAAACCGCTCTCTGTATCCAGAGTAAACATCACACCTGAGGCACCGGTTTCACTACGCACCATGTGTTGGATACCCGCAGACAGGTAAACACCGACGTCCGCGTATCCGGTGTGTACCCGGTAGGCGATGGCACGGTCGTTGTAGAGAGAGGCAAATACTTCACGTACCGCCTGCAGAACGGCATCGATGCCGCGAATATTCAGGAAGGTTTCCTGCTGGCCGGCAAACGAGGCATCCGGCAGGTCTTCCGCTGTGGCAGAGGAGCGCACTGCAACCGCAGTGTCACCACCACCCAGAGACTCATAGCCCTCGCGGATTTCTTTTTCCAGCTGTGCCGGGAACGGGGTATCCAGTAGCCACTGGCGAATCTCTTCGCCGGCTGCAGCCAGGGCAGTGACATCGTCTACATCCAGCCCCTGGAGCCTTTCTGCGATACGCTTGTCCAGCTCGGCTGCAGACAGGAACTCCCGGAAAGCTTCCGCAGTCGTGGCAAAACCACCGGGTACGCTAACCCCTGCACCGGAAAGGGAGGAAATCATCTCCCCTAGGGATGCGTTTTTACCGCCGACCTTGTCGACATCCGACATGCCGAGCTTCGCGAACTCGAGAGTATAGGTGGTCAATGGATTGCCCTCTGCAACTTCTGTACTGGCGGCAGATTATAAGGAAGGGTTTTGTAAATAATACCCCGCAAACGTCGCCGAAAATGCCCGTTTTCTGTTGTAATTTTTCTACAAAAAACGTCGCCCGACTACATCCAGCCTACCTGTCGACCTTTCCCGGACATACAGTGCGCTGACCCTGTCGCAATCATTCCATTCAATCGCAAAGCTTTGCGGAAATTTTGATATCTTTGTTTTATTCAAACAGACTGATCGAAATCGGCCACGACAAATCCATAAGCGACCCCCTATGAACCAACCGATAAATTCTGGTGCCAATACCACTCCCGGCGACAAGACCATGAAACGCACAGCGTTTTTCATATCTGATGGCACCGGCCTTACCGTAGAAGGTATAGGGCATAGCCTTTTGGCTCAGTTTCGCGATCAGCAGGTGGAACAGGTTACGGTGCCCTATGTCGACTCGGAAGCACGGGTGAATCTGGTTTTGCAGCGCATTGAGCGCGCGGCCGAGGAGTCCGGACTGCAGCCCATCATCATTACCAGCATTGTGTCCGATCATATTCGCGGGCAACTACACCAGAGTTCTGCGTTGATGCTGGATGTGTTTGAGAGCTACCTGGCGCCCCTGGCAAACCTGTTTGGTACCAACCCGAACCGCTCGGTTGGCGTGTCCCACGGCATTGCCAACAACAGCCGATACACCGCCCGCATCGATGCCGTGCACTATGCCATGGATAATGACGACGGCCGCCGTACCCGCGAGTTCGAGAGTGCGGACATCATCCTGGTGGGGGTATCCCGTTCCGGCAAAACCCCAACCTGCCTGTACCTCGCCTTGCAGTTTGGCTTGCGCGCGGCAAACTACCCGATCACCGAAGAGGACATGGATTCCACTTCCCTGCCCAAAATACTGCGCCCCTTTCAGCACAAGCTGTTTGGATTGACCATTGATCCTCGGCGCCTGATGAGCATCCGTCAGGAACGTCGCGCAAACAGTCGCTATGCGTCACCGGAACAGTGTGAGTTTGAAGTGCGCCAGGTAGAGCAGATGCTGCGTCGCGCGCAGATTCCCTTCCTCGACGCCACAGAGCTGTCGGTAGAGGAACTCGCCACCCGCCTGATGTCCCAGGCGGGTATCGAACGCAGAATCAGCTAGATTTTCTGAATAGCGGTACAGAATACTCCGAGCTATCCGCGCTCGCTCATCCGGTGACCACACCTATTGGGCTAGAGTCACAATTTGGAGTAAAGTAGCGCCGCCTCAAAGGGTGCACTGATAGCAATGTCGGATTTGATGTGATCAATCCGCGCGAAGTTTGGTTGACGTTTTGCAGATTATTTCCCTGCCCTATTCCCGAAATACCAGTGTGGCCTTCGCCGCCCTGGCTGATCTGCCCTGTCCGGTCTGGCTGGACTCCGGGGTGGCGGGCGCCCGCGGCGGTCGCTTCGACATACTCAGTGCGGACCCCCTCTCAACCCTGACATTGGCCTCCAGCGACAAAACGCCTTTTGCCGACCTCGACGACCTGATGTGCGAACTCGCGCCGCAGGAAGTCGACCAGCAGATCCCTTTCTGTGGCGGCGCCATCGGCTATGCCGGCTATGAACTGGGAACTGCAGGAAACTTTTTACCGGCGGATCACCGCCCCACCCCATTACCGGCGGGCTTTTTCGGCCTGTACAGCTGGGCGCTCATTACCGATCATCAGCTCTGTGCCACACACCTGGTATTCCATCCTGCGTGCACAGAAAGCCAGAAGCGCGACCTGCGCCAGCGCTTTGCAAGCGTTCGCTGGGATACCCCCCTGGCGAATCTCGATGCATTTCGCCTGAAAGGACCGTTTCAGCACGAGTTCAGTGCGAGTGAATACACCCGCTGTATAGAGCGAATTCTTGAATATATCCGCGCGGGCGACGTCTATCAGGCGAACTTTACCCAACGCTTTTTCTCGACGTACGACGGAGACCCGCTGACCGCTTACTTGGCGTTACGAGAGGTCGCCGCAGGTCCATTTTCCGCCTTCCTGTCGCTGCCGGAGGGACAGATACTCAGCCTGTCGCCCGAGCGCTTTATTTTGGAGGACGGCCGCTTTTTACAGACCGAGCCAATTAAAGGCACCGCACCCCGGGACAACAACAAGGAACGGGATGCGGCACTTGCCCGGCAGCTGCGTGCAAGCCCCAAGGATCGCGCCGAAAACCTGATGATCGTGGACCTGCTGCGCAACGATTTCGGGAAAGTCTGTCAGCGCGGCACTGTGCGTGTCCCCAACCTATTTGAATTGCAGAGTTTTGCCAATGTACACCACCTGGTGAGCACGATTACCGGCCAGTTACCGGAGGACCTGGAATATGCGGAGGTGCTGCAGGCCTGCTTCCCCGGCGGTTCGATTACCGGCGCTCCCAAGCGTCGCGCCATGGAAATCATTCGCGAGCTGGAACCAAGCCCCCGGGGAGTGTACTGCGGAAGTATTGGCTATCTGAGCAGCTGCGGCCGCGCAGATACCAACATTGCCATTCGCACTTTGACCGCAAGCAATGGTGAAATTAGTTGTGCTGCCGGCGGCGGAATTGTTGCGGACTCCAATCCTTCGGCAGAGCATGCCGAGTGCCTTGAAAAGGTACGCATTCTGCTGGATACACTGGAAACCCGGCTGTCCTGAGCGCCGGCTCCGCTGGCGAAGTCACCAGTTATATCCCTATCGCCCTTCGGTATTTCCCTGCCACCAACATCCTTGCTAGATTCCGCGCCAATCACTGGTATCACAATAACAGGCCCCCAATATCAACCGCTCTCAATGCAAGCGCGGCGGTGGCCTGAATCATAAGGCTGTATTCAATGCGAATTACTCTGGTAAAGAAAATCCTTGCCGATGGTTCCCCGTGTGGAAAATGTCGGGATGTCGAGGAAAAACTGAAGGAAAACGATCAGGAAAAATATCTGGATGAGACGTTGATCGCCGACGAACGCGATCCGGAGAGCCCGGGTATGCAGCTGGCACAGCGCCTGAACGTCCAGCGCGCGCCGTTTTTTGTCGTAGAGGAAGAAGGCAAAGAACCGGAGGTTTACACCGTGTACTTCAAGTTTGCCAAGGAAGTACTCAAGAACCTGTAGTTCTTGTGTAATCCGGTGGCGGTGGCGCTACCGGGTGCTCCCTTTTGAGACACGCCGTAAACCCATCCCTGGGGGCTCTTCTAAAACATCCCTGTTTTAGAAGGTCTCACAAGGGAGCACCCGGCACCGCCACCTTCGCATCAATTATTGCGAATCAATACACCGGCAGATCTATATGAGAAAAGAGCTCATCCACTTCCGCGCGGGATGATGCCTGAGCAGCCTGATCGATCAACTCGCGGGTAAGATGCGGAGCAAACTGCTGGATAAACTCGTACATAAAGCCGCGCAGGAAAATTCCCTTCCGGAAACCAATTTTGGTTACGCTGGATTCAAATAGCTCACTCGCATCCAATGCCACCAGATCACTGTCTTCATCTTCCACCGCGGCCATATCCGCAACGATTCCAATACCCAAGCCAAGACGCACATAAGTCTTGATCACGTCCGCATCTGCTGCGGTGAATACCACTTTCGGGGAAAGGCCTTTTTCAAGAAAAGCCTCATCCAGTTTCGAACGCCCGGTAAAACCAAAGACATAAGTCACAATGGGATACCTGGCCACATCTTCCAGGGTCAACTTGCCGAGCTGTGCAAGCTCGTGACCTTTGGGCACAAGGATGCAGCGATTCCAGCGGTATACCGGCATCATCACCAGATCACTGAATAGCTCCAGCGCTTCGGTCGCAATGGCAAAGTCGGCGGTACCGTCTGCCGCCATCTCCGAAATCTGCATTGGGGTTCCCTGGTGCATATGCAGGGAAACTTCCGGGTAGCGGGCAATAAAGCCCTTGATTACCGCCGGCAGAGCATACCGGGCCTGGGTGTGCGTGGTAGCAATAGCGAGGCTTCCGCGCTTGTCGTTGCTGAACTCCTGTGCCACCTGCTTGATGTTCTCCACCTTGCGCATGATTTCGCCGGCGGTTTTGAGGATGGCTTCCCCTGCCGGTGTCACGCGGGTCAGGTGTTTGCCGCTGCGGGCAAAAATTTCCACGCCCAGTTCATCTTCCAGCAGGCGGATCTGCTTGCTGATCCCCGGCTGCGAGGTAAACAGGCTTTGTGCGGTGGCCGACACATTGAGGTCGTGGTGGGCAACTTCCCAGATATATCGCAACTGCTGCAGCTTCATAGCCTCTCCCTGTCGATAGCTGGCTGTTTCTTGAAAAATAACCAGTGTGATTATTTTTGCGCCAGCGATTGGTTATAAAAACTCTGCGACTTTATGCGGGAAAAGCATAGCAGCGAAAGTTACAGCGAGCCAACAGATCGTGATAAGAGCACGGAAAATGCGAGCAAATGGTTACGAAAAGTGACTCATACTGGTGAGATATGTGCCACATTTCGCAAAATGGCGGGAATATCTTCCGTCCGTAGCACCCTACTTGCTCTGGTTAGCGATGCCGTGTGGGACATGACCGGTAGCGACGTGGGCGGCGGCAGAGGCGCAGTGGGTGGGCTGGTCATCGAAAAATACATCGGCGCCGAACGCGCGCAGGAATTCGCCTTTGGGCAATCCACCCAGGAACATCGACTCATCGATACGGATATTCCAGGCCCGTAGAGTACGAATCACCCGCTCGTGGGCGGGTGCAGATCGGGCGGTAACCAGGGCCGTGCGGATTGGGCAGTTTTCCGGGGAGAACTCTCCCTGCAAATGTTGCAGGGCCTCAAGGAACCCTTTGAACGGCCCGCCCTGCAGCGGCTGTTTGGCCGAGGCACGCTCGGCACTGGCAAACGCTGCCAGACCATCCCGCTTGAAGATTTGCTCTGCCTCATCTGAAAACAACACTGCATCTCCATCAAAAGCAAAGCGCAGCACTTCATCCCCGCGCTGGCGTGCGCCACCCGGGATCAGGGTCGCGGCAGCAATACCCTGCTCCAGTGCACGGCGCACGTCCTCACCATCGGTGGACAGAAAAAGATGGCACCCGAAGGGTGCGATATACCGGTACGGGCTTCCGCCATTACAAAACGCCGCGCGGCTGATGCTCAGGCCGTAGTGCTCAATCGAGTTGAATACCCGCAGGCCGGTATCTGCGCTGTTGCGCGAAAGAAGGATCACCTCTACCCGTGGATCGCCGGGCAGGCGCTCGTTGATCTGCAGAAATTTCTCCACCAGGGAAAAGGCTTCGCCCCTGGGCAGGATGTCGTTTTCCCGCTCAATCTGATAGGAGGAAAATGCGTCGACGCCCTGCTCTTCAAAAATCTGGTGGCTCTCTCGCAAGTCAAACAGGGCACGCGAGGAAATGGCGATGATGAGCTTATTGGGTTTCGTGATAGCCATGCAAGCAACCTCAGGGTGCCTCTATGTCGTCCAGTCCAGAGGGGGATTCATCATTTCGGTGGGGCTCCAGGAGCACCATCAACATATTGAGCAGGTCTTCCCGGGTACGCTCGGAACGAACCCCCACCTGATTGACAACCACCAGCAACATCGCGTGGCAGGTCTCAAGCGTGGCACGAGCGAGACGATTGGTCTCATTGGGCGGGCAGGTAAATCCGAGGCGGCGGAACATGTCCATCAAGTGAGTAATGACAAGTTCATCGTGACGCTCATCCAGCTCATGAAGTTCCGGTACACCCCACATCGCCTGAACAAGCGGCAACAAGCCCCGCTGTTCGCGATAGACGGAGACCCATCGGGTGAGCAGATCATCGAGAAATGCCCGCAGGCTGAGCTGCTCCAGCTCACTGGCAGCGAGCTCATCCAGGCGCTCCGTCAGGCTTGCCAGCCACTGTTCGCCCATCGCATAGAGGATGGCGTGCTTGTTCGGGAAATAGTGATACACCGACCCGACAGATACATCGAGCTCTTTGGCGATCAAAATGGTAGTGAGGTCATTCAGCCCCACGCGTTCGAGGAGTTGTCCGGTGGTTTCCAGGATCTGACGGGTACGCTCCCGGGCCCGTGCCTGCACCGGCTCTCGTCGCGGCGACAACTGGTTTCTGCGGCGATTCTGTTCTGCGCTCGACACTTCCGTCTTCCCTACTGATGAAATTCCTTTGTAACACAATTGGCGCAACGGCTCATTAAAAATGGCCGTCAGCGCAGGGAGCCCATGGGCGTGGACAGGTCAGTGCGCTGGCACCAGGAAGTTCAGGCGCAAACTGCAGATTTCCAGGATCCCTATCGGCCCAGCTTGTCCAATACGCTGTAATAGAGCATTCCCGCTACCAGGCCAGGCCAACGTAACAAGGTTCCGCCAGGAAAGCGCGGCGTCGGGATGCGTGACAATATATCGAACCTTTCCTCGGTTCCGGCAATAACTTCCGCAACGACTTTTCCTGCAAATGTAGCCGTCGGAATACCGTGCCCGGAATATCCGTGGCTGTAATACACATTGGGTTCCAGTCTCCCGATACTGGGCATTCGATTCATTGTGATTGCGAGGGTCCCCCCCCAACCATATTCCACCCGCGTATCCGCCAGTTGCGGATACACCTCGAGCATGTACTTGCGGACAAAACCTCGAATATCCCGCGGAAAGCGCGATGAGTAGTTTTCGCCACCACCAAATACGAGGCGGTTATCGCCGGACAGCTTCCAGTAGTTGATCACAAACAGCGTGTCCTGAAGCGCGTAGTCGTTCGCGATCAATTCCCGTGCCAGTTTGTCGTCCAGAGGCTCGGTTGCCAGCACAAAATTATTAATGGGCATAATACGCCCCGCCATTCTCGGCTCCAGGTTGCCAAGATAACCGTTGCAGGCAAGCACGACATTCTTCGCCTTCACTCGCCCACCATCGGTATTTACGACACATGGATTGCCACCGGTATATCCGGTTACCCGGCTGTGCTCGTAAAACTGGACACCTGCAGACCGGGCAGCATCGGCAAGGCCGAGTGCATAATTGAGTGGATGCAGGTGCAACGAACCCGAGTCGATCTGCCCACCGTAAAAGCGATCCGAGCCAACGAGCCCACTCACCTCTTCACGGCTTGCGTAGCGGATGTCCGTATAGCCATACCTCTGATTGAGCAGCTCAACCTCGTCCTTGAGGCCGGCGTTGTGGCTCGGCTTGGCCGCCAGGTGCATGATTCCACGCTTGAGATCACACCGGATAGTGTGTTTTTCGATCAGCTGTTCTACAAGCTGCACGGCTTCGAGCCCCAGATCCCACAACACTTTAGCGGTATCGAGGCCGAGCATTTTCTCAAGATCTTCCTGACCTTTGCGCTGACCAACACCCACATGGCCCCCATTGCGCCCTGAAGCGCCCCAACCTACGCGCTCCGCTTCCAGTACGACGACCTCGAAACTACGCTCAGCCAGATGCAGTGCCGTAGACAAACCGGTATAGCCTGCACCAATAATGCACACATCAGCTTCTATGGTCCCTTCAAGCGGGGAATACTCTGGCGCGGAATTCGCACTGGCGGCATAGTAAGAATCGGTGTGACCGAGCAGTTGTGATTCGTTTGCGCCAACAGACATCAAAAACTCCAAATTCATACCCGCTAAAAGCCGAATCATTATTCGGTATTTATTGAATGATAATTCGGTTTCTTGCCATAATCAAAGCTAGGACGAAATGTATGCGGTTCGCTGAAAATCGCTCTTCGACGCCCGTGAAGTTTTAAACTACTGTTTGGCGACGTTGGCAAGATATTCAAATACAAGCCTTCCAATCACAAGGTGCAACATGGACAAGATAACCCAGTGGCTCGCGGAACATTCGATTTCCGAAGTCGAGTGCCTGGTACCGGACATGTCCGGCAATGCGCGGGGCAAATTCACCCCGACGGACAAATTCCTCACCGAAGACAGCCGCCTGCCAGAAAGCATCCTGGTACAGACGGTAACCGGTGATTATGTCGATGAACACAACGAACTGGTGGACCCGGCAGATACCGACATGTTGCTGGTGCCCGACCCGGATTCCATTCGGCTGAACCCCTGGGCCAACGAGCCTACCGCGCAGATCATTCACGACTGCTACACCCGAGATGGCAAGCCCCACCCCATCAGCACTCGCAATATTCTCAAGTTTGTACTGGACAAGTACGCGGAACAGGGCTGGCAGCCCGTCGTAGCTCCGGAAGTAGAGTTCTATCTGGTAAAACGCAACCTGGACCCGGATGAAAAGCTGTCTGCTCCCGTAGGGCGCTCAGGCCGGACCGAAAAAACACGTCAATCCTACAGCATTGACGCGGCAAACGAATACGAGCCCATCATCGAGGACATGTACGACTTCTGTGAAGCCCAGGGGCTCGACGTGGATACACTGATTCACGAATCAGGCACCGCGCAAATGGAAATCAATTTTTTGCACGGTGATCCACTCAAGCTCGCAGACCAGGTGTTTACGTTCAAGCGCACCGTACGAGAAACCGCACTGCGCCACGGAATCTATGCCACCTTTATGGCAAAGCCCATGGAGGATGAACCTGGAAGTGCCCTGCATTTGCACCAGAGCATCATCGACGCAAAAACCGGTAAAAACATTTTTGTAAATGAAGACGGCTCAGAGAACGAGCGATTTATGCACTTTATCGGCGGTATGCAGAAATACACCCCCGGGTTTATTACCTTCTTCGCTCCGAACGTGAACTCCTATCGTCGCTTCACTCCAGAGATGGCCGCACCCACGAGTCTGCACTGGGGCTATGACAACCGCACCACCGGATTGCGGGTGCCAGACAGCTCGGCACAGGCAAAGCGCCTGGAAAACCGCTTCCCGGGTGCAGATTGCAATCCCTACCTGGCGATAGCGACTTCACTGGCCTGCGGCTATCTGGGCATGATGAACAAGGTTGAGCCGAGCAAGCCATACAAGGGAGATTGTTCGTCGGAGCCTATCGCTCTGCCCCGCACCCAGGAGCATGCCCTCAGCCTACTGGCGGAATGTTCGGAAGCCATTGAAATGTTTGGCGACACTTTTGTGCGCGCCTGGGCCGCGATCAAGCGGGATGAGTACGAGGAGTTCAACCGAGTAATCAGCTCGTGGGAGCGCGAATACCTGCTATTGAACGTGTGATTAAGCTACGCGTTGCCCGCAATAAAAAACCCGGCAGATGCCGGGTTTTTTATTTTGCTGGAGTGTCCCTCACACTATTTGTGGTTCGGATCCTTCCAGTAATCCTTCACGGTATCTTTCATTTCTCGCGCAAGAATGGATATGCCAAATAAATTGGGCAATGTCATCAGCACGATTGCTACCGCGGAGAGGTTCCAGATTACGGTGGTGTCCTCAATAGCGGCCCAGAAAAAAGCCACAACATAAACCAGCCTGTACGGCATCACTGCCTTGGGGCCGAACAGGTAAATCATCGAACGGTCGCCGTAGTACGACCAGGCAATCGCTGTCGAAAAAGCAAACAGCAAAATGCCAAGCGTAACGATGTAGCTGCCGTACTCACCAAAGAAGCCTTTCTGGAAGGCCCGGTTTGTCAGTGCCACCGAATGCAACAGGGAGTTACCCCACACATCAACATTCGGATTTACCAGACGGCCACTGTTGACATTTAAAACACCCGAGAAGTTGTCTCCCGCCACCCGGAATTCCACATCTTCCGCAACAGAGCGGGAATTCAGAACCGTGAATTCGTCTTTATTGAGCGGCAGGCCGTCTGCCACCACAATAGTGCCGGTATAGGGTTTCACTTCGCTGCTCTGGTTACTGAGGAAACCGAACAGCTGTTTCACATCCGCCTCATCCTTGTCGGTGTAGGTTCCTGCCACCACCATCATATCGGCACGCTCAAAGCGGTTCATGTGCTTCTCGGTCCAAACACCAGAAGACAGAATAACCAGACCAGTAAGCGTACAAATAATAAGGGTGTCGATGAATGGTTCCAGCAGTGAAACCATGCCCTCGGACACCGGCTCGTCCGCCCGTGCCGCGGCGTGTGCAATGGGCGCGGAGCCCTGACCCGCTTCGTTTGAGAAGAGACCGCGGTTCACGCCACGGTTAAACGCATATGCGAAACTCGCTCCCAGGAAGCCGCCCATGGCCGCACTACCATTGAAGGCACCGGCGAAGACCGCACTAAACGAAGGAATGATGTTCTGGTAATTGTAGAGAATGACCGCCAGTGCACCCACGATGTAAAGAACGGCCATTACCGGTACGATCGTGGACGTGACTTTCGCGATACGAGTGATACCGCCGATGATCACCAGGCCCAGCAAAATTGCCAGTACCCCACCGGTAAGCATCTTGCTCAGCCCGAAAGTGTCGTACATGGCCTGGGCAATATTATTGACCTGCGGCAGGCTACCCGTGCCGAAAGAGCTGATTACGGTAGCGATCGCAAAAATCACCGCTAGCCATTTCATGTTCAGGCGGCGCTCCATGTAAAACATGGGGCCACCCGCATAAAAACCATCCGCGGCTTTAATACGGTATTTGTGGGAGAGGGTTACCTCGACAAACTTTGTGGTCATACCGAGGAAAGCTGTAACCCACATCCAAAACAGGGCTGCAGGACCACCGAGGAAAATAGCAAGGCCAACACCACCGATATTACCAGTACCTACCGTGCCGGAAAGCGCAGTGGATAGTGCCTGGAAATGAGAGGTATCACCGGGGTCGCCAGGCTTATCGTATTTGCCCCGCACGATCTTGATCGCGTGGCCAAAATAGCGAATCTGCGGAAAGCCCAGATACAGCGTGAAGAAAAAACCGACCCCTAAAAGTACCCAGGGAAACCAGGCTGCTGAGCCCAGCAAACCATCCAGGGTTAACAACAATTGATTGAATGATTCCAACTCAACCCCCACAGCTCTTATTTTGATTGAAAAATCGTCAGGCTTGCGCGCAGCGCGCAAAACGATTTCGGACAGTCTTTCGATGGCGTTCTCGCGGGTGATCCGCCGCTTTTTATCGCCCGACAGCCCCTGACGTTGCCGGCCAGAGTAGCAGCTTCAGCAAATTGAGAACAGTAATCCGCCAATCATCAGCAGCATAGTCCTGTTTTCTGCCAAAAAATCGATTTATCACCAAATATTTCGCTAAATCAGAGAATTCTGTCGCGGAACAGAACATGTAGTGGCACCGCCCAAGACATTGTTCCTTGCGTTATTGGTTCAAAGATCCGGTTCACCTGTTTGTTTTTCAGCCCAACTGCTTTTAAAACCGTCGCGTTGCGGAAAAATACCGAATTGCCCGCCGGTATGAACGAAGACCAGCTCTTTACTTTGGCGATAGCGACCGATCTCAATGTCTTTCAGCAAACCATGGAAAGCCTTGCCGGTATATACCGGATCCAACAGCAACCCTTCCTGTTGCGCGAGCAAGGCAATGGTTTCGAAAACCTCATCGGTGGCAACGCCGTAGCCCGGACCGATGTAATCATCCACGACGTGGACGCTCTCCATATTCAGCTCGAATCCGTTTGCCGCTGCCGGATAGCGACCGGCCCAGTCCGCAATATCCTTCCTCACCTTGTCGATAAAATACGCAGCATCATCACAAACCGCATAGCCTGTCACCTTTGATGGTACACCGAGTAATTGGCACCCCAGTATCAAACCGGACTGCGTGCCCCCACTGCCAGTCGCACATACGATATGATCCGGCGTAAAGCCGTGCTGGCGGCAATCGTCGATCACCTCTTCTGCGCCGGCGATATACCCCCAGATTCCAAGCCCATCACTTCCGCCGGTTGGAATACAAAGCGCTTTTCGTCCCTGATCTGCGTACCAATCCGACCATTCGTCGAACAATTCGGATAACCGTGAAAGGTATTCTTTAAGCGGGTAGCGGGATACTCGCGCACCCGCAAGGTAATCCACCAACAGATTCCCATCTGGAACAGCGCCGGACGTATCCACTTGTCGGCTTTGACGTAACAGTAAATGCGCCTTTAGCCCGCACTTTGCAGCAGCAAGCGCCGTTGCCCGACAGTGGTTGGACTGCTCGCCTCCGCAGGTAATGAGAGTATCGCAGCCGCTGGCCCTGGCCTCGGCAATGATGAACTCCAGTTTGCGCAGCTTATTACCGGACATCGCACTTTCCGTCAGGTCATCTCGCTTCACCCAAATCCTTGGGCCACCAAACGGGGCTGAAAATTTCGCAGTTATCTTGTCGAGAGGCTGTAGCGGTGTGGGCAGGTTCGCCAATGGGAGTTTTGGCGGGTATTGGATACTCACAATCGGGCTCCAGGGTGGTGAAATGGATATTCAGGCCAAAAAAAACCCGGCTTTTGCCGGGTTTTCGAAGCCTGATTGAGCATTCCGCAGTGGTGCACATAGCATCACAGCCGGACAATCAACTTCAGATATTCTTGATGGTGCCCTTTGGCAGAACCGCGTGTACGGCAACTTTCTGAAACTTGAGCTGCATGTTGTCAGCCACTTCCAGAATCAGGTAATCGTCGTCCACCTTTTCAACCCGGCCCAGCATGCCGCTGGTCATTACTACCTCGTCGCCCTTCTTAAGAGCGCCCACCAGTTCCTGGTGCTCTTTCTGGCGCTTGCGCTGAGGGCGGATGATAAACAGCCACATGAACACAAACAGACCACCAAACATTAGCAGGGTGATCAGCGGGTTGCCCTGAGGAGCCGGAGCAGCCTCTTGCGCCATTGCGGCAGGAATAAAGAAATCCATGGTCTAAACCTCGATAGAGTCAGTCAAAATTCTGGGGCCAACTCTAACGGCTTTGACAAAATGAGGCAATCCAGAGCACCGGCGCTAACCGGTACACTGGACTACGTGATGCGAGGGGTCTTGAGCGACTTCTTAAAAACGTTGGCGAACCTGACGGCGATACCCGGTTGGGGACATGCCGGTCCAGCGCTTAAAAGCACTGGTGAAACTGGTTCTGTCAGAGAAGTCGAGAATACGGGAAATGCCATCGACGCTCAGCGCTGTGTCTTTCAGGAAGTGTACAGCGTGGCGGAAACGAACGTGATCGCGCAGAGAGGCAAAACTCAGATTATGCTCCTGCAAACGGCGCTGCAGGGTCCGGGTAGACATACTGAGGTCAGATGCTACCGGGCGAATTGCCAGAGATGCCTTTCCAATCCGTTGTTCCAGCACGTCGATGACTCGAGCGGCAATACCGAAGCTGGTGGCTTCCGGTGGTGCCAGCAACTGGTCAAGAATGTTCGGATCTCCGGACAGTCTGGCCTGTTGCAGAGGTTTGTCTTCTGAGAGCGAAGCCGGGTCTGGCTGAATATGATTCATGGAGCTGCTCCTTGATGGGTTCCTTGAGCCGCGGTTATTGTTCTACGCCCGCTTCCTGCGAGTCCCTAATTACCACCGCCAGTGACATTGCCGACTTGAATTGCGATTACAAATTCAACAAAGACTGACTACTACCTGGGTGCGGGGCGCACCTGAAAACAGGCGATCGAAGCCTACCCAGAGTGAACGTTTTTTGTACTACTTCCTCGCACCACACCCAATCGCTCTGGGCCAGACGGTTGAGCGGCGCTCCTTTACACAAGCCAGTATAGACCATATGAGGATAATGCAAGGGACGACAAGTAATTTTTTTTAAGCCCCGCACAAAAAGAGAGGGCCGCCACCGGGATTGTTGAGCCGCAAGTGACCATTTAGGGCTAACCGACGGCTCCCCGGGGGCTAGATAGAGGTTAGATATGGTGTGGAGCCAAATATACCGGGCGGTCGAGCTACGGCCCTCCCCCCTTGCCCATCAAGCCAGATTCTCGTCAATCCAGTTCAAAACGTCATCGTGGTGAGACTTCGTTTTCACCTTGTCCATGATGTGCTGTAAGCGGCCTGACTTGTCGATAATAAATGTCGTACGGATCAGGCCCATATACTCCTTACCCATAAATTTCTTCAGGCCCCAGCAACCGTATTTGTCGGCGACCTTGTGTTCCTCATCCGCAAGAAGGTCGAAATTCAATTCGTGCTTATCGATAAACTTTTGCAGTTTCGACTCCGGATCTGGACTCAAGCCGAACACCACGGTGTCACGCTTGGCAAACTCCTTGGCACTGTCACGAATCCCACAGGCCTGCGTTGTGCAACCCGGCGTCAACGCTTTGGGATAGAAGTAGAGCACCACATTCTTGTGATCCCGAAAATCCTTCAGCGCTATTTTCTCACCACTTTGATTCTTCAGCGTAAATACAGGTGCAAGATTGCCGATCTTTGGATGTGCCACGGTGCCTCCCCTCAATAAATATCCAATAAATGTTACATCACAGGATGTAAAAAACCCGAGGCGCTAAGCTCGGGCTGACATTATATAGGACAGGCATACCGCCGGGTCGAGCCGGGTCAAAAATCCTGCAGGCGGAAACTCTGCTCTTTTCGCGCTCGCAAGCCACAGTCCCCCAGCTTTTCGACCAGTGCGGCTTTTTCCGCGTCTGTCAAAAAGTCGCCAACTTCCAGACAACCTTCTGGCCCGGTAAATGTTACGCAGGAAGGCTCGGCCGGTGTGGCGCCGATACGCACCAATACAGCCAGGCTATTACGATCAAACTCGGTGTGGTACACCGGGCGCTCTAGGCTGCCGCGACTGGTATCAAGCACTACGCGATCATCACTGATGCGGATTACTTCCCTACGCGTACCTTCCATATATACGTAGCCGAACAATGCCCCAAGCAGGAGGATTTCCAAGCCTGCGAATGGAATCACCATCCATGCGCCAGCGAGGGCAAACGCAATACTAATCCCAAGGGATACGGCAACCAGGGAGATGAACACCCAGAGGTTTCCGGCAAATGACAGAGACTGATTGGGCGCGAGAAGGATGCAGGCCCGGCGCCCGCGCGCGCCACCGACTTCTTTGACCATGGGTACAACTTCCAAGACCATCACCGTGACCTTTTCAGTGTAGGACAGGGGTAAATTGAACCAAGAGTCACGAGGCCGAGTGCGGCCTTCTATAATGGTGCGGAATTGCCGGACAGTGGGACTGCCCAGCCATATCTCCACTCGCGCGGGTCAGGGAATGGCCGCCGCCCGTCACGGGGGTGGATTTTCCGGCACACAGGGGGCAAGATGCCGCCGGAATGCGCGACCAAAAGACGCGTGGAACAACCGCGTAGACTGTGGCCTTCTACACCCACGGCAATGCCCAATCGGCACGCGAACGACAACAAGAGCACCATCATGCAAGTTGAATCCATTGAACAGCTTTTAAAATCCAGCCAGCGGGAAGGTGAAACTGCTCGCATCCAGGGCTGGATCCGCACCCGCCGGGATTCCAAAGCGGGCCTGTCTTTCCTCGCCGTTCACGACGGCAGCTGCTTCGACCCGATCCAGGTAGTCGTAGAAGCGGACATCAACAACTACCAATCTGAGGTACTGCGCCTCACTACCGGTTGCGCGGTCGATATCGAAGGCACCATCAAGGCTTCCGAAGGCAAAGGCCAGGCTATCGAGTTACTGGCCACCAGCGTGACCGTAGTTGGCTGGGTGGAAGACCCCGACACTTACCCTATGTCACCCAAGCGCCACTCCATGGAGCACCTGCGCGAGCACGCCCATTTGCGCCCGCGCACCAACGTCAGTGGTGCCGTGGCACGTGTGCGCAACTGTATCGCTCAGGCGGTGCACCGCTTCTTCCACGAGCGCGGCTTCAACTATGTACATACGCCCATTATCACAGCCTCCGACTGTGAAGGCGCCGGTGAGATGTTCCGGGTCAGCACCCTGGACCAGACCAACCTGCCCCTGACCGACAAAGGCGATATAGATTACAGCGAAGACTTTTTCGGCGAGGAAACCTTCCTTACCGTATCAGGCCAATTGAACGTAGAGAGCTACTGCCTGGCACTGTCCAAGGTATACACCTTCGGGCCGACCTTCCGCGCGGAGAACTCCAACACCACCCGCCACCTGGCGGAGTTCTGGATGGTGGAACCGGAAATTGCCTTTGCGAACCTGGCGGACTGCGCCAATTTAGCGGAAGAAATGTTGAAGTACGTGTTCAAGGCGGTACTGACAGAGCGCGGTGATGACATGGCCTTCTTTGCCCAGCGCATCGACAAGGAAGCCATCTCCCGTCTGGAAAACATCATCGATAACGATTTCGCCCGTATCAATTACTGCGAAGCCATCGAGATCCTGGAGAACTGCAAAGAGAAGTTCGAATTCCCGGTTTCCTGGGGTATCGACCTGGCCTCCGAGCACGAGCGCTATCTGGCCGAAAAACACTTCAAGAAGCCGGTGATCGTGCTGAACTATCCGAAGGACATCAAAGCCTTCTATATGCGCATGAACGACGACGGCAAGACCGTGGCAGCGATGGACGTGCTGGCGCCGGGCATCGGTGAAATCATCGGCGGCTCCCAGCGTGAAGAGCGCCTGGACAAGCTCGACGCGCGCATGGACGAGATGGATATTCCCAAGGAGCACCTGGACTGGTACCGGGACCTGCGTCGCTACGGCACCGTGCCCCACGGCGGCTTTGGACTGGGCTTCGATCGCATCGTCTCCTATGTCACCGGCATGGGCAACATTCGCGATGTGATCCCCTTCCCGCGTACACCTCGCAACGTTAAGTTCTAAGGTGCTCTAAAGGGTGAAGTTCTGAGTTAACCGTCAGAAACTTCAAGCCAAAAAAAACCCGCACAATGTGCGGGTTTTTTTTGCTTTGAACTTCTAAGAAGCAGAAAGCTTACGGCAGCAGGTGCGCAACGGCGTCGCGCTCTTCAGCCAGCTCGGTCTCGGTCGCAGTCATCTTCTCGCGGGAGAAGTCATTGATGTCCACGCCCTGAACGATTTCCCAGTCGCCGTTCTTGCATACAACCGGGAAGGAATAGATCAGACCTTCCTGAATGCCGTAAGAACCGTCGCTGTATACGCCCATGCTGGTCCAGTCGCCTTCGGCGGAACCCAGCGCCCAATCGCGCATGTGGTCGATGGCAGCGTTGGCCGCAGAAGCTGCGGAGGAAGCGCCACGGGCCTTGATGATGGCGGCGCCGCGCTGCTGTACAGTCGGGATGAAGTCGGTCTCGTACCACTCCTGCTCAACTTTGCCCATGGCGTCTTCGCCGTTGACCTTGGCCTGGTGCAGGTCCGGGTACTGGGTGGCAGAGTGGTTGCCCCAGATGGTCATGTGGGTGATGTCGTTCACGGTGGAATCGGTCTTGTTCGCCAGCTGAGTCAGGGCACGGTTGTGGTCCAGACGGGTCATGGCGGTGAAGTTGCGCGGATCCAGTTCCGGCGCATTGCGCTGGGCGATCAGGGCATTGGTGTTGGCCGGGTTGCCAACAACCAGTACTTTTACGTTGCGGGAAGCAACGTCGTTCAGGGCCTTACCCTGAGCGGAGAAGATCGCTGCGTTGGCTTCCAGCAGGTCTTTGCGCTCCATACCAGGGCCGCGCGGACGTGCGCCAACCAGCAGTGCGTAGTCTACGTCTTTGAAGGCAACGGTCGCGTCGTCGGACTGTACGATGCCAGCCAGCAGCGGGAAGGCACAGTCTTCAAGCTCCATGGCCACGCCTTTCAGCGCTTCCAGTGCGGGAGTGATTTCCAGCAGCTGAAGAATAACTGGTTGATCCTTACCCAGCATTTCGCCGGAAGCGATGCGAAACAGCAGCGAGTAGCTGATCTGACCGGCGGCGCCGGTAACTGCAACACGAACAGGTGCTTTCACGATGTATCTCCGTTGTTTTCAGGCGCCCGCATTATAGGGCTTTGCAAATTAAATGCATTATCCTTTGGTCTGATCCAGAAGAAGAATCAGACGAAAACTGTCAGGCCAAATTCTTCTGAGCGCCCGGATACCGGTTTTTTAGCGCCTCATAGAGCAGGTTGCTGAAATTTTCTGCTGCAGCGTCCAATGATTGAACAATCTCTGCCAGATGCTCATTGTCTTCCCGGCCTTCCCAGGTTTTTACATAGCTGCCGTCTTTGTAACCGTGATCCTGGCGGAAACGGTTCAGCACATTTTTGCCGACGTAGCGGCGGTAAAGCTCGTCAAAACCCATGTCACAATCGGCCAATAATTGTGCAAATCCCGGCAGATCGAACTGCTTGGTGGAAAGCGTGTTCAGGGTGAAGGCTTCCAGGTTTATGCGGAAATCCCCTGCTTCCAGCGCCGCCGATTCCAGTTGCTGCTGCATTTTGCTGGCAACTTCCTCCGGGGAACCCTGCTGCAGCTCCAGGCTCAGGCCAAAATGCCAGATATCGACCAGCTCGAGCTTTACCTGCTCCATTTCCGGCTGCTGCTTTTTCCACCACTTCCAACCGTAGTGATCCAGCAGCTCGGCACTCTCCACCCAGATGGCTCGGTACCAGGCGAAGTTCTGTGCACGCCAGTTTTCGTTGACGACGGTGTTGATGGCATCTTGCAGGGCAAGCATGGTCTGCAACTGTTGTTGTGACATGGTGATTCCTAAATGAAATACAGCGCGCTACCTTCAGGCGGCACGAGGGAAAAGACGGTGGAAGTTCGCAGTGGTCGCTTCGGCCAGTTCTTCATAGCTGAGTCCGCGCAGGTCAGCGATAAATTCCGCCACTTCGCGCACATAAGCCGGGATGTTTGGCTTGCCCCGGTAAGGTACCGGCGCCAGGTAAGGTGAATCGGTTTCTACCAGCAGGCGATCCAGGGGCACCTGCTTCGCGACTTCGCGCAGCTCTTCTGCGTTCTTGAAGGTTACGATCCCGGAAAGGGAAATGTAGTAATTGAGATCCAGGGCCTGCCTGGCCATCTCCCAGGATTCGGTGAAACAATGCAGCACGCCGGCATGCTCGCGGCTACCGTGCGCTTTGATCAATTCGATCGTATCCTGACGGGCATCGCGGGTGTGCACGATCACAGGCAACCCGACTTCTCCGGCGGCCTCCAGGTGTGCGACGAAACTCTGCTGCTGCACTTCTTTGGTCTCGGTGCTGTAATAATAATCGAGACCGGTCTCGCCCAGCGCCACCACGTTGGGTTTTGCCGACAGAGACTTCAGCTTTTCTGTATCCGCCAGCCCGGACTCAACATCCAACGGGTGCACCCCTACGGAACAGACCACATCGGGATATCTAGCTGCGATGGATACCACCTGGTCTACGTTTTCCAGGCTGATACCGACGCAAAGAAATTTGCCTACGCCACGGCTGCGGGCGAGTTCCAGAACATCGTCCAGATCACCATCAAATTTGTCGAGTTTTAGCCTGTCGAGGTGACAGTGAGAATCTACCAGCATGAATCCCGGCCTATCGGAGTGTGTGCAAAATTGAGGGGGAATTATACAGATTGGACCCGCATTGCGCGCGTCCGCACTTCAGAACCGGGCGGCAGATGGGGCTCCACCGCCAGGCGGCGGGCCTTTACAGGGTATGGGTGGGGCGACTCGACTCAAGAGAGCCTGCCAGCAGTGTTTCAATTTTGCCCTGCGCGATGTTTTCCTTATCACTAAACTGGATGCCAATACCTGGGGTACGGTTGCCCTGGGCACCACCTGGAGTAATCCAGACTACCTTCCCGGCCACCGGCAACTTTTCTGGTTCATCCATCAGGCTGAGTAGCAGGAAAACTTCATCACCCAGGTTGTAGGATTTGTCGGTATTGATAAACAGGCCGCCGTTTTTCACAAACGGCATATAAGCCGCATACAACACGGACTTGTCCTGAATTTTCAGCGACAGGATGCCGTTGCGGGCACCGCCCCCCATTCCTTTCATAATCAACCCCGTTTCCGTGGTCCGCCAGAATCGGCGAATACGCCGGAATTCAGACCCGGCTTATATCTTGTTTGTTATTTAAACAACGGCCGACGGACAAAAGTGTTTCACCCGGCCGACGTTTCATTGATTGTTGCGCTAACTTACCCCGAGGACCAGGACCTGTCCACCTTGTCGAGCAAGTCATGAGAACAAGTTTCCGCTGGCGAAAATCAGCGAAAAAGTGCCGCCCATCGGATCATCAACTCTTCCACCAGCAGGCGCTTGTTCGGGTTGCTGTTCCCTGACAGTACCCCCCGCGCCTTGAGCAAGTGGTCGTAGAATGCGAATACCGACCGCATGCTTTCTGGCCCGGATCCGGGCAGTCGCTGCAGCAGCGCCATGATATTCGACTCCGCTGCCTCATCTGTACTGCGGGATTTGAGCATCAGCGCCAGCCAGCTCTGCCAGAACTGCAATAGCAGGTTCAGGTCGGCCCCCTCTCCCGGACTCTCCCACTTCCCCGCCAGTGTCACGGGGTTCTCATCCCCGCGTGTGAGCGCAGTCAGGTCTGCGAGAAACTGCTGCCGTGTCTCCTGCGATTCTGGCTCCATCAGCCGGATGGCCAGCAGAGGCGCGCCGCCAGCGAGGTTCAGCGCACTGTCCGCATCTTCATTTTCAATCCCGCTCTCACGCAACCAGCGCAGGGCGGATTGCTGCGGAGGCACCGGAAAGGCAACAGTCTGACAACGGCTGCGGATCGTCGGCAGCAACCCGGCAGGGTGATCGGTAATCAACAGAAAAATAACCGACCCAGAGGGTTCTTCGAGGTTCTTCAGTAGCGCATTGGCCGCATTGATATTCATTGCTTCCGCGGGAGCCAGCAACACCACCCGCGCGCCTTCGCGGCCGCTGGTGCGGCCAACAAAATCTCCGAGCTCGCGAATCTGCTCGACTTTTAATGGCCCCTGCTCCTTTTCCGGCACCACCCTGGCGAAGTCCGGATGCGAGCCGGCCATCCGCAACTGGCAGCCACGGCACTCGCCGCACGCCAGGCCGTGGCGCGGCTGATCACAGAGAAGCAGGGCGGTGAAGGCTTCTGCAAAACGCCGCTTGCCCAGGCCAGTCTGACCGCTGATAAGCAATGCGTGGGGGCAGCGCCCTGCTATCCACTGGGCACCAAGTCGCTGCCACTGTGCGGCCTGCCAGGGCAATGGCGACGGGATGAGCGGTTGCTCGACCGCACCCTTCTGTTCAGAGTTCGCGCTCATGGGGAGCCTGCGATCTGGTGTAACGCGACGGCCAGGCTCTGCTGCACAGCTTCCAGTGGCACCGAGGCATCGATGATCCGATACCGGTCGGGGTCGCTTTCCGCACGACTGCGGTAAGCGGCGCGCACCTTTTTGAAAAACTCGATCTGCTCACTTTCAAAACGGTCCGCCTCTCCGGTGCTAGCTGCGCGCTGCAATCCGATCTCAGGATCTACATCCAGCAGCAGTACACATTCCGGCCGCAGGTCCCCCTGCACCGTTTGCTCCAGCTGGGCAATCAAATTCTGGTCGAGCCCACGCCCTCCGCCCTGATAGGCATAGGTCGCATCCGTAAACCGATCACATACCACCCACTTTCCTTCGGCGAGGGCGGGCTTAATCACTTGATTCAGGTGCTGCGCGCGCGCAGCAAACACCATCAGTAATTCCGCAGTGGGGTCTACCGCCTCGTCACGTTTTTCGAGCAGCAAGTGTCGCAGCTGTTCCGCCAGCGGTGTACCGCCGGGCTCGCGGGTTTGGATGTAGGAAATGCCCTGTTCATCCAGCCAGCGGGTGATAAATCGAAGATTGGTGGACTTCCCCACCCCCTCGCCGCCTTCCAGCGTAATGAACTTTCCTTCGGGAAAATCTTGCATGTATGAATCGATCTTCAATTTCGACAAGTTTTAATTTTGTTTTACGTCCGCCGGGCTGGAACGGTAGTCCGAACGGCGCTTCAGCTGATACTCGCGCACCGCGCGGTTGTGCTCAGCGAGCGTCTCCGAGAACTGATGCGAGCCATCGCCCTTCGCGACAAAATACAGTGTTTTTCCCGCTTTCGGGTGCAATGCCGCATGAATGGCTTCACGTCCCGGCAACGCAATCGGTGTTGGCGGCATCCCTTTGATCACATAGGTATTGTACGGCGTGGCCTCACGCAGATCCGCACGGCGTAAATTACCCGCGTAATTATCCCCCATACCGTAAATCACCGTCGGGTCTGTTTGCAGGCGCATGCCTTTGTTCAGGCGCCGCACAAAAACCCCGGCGATTTCGTCTCGCTCCCAGGGCACGCCGGTTTCCTTCTCCACAATGGAAGCCATAATCAGAGCCTGGTAGGCACTATCGTAGGGTAGATCACTAGCGCGCCCCTCCCACTCTTCCGCCAGAATCGTTTTCATACGCTGCTGGGCTCGACGCAATAGATCCAGGTCTGTGGTTCCCGACCGGTAGATATAGGTATCTGGGAAAATCTGACCTTCCGGATTCCCTTCTATTCCCAACGCCTTAGCGGCCGCTTCTACGGTTGCCGCGCTCTCGGTTGGCTTGATTTTATTCGCCCCCCGCACTTGGTCTAATGCCTGTGCGAAGGTCCACCCCTCTACAATTGTGGTACGGTAGCGGGTGACATCCCCACGGTTCAAACGTGCCACCAGGTCCATGGCATTGCTGCCCGCGGGGATCATGTATTCACCGGGATGAATGTGCCCGAGCTTTTTAATGCGCGCGTATGCAAGCACCAGGCGCGGATATTGCACAATATCTTCACTTGCCAGCCTGTGAACGACCCGGGACAAATTGCTGCCTGCCTCGACATCCATACGCATGCCGTCCACTGGAACCGCGAGCGGCTCCACCAGGGCATTCTGCGCAAACCAAAATGTGGCACCACTCCCAATCACACCGAGCACGATCAGTACCAGCAGGCCACGCAGAAACTTTGCGACCAAACCGATACCAGATTGCTTGCCCTTAGTAGTTCTTGTGGAAGCTTTCTTACTGCTCTTTTTCTTCGCTACCATAATTCTTCCGAAATTCTTTGCTGCAAGACAGATACGGCCTGCCCTGGCGATACCGGGTCTTTAAAAAGCGGTGAGGTTTGGGAATCCCGTTGCGATTGCCCTACCGGCAGCAATCTTGCCGGCACCACCCCACGGACACTGTTACAGACAGCAATTTCCTCTGCTGACAGCAAGTCCGACGGCGTAAAGTCATCTTCGCCGATTTCAACCTGACCAGCCAGCCAGCGTAGCATTACCCCCCGAACCCCATACCGGTTTAGCTTCGGGGTGAACCAGTGCCCGTCACGCATGATCAGCAAATTGCTGCGGGAACCCTCAATGACGATGCCATTTTCATTACACAGCAACGGCTCCAGCAGCGGCATGGACTCATTATTGTGACTTGAAGCGCGCCATTCCGCCGCGGCCTGCTCGTAGGTATCGCGACGCAGCAACTTACAGCCCAGATATTCCGGTCGGACTGCGCCACCGACGGAATCTGCCACCGATCGCGTAAAAGGCGACCGGGTATCAGCTGCGGCCAGACGAGTGCTGCAAAGCCCGAGCACTACCCCATTATCCCAGCGCGAAGATTCTTCCAGTGGAACAACCGCGATATCCCATTGTGGAGACTGTGTGGAATCTTCGCCAATCACGCCGTAACGCAGGCGCACCCTGGCACCGAAAGACCAACTTCGTGTGCGCAGGGCAGCCGCCGCCGCGATGGCCGCTATCGACTGCTTGGCATCATCATCCAGAGTCACGCTGCGAGCGAGTCGTTCTAGGTGTAACTGCAACAGTGGAATAGACCCGGTATGGGCACGCATAGTTTCCAATAGCCCGTACTGAAACGCGCGATCGGGCACAACGGAGGGCTGCTCACCGAGGGCAGAATAATAGAGAGGAAGAATATCCGTCACGGAGAGAGAATAGAGGTGACAGCCCGGGGAATCGTATCTCCAATTAACCGGGCCATCACCTGCTCTGTCAGTTAGACGCGCTGAAAGATCAGCGAGCCATTGGTGCCACCGAACCCGAACGAGTTCGACAGTACCGCGTCAATTTTCATTTCTTGGGCTTTGTGGGGAACCAGATTTACCCCGACACAATGTTCATCGACGTTATCAATGTTGATGGTCGGCGGAGCAACCTGATCTTGCAGGGACTTCACCGAAAAGATCGCTTCAATGGCCCCGGCAGCCCCAAGGAGGTGCCCCGTCATCGATTTGGTAGAGCTGACCGCAAGCGTGTCCAGGCAATCGCTGAACACCGAACGTACCGCAGCAATCTCCGCTTTATCACCGAGCGGTGTGGAAGTGCCGTGGGCGTTGATGTACTGAATTGCGGAGGCGTTCATCGCCGCATCTTTCAACGCGTTCGCCATGGACAGTGCAGCACCGGCGCCGTCTTCGGGGGGAGAGGTCATGTGGTGCGCGTCACCGCTCATACCAAAACCACTGAGCTCTGCGTAGATTTTCGCACCGCGGGCTTTCGCGTGTTCATACTCTTCGAGCACCAGCACACCAGCGCCCTCACCCAGTACGAAACCATCGCGGTCTTTATCCCAGGGGCGGCTGGCCGCTTGCGGGTCATCATTGCGGGTAGAAAGCGCGCGAGCCGCGCAGAAACCACCCAGACCGACCGGAGTAGTAACCATTTCCGCGCCGCCGCAAACCATCACGTCGGCGTCTCCATACTGGATGGTGCGCAGACCAAGGCCAATCGCATGGGTGCCGGTGGTACAGGCAGTGGTGGTAGAAAGGTTCGGGCCTTTCATGCCGTATTTAATCGACAGGTTGCCGGATACCATATTGATGATGGCACCAGGCACGAAGAACGGAGAAACCCGACGCGGGCCCTTCTCCGCAATCAGCATGGCATTGTTTTCGATGGCCGCAATGCCGCCCATTCCGGAACCGATACAGGCGCCAACACGCGGTGCGATTTCATCAGTGACTTCCAGGCCGCTGTCTTCCATGGCCTGGATACTGGCACTCATACCATACTGCAGAAATACGTCCATCTTGCGCGCTTCTTTTTGCGCAACATGGGGTTCGGGATCAAAATTTTTGACGGTTGCCGCAAAGCGGGTGGTGAATGCAGAAACATCAAAAGTCTCAATCGGCACGACACCGCTGGTGCCAGCCAACAAAGCGGACCAGGTATCCTCAAGTGTGTTGCCGAGCGGGCTGACTACGCCCATACCGGTGATAACGACTCTTCTTTTAGACACTTGTGCCTCCCCCGAAATAAATCTACTGCGCCACAACGAGAATGCTGTTGTCGGTCGCTTGTTTATCAATATGCATTTTTTATCATTATGCAAATAAACGGAGAGCCGCGCTATGCAACATAGAACGGCTCTCGCGATGCTTTCAGTACTGGCTAATCACTTTTGGTGCTGACAGTACGAGCAAAAGGCAATGCGTACCCTTTACTTAAGCTATCCAGCAGGAATCAACCCAGGTTCTGGTTGATGTAATCGATGGCCAGCTGAACAGTGGTGATTTTCTCTGCTTCTTCGTCAGGAATTTCGGTTTCGAATTCCTCTTCCAAAGCCATTACCAGCTCAACTGTGTCGAGGGAGTCAGCGCCCAGATCTTCAACAAAGGATGCTTCAGGTTTTACATCTTCTTCCTTCACGCCCAGTTGTTCAGCAACGATCTTTTTTACGCGCTCTTCAATGCTGCTCATGATTCAATTTAACTCCTAGTGGATAAAAATCTGTTTTGGTCACTGTTTGAAATTTGCTCGCCGCTATTGGCGAATCAGTAACCGGCTAACACAGCTTATGGTTAATGCGAGGCGGCATTGTACCCTGATTTTTTCGGGATGTAATGCACCGCCTCCCAGCAACCGTTGAATGATAAATTTTTCTTTACCAATCAATCAGTTATGGCGACTTTCTCGAGAGAAAATCAGCCCATATACATGCCGCCATTCACTTGAATGGTCTCTCCGGTCACATAACCGCCAGCGTCGCTGGCCAAAAATGCGACAACGGATGCAATCTCTTCCGGGGCACCCAGGCGACCCAGCGGAATTTTGCCCAACAGCGCTTCACGCTGCGCTTCCGGCAAAACCTTGGTCATATCGGTATCAATAAAACCGGGGGCGACGGTGTTGACAGTAATTCCGCGGGAGCCAACTTCGGCCGCGAGCGCCCGAGCAAAGCCACCCACGCCTGCCTTGGTTGCAGCGTAGTTGCTCTGCCCGGCATTGCCCATACTACCGACCACGGAACTGATATTAATGATCCGGCCCCAACGCGCTTTGGTCATATCACGCAGGCATGCCTTGCTCACACGATAGACGGCGGTCAGATTGGTATTCAGAACATCCTCCCACTCATCGTCTTTCATACGCATCAGGAGGTTATCTTTGGTGATACCGGCGTTATTGACCAGAATGGTCGGCGCGCCAAACTCACCTTTCACCGATTCCAGCACCTCGGCAATGCTCTCCGGGCTGGTTACGTTCAATTCCTTGCCGGCACCCGTAATACCCTTTTCGGCAAAACGCGCCGAAATTTTCTCTGCACCGGAGGCGCTGGTCGCCGTTCCAATAACGGTAGCGCCCTGCGCACCCAGCAGGTCCGCAATGGCAGCGCCAATACCGCGGCTCGCACCAGTCACCAGAGCGACCTTACCTTCCAGCGAAGTTGAAATTGTCATAGTTTCTCCCGATCACTCACCACGATAGCGGTATGCCACTGCAGTGAGGTCTTTGTTCCGTTTCTTTTTGATTTTGTGGGCAACGTTTACGACGCAGTTGCATTTACCGCTTCGGACAACTGCTCCGGTGTTTCGATATTGTGCGCACCCAAGCCGCGATCAATACGTTTGGCCAGGCCAGCAAGCACCTTGCCGGGGCCGCATTCAACCAACTGCTGGGTACCCGCAGCCGCCATTGCCTGCACGCAGGAGGTCCAGCGAACCGGGCTGAAAATCTGTTCAATCATCAGCGCCTTGATAGCCGCGGGGTCACTTTCGACTTTCGCGTGTACATTGTGAATCACCGGGATTTCCGGCGCGTTAAATGTGGTCGCCTCGATTTGCGGCGCCAATTTTTCCGCAGCAGGACGCATCAGCTCCGTATGAAAAGGCGCGCTGACGGGCAGCGGCAAAGCGCGCTTGGCGCCCGCGGCTTTACAAGCCTCAATGGCGCGCTCAACGGCGGCAGCACCGCCGGCAATGACCACTTGCCCGGGGGAGTTATAGTTCACTGCCGATACCACTGATCCCTGCGCGGATGCTGCGCAGGCGGCTTCCACTGCCTGGTCGTCCAGACCGATCACTGCGGCCATGGCACCCTCGCCAGCCGGTACCGCCTCCTGCATCAAGCGTCCGCGCTCGCGCACCAGGCGCACGCCATCTTCAAATGCGAGCACGCCGGAACAAACCAGTGCAGACCACTCGCCGAGGCTGTGCCCCGCCATGGATGCCGGCACCGCCCCGCCCTGGGACTGCCACGCACGGTAAAGGGCAACGCTGGAGGTAAGCAGCAGCGGCTGGGTTCTCTCGGTCAGATTGATGTCTTCCTGAGCACCGTTCTGACACAGATCCCACAGATCGTAGCCGAGTACGGAGGAAGCTTCAGAAAAGGTCGCGGCGACCTCGGGGAAAGCCTGGGCAGCATCGGCCAGCATGCCAATTTGCTGGGAGCCCTGGCCAGGGAAAACGAACGCCAAAACTGGATTGGTCATGGAACATCCTTTAACCAAATGATTGAATTCCAGGGAGGCTGTGCAGCGGACACCAACGCTTAGGGCGAAAGACCGGCGCGCTTCTGTTAATCGCTGCCGGTCTGACGCTGGGCCTGGTATGCCATAGCCCTTCCAACCAAATGTGCCAGATCCGACTCAGCACACTCTTTTGCGGTCAGCATAGCGCGGTAAAACGCCTCACTGCTGGCACCGCCATGACTCTTGATGACGTTGCCTTCCAGCCCTAAAAAGCTGGCGCCATTATAGCGACCAGGCTCCAACTGTGACCGCCATTTTCGCAACAGATTTATGGCTAATTGGCCAAAAAAACGCTTTATCGGCGCCTTCTTGTCAATTGTGAACGACTTCTGACCTATTAGTCGAATGACGCCTTCTGCTGATTTCATGGCCACATTGCCCATCAGGCCATTGCAGACCACCACATCTACCACACCGGTAAAAATATCGTGGCCTTCGACGAATCCCACATAGTTAATAGCGGGATCTGCCTGCATCAGCTGGCCGGCGCGACGAATCTCTTCGGTACCTTTGTGCTCTTCCGCACCAATATTCAGCAGTGCAACCGTAAGATCGTCTTTCCCGGCAAATACCCGCTGGGCCTCAATCCCCATGCGCGCAAACTGCAACAGGTCTTCGGCGCTGCAATCGATATTGGCACCCAGGTCAAGCAGGAAACAGGAGCCATCAGCTGTAGGCAGGGACTTACCGAGTGCGGGGCGCTTCACACCCTCAACGGTACCCAGAATGCTTCGGCCCAACGCCAGCAATGCCCCGGTATTACCGGACGTCACCATAGCACCGCATTCGCCAGATGAAACCGACTGCAACGCTTTGGCCATAGAGGACTCACGCTTGTGACGCAGGGCCTGCACCGGATTGCAGCCCTGAGTAATCACCTGGACGCAGTCCACCAACTCCAGGCGCTCGCGCACGGATGGCGGTTCTTTAATCAGTAGGGATTGGAGTTCAGAGCGGGGGCCGAACAGCTTGAGCTCTGCCCGGGGATAGCGGATAAGAAATCTTGAGCAGGCCGGAACGACAGAGCGGGGACCTAAGTCCCCGCCCATCGCATCCACGGCCAATCGAAATTGGCTGGACAAAACTTACTCTTCTTCGGAAGAACCGCCAACGTCGATCACTTTGCGACCACGGTAGAAACCGTCTTTGGTCACGTGATGACGGTGGTGTTTTTCACCAGTAGTCGGATCTACGGACAGAGTCGGTCCGCTCAGAGCGTCGTGAGAGCGACGCATACCGCGACGGGAACGGGTTTTTTTGTTCTGCTGAACAGCCATTTGGTGCTCCTAAACATACCTAACAGTTAACACCGGAACCGGGGCGCCTACCGGCGAGCCCAAACCCTTCAAACATCTCTCGAGACCAACTCAAGACTTGTTTGACGAACCCTTCAACTGTTCCAGTACTTTAAAGGGGTTTTCTCGTTGCTCTTCCGCTTCCGGCTCCTCGCCACGACTCTGAAATGTCTCCTGAGCGACACAATCCCAGTCGTGATAAGCAACCATGGGCAGATTGAGCAAAATCTCATCTTCCAATACCTGATACAGATCCAGCTCATCACCGTCCTGTATCACCGGGTCCAGAGACTTGGGCAACGAGTTACCCTGCTCTTCAGACCACACAAACCCCAAGGCGATATCTGCTTCAATGGATTCGCTCACCGGTTGCAAGCAACGCTGGCACAGCAAACCAACCGTCAACGCGAGATGGCCAGTAGCCACCTGGTTGCGCTGCAGATCTCTGGCAAAAGCCAGGGAAACCGCTATATCGCCCTCAACCGACTCCGTGGCCGCTGCCAGTCTCGGCAGTGCTTCCGGAGGTACGGTACCGTCCAGCTGTTGCCCGCGCTGCACCAACTTGCGTGCGTCTATGCGGCGTGGCAGCGCGGATCTCTGGTCCGATTTCTGCGCTGAATTCTGGGCAGTCTTTTGGGGGGGTATCGACATAAGCGCGCAATTCTATGGACTCACCTGAGCCTTGTCAAAACAAATCATCCAACGCATGATCAGCGGCCCCAATGCCCGGCACACCGCTGTTTCGGCGGATCGAAGCAGTCTTGGAACCCACCATTAAAGGAAGCTCTCATGCGCCGCCTAATTCTAGCGTCCAGCTCCACTTACCGCCGCCAACTGCTGGAAAAGCTGCAACTCCCCTTCGAGTGCCACGCACCCCATATAAATGAAGAAGCATTGCCTGGCGAATCTGCCAGCGCACTGGCTAGCCGCCTGGCCACAGAAAAGGCTCTGGCCTTAGCGACCGACTACCCGGACGCTCTTATTATTGGCTCAGATCAGGTTGCGGAATGCAATGGCACCCTACTCGGCAAGCCCGGCAGTGACGACAAGGCGACTGAACAACTGCGCCAAAGCTCCGGCCGCGCAGTCAACTTCCATACCGGTCTCTGCCTGGCAGATTCCAGCGACGGCACGCACCGCACTGTATGCGAATTGTATTCGGTGCACTTTCGCGAGCTGAGTGAAAGCGAGATTCGGCGCTATGTGGAGCTGGAAAAACCACTGGATTGCGCAGGTTCGTTTAAATCAGAAGGCCTCGGGATCTCTCTCTTCGAAAAAATGGAAGGGTCAGACCCAAACTCGCTGGTCGGCCTACCATTAATTCGACTTATCAATCTACTTAAACAGCACAACATCAGCCCGCTGGCCTGAAGAGTCGCACCTCAGGCCACCAGCGGCGGCCACGCCAACAGCTCGGAGAAATGATCAATTACCCGCTGCGGACCGCATTCACGTAATCGCTCCCGACTGTGCACGCCATAGCTAACGCCGATGGACGGCATGTTGATCGCAGAGGCCATTTTTAGGTCGTACTCGGTATCCCCGACCATTACCGCCTGGTCCGGTGAGGTACGGGTTTCCGCAAGGATTTCGCGCAGCATGGTCGGGTCCGGCTTGGAGGCGGTCTCATCGGCACAGCGACTCGCAACAAACAAGTGCCCCACCCCGTGATCCTCAAACTCGCGACTCAGGCCGCGGCGGCTTTTGCCGGTGGCTACTGCCAGGTCGTGCCCGGCGCCCAGCAATTTATCCAGAGTAGCCGCAACGCCATCAAATAACGGCAGCGGCTCACTGCGAGCGGCCAACCACTCGTCGGCGTAGTAATCGCGGAGATCCGTACGCTGCTCCGAGTGAGCCTCGGGAAACAGGGAGGCAATCGCCTCCGGCAACCCGAGACCAATAATATTGCCGATGGCCGCAGGCTCGAGCACCGGCAGCCCCGCACGACTCGCCGCCCGCTGCATGCAGCTCACAATACGCGCCTCGGAATTACATACAGTCCCATCCCAGTCGAGAATTACCAACACGGAAACTTACCTCACAACCTGATACCGATCTAAAGCTGCACCTCAGCGCAACCTGGTCAAAACCGCCTTGAGCTCACCTGGAAGTGGCGCCTCAACACTGACCCGGGATCCATCCGGTAGCGTGCACCCCACTCCAGCAGAGTGCAAAAAAAGGCGCTTCAGTCCAAGATCGCGAAAACTTGCGTTCACCTCGTCCGGGGTGTACTTCACATCTCCCGCCAGCGGGCAGCCAACAAACTGGGCATGCACACGAATCTGGTGGGTGCGCCCGGTCACCGGCTCGGCGCGCATCAGGGTCGCGCCATTAAAGCGCTCCTCTACCTGGAAGCGGGTCGTCGAGGGCTTGCCCTCTCCGTCCACTACCACCATGCGCTCACCGCTTTTCAGAGTGTTTTTACGCAGCGGCGCTTCAACAAGCTTTTGCGCCCGCGGCCATTTGCCGGCAGCCAACGCCAGGTATGACTTCGCCATCTTGCCGGCACGCAACTCGCTCTGCACATGCAGCAGTACGGCCCGCTTGCGCGCAACCAGGATTGCGCCACTGGTATCCCGGTCCAATCGATGCACCAACTCCATAAACGGGCTCTCGGGGTACATCTGTCGCAGCGCCTCAATCAACCCAAGCCGCACACCGCTGCCGCCGTGGACCGCGAGGCCCGCCGGCTTATTCACCACCAGCAACCCGCCCTTGTCATACAGTATGGCCGCTTCGAGCGTACGCCGGAGCTGTTCACCCGCGACCGCCGGTGGTGCCTCTTCGGAAACACGAATTGGCGGTACGCGCACCAGGTCACCACCCTTCAGGCGATACTCGGCCTTCACCCTTCCTTTATTTACACGCACCTCGCCCTTGCGGAGAATGCGATAAACGCGAGACCGCGGCACGCCCTTGAGGCGCGCTTGCAGGAAATTATCGATTCGCTGACCAGCCAGTTCTTCGGGCACAGTGATAAATTGGACGCCCACGCCCACGCCGCCGCCCGCACTCGCTTCAGCCCCACTCGAAGAAGCGCTGGAGGTATCTGTGCGGGAATCTTTGGCCCGGGAGGGTTTGTTTGGAGAAGTTTTTGAGGGGGTATTTCGCATGGGGCGCATGATAGCCGCACACCTCCCCCATTTGAAGCGCGACAATCAATACCTCGATTGATGCCCCCTATCGACCGTGGTATATTCGGCCGGCCTGAATTGGGGCTGGTTTTCGGCGGTGCACGGTTTTTCTGCTATAAAAAAACCCAGGTGCCGCTCTTGAGAAAATACCGCCAATCCGGCCGGTGCGCGGAAAACCGCGTTATCAACAAAACTTTGTCGGTGAGACCCTTCGAGAGCGCGTCGCAAGACGGTGCCCAGGGCGCACAGAAGCGCCACTCCTGAAGCTCTCGCCGACCCCAACCCGACAATATACGGGATTTTTGCGAAGGTAAGACGGGCCGATGCCCGCAGCGCTTGGAACAAACTCGACTCGTTACATCTCGCTCTGAGATTGCGCGCCAGCGACCGAACTGGCCCCCGGCCCGCGCCTGTGATGCACAATGCCATCCCTGCGCCGCCGGCAACTACTAGACCAAAACAGGGCCCAGCCACGAGCCGGCCCCAGAGCGAAGAGATGTGACCCATGCTTGCCCTACCCGGCAAGTAGCCAGGACCCGCCCAAAGAATCACGCTGGGCCGGACTGGCAGGACCCGAATACACCCGAACAAGAGGGGTATTCAGAGTTAATTCGATATGTACCCGGCAGATGTGCCCAGTTTGGAGGCACCCCCTGCGCGGGCGGCATACGAGGCAGCCGTGTACACCTGGCCGAACACTGGCCCAAGGTCCCTCCACGGCGGTACCACCAACGTCTGCGAGCTTCAGCGGTGTTTTACCTTTGCGCAACCGCAAGGAAAAAACCAACGCATGAAGAGAATGCTGATTAACGCAACCCAGCCGGAAGAGCTGCGTGTCGCACTGGTCGACGGCCAATGGCTGTATGACCTGGATATCGAAAATCGCACCCGCGAACAGAAAAAAGCCAATATCTACAAGGGTAAAATCACCCGCGTAGAACCCTCCCTAGAAGCCGCCTTTGTCGACTACGGTGCCGAGCGCCACGGCTTCCTGCCCCTGAAAGAAATCTCCCGCGAATACTTTAACAAGTCCCCGAAAGACATCGATGGCCGCATCAAGATCAAGGATGTAGTCAAAGAGGGCATGGAAGTCATCGTTCAGGTAGACAAGGAAGAGCGCGGCAACAAGGGCGCCGCCCTCACCACCTTTATCAGCCTGGCCGGCCGTTACCTGGTACTGATGCCGAACAACCCGCGCGCGGGCGGTATCTCCCGCCGCATCGAAGGCGACGAGCGCAGTGACCTGCGCGACGCCCTGTCCAACGTGGAAGTACCTTCCGGCATGGGCATCATCGTACGTACCGCCGGCGTTGGCCGCAGCGGTGAAGAGCTGCAGTGGGACCTCAACTACCTGCTGCAACTGTGGACCGCCATCAAGAAAGAAGCGGACGAGTCCAAAGCACCCCACTTCCTGTTCCAGGAAAGTAACGTCATCATCCGTGCCATCCGCGACTACATGCGCGATGACATCGGCGAAGTCATCGTCGACGATAACGGTGCCTATCAACTGGCTGCAGAATTCGCCCGCCAGGTGATGCCGAACTACGCCAACAAGGTGAAGTTTTACGACGACAATATCCCGCTGTTCAATCGCTACCAGATTGAAAGCCAGATCGAAACCGCCTTCGAGCGCGAAGTGAAACTGCCCTCCGGCGGCTCCATCGTGATCGACGTGACCGAAGCACTAATCTCCATCGACATCAACTCCTCCCGCGCCACCAAAGGCGGCGACATCGAGGAAACTGCGCGAAACATCAACCTGGAAGCGGCAGACGAGATCGCCCGCCAGCTGCGCCTGCGCGACATGGGTGGCCTGGTGGTCATCGACTTTATCGACATGCAGAACAAGTCCAACCAGCGCGAAGTGGAAAAGCGCATGGAAAAGGCGCTCGGCATGGACCGCGCCCGCGTTCAGGTTGGTCGTATTTCCCGCTTCGGCCTGCTGGAAATGTCCCGTCAGCGCCTGCGCCCATCTCTGAGTGAAACCACACACCGCGTCTGCCCACGCTGTAGCGGCCAGGGCACCATTCGCGGCACCAAATCCCTGGCGCTGTCCATCCTGCGCCTGGTCGAGGAAGAAGCGAAGAAAGAGCGCAGCGCAGAAATTCGCGCGATCACTCCAGTGAACGTCGCCACTTATCTGCTGAACGAAAAGCGCAAGGCCATTTCCAATATCGAATCCCGCAACAACACCCGCGTTGTTGTGGTCCCCAATGCCGATCTGGAAACCCCGCACTTCGAAGTTCAGCGCCTGCGCGATGACGACTCCACCACTCTGGAGACGTCGTACAAAATCGCCGGCACCATCGAAGAATCCGCAGACAAAAGCGACGACGAGCCCCTGCGCCCGGTTGCCCAGCCTGCGGTTCAGCAGATCGCCCACACCGCCCCTGCCCCGACGCCGGTTGCCAAACCCAAGCCGAAGGCCAAGAGCGAAGAGAAGCCCGGACTGTTCAGCCGTCTGATCAGCGCGATCTCCGCCCTGTTTGGTGGTGAAGACGAAGACGACCGCAAGAAGCACAAGAAGTCCAAGGGACGCGGCAAGAACTACCAGCAGCGCGATCGCAATCGCAACCAGCGCGGTGGCCGCGGACGTGGACGCGGTGGTCGTGGCAACCGTCGCGACGACCAGCGCAGTGATGACCGCAAGGAAGACACCCGCGGCAAGCGCGGTGACAAGCGTCGCGATGACAATTCCGAGCGTCGCAATGAAACGGCCCGCGATGGCGGTCGAGACCAGAATCGCGATCAGAACCGTGACAGCAACCGCGACCAAAACCGCGAAGGTCGCGAGGGCGGCCAGCGCCGCAGCCGTCGCCGCCGCGGTGGCGATCGTCGCAACGATCAACAGGTCGCTTCTGCCGACGTAGAAAACACCAACCTGGAGAGTGCGGAAGCCGCAGAGTCCGGTGATGACCAACAGCGCCCAGCGCGTCGCCCGAGCAACGTGCGCGGCCGTCCGCAACCGCGTCGTCGTGGCCGTCGCGGCGGTGACAACCGCAACGATGAGCAGGCCCAGCAGGACAATCGCGAAAGCAAATCCGACGCAGCGGAATCCAGTGCACGCGAGAGCGAACAGCGCGAAGTAACCGCCAAAGCGGAACGCCCTGCCCGCGAAGAGCGCGCCGAAGCCAAGACTGGCAACACGGAAAGCAAACGCGATCAGGCCCCGCAGGAACGCAAGCCGAAGCAGGAACGCAGCGAGCCAAAAGTTCAGCAGGACCAAGCACAAGAGAAGCCGAAAGCTTCTCCATGGGCAGAGGGTGCTGAGCGCATTGCCGAGCAGTCGGAGCCAAAAGCCATTGAAGCAGAGCGTGAACCCAAGCCGGAAGTAGCAAGCAAGCCTGCTGCAGAAGAAGTGGTAACCGAAGCTGAGCCCAAAGCCGAAACGCCGAAGACCCATGCAGAAGGTGACTTCCTTGCAGAAACTCCGGTAGAAACCGCGGCTGCACGCAGTGACGAAGCTGAAGCAGAGGCACCGAAAGCAGAAACGGTTGCAAAAGACGCACCGGAAAGCGCCACCGAAGCTGAGCCCAAAGTGGAGACAGCAGAAGTGGTAGCAGAGAAAGCGGAAGAAAAAGCCGAACCCGAGGAAGTGGTAGAAGCGCCAGCAGCGCAGGAAGTGCAGGTAACGGAATCTCCCGAACCCGTACAAGCGGCCAGCACCGGCAAGCCTACGCGCGCCAGTAACGACCCACGCATCAACCCGAAACCTCTGGTTGATCTGCAGATCGAAACCAAGCGCCCGGAACGTGGCGAGCTGCGTCCGTTGGATACCGCGCAACCAGCCAACATCCAACACAGCCCCCGCGCCCTCTCCCGCCCCGCCAATGACCCTCGGGTTAAGCGCGATGTGGAAGTGAGCTAAGAGCCGGAGGCGATTGCCGTAACGAACAGAGGGTTAGCTGTTCAAAATTGCAGCTAACCCTTTGAAGTTACTAAAAAAATCGGCCGCGTACTTGTACCCGCATAACAGCTCGGTATAATGCGCAGCACAATTTGGTGGGGTGGCTGAGTGGTCGAAAGCGGCGGTCTTGAAAACCGTTGACTGTAACAGGTCCCAGGGTTCAAATCCCTGCCCCACCGCCATACAAAAAAGCCCGGCTTATCAGCCGGGCTTTTTTTGTATGTGTCCATCGGTAAACCCATCAGGCCTGCCACCCCCTCCCGTCAAAACATCCCCCACTCCCCTCTCCTCAATTGTCTAACCTAAAGAAAGACGCCTGAACCCATTCAGCGCCCCCGTTCACCTCATTAGCAGCCATAAGCACAGGAGTGGCGTGAAATTTAACCCTCTCTGGTTGATCGTCATTTGCAGTGTCACCGTGGTCACTGTACTTGGGATCCTCCACTACTTTGACCTGGACGACCGCCTCATCGAGCTGATGCAGTGGATGGATACGCTCGGCTGGCAGGCCGGAATCTGGTTCATCTTGGTCATTGCCCTGGCTATCGTGTGTCTGTTTCCCGGGGTGGTGTTCACCATGGGCGCGGGGTTTGTCTTCGGGGTGATCAAGGGAACGATTTACGTAGTGCTGGGAACAGTGCTCGGCGCCGCAATTGCCTTTCTGATATCGCGCTATTTACTGGGCGAGCGCGCGTCCAACTGGCTGCTCTCGAAAGTGAAACCTCCGAATCTCGGGGAGATTCTGCGGGATGAAGGTTGGCGAATGATCATGCTGACGCGGATGGTGCCCCTGTTCCCTTTCAAGCTGTCCAATTACTTCTTTGGTCTGACACCGGTCAGATTCCGGGATTTCTGCATCGGGAACTTCATCGGTGTCATCCCCATCACAGTGAATAACGTCTACGTGGGATCAATCGCGGCAGACCTAGCCAGTATTGGCAGCGAGCGCAGCACCCGAAGCCCCACGGAATGGACGCTGTACGGCCTTGGGTTTCTACTCGCCGTTATTGCGATCATTGGATTGACCCGCATGGCCCGGCGCGCGCTCAATCAAAAAATCGACCAGAAAATCGATAAAGGAGAACTCTAATGCCCTGGATGAAATGGCTTCCCTGGCGGTTCTTCGTACGTAAATTCGCGACCGCGCATGGATTTCTCGATCCACTGGCGGTGATGGCACGCCTGCAGCGATTTGCGGAACCGTCCGAAGTCAGCGAGCCAATCGAGCTGCTGCGCGCGGGAGTAATTTTCCATGCGCGTGCACTGATGAACAGCAAAGTCATTCAACACAATCTGGACTGGGTGTGGCCCTACTGGATTGAGCGTCAGTTTGATCCTGCAGATATTTCGTTTATCCCTCGGGCATTTTCCATCACCCACTGCAACCTCAGCCATCGAAACTGGACCGCGGTCGGTGTTCCAGGCAGCGAGGAAATGCCCATTGTGGACCCACGCGGACTCCTGACACCCCACTATGACGGATGGTCTATCGATACCTGGATCATCGGCGACGACGGCGAGAACCTGTACCCTTCTCAGCGGGATGACGTTTCTCAGCAGCTCGATCTGGAAGGCGGTGTGGCGGTAGTGACGGAATCGGGATCCGACCAATGCAATCTCAGCGCCCGGGTGTGGGCCGAACTGGATGAACGCGCCAACAATTGCCACATGCAGCTAAAAGCCACACACAACACGGGCGGCTGGCTGGTGGTTGCCCTGCGCCCGTGCAATCCGGAAGGCGTTGCATTTATTCATAAAGTCACCCTTGAAAGCAGCAGGGACCGGTGGCTGGTGGACGGCAAGGACCGCATTCTGTTTGATCGCTCGGTAGATCGCCACCATGCGTCCGACTACAAGAAAGGCGACATCGCACTCTATTTGCGCGAAGAAGGAAACGAAAACCATGCAGAGTGCGAAGTCGGTATGGCAACCGCCGCCGCCCTCTTCCGAATTGAGCCGGGGGAAACACTGGATACCCTGGTTACCATTCCGCAGCACTGCAAACTGAACCTCGGTAATGCACCGGCCGGCTGGAAGCACAACCTGGAACAGCACTGCGCGATGACGGTGCCCGATTCACAGATGCAATTTATGTACGACGCCGCGGTGCGCACACTGATTTTGCACTCCCCGCATGATGTCTACCCCGGGCCTTACACGTACAAGCGGTTCTGGTTCCGCGATGCCGCCTTCATGATTCAGTCGCTACTGCATGCCGGTTTACTGGAGCGTGCTGAGCGCGCCCTCGAGCGATTCCCCTCCAGACAGAAGCGCAACGGCTATTTCCACTCTCAGGATGGCGAGTGGGACTCCAACGGCGAAGCACTGTGGATCATTGATCAATATTGCCGCATTACAAACTCAAAGCTCAAGTCCGACTGGCTCGACCCGGTGCTGCGCGGCGCCCACTGGATTCACAACAAGCGCCAGGCAAAAGATGGGAGTCTGGCCGGTGGCCTACTGCCAGCGGGCTTTAGCGCCGAACATCTCGGCCCAAATGACTGTTATTTCTGGGATGATTTCTGGGGTATCGCCGGCCAACACGCGGCAGTTGCCATCTGCGAGCGCGAAGGCCAACCGCAGGACGCGGAAATATTTCAAAACCACGCCGACGACTTCATGTTGACGGTGGATGAGATATTAACTGGGTGTGCCAAGCGTCTCGGGCGCCCGGCAATGCCGGCATCCCCCAAGCGCCGCCTCGACGCAGGCGCCATCGGTTCCATCGCTGCGGGCTACCCGCTCAAGTTGTATGATGCAGACGACCCCCGACTGCTGGACCTCGCCGAATTTCTACTGGAAAACTGCTTTGTGTCAGGCGGGTTTTTCCAGGATATGATCCACTCCGGTATCAATGCCTATCTGACCATCCATGTCGCACAGATTCTTCTGCGCGCGGGAGACCCCCGCTGTATTGATCTGATGCGCAATGTCGCCAAACTCGCGACACCTACCGGGCAGTGGCCCGAAGCCATACACCCGCACTCATTTGGCGGCTGCATGGGAGATGGTCAGCACGCCTGGGCAGCGGCAGAATGGGTTACCATGCAGCGCAACTGTTTTGTGCGCGAGGAAGGTGAAACGCTAATCCTCGCTTCCGGACTGCCAACGCAGTGGTTAAATGACAGCACAGCCCAACGCCCAATTCGGTTTGGACCGGCACCCACGCATTTCGGTACTATTTCACTGGAAATCATCCCTGGGGAAAGACCGCGAATTTCCTGGAAGGGAAAATGGCACCGCCAGGCGCCACCGATCGAAGTCCGTGCATTTGGCTATCAGGCAGAAACCGCCAGCACCGATACCGAAATGATGGAGCTCAAGCCTCTGTGAATATCGTCATGCTCACCAACACCTACCTGCCACATGTAGGCGGTGTTGCGCGATCGGTAGATGCCTTTTGCCGGGAGTACCGCAAGCAGGGACACAATGTACTGGTGGTAGCACCCGAGTTTTCAGAGAAGATCGAAAACGAAAAAGATGTGGTGCGTATACCTGCCATCCAGAATTTCAACGGCAGTGATTTTTCGGTGGCGCTGCCACTTTCTGGCGAGCTGACCGAACGCCTGGACTTTTTTGAGCCAGATCTGGTGCACTCACACCACCCCTTTTTACTGGGTATGAGCGCACTACGTATTGCCCGCAGCCGCGAGCTGCCCTTGATTTTCACGCACCACACACTGTACGAACGCTACACCCACTATGTGCCTGCAGACTCAGAGGCGCTCAAGCGCTTTGTTATAGAGCTGGCAACCCGCTACAGCAATCTCGCGAGCATGGTGTTTGCACCCAGCGAAAGCGTTGCAGAGCTATTGCGCGAGCGCGGAGTGAAATCGCCAATCCAGGTCGTGCCGACCGGCGTAAAACTGGATGACTACGGTGATGGAGACGGCCGAGCCGCCCGGGCGCGGTACGGCATTCCTGCAGATGCTTTTGTGATCGGGCACCTCGGGCGTCTTGCGGAGGAAAAGAATCTCGAATTTTTATCTCGCGCCGTTCTCGAATTTACCCGGCGCAATGCCCATGTCCACTTTTTGGTGGTCGGCAGTGGACCGCTCCAGGAGCGCATAACGCGAATCTTTGGTGATGAGAGGTTGGCGGACCGACTGCACTTTACGGGTATTTTGCAGGGAGAAGCCCAGCGAGATGCGTACAGTGCGATGAACGTGTTTGGATTCTCCTCCACCAGCGAAACCCAGGGCATGGTTCTGACTGAGGCCATGGCAGCCGGTGTCCCGGTAGTCGCCCTGGACGCCAGTGGCTGCCGCGAAGTCGTTGATGACCGTTTTAACGGACGCCTGATACTCAATCACTGCCCGCGTGAATTTATCGCTGGATTGCAGTGGGTATTCGATCAGTCACCCGAAGAGTACCGGGCACTTTGCGAAGGCGCACTGCGAACTGCAGAGCGTTTTTCCATGGAAAATTGTGCATCCGCCGCCCTGTCATATTACCAAACATTGGTGCACCAACACTGGCCAGTGGACGACTCACTGTATGCCCAGTGGATGCGCCTGCGAAACACCATCGGTGCGCAGTGGGAAATTTTGGAAGGTGTCACCAGTGCCGCCAGTGCCGCGTTGGAAAACGCCGGCAAAAGCAAAACCTGAAAATGATGTGAGCTGAAAGGCCCCGAATGCTAACCCGAATTGCCACCCGCCTCCGAATCTGGCGTCGCCGCGTCAGCCGCAGTGAATGGCTGGCGCGCATGATGAAATTGCAGATCAATGAACGAGACCCTGACGCCCCAGCGCTGGTTCTGATTCAGATCGACGGCCTGGCTAGGCCGCAATTTGATCGCGCATTGGCCGAGGGTAAGCTGCCATTCCTCAAAAAGCTGATTGAACGCGAGCATTACCACGTAGACGACTGGTACTCCGGCGTACCCGCAACCACACCAGCGGTGCAGGCAGAAGTTTTTTACGGCGTGAGAGCGGCAGTTCCCGCCTTCGGGTTTATGTCCGCAGACACACACGAAATGCTGCGCATGTATGAGTCCCACGGGGCAAATAAGGTGGAGCAGCGCCTGCTGGATGAAGGGCACCAGCCGCTGTTAAGGGGCGGAAGCTGCTACGTCAGCTCATTCCGCGGGGGCGCAGAGAATGACGAAGCGCATTTCTGCCCCGCTTCCAAAGGATGGGGATCATCCCTTAGAGATGCTGGCCCACTGGCCCTGATCACCATGCTGCTCGCCAATCTGTGGAGCCTGATTCGTACCGTCGGCCTTCTCCTGCTCGAGCTGGTACTGTCCATTGTCGATTTCTTTCGCGGCCTTATAAAAGGCCAGGACTTTATGCGGGAACTGATGTTTATCCCTACCCGCATCGCCATCACGATTCTGATGCGCGAACTTTCCACGGTCGGGGTAAAAATTGATATTGCCCGCGGGTTGCCGATTATTTACGTGAACCTTCTCGGGTACGACGAACAGTCCCATCGACGCGGCCCCAGTTCTAAGTTCGCTCACTGGACCCTCAAGGGGATCGACGATGCGGTCGCGCGAATCTGGCGTGCTGCACACCGCTCATCCCGCCGTCATTATGATGTGTGGATCTATTCCGACCATGGGCAGGATGACACCACGCCGTACGAAGACCTGCACGGGCGGAGCTTTGCCGACGCCGTCAGTGAAGCGCTGTCCGACTTGCAGAAGAGCCCCGGCAGTACCAAGTCAGATTCCGATCGCGGTGTACAGTTACAACGGGTCCGCCTTTTCGGTGGTCAGTGGGTTCAGAAACTGTTCCCCGTAAAAACTTCCGGTGAACAGCGGGATCAGGATGCCCCCATGGCGCTATCGGCTATGGGGCCACTTGCACTGCTCTACAACATCCACTGCAGAGACATCCCCCAGCAGACCATTGCACGCATTCTTGTGGAAGAAGCAAAAGCGCCCATGGTGCTCTATGCAGATCACCAGGAACATGTAACCGGCGAAAACGGCGAGCGGCTGAGCAAGATCAAGGGATGGTGGCGTGAGGGCGCCTTTTCACTGCCGGAAGACGGACACAGGGTGCTCGGAAATGATCACCCGTTTCTAGAGGAAACCACCGAAGACCTGGCACACCTGTGCCGACACCCTGAAGCCGGAGACTTTATCGCAAGCGGCTGGTGCGCAGGTGGTGAAAGCATCACCTTTGCCATCGAGTGTGGCAGTCATGGCGGTGCAAGCCGCAAGGAAACCCATGGCTTTGCGCTGATGCCGGGAGATATCCACTTCCCCGATGACGGGCGCGGCCACTGGCGGCCGAGAGACATGCACAAGGCTGCACTCGCATTTCTACGCGCGCAGCCGGCGCAGAAGCTCAAGTCAGCAGCGCCAAATGCTCCCGCCAAGGCAGCACCCATAATCACCTCAGGCCGGCGCCAGAAGGAATCGTACAGGCAGGACTACCGGAAGCTGCGCGTGATGACCTACAACGTACATATCTGCAAGGGTATGGACGGGAAACTCTCTCCCGAGCGGATCGCTCGGGTAATCGCACGTTACTCACCGGATATCGTTGCGCTACAGGAAGTAGATGTACGCAGGCAGCGTACCGGCGGCGTGGATCAGGCCCACCAGATCTCCCGGCTGCTGTCCATGGATTGTCACTTCCAGCCCGCCATGCACCTGGAAGATGAGCGCTATGGCGATGCCATCATGACGCGTCTGCCGGTGCGTCTGGTCAAAAAAGACATCCTGCCCGGACCATCGGAACACTCCCGGATGCACAAATTTGCCGAGCCTCGCGGTGCACTCTGGATGGAGATTGATTTTCACGGCACCCTGATTCAGGTATTCAACACCCACCTGGGGCTGTCGAAGGGTGAGCGGCAGCGTCAAGTCGACGCCTTACTTGGGCCCGAGTGGATGGGAAACCCCGAGTGCCCGAAGCCCAGGATACTGGTAGGCGATTTCAACGCACTTCCCAGTGCGTCGGAAATCAAGCAGATCGCTGGGGTTCTGGAAGATGCGCAACTGCAATTACCCGGGCACAAACCCAAAGGGACTTTTTTTAGCCGGCTACCCAAAGCCAGGATCGACTATGTATTCGTGGATCCGGCGCTCAGGGTTACCGATGTGCACGTTCCACGCAGCGAACTGACACGCCTGGCGTCGGATCATTTACCGCTGATCGTCGACCTCAAGGTCCCCATCGGTGATCGCGAAACAGACAGTGAACACTAAACGGGCTGGTCATATTGCAATCCGCACACTCAGCCCCCATTTATTCCTATCAGAGCTAGACAAGACTATGAGCGCGGTTGCGCGAATAGCGTGTTTCCATAATGTCACTGTCGCACGCTATATTTCACCAAGTACCGGACATTCACAGAACCTGGCGCCTACTTGAAGGTCTAAAGCGCTGGTTATATGATCGCGAAAGATTTCATATTCACTTGCAGGAGACGCTAATGCGCCAAGAAGTCTATACACAGTCCGGAGCACTGGACCGCTCGGAATCCGCCAAGGTACTGCGTAACACCTACGCACTGCTGGCAATGACTGTATTGTTCAGTGCAGTCACTGCGGGTATTGCCATGGCCACCGGCATGAGCCGCGGCATGGGTATCATTTGCTCCATCGCAGCCATTGTTCTGGTCTGGTTCGTCCTGCCACGCACCGCGAATTCAAGTAAAGGTATTGGTGTCGTCTTCGCGTTCACCGGCCTACTGGGCGCCTCCCTCGGCCCGATGCTGAATTACTACGTCGCTGCCGGCAGCGGCCAGATCATCATGCAAGCCCTGGGCACCACCGCTCTGATCTTCTTCGCGCTGTCTGCCTACGTGCTGACCACCCGCAAGGACTTCAGCTTTATGGGCGGCTTCCTGTTTGTCGGCCTGATCGCAGTACTGGTGTGCGCGCTGGGCCTGATGATCGCCAGCTTCTTCGGCGTGTACATGCCGCTGGCCAGCGTTGCCCTGAGCGGCGTGATTGCCCTGCTGTTCTCCGGTTTCATCCTGTACGACACCAGCCGTATCGTGAATGGTGGAGAAACCAACTACATCATGGCCACCACCTCTCTGTACCTGAACATTCTGAACCTGTTCACCAGCCTGCTGCACATCTTCGGTTTCGCATCCGACGACTGATGAGCCCGCTGACCCGGTTCTAACGGTGCCCCGCTCTGCGGGGCATTTTTTTATCGGTACACTTTACTGACCCAATCCTGCTTTATCAGGTGGATACACCCATGCAATTTACCCTCGTAGTGTACGGTGCTCCTCACAGCGCTCAGGGCGCCGGCACCGCCCTGCGTTTTGCCAAAGCCGTGCTGGCATCCGGACATTCAATTTTCCGGGTGTTCTTCTACGGGGACGGTGTTCACAACGGCAGCGCCCTGGCGACTCCGCCGCAAGACGAACAGGATCTCCTCAGCCAGTGGCAGGCACTGCAGCAATCCCACCAGCTCGATCTCACGGTCTGCATCGCCGCCGCCCAGCGCCGCGGCGTGCTGAGTGAAAGCGAGGCGAGTCGCCTGGAACAGCCCGCTGCAAACCTGGCCGATGGGTTTACCCTGGCGGGGCTCGGACAATTGGCGGAAGCGACCGCACTCAGCGACCGCCTTGTGAGCTTTGGAGGCTGACCCTGTGACGAATTCCATACTCGCTTTGTGTCGCCATGCGCCCTATGGGACGACACTCGCCCGAGAGGGTCTCGAAGCCGTACTCGCGTGCGCCGCCATGGATCAGATCCCGGAAGTCCTGTTTATCAATGACGGGGTATACCAGCTGCTTTCGCAAAACCCGCAAGCCATCGCCGAAAAGAGCCTGTATCGCAACCTTCAGGCGCTGCCGATGTTCGGGGTGGAGCGGATTTATATTTGCCAGAGAAGCGCCACTGAACGGGGCCTTGCACTGTCGCAGCTACAGCTCACCGGCGCCGATGTACAACTGCTGGAAGACCCTGGGTCATTAATCCGTCGCTTCGATCAGGTTTTGAGTTTTTGACATGACTTTACATATCGTCAACCAGTCTCCCCATGCGGGCAGTGCTCTGCGCGACTGCCTCAATGTATTTGCGGAAGGCGATGCATTACTCCTGATAGAGGACGGCGTTTACGCTGCGCAGGAAAAAGCTCCGCTCGAACTCCCCGGGAATGACGTGTTCGTGCTGAGCGCCGACGCCGAAGCCCGCGGCATTGCCATTGCAACTGATCTCACGGCCATCGATGACCTGCGCTGGGTCGCCCTTTGTGTCGAGCACAAGCCGATCGTCAGCTGGTTTAGATAGCCGGGAGCCAGAAAGATGGAACAGACAGCAACACTGATCATCGAAGGCCGCGAAATCCCACTGGATAAAGAGGGATTTCTGCGCAATCTCGATGATTGGAGCCCGGAAGTTGCCAGCGCAATTGCCGCTCAGGAAAAGATTGAACTGACGCACGACCACTGGGAAGTTATTCGCCTGCTACAGGCGTTTTACCGTGAGTTTGAACTGTCGCCCGCAATGCGACCGCTCGTTAAGTATATCGGCCTGCACCTTGGGCCAGAGAAGGGGCGCAGTATATTTTTGATGCAGCTGTTCCCGCCGAGCCCCGCAAAAATCGGCAGTAAGATCGCAGGGCTTCCCAAGCCGACCAACTGCCTTTAACGGTTTCCAACATATCCCCGTTGGGCGTCCGTCAGCCCGAATATCCGCGGCAATAACGCAAGCGCTTCTCGGCGCGCCGGGTGCCACGGGTGTGCAAAACTGATTCTCAGGCAATTGCCAAATTGTCCCGAGGCAGAAAACAGTGGGCCCGGGGTTATCACCACTCCCTGTTCCAGTGCGAGCGGATAAGCGGCAAGCGTGTCAACTTGCTCCGGCAGTTCAACCCACGCCGCGAGACCTCCCTGCGGCACGCTCACACGGACTTCGCCCGGCCATTTTCCCAGTATTGCACGCAACTGATCGCGCTTTTCCCGCAAGTCTCCACGCAAGCGACGCAGGTGCGCAGCGTAGCTTCCATCGGCGAGAAATGCGGCAACCCCCTGTTGCAGGTAACGGCTGCCGGCCAACTGGGTGACCAGTTTTGTCTGCAGGATCTTGCGGTGCCATCGCGCACCGGAAACCCACCCCAGGCGCAGATCCCGGGAGAGGCTTTTGGAGAATGAGCTGCACAGAATGACCCGATCGTTGCGATCCAGTGCCTTGAGAGGATCCGGCACTGAAGTGAACCCGGTATCGCCGTAAATGTCGTCCTCGATCACCGCAAGGTCAAACTCCTCGGCAAGCGCCAGCAAACGCTGCTTGGCCGCCTCCGGGATCAGCGCACCGCCAGGTGTGGCAAACGACGGAGAAACGATACAGGCGCGCACCGGCCAGCGACGTAACACCTCATCCAGTGCATCCAGGTCCATACCGGTATCAACCGCTGCGGGAATTTCGATTACCTGCAGCTCAAGGTATTCGAGCAGCTGCATCACCCCATAGAAGCCCGGCGATTCAACGGCTACTACATCACCGCGCTTACAGCTGGCCATTAGCGCGAGAAACAGTGCGTTTTGGCAACCGGACGTTATACAAAGCTCGTCCGCTCCAACCCGGCAGCCACGCCGCGCCATCAAAATCGAAAGCTGCTCCCGTAAGCCTGCGTCACCGGCTGGCTCGTCGTAGTACTGATAACTGCCCTGTGACGGCCGCCGCAATGCCCGCGCAATCGACCGATTGAGCGCGACAATACCAGACGGAGGCTCAGCCCCGGTGAACGTCGGCAACAGATCAAATGCCGCGTTACGTCCCATGATATCGAGCAACAGCTCGCTTACCGTGACCGGGTGCGGCGCCTCGATACGTGCGCGGCTGACCGGCTGCTGGACGCTCGGCGGGCGAATGGCGACGAAGTGACCGGCCTTTGGGCGCGCTTCAATCAATCCACGGGACTCAAGCCGCTGCAACGCGTGTTGCACCGTCGCTTTAGACAGCCGTCGATCCCGGCACAATGCGCGAATCGAAGGCAGTCGCTCTCCCCCGCGCCAGCGCTGCTCCCGGATACCCTGCTCGAGCCAGGTCTCCAACGCCTCGTATCGAAATTGTTCGCTCACTCCGGCACACCTCCATTCAGCCTTTCAGGACCAGAGCGGATCCCGGCACCAATCTGTACCCATTATAATTATTTTTATTATCCCTGACCCCATCAAGGAACTCCCTATAGGCTCCGCGCTAAAGTTCTAGCGGATAAGTCACCATGGAAAAGATCCCCGTAGTACAGGACTACACCCCGGATCCGGACGGTAAGCTGCACGTCAGACTGACCGAAGGTCGCTTTCAGAACCTGCGCAGACTGACCAGCTGGCCACTAATGGCACTGTTCTTTGTACTCGTCTGGGGCCAGGTCGACGGTGAGCCATTGCTCCTATTTTCTTTTGAGCAGCATCGTATCCTGTTTTTCGGCAGCGCCATTTCGTGGCGGGACCTTTCTCTTCTCGCTGGCCTGCTGATTGCCGCCGCCAGCCTTCTGTTTTTTCTCGCGGTCGCCTGGGGGCGTGTCTGGTGTGGCTTTGCCTGCCCGCAAAGCATATGGACCTGGATGTTTATCCGTATTGAAGACCTCACCGAAGGCAAGGCCCACGCCCGCGCTCGCGAAGCGCAACAGCGCATTTCCGGTTCGCTGATCGTCCGGCGCCTGCTAAAGCACCTGCTCTGGAGCGCTCTTGCGCTCGCCACTGCAGTTACATTCGTCGGCTACTTTGTTCCCGTTCGGGAACTCTTCGCCGACGCCACGCAGCTCCAGCTGTCCGCAGACATCTGGACATGGGTCCTTATCATTGCGCTATTAACCTATCTCAATGCCGGGCTGGTAAGAGAAAAGATCTGCCTGCACGCGTGCCCCTATGCCCGCTTCCAGAGCGTAATGTTTGATTCAGATACGCACACAGTCTGTTATGACAAAGACCGCGGAGAGCCCCGGGCAAGCCGCCGAAAAGGAGATGGGACTGAGGGAGATTGCGTGGACTGTGGTATTTGCCAGCAGGTATGCCCAACCGGAATCGACATTCGCAATGGCCTGCAGGCCGCCTGCATCGACTGCGGCGCCTGCATTGATGCCTGCGATCAGGTAATGACGAAGCTGGAGCGCCCGACGGGATTGATTCGCTTCACCTCCGAAGCGCAATTGACTGGTGAACCAAGCCACATATTACGCCCTCGACTCGCCGGCTATGGCCTCGTGATGCTGTGCGCGTTCACCGGAGTAATATATGGTTTTACCGATACCACCAAACTACTGGTGGAGATTCGGCGGGATCGTACGGCCCTGTTTACCCGAATTGATCGGCATACGGTGTGCAACAACTACCAAATCAAAGTTGAGGGTTACGAAAAGCAGCAGGACTCGGTTGCCGTATCACTCGCAGAACCGGGCCGTCTCAAAATTTTCGGCGCACCGAGTATCGACCTCGGGGAAAACGGTGCGACCTGGCTCCCCTACCGCGTCTGTGCAACTGCGCCGAAACACGCAAAAATGACGTTTGCCTTCAAGTTCAGCAGCGGTGATTCGGTAACTACCAAGGAAACCACGTTTCTTACTCGCCGATTTTAGCGGGCATTGGATTGAGCACTCAGACCTGCACAATCACATTCCGCGTACCGCGGTGGTGCCGATGTTCCCAAAGGTAAATACCCTGCCAGGTGCCTAATAGTAGCTGGCCTTCGTCCATCGGGATGCCGAGGCTACACGCAGTAAGGGAGGCCTTGATATGGGCCGGCATATCGTCCGGCCCCTCAAGTGTGTGGGTATAGAGGGGGTCATTTTCCGGCACCAGCCGGTTCAACCAGTTTTCCAGATCCACCCGGGCACTTGGATCCGCATTTTCCTGGATCAGCAGACTCGCGGAGGTATGCTGGATAAAGAGGGTGCACAGTCCGCAGCCGAATAAATTCTGACCGGCCAGCCAGCGATTCACCTCTGCGGTAAACTCGTATAGCCCCTGCCCGCTCACTACAATTTCCAATCTACCCAGCGCCATTTCCTGTCTCCTGTTTCTGTCACCTGTAACAGCTGTCCGCAACCGTTTATCTGGAGGCCGCATCCGCTATAATCCGCGCCCCGACGATCCTTCATCCGGTTTCGGCAATCATTCCCATAACGCATCTCAACGACAACGGCTTCACACATGGCTCTTCACCGCGTAAACACCGACGACTACCAGCAACAACTGGACCAGAAAGTGGCCCGCTTGCGGGAAGCCTATACCTCCTACACCGACCTGCAACCGGAGGTATTTCCCTCACCTCCGAGCCACTACCGCCTGCGCGCCGAGTTCAAGATGTGGCAGGACGGCGGCCGTGTGGATTACGCCATGTACAAACAGGGGGAATACAAAAAGCCGTTTGTGATTGAAGAGTTTACCGTGGGCTCCGAGCGGATCAATGCCCTGATGCCGCCCTTACTGGATGCCATTAACGGCAGCGAAATCCTGCGCAAACGCCTGTTCTGCACCGAGTTCCTTACCACCCTGAGCGGCGATGCATTGATCACGCTGATCTACCACAAACCTCTGGGTGAAGAGTGGGAAGCGGAAGCACGTGCGCTGCAGGAAAGTCTGGGCGTTCCGATTCTCGGCCGTTCGCGCAAACAGAAGCTGGTACTGGAGCGGGATTACGTCATTGAGAAGCTCGACATCAATGGGCGGACGTATCAGTACAAGCAGGTAGAAGGCAGCTTTACCCAGCCAAACGGGGAAATCTGCCGCTCAATGATCGGCTGGGCAAAGAGCTGCTGTGAAGACAAAACGGGCGATCTGCTGGAGCTGTACTGCGGCAATGGCAACTTCACCATTCCCCTCGCGGAGAATTTCCGCCAAGTGCTGGCGACAGAGATTTCCAAGGTATCGGTGAATGCGGCTCAGGAAAATATCGCGGCGAACGGCGTCGACAATCTGGCCATCCTGCGTTTATCCAGCGAGGAATTTACCCAGGCCATTGACAAGGTGCGGCCGTTTCGGCGGCTGAAAGATTTTGATCTGGACAGTTACGATTTTTCTACCGTACTCGTAGACCCTCCCCGCGCCGGACTGGATGCGGACACCTGTGCGATGATCGCGCGCTTTCCGCGTATTCTGTATATCTCCTGTAATCCGGAGACACAGTTGGAGAATCTGGCGGAACTGACCAAAACCCACCGCATTGAGCGTTTTGCGATTTTTGACCAGTTTCCGTATACGGATCATACGGAGTCCGGGGTTTTGCTGGTGAAGAAATGATTTGGGGTCCTTGGGACCCCGGAGCAGCTGGATCCCGGATCAAGTCCGGGATGACGACTTAAAAACTCCGCCCCAAAATCCGCTTGGCCGCATCCAGGGCAAAATCCCGGTACTCGCCTTCTATACGTACCATTTCCTTCTCAAACGCGAACTTCTCCTTGCGAGAAAGCTTCTTCCAATCTTCCAGAATCGGAATATGGCTGGTCTTGTCCGCTACCTGATAAAACGCCACAAACTCCTCTTTCACCGCCGGCTCAACCTGCAGCGAATCCAATAGAACACGGATACGCAGGGATGCTTCGGTCAGCCCCACGCCCTCTTCCAGCAGCGTTTTCGCAATAATCTGAATACTGTTGTTTACCCGGTCCCGCTGCGCGTCGGCCGCCGCCTCCAGCTCTGCCAACTGCCGTGCCTGACGCTTGCGCGCGGCGCGCAGTTCCAGGCAGTAATAAGTGGCAATGGCAGAGAGCACGAGAATAATCAGCCCGGCAACTACCAGGATCCACACGGGTACTTCGGTCATGGGAGGTTTACCTTCAACAGTGCCAGCCCGAGGCTGGCGGTCACAATAGAAAAGAGTGTACTGATCGCGATGATGTTGGCGGCAAGCTGGCTGTTGCCACCGAGCGCGCGCGCCATGATAAACGACGCAGAGGCCGTCGGAGTCGCGGCGAGCAGAAACAGAATCGCCATGGATTGGGTGTCCAGCCGGAACAGCAGGCCAATACCCAACAGCACCAGCGGCACGATCAGCAACTTGAATACACTTGCGGCAAAAGCGCCAAAAGAACTGCGGCGCAGCATACTGAGATCCAGCGTTGCACCGATACACAACAGAGCCAGCGGCAAGGTAACCGAAGCGAGGTACTCACCCGTTTGCACCACCATGTGCGGCAGCTTGAGCCCAACGGCCTTTGCCAGTAACGCCGCAACAATCGCGACGATCAGTGGGTTTCTGGCAATGTCTTTTAGCAGCTTGCTCCAGCTGAACTTGGCCTTCTGGGAATACACTGCAAACAGCGCAACCGCAGCGATATTGTAAAAGATCGTGATGACCGCCATCAGCAGAGCCGCCTGTGCCAGACCCGCCGGACCATAGGCGTTTGCCGCCCAGGCAAGGCCGATAATACCCAGATTGCCGCGGAAAGCGCCCTGAATAAACGCACTGCGATCGCCATAGGCCAATGGTCGCGCCACCACCCAGGCCAGGGGAACCGTCAGCATGGTGCCGATCAATCCCGCCAGTAGCAGCGGCCATTCATCCCCAAGATGGGCGTCGGAACCGAAGATATTGAAAAACAACAGCGCCGGCAGCGTTACCAGAAACACCAGCTTGGACGCATCATCGACAAAGGATTCGCTGAGCAGTTTGACCCGCGCAAGTCCGTAGCCCACCAGCAGGGTAAGAAAAATCGGCGCGGTGACCGCAAGCGCGAAGGAAAAGGTTTCGAAGATTGCGTTCAAAACTTATTCCGCTTCGCTCTCTGTTTCAGTTTCGGTTAGCGCTTCGTTTTTCGGTTCCGGTGATGGCAGCTTGTGGCTATCTTCCGCTTTCTCGCGCAGGTCAGCGGCAATCTGCTTGCGGGTCTTGGCGCCGAGCTTTCGCAGGCTGTCGATGCGCTTCACCGCGTTGCCGCGGCCGGTGGCGAGGCGCTTGTAGGTTTCCTGATAGGCCTCATCGGCCTGGCGGATGCGACTGCCGAGGTTATCCAGTGATTCCAGCACCAGCGCAAACTGGTCGTGCAGCTTGCCGGCCTCGTCGGCGATTTTTTCCGCGTTCTTGTTCTGCTTTTCGTAACGCCAGATATTCTCCACCGTGCGCAGGGTTGCCATCAGGGTGGTGGGGCTGACCAGAACAATCTGGCGTTCATAGGCGAAGCGGAACATCTCCGGGTCTGCCTGCATGGCGAGCATGTAGGCAGCTTCGATGGGGACGAAAATAAACACGAAGTCGAGAGTGCGCACCCCTTCCAGCTGCTCGTAGGCCTTTTTGTTGAGGCCGGTGATATGGGCCCGCAGCGAGTTCACATGCTGCTTCAGTGCCGCGGTGCGCTCCTCATCGGTTTCTGCGGAAGCATAGCGTTCGTAATCCACCAGAGAGACCTTGGAATCGATGATCAGGTCTTTGTTCTCCGGCAGGCGCACAATCACGTCCGGCTGGCGGCGGCGACCATCACTGGTAAAGCTCACCTGGGTTTCGTATTCGCGGCCCTTCTGCAGGCCGGACTCTTCCAGAAGGCGCTCCAACACCACCTCGCCCCAGTTGCCCTGGATTTTGCGATCGCCTTTGAGCGCAGAGGTCAGGTTGAGCGCCTCGTCGCTGATGCGCTGGGTCTGTTCCCGCAGAGCCTTGATCTGCCCCATCAGGCTGTTGCGTTCGGCATTCTCGCGGTCGTAGACATGCTCAACCCGCTTGCGGAAATCGCCCAACTGGCGCTCCAGCGGGTCGAGGCTCTTGCGCAGGCTGTCTTCACTGCGGCGTTGGAAAGCCTGCTGCTTCTCTTCAAAGATGCGGTTTGCCAGGTTCTCAAACTGCTGGGTCATACTGGCCCGGGTCTGCTCCAGCTGCTGCTTCTGCTCCGCAAGCGCGGCCTCCCCCTTCTCTACCAGTACCTGATAGCGGGCCAACTGGGTGGATTTTGTATCCAACTCCGTGCGCAACTGCTGGATATCCAGCTCGTGACGGGATTCCTGCTCACGGCTGCTGTTGAGCTGCGCCAGCACCACCTGATGCTCTCCCTGCAGCGCCTGCAAGCGCCGGTTGACCGCAGAGCGACTGATCCATGCAGCGATGGTCACAAAAAGTACAACCAATACACCCGCCAGCACCGCTTGCTCTAGAGTGACCTGGAGAGGAAACGAAATCATAGAAAACTCTTAAACTTATTGAGGTGGCCCGGAATACCCACGCGACGCGCTGCGGGCAAATGACCTGCCAGTCCCGGCGCTGAATGCGGTATTCTTGGCCCGATTAGCACACCCTGCCACCGTGAGCGGGTTGCCGAATTGAGGGAAACAGGTTTTCGTTATGCCCAATGGAAGCGGCCATTCTAACAAGGCCCCCAGCGCATTGATATTCGATTCCGGCGTCGGCGCCATCAGCATTGCCCGCGAGATCCGCCGGCAGATACCCGCGCTCACCCTGCATTTCGGGGTCGATAACGGCTTTTACCCCTACGGCACCAAAAGCGAGGAGGAGCTGCGCCCGCGTATCGTCGAGCAGGCCTCCGCCATGATGGCAGCCACCGGGGCCGATATTCTTGTTGTCGGCTGCAATACCGCCAGCACCCTCGCCCTGCCGCAATTGCGTGAAACACTGAGCCAGCCGGTTGTCGGTGTCGTTCCCGCCATCAAACCCGCGGCCCAGGAGACTGAGAGCGGTGTTATCGCACTAATTGCCACCGAGGGCACCGTCAACCGCCGCTATACCCGCGAGCTGATTGAGCAGTTCGCCAATGGATACCGGGTAATCAATGTGCCAGCACCGGAACTGGTTCGGCTGGCTGAAGCAAAATTACGCGGGGACACTATCGCCGCCGCCGATCTGGAGCCGGTATTGCGCCGCATATTCCACACCGCCGGTGGCGATAAAGTGGATATCGCGGTGCTTGCCTGTACCCATTTCCCCCTGCTGCGAGAAGAGTTGGACGCGTTTGCACCACGGCGTATCCGCTGGCTCGATTCAGGCCCTGCCATCGCCCGTCGTGTGCAATGGTGGCTGGAAGAGCTGAAGCTCGTACTACCGGAGACTGCAGGCGCAAGCCAGCTACTGAGTAGTGCCCCGGACACAGAACAACGGATCGCCCTCGCGTTTGCCGAGTTCTCCCCCGCCCAGCATCAGCCAGTGAGCTAATTGGTGATTATTTAGCCCGGCCGCGACCGTTGACAGCTCCCCCGCAAAACGCGACTGTTACCCGCCATACACGCTCATAAAATTTCAAGAATCAGGTTCGCCTTTCCATGCTGCAACCGGCATTCCCTGTCCTGCAAATTCTCGCGCAACTCCCACCCGGAGGCCTGCTGCTGACACCCAACAACCGCCTGCGCAATCGCTGCCAGCAGGTATATGCCAGCGAACAGCCTGCCGGCGCCAGCTGGGCACCGCCCGCGGTGGAGTCTATGCAGGGCTGGCTGGACAAATTGTGGTTTACCCTGCAACAGCAGGGTTGGCAACCGGCAATACAGCAGGTACTGAATCGCGAGCAACGCCAACTGCTGTGGCAGCGGGCGTTCGATGAAGCGCTGGAAAGAGAGTTACTGAACAGTGTGCAGTTGTGCCGCGATGCGGACGGAGCGCTGGCGCAGTTACTACAGTGGCAACTGGTGGACGACCTGGACCAGCTCGACAGCGCCATCGAACCACTGCTGGAACAATTCGCCCTGTCGCTCAGCGCCGACGAATTCCCGCTGTTTCGCATGATTCGCGCCTTCGCTCATCAGTTACGTCTACACAATGCCATTACTCCGGACCAACGCGATCTGCGTATTCTACAGGCGTTCAACGAGGGTGCACTGCCAAAACTACCGCAGATCGATACCGCCGGATTCGCGCAGATATCCCCGCTGTACAAATCCATCATCGAAAGCGCAGCCGAGAATGTCATCGACCACCCGGCAAGCAAACGCCAGGCAACAATCACGCGGGCAGCCTGTACCAATCTCGAAGAAGAGTTGTACCAGGCTGCGCGCTGGGCGGCACAGAAGCTCGAAGAAAGCGTCGCAACAAACAGCCGCGTCAGTGTCGGCATCGTGGTCAATAACCTCGGCCAGTGCCGCGCCCAGGTGGAATCCATATTCGCCCGCGTGCTGGAGCCACAGTTTCTCGACCCGGCGCAACCGCGCTATACCTTGCCATTCAACTTCTCTGCCGGTACCCCGCTTGCGCAGACTCCAGTCGGCGCTGCTGCGCTGCAGTTGCTCGAACTTATGGCGGATGAATGGGACTACTCCCAACTGCGAAACATCCTGTTCAGCCCCTTCTGGGGAAATGACGATGAACTCTGGCTGCGCAGCGCCCTGTTCCGCCGCTTGCGCAAACTGGAACTGCGCAAAGTCACCGGTGATACCCTGCGCTACTGGGCGGAACGTATTACCGATGAGCTGAAACTGGATTCTGCCCAGCTACCGCGACAACTGGAGCAGATCGGCGATCGCCAGCGGCGCTGGCAGCGGGCACCGGCAGAAATCTGGGCCGCGCGTTTTTCAGAGATTTTTACTCTTCTCGGCTGGCCCGGCGCGCGCAATCCCGACAGTCAGGAATACCAGCAGCTGATGCATTGGGAGAGCGCGCTCGAGAACTTCGCCACGCTTTCCGCCTTCGCAGGCTCACTGTCCGTCACACAGGCGCAGCAGCAACTCCGCCAGATTGCGAGCCGCACGCCCTTCCAGGCAGAAACCCGCGATGGGCCCCTGCAGATTCTCGGCGTTCTGGAAGCCGGCGGCCTCGCCTTCGATCATCTGCGCCTGGTGGGCTTTGGCCAGCAACAGTGGCCCGCCACCCCGGCACCCAACCCGCTGCTTCCGATCCAGTGGCAAAAACACTGGAAGATGCCCCGCGCCAGCGCCGAGCGCGAGCTGGAACTCGCCCGCGAACTCACCGGCGACCTGCTGAATGCCAGTGGCGATATCGTGGTCAGTTATGCCTGTGAAGAAGATGGCGTCCACCAGGGGCTGAGCAATCTGTTTGGCGAGCGCGTAGAAGCAGAGACCTTCGACAGCGACGGGCTTACGGAATACAACCAGCTACTTGTCGATGCGACTGCACTGGAAAAAATCACCGACACAACATTGCCACCACTCGTACCAGCAGACTGCGAGCGCGTGCGCGGCGGCGCCTCGGTCCTGAAGGCGCAAGCGCTGTGCCCGCTCAACGCACAGTTGCGCTACCGCCTCGGCGCCAGCGATTTCATGGCCCCCAGTATCGGCCTCAGCCCCGCAGAGCGCGGCAATCTGGTGCATCAGGTGTTAGCGGAATTCTGGCAAGCCTGTAGCGACTCAACGCAACTCAAGGCGCTGGGCGAAGATGCGCGCAATCAACAGATCGAAAACGCCATCGAGAATGCCCTGCGCGATATGCGCAAAAAACACGGGCACCTGCCCACCGGCTTCTGGGCCATGGAACAACAGCGGCTGTTACGACTGATGGACCAGTGGCTAGAGCTCGAATCCCAGCGCCCCGCATTTCGCGTGGAGAAAATCGAATGGGATCAACAGGTCTCCATCGGCGGGCTGCAGTTCAATCTGCGCCTCGACCGACTCGATCAACTCGACGGCGGCGAGCAGTTGGTGATCGACTACAAAACCGGTACACCGAGTATCAATGAGTGGCTACAGGAGCGCATTCGCGAACCCCAGCTACCCCTTTACGCCCTCTTTCAACCGCAAGCCCAGGCCATCGCCTTCGGTCAGGTGCGCACCAGTGATTGCAAGTGGAGCGGCTGCGGTGAACTGGAGCAGCCCATTAACGGCATCAAGCCCGTGGCAGACACCCAGAAAGACGCCCCCTACACCACCTGGCAGGATCTCAGTGACTACTGGCGGCACGGCCTGGAACTGCTTGCCGGCGAATACCGCAACGGCGTCGCCACCCTCCAGTTCGACCGCCCTCAGGACAACACCAATCAGAGCGAACTCTGGCCGTTAAATCGGTGGCCGGAACGGGAGCAAGCAGCACAATGACCGAAGTAGTACCCAATCCTGCCGTCTCCCAGCCCATCGACGCCGAGGCCCGCACCCGTGCACTGGATATTACCCGGAGCTTCGCCGTTTCCGCACCTGCGGGTTCCGGTAAAACCGGCCTGCTCACCCAGCGTGTGCTAAAACTACTGGCCAGTTGCCAGCAACCGGAAGAAGTGCTCGCCATCACCTTTACCCGCAAAGCCGCGGGCGAGATGCGCGAGCGTTTGATCGAGGCACTGCAGACCGCGCGGGATACAGAAAGACCCGAGAACCCGCACGATGCCATCACCTGGGACCTGGCCAGCGCACTACTGGGGCGGGATCGGGAACTGAACTGGCAACTGCTGCAGATGCCCCAGCGCCTGCGTATCCAGACCATTGATGGTCTGTGCCGCAGCCTTGCCAGCCAGTTGCCAATCGAAAGTGGCCTGGGTGCTCCGGGAGAACCGCTGGAGCAAACCCAGATCGCCTTTGAAATGGCGGTGGTGAACCTGCTCAAGTCCCTGGATGGCGACGAGGCGGATACCGCCCTGCAGCAACTGCTGCTGCACCTGGATAATGACCTGGGTCAGCTCAACAAACTGTTGCAGATACTGCTGGAAAAACGCGATCAGTGGCTGGGCCCTCTCTTGGGCGTAGGACAAAAAGGCGCGCAGGATTATTTTCACTTTGCCATTGATGAGCTGGTAACCGATCGTCTCACGGAGTTGGCTGAATGCCTGTCTGTTTATCAGGGTGAATTGCTGGAGCTGGCAGACTTCGCAGGAAGCTACCTGCGCGACAATTCCGTGGCCCATCCACTGACAGTATGTGCCGGCATTGTCGAGCTACCCGGTACCGATGCCAGCGCCCTGCCCCAGTGGCTGGCGCTGATCAATATGCTGGTCACGGACAAAAATGGCCCGCGCAAGCGCGTGGACAAGCGCCACGGTTTCCCCACGGAAAAAGAAGTACCCGGGGCCGATGCCTACAAGAGCCGGCTTTACGCACTGTCTGCGGAACTGAGTGAAAACACCTCCGTATCGGAAGCGTTCAACGAAACCCGCAATCTGCCCACCGGATTACAGGAAAGCCAGTGGGAACTGCTGCAGGCGCTGGCGCTGGTGCTGCCGAAGTTGGTCGCGCAACTAAAGCTGGTGTTCCAGCAGCTAGGTGCCACCGATTACACCGAGGTCGCCCAGGCTGCACTAATCGCCCTCGGTAACAGCGACGAGCCCACCGACCTGGCACTAAAGCTCGACCTGCAAACCCAACATATTCTGGTGGACGAGTTCCAGGATACCTCGCAGATGCAGTTGCAACTGCTGGAGAAACTCACCGCCGGCTGGGAGCCCGGTGACGGGCGCACCCTGTTTATCGTTGGCGACGGCATGCAGTCCTGTTACGGATTCCGCAACGCCAACGTGGGCATTTTCCTCGACGCCCGCGCCCGCGGCATTGGCCACGACGACAACCGGGTGCCCCTGGAGCCACTGGACTTGCAGGTGAACTTCCGCTCCGAAGGTGCCGTGGTGGAATGGGTAAACGATACTTTCCAACTCGCATTTCCAGCGCAGGACAATATCAGCCGCGGTGCCGTGCGCTATCTGCAATCTCATGCGTTCAAGAGCACCAAGTGGCAGGCGCCGGCAGTGAATTTCTACGGTTGCGTGAATGACGAAACCCGGGATTTGGAAGCGGAAAAGGCAGTAAAACTTGTACAGCAGTTACGCGAGCAGGACCCGGAAGGTCGCATCGCCATCCTGGTGCGCAAGAAAAAGCACCTCGGCCGCGTACTACCTGCATTGAGCGCAGCCGGTATTGCCTTTCAGGCCCCCGACCTGGCACCACTGGCCAGTAAAATGGTCGTGCTGGACCTGCTCAGCCTTACCCGCGCCCTGCTCGATCCCAGTGACCGCATTGCCTGGCTTTCCGTATTCCGCGCGCCCTGGTGCGGACTGCAATTGCCGGACCTGTACACCCTCGCCAATTGGGGCAATCAAGCCGGTGACGGAACAGAAACCCGCGCACCGACAGATAGCAGTGCTCGCCCATTGATTATGGCTCTGCAGGAAATCGACGAGATTGCCCTGCTGAGTGACGACGCTCGTCAGCGACTGCACCGCTGCGCAGAGTCGATACACCAAACTTGGCAACAGCGGGGCCGCAAACCCCTGCGCACCTGGATCGAAGGCCTGTGGCTCGCCCTCGGTGGCCCAGCCACCGTAGCCCACAAAAGTGAACTGGATAATGTACAGGACTTCTTCCAGCTACTGGAAAAGTTCGACACTGGCAGCGCCATTGCCGACTGGACCCAATTCTACAACGCACTGGAAAAGCTCTTCGCCCGGCCCGGCCAGGACGCCAGTGTGCAGGTGATGACCATTCACAAATCCAAGGGTTTGGAGTTCGAGCACGTTCTGATTCCTGGGCTCGACCAGGGCGGCAAGCCCGGCGGCGACCAGTTGCTGCGCTGGGCCGAGTGGCTCAACAGTGAAGGCGAAAGCCGCTTTATGCTCGCCCCGAAAAGCGCCCGCGGCGACAAAGACCCGCTGTTTGACTACCTGCGTCACGACAACAGTGAACGGGAGCGCTTGGAAGGCACCCGTTTGCTATATGTTGGATGCACCCGCGCCATTCGCTCCCTGCACCTGCTCGCCTGCGTAAAACGGGACGAAAAGAAAGGAACCCTCAAGCCACCTGGCGCCGCCGCACTATTGGCCTGCATCTGGCCATCCATTCCGAGAGAAGAACCGAGCAACTGGTGCAAATGGCCGGAAGCACCCGAGCACGAAGACAGCGAATCGCGTGTGCGCAAGGATTACGACTATCTTTTGCGTCTGCCGCAACCCTGGGACAGTCCGGCGGCACCCACGCGGGATTGGTTGAGCCAGTACCGCACACCGGATTACAAACCGGCGGAGCTGACAGAAGCTAGCGAGCCCAACCTGCCAGACATGGGCCAGGTTGCGCTGCGCTGGTTCCGCCACGCGGGCACCGTGGCCCACGAAACCCTGGCCACCCTCACCGAATCACCCGCGATGCTAAACAAGTCGCCAGCAGAGCTGAGCGAACAGCTACGTCCCCTTTGGGATATACGTCTCGCACAGACTGGGCTCAGCGGCAGCAACCTGGAAAAAGCCCGGGGTAAAGTTGAGCAGGCGGTGGTGAATACGCTGAATTGTGAGACCGGGCGCTGGCTGCTTGATGCCAACCATAGGGACTCTGCGGCGGAACTGGAACTGCACAGCGGCGGCCGACAGATGAGACGCAATATCATCGACAGAACCTTTATCGATGACACCAATACTCGCTGGATTGTCGACTACAAAACCGCAGAGCCAATCGCCGGTGAAATCGAGGAAGCCTTTCTAGACCAACAGCTGGAGAAGTACCGGGGCCAGCTGGAAAACTACCGCCGCCTGTTTTATCAACGCGGAGAAAGGTCTATCCGCTGCGCGCTCTACTTCCCATTGCTGCAGCGGCTAGTTGAGCTTCCCCCGAAATAACGCGATGGAAAATCATCCTACCCATGGAGCCAGGAATACGACCACCTGCAGTTTCATCCCAATTAGTAGCGGGATTAAATGACAGGTATTGCGCTCCGACTCGAAAGCCGTGACACCTAAAACTGTTTCAAATGAAACCCTAGCCCTGCTCCCTACCACTAGGTAGCATAACTGCCCCGCAGCGCACGCCCTGCGGGCACGGACGCGTAAAAAATTATCGAAAAGTAGTGAATTAACCATGACCACGCAGCAGTTCGACGACCTGAACGTCGTCTCCCAGGACATCCTGATTACCCCGGAAGCGCTGAAATCGGAACTGCCCGTCAGCGAAGCTGCCGAAGCCTCAGTAGCCGCCGGACGCGCCGCAGTGCGCGACATTCTGGACCACAAAGACCACCGCCTGATGGTTGTGATCGGCCCTTGTTCCGTTCACGACGTAGATGCGGCCATCGATTATGCCAAGCGCCTCAAGGCGCTGGCGGACAAGGTCTCTGACACCCTGCTGATCGTAATGCGTGTGTATTTTGAAAAGCCCCGTACCACCGTGGGCTGGAAGGGCCTGATCAACGACCCGCACCTGGACGACTCCTTCAAGATCGAAGACGGCCTGCATATCGGCCGTAAATTGCTGCTGGATATCGCCGAGCTGGGTCTGCCCACCTCCACCGAGGCTCTGGACCCCATCTCCCCGCAGTACCTGCAGGATCTGATTTCCTGGTCCGCCATCGGCGCTCGTACCACTGAATCCCAGACTCACCGGGAAATGGCCAGTGGTCTCTCCTCCGCTGTGGGCTTCAAGAACGGCACCGACGGCAGCCTGGAAGTGGCCATCAACGCTCTCCAGTCCACCGCCAATCCGCACCGCTTCCTGGGTATCAACAAAGAAGGCCAGGTCGCCATCATCCACACCGCCGGCAACAAATACGGCCATGTGGTATTGCGCGGCGGTAATGACAAGCCAAACTACGACTCCGTCAGCGTTGCCATGTGTGAAAAGGAACTGGAAGCCGCCGGTCTGGTGCCAAATATCATGGTCGACTGCAGCCACGCCAACTCCAACAAAAACCACGAGCTGCAACCGCTGGTGGTCGACAATGTGACCCACCAGATTCTGGACGGAAACAAGTCCATTATCGGCATCATGGTGGAAAGCAACCTCAAGGCCGGCAACCAGAAGATCAATAAAGACCGCAGTAAAATGGAGTACGGTGTGTCTGTCACAGACAAGTGCATTGACTGGGAAACTACTGAATCCCTGCTACTGAATATGGCAGAACAGCTGCGCAATCCGTTGAAGGAGCGCATGGGGTAAAATCCAGCATAAATCGCGTTTCCCTTTCAAAAAACGGTCGGCATTGCCGGCCTTTTTTGTTTATAAACATACGGGATCACGCGCATATACAATCTAGACCCAAAAACATCTAGCGCACGCCAATTTATCAGGTAGTCCATCCGCGCGGTTCTTCCAGATTCACAGTGAACACAACCAATAAAATGCGCAGAAGGAACTGAATGCCAATGCCGGGCCCTAGATCCGCTTGCCACCAATACAAAATCATTTGTATTGCCGAAACTGAACGTATAATTTAAGCGGGAATCGAGCCACCGGAAGGAAATTCCAAGTGTCCAAGCAATCAGTATTGACTGAGTTCTCCGAAAAACTACTGCGCCCGAAAAGCTCGGAAGGTGCTGAAAACTGGGCCTTCGTAATTCTTCCGGGTGAAGTCAGCGCGACCCTTCCGAGGCGCGGACGCACCAGTGTCGACGGCTCCATCAACGGCCACGAATTTCGAGCGGTCCTCGAGCCCGACGGGAAAAAGAGCCATTGGCTGAAGATCGATAAAGACTTAATGGAATCCGCTGGCGCAGTTCACGGTGATATTGCAGAATTTGAGATTGAAGCAGTAGAACAGGAACCCGAGCCAGAGGTACCTGCAGATCTGAAACAAGCGCTAACAGCCTCACCACAGTCCCAGGCGACCTGGGATGCTACAACGACCATTGCCCGTATCGACTGGATTCACTGGGTCGAATCCGCCAAACAGGCGAAAACCCGTACGAAACGTATTCAGGATGCTTGCAGTATGCTCGCAGAAGGAAAAAAGCGGGTTTGCTGTTTTGACACTTCCGGTTTTTACAGTAAGGCGCTGAGTGCGCCGAAAACTGCGGACTAGTAGGTTGGCAAGCTAGCTCGCAATAATCACCAGTAGAGCCAGTGTAGGTGTACCACATCGGAATAGATAACCCCGCGAATACCACCCATCACGTCGTAGAGCACGGTGAACGGTCCCAGAATAATCACGGACGTAGAAAATCCGACACCGGTAATCAAATCAATCACGAGGGCAATACTATACCCGGTGACTCGCGGGAGCCCATAAGGGCCGCCTTATTGGCGGCCCTCACCCTCGGGCGTGCACAATCCGGCTCGCTGGCTACTGCACCATTTGTCGCGCGGGATCGTAGATTCGCTCCCACATTGCCACCATGGACTCCGACGATGTCGCGAGGTCGGTTACGTCCGCCCCCACCTCATTCAAATCCCAAAGCAGTGCGGGTAACAAACCGATGTGCGCTGTGCCTTTCTCGTTGTATTCCTGTACATAATCCGGCCAGTACGGATCCGCCGCTCCCTGGGCTTCAGCCTGTGCTAACCGGGTGGACTCATCCGGCGCGGTTGCGCAGGCATCGGCACCAAATCTCGGAGGGTTCATTTCGATAAATCCGTTGAAGTCGGAAGCAAACGCGGTTTTCACCCCGCGATCAGCAGCGTATCGATAGAACTGGGCAATTGATCGCGAAGATCCGTCGCAGTTATTCGCCACGCCCGACGCCGGGTAATCCTTCATTCGCTGGAGACCGGTGCGCAAACCAATGACACCGCCGGTCGCCCGGTAAAACTCCAAAGTCTCATCGGTAGTGACGTGTTCATTCAGAATATCTCGATCTTCCTGATACAGCAGTTCGTCGATGCGCGTATGGGAGTTAAACAATGGGTAGTAGTTGTGATTCTGGGATACGACCTGATAAATCTCGCGTTGGGATTTGAGCGGTAGATGCGCCATATCAATGATCATGTTTAATCGGATCATTTCGTCCAAGAGCTCGTACCCGCGCGCACTCATGCCGATGTCGTTATGGACTCCATCACTGGCCTCGGCGTAATCCACATCGCCGGTGTACCAGGCCTTCAACTGGGTGACGATCTCGAAAATATCCTGGTGGTACGCCGCTCCGGAAAAATCGTTGTTGGTTTGGTGCGCGATCTGTAGCGCCCTCACACCCATATCGTATACATCGTACAGCTGCTCACGCCAGGGGCCGTCGGATTCGGGGAACAGGTTGCTGGCTTCGATGGCAAGAATCACCGCCAGCTTTCCTTCGGCGATCGCACGACGGGCATGCCAGGGATCGAGTACGATTTCAAACCAGTCTTCCGAATCGTCCATTTTTTTCAGCTCGGTGATCTGGTGCCGGACGGACTCCATATCGAAGGGAGCGATACGGTTATCATGGTTACCGGACGCGATCATACCCGCGGCAAGCGTCTGGTTGGCAACAACGGACGCAACCATCAAGGTCAGCCCCCGCTCGTGGGCATCTTTTAACCATTCAGATGTGACCTGCTGGTGCTTGATGTCGTTCCAGCGCGGCCAGTTGATAAAATCAGGATATCCACTGGTTTCGCCGAGATGCGCCTTGCCGAGCTCGTGAATTTCGATTCCCAGCGGCTCCAGGGTGCCATGGTTGTCCCCGCTACACATAGTGACCTGTGTCATAAGATCGCCGGGCTGGTGGCTCCCCCAATACCACCCCTTGCTGTACGCGAGATCCGCGGTCTGATGCACGTGAACATCGGCAAAACCGGGCACAGGCCCTGCCGGCGCGCTCGTATCAGGTACCCACGGCTGGCCTTCTGACGGATTGCGCAGCAAGTCGAATCGAATACGCGCGCTGCCGACCGCTCCGATACCCACCGCATGAATCGATAAACGCTTGTCCTTTAGACCGCTGTATGACCGTATTACCTGGTCGCCGATGTTGCGACGCCCGCCGCTGAATTTGACCTCATCCAGCTTCTGTACGTTTCCGTTCGCGTCTGTGGCACACACCACTTCAACGACTCCGCCGCCAAGCCAGGTGCCGTGTTCCTTGGTAAATTTGATGGTAATTTGATCGACATCGAGGGCGTGTGGCTGAATAAACCGCTTGTCGGTAAAGGCCACAATTTCAGAAGTCTGATTGGTAACCAGCCTTCGCGGCCCAATGGTCCCGGGGCCATTTTCACTCTGAATTTCTGACATCATGTCATACAGGTTGTAAATGACGTCTGTATCCCCGCAGCTATATGCCACAGCTTTACCGCAGCCCAGTGCCACGGCACATACCACGCCCGCAAATAACATTTTCATTATCGTTCTCCTCATCACCTCGCTATGGGTGAGAAAACGATATGAGACAGGTTTTGGTATTTCCTTCGTGTGGCAAACTTTTGACGGAAGAATATTTTCTTCAATGAAATCAATTGTTTGTGAAACACCAAGAAACGATCAAATACAGGCGAGTACGGTTTCGGGGACTTTCAAATGCCCTCTTTTCCGGAACTGGGCAGGCGTCATACCCGTGTCAGCCTTGAAGTTCGCATAGAACACGGAATTACTGCTGAAGCCGCTGGCCAGCATGATGTCTGTAACAGAGCGGGCGCGCATTTCGGGATCGGCAAGCATCTGCTTGGCGGCCTTTACCCGGTACCCGTTGATGTAGTCGTAAAACCCGATATCGAGGTGGCGGCTGAACATTTTCGTCAGCTTTGCTGGCTGGGTGTTCAGGTCCTTCGCTAAAGTCTCAAGCGACAGATCGGAATCCAGATAACAACGAGTAATCCGCATATATTGATGCAATCTGTCCGCCAGGGCAGCGAGGCTGTCTTTGGCAACGGAATACCGCCACGATTGCCGAACACGCTCGACGTCCGTCTCACCAGAAATGGAACTTGGTTCACGTATAAGAATTGCGACAAAGCTGATCACAAACGCGATCAAACCCAGTAGCAGCACGTGCCGCAATGACACCTCAAACTGCATGAGTGCGAGTGTCCCGATCAACAACCACAGGCAGTAGTAGGAACCAACAAAGTAGTGCAACCAGGGTCGGTGCAAAGGCACCTGCCCGTCGTACTGGCGCACTCTTCGGTGATATTCGACAAGCACAAAAGGTGAATAGACAAGGAGCTGAATGAGAATCACCCAGACCGTACCCTCATCGGACGGCCACTGCCAGTTACTGAATTCCAGGCTGGTTCGGTAGTAACTGAGTTTGTTTACTGCATCACTGAGCCAGAATGGCACCGTTGCGAGAATGGCAATCAGGGAAGGAATGAAATGTGCAGCGACCAGTAACGGGTGCATCGACCGCCCATTCAGGTTGCGCAGATACAGGTAGGCCAAGGGTGCAAAAGCTATATCCAGCGGGTCCATCAGAAAAATCAGCCCGGTGAATCTTTCCGCCATGCCATAGCGAACCAGTGACATCTGCAGAGCCGCCGACCCCAAAATGAACAGGAACAGGCGCAAGGTCCAGGGAAGGTTTTTTGACGGCGACACTATCGCTACCAGAGAAGCCATCAAAAAACAGGAAAATCCAATAGGCAGAATCCAATCATCCAGCATATTTTTATTCTTTTGCCAGAAAAGTGTTTCCCTCACATTAAGGGTTAGGGAACCTCTGATCAAGTCCGTAATGCCGCAGCGTGACCTGAAGGCAGTAGCTGGTAGGCGCAGCTCGCAGTGAATGGCTAGCCCTTTACAAGAGCTGTAACGCAGCAGATGCTGTCTTCAGGTCGCGCCCTGCGGGGCTTTCTCCATCAGAACTCCAGCATCCAGACCACCTCATCTGCTGCAACCTTGCCCTTCAGCCCCCCTTCCACCGGCACAGAGTCAACTTTCTCGACACGGTAACCAGCTTCATACAAGGCACGAATGGCCGAGTCATTCACACAGAACGGTGGTCCCGGCAACTGATTCTGATCGTAATCAAAACTGATCAATAGTTGCGGCGCCGCCCGGGTAATCTTGATCAGGTGATCGGCGTATTCACTGCGCATGGAATCCGGCAGAGCCACGAGCGCCGCCCGATCGTAGATACCGTCGACCGCCCCAAGGGATGATTCCGCAAGTTCGAAAATATCACCAACAAATACTTCGACACCGTCACCGTAGTATTTCTTCAGTTCTCCGAGCTCCTCGATTTGAGGAGTCATTGCCAATTGCTCAAAGAGCTGAATCACTGCAGATTCACTCAGCTCTGCCCCGACTATGCGGTACCCCTCACCGAGCAGCCAGCCTATATCCAGCGTCTTTCCGCAAAGTGGCAGGAAAAGGCGGTCGCCTTTTTCAAGTTTCAGCCGGTGAAGGTGTTTCACCAGCAGTGGATGCGCTTCACTGTTATGAAAAGCAATTTCATTTTTGCGCCACTTCTCCAGCCAGAATGATTTTTCCATGGATCTTCGCGCTCCCCGTTAAAGTACTGCCACTGTCGATTCATCTTCACGTTTTACGATCTTGTGCTGATCTTCACTCAGGCCATATTTCCAGTAGCTGGAAATATACCGAAGCTTCGGATCTGTCGCGCGCCCCTCTCGAAAATACGCACGAAACCGCCGCATGCTGGAGAATTCACAAGCACACCAGACAGACGGCACACCTCCACCCCACGGCAATTCGGCTACCGCATCGAACAACGCCTCGCCCGGCGAGGACGGGTTACAAGACACCACCCAGACGATGTCGACGCCGGGCGGACATGAAAGAGACTGGCGATCCGCCTCACTCGCTATTTCAATCACCGCAATACCTTGTGCCGTATTCGGTAGTAGCGCCAGGTTCACACTGATTGCGGGCAGCGCGGTCATATCGCCGACAAGTAAAAACCAGTCGCCGGTGGGGTTGATCAGCTTCCGAGGCCCGGGACCTCCAACCAGTATGCGGTCGCCCGGTTTTGCGCCCAGCGCCCAGCTGCCTGCCGGCCCCGGGTGATCGTGCACGACGAAGTCCACATCGATTTCATTTTCGCGCTGATTGCGGATGGTGTACGTGCGCATCAGCGGTTTCTGGCCTTCGCCCTGCTCGAACAGCAGTTTGATATACGCGCTCTCCTGGTCCGCCGGAAACCCCAAGATACCTTCACCGCCCAATGTGACTCTCAACATGTTTGGTGTGATAAAACGGGTCTGTATAACCTCCAATAGGCGTGGTGCGGGTCTGGACATACTATCGACCTCCTTCAGATTCTTTCGAGAGATTAGCCACCATTCGCGCGGTGAGATCGGCAAACTGGGATAGCTCGCGTGCACTCAGGCTGCGCGTCATCGCCTTCGCTGTTTCCTGTTCCGCCGTCATCAGTTCGGCCAGAACCGCCTTGCCCCGCTCCGTTGGGAACAGGAGATGGCTCCGCCCATCATTCGGATTCGGACGCTTCTCAATCAACTTCTCTGCAATCAGCTCCTTCAACACGCGCGTTATCTGGGCCTTGTCCCGCTGCATGCGCTGGGCAATGGATTGCGCGGTGGATTCCGGGTTGCGGCAGATCCCCTTGAGTGCACGGATATGGGTGATCGGCAATCCGAGATCCCGCCGCGACACCTCTTCGCGCAGGCGGCTGCGATAGCCGTGCATCAAGCGATGCAGATTGTCGCTCAGTGTTGATTCGCTCATAGATTGCGCTCACGAAAATTATTCACCAAACCGCCTCGGCCTCTGCCCAGCGTCGGGTGGATGAAATTTGATTGACACTATCAACAATAAAAAATAAAGGTGACACTGTCAACCATTTGATCGTACGCGCCCTCCTCCACCCATCTCCGGGCCGTTATAATCGCGCCATGAAAGAACTACCCATCCAGGACGTACTGCCAGCCCTGCTGGAGAGCCTGACCGAACATCCAAATATCGTATTACAGGCCCCACCCGGGGCCGGTAAAACCACCGCGGTCCCATTGGCACTGCTCAAATCCTCGTGGCTGAAAGACCGCAGAATCATCATGCTGGAACCGCGGCGACTGGCAGCGCGCTCCGCCGCCGCCCGCATGGCCGATATTCTGGGGGAACCCCTCGGCAAAACCATCGGCTACCAGATTCGCGGAGAGCGTAAAGCCTGCGATAACACCCGGATCCTGGTGGTTACCGAAGGTATTCTCACTCGGCTCCTGCAGTCCGACCCGGAACTCGCGGACACGGCACTGGTGATTTTCGACGAATTTCACGAGCGCAACTTGCAGGCGGACCTGGCACTGGCACTCTGTCTACAGGCTCAGGAAGTGCTCAGGGAGGACCTCAAGTTGCTGGTGATGTCGGCAACACTGGACGCAGATGCCGTGGCCAGCCTGCTCGGCGATGCCCCCGTTATTACCAGCGAAGGGCGCGCCTTTCCCGTGGAAATCGAGTACCTGCCTCATCGCGAAGTGCCGCAGGATGCACGCCAGCTCCCAGCACTGGTCAGCCGCAAGATTCAGGAGCTGATGGCGCAACAAGATGGCAGTCTGTTGGCGTTCTTACCTGGCGTACGGGAGATTCGTGCGGTTGAGGAAGCACTAAACGACGCATTTGCCGGAAACGCGCACATCGCGGTTGCGCCGCTTTACGGCGATCTGAACAAGCAACAGCAGGACGCGGCCATCGCCCCCTGCCCCGACGGCAAGCGCAAAATTGTACTGGCCACCAACGTCGCAGAAACATCCATTACGATCGAGGGTATCCGTCTGGTGGTGGATTCTGGCTTGATGCGGGAATCCCGGTTTGACCCAAACACCGGCATGAACCGCCTGGTGACAACCCAGATTTCCCAGGCGTCTGCCACACAGCGCACAGGTCGTGCCGGTCGCCTCAGCCCGGGTCACAGCCTGCGCCTGTGGAGTGAATCGACCCAGCGGAGCATGGCGAAAAAAAGTGCTCCGGAAATACTCCTCAGTGACCTGGCGCCAGTGATGCTGGATCTGGCTCAGTGGGGCGTCACGGATACCGCGGAACTGCGCTGGCTTGATCTGCCACCACCAGGTCCTACCGCTCAAGCCAGGGCGCTGCTGCAGGAGCTTGGGGCACTGGATGACAACCTGCGCATCACCGAGCACGGCGAGGCCATGCTCAGACTCGGGGCGCATCCGCGACTGGCCCACATGATGCTTTGCGGCAACACGCTGGGGCTCGGCCGAGAAGCCAGTCTGATCGCGGCACTACTTTCCGAGCGTGATATTTTCCGCGGCGAGCAACGCTGGGACAGGGACATACGCAAGCGCCTGGACGTGGTGACCGGAGATCGGAACAACGCTCGCGCAGACCAGGGTTCCGTGCACCGCATACGGCAACAGGCGAAGGCCTGGCACGCGCAATTTCCGAAAAGCGACACTGGCACGCGCGTAACTCCGGACTATCTGGATACCACCGGGGTACTGCTCGCCCACGCCTACCCGGATCGAATTGCACAAAACCGGCACGATCGCGAACGACGTTTTCTGCTATCCAATGGTCGAGGGGCACACTTTTCCCACGACGACGAACTGGCGCATGCGGATTATCTGGTTGTCGCTGATCTCGATGGCCAGGGGCGTGACGCGCGTATTCAACTGGCCTCGCAAATTTCCGCCGATGCGCTTTTCACCTATTGCCGAGATCAGATCGTCCGGGAAACCGCGGTGCGCTGGGATGAACAGGCCGGACGCGCTATTGCCAGCGAGCAAACCCGGCTTGGGAAATTGATCCTCGAAGACAAGCCGGCCCGAGAGTTTTCACCGGAAATGCTCAGCCGCGCATTACTTGATGCGATCCGGCAGCGAGGATTGCGCACTCTGCCGTGGAACGATGAAAGTGAAAATCTTATTGCGCGAGTGCGATTTCTAAAATCACTACAGTCAGAACATCCCGACCTGATAGATGCAGATGAGCTGCCGGATTGGGATGAAAACGCCCTGCTCCAATCCATGGAACGCTGGTTGCTCCCCCATATGCAAGGACTGAATAAACTCGACCAACTCAAACAGCTGGACTTGCAGGCCATTTTGCTTGCACAACTGGAATGGCCCACCCAGCAAAAACTGGATCAGCTGGCCCCCTCCCATTTGACGGTACCAAGTGGCTCCCGCATTGCCATTCAATATGCCGAGTCACCCCCTGTACTGCCAGTTCGCCTGCAGGAAATGTTTGGCCTCGCCCAAACACCGACAATCCTCAACGGCCGCTATCCACTGATGATTCACCTGCTCTCGCCGGCACAGCGCCCGGTGCAAGTCACTCGCGACCTGGCAAGCTTCTGGGCAAACACCTATCAGGAAGTAAAAAAGGAATTGCGCATCAAATACCAGAAACACTTCTGGCCCGATGACCCGGCAACGGCACAGGCGACCAATAAAACCAAAAAGCGCATGAATGGATAGATAGCCTTTCAGAATAAAAGGCAGAAGGAAATGCAGAAACAAAAAACGCGGCCAAAGCCGCGTTTTTTATCTGACCTGAAAAGTCTAATCAATAGTAGGCCTGAGACTTGTCGGTGTGGTCGGTAATATCCTTCACACCTGCCAGTTCCGGCACTTTCTCCTTCAGGGTTTTCTCAACGCCCTCTTTCAGCGTCATATCCACCATGCCACAACCCTGGCAGCCGCCGCCGAATTTCAAAACCGCATACATATCTTCGGTTACTTCCACGAGGCTCACCTGGCCGCCGTGCGAAGCCAGGCCCGGGTTTACATCGCTGTACAGCACGTAGTTGATACGGTCTTCGATGGGGCTGTCATCGGTAACTTTGGGCATGCGGGAGTTGGGGGCGCGGATGGTGAGCTGGCCGCCCATTTTGTCGGAAGAGTAATCGACTCGCGCTTCATCCAGATACGGGATGCTTCGCCCTTCAAAGTAGGCCTTGAACCCATCCAGCTGCATTTCCAGATCGCCCTCTTTCTCCTCGCCGGGGCGACTGTAGGCGATGCAGGTTTCCGCGTTCGGAGTACCCGGATTGGATACGAACATACGGATGGCGATACCTTCGCAGTCCTGCTTGGCCAGCAGGTCGCGCAGGTATTCCTGGGCAGATTCAGTGATGGTGACGTTCAATTCTGACGACTGTTCTGACATAGACCTTCTCAAATCTCAGGGCTTCCACAAACAGGCCCGAAATAACCGAGCTCTGCGGTCGGGTATTCTACGCGCTAAACCCTGCAAGTAAAGCCAACCACATAGCCGACAATACCGGCTAGGCAGACAATGCGCCCAATAACGACCGCGCCGTGGCCTCGGATGAGGCCGGGTTCTGGCCGGTAATCAGTAACCCATCGGTCACCACATGACTCTGCCAGTCCTCGCCCTTGGAGTAATGCGCGCCGTGCTGGTTCAGCATATCTTCCAGCAGAAACGGCACCACCTCCGTCAAACCCACCCCCGCCTCTTCGCTGTTGCTAAAGCCGGTAACCTTGCGACCGCGCACCAGCGGCTCACCGTTTTCCGACACAGTGTGCCGAAACACCGCAGGCGCATGACAGACAGCAGCAACCGGCCTCCCCGCGCGCTGGAACCCGTGAATGAGTGCGATAGACCGCTGATCTTCGGCGAGATCCCAGAGAGGGCCGTGACCACCGGGAAAGAACAGCGCATCAAAACCTTCCGCATCGACTTCGTCCAGTGAGCGGGTATCCGCCAACGCAGCCTTGGCAATGGGGTCGCCCCTGAAGCGCTTGGTGGCGAGCGTCTGGGCATCCTCTGCGTCACTCTTGGGGTCCAGCGGCGGCTGCCCGCCCCTTGGCGACGCGAGGGTCACATCGGCCCCCGCATCCACAAAGACATAATAGGGAGCGGCAAACTCTTCCAGCCAGAACCCCGTTTTCTGTCCCGTATCACCGAGCTGGTCATGGGATGTGAGCACCATCAGTATCTTCACGGTGTACTCCTTGCTGAGCGATGAATTTGCAGAACCTGAGTGTAGTGTGAGCAACGCTATAACCTTTGGTTCCGTTGCCATAAATACATGATCTTAAGACGTGACTGAGAAGCCTGAGACTTGGGGCAATTGTGCTAAGATTGCCGCCCTTTTGGTCCCCGGTTTAAGGAAAACCCATGTCTGAGCAGTCCCGCGATCAACGTCTTAAACAGCTGTACGCCGCCCTGGGCGAGCGCATCCTGATCCTGGACGGCGGTATGGGCACCATGATCCAGCAGGAGAAGTTGGAGGAAGCGGATTACCGGGGCAAGCGCTTTGCCGACTACCCCTCCGATATCAAGGGTAACAACGACCTGCTGGTACTAACGCAGCCGGATCTGATCGAGCGCCTGCACCGGGAATACCTGGAAGCCGGTGCCGACATTATCGAAACCAATACCTTCAACGCCACCCGTCTGTCCCAATCCGACTACGACATGGAAGACCTGGTGCCGGAACTGAATCGGGTAGCCGCCCAGGTCGCCCGCCGCGCCGCTGACGCCCTCTCCTCACCGGAGAAGCCGCGCTTTGTTGCCGGTGTCCTGGGCCCGACATCCCGCACCGCCAGTATCTCGCCGGATGTAAACGATCCGGGCGCGCGCAATGTGACCTTCAACGAGCTGGTCGAGAACTATATCGAGTCCACAAACGCGCTGATCGACGGCGGCTCGGACCTGATCCTGATCGAAACCATCTTCGACACCCTGAATGCCAAGGCGGCTATCTACGCGGTACAGGAAGTATTTGACCAGCGCGGTTTCGAGCTGCCGATCATGATCTCCGGCACCATTACCGATGCCTCTGGCCGCACCTTGTCCGGCCAGACCACCGAAGCCTTCTACTACTCGATCGCCCACTCCAAACCGCTCTCCGTCGGTCTGAACTGTGCCCTCGGTGCCACCGAATTGCGCCCCTATGTGGAAGCACTGTCCGGCGTCTGCGCAGGATACGTATCCGCCCACCCCAATGCGGGCCTGCCGAACGAATTCGGCGAGTACGACGAGACTCCGGAAGAAACTGCGGCGATCGTAAAAGAGTTCGCAGAGGCCGGCTTCCTGAATATTCTCGGCGGTTGCTGCGGCACCACGCCCGACCACATCCGTGCGATTGCCAATGCCGTGGCCGATCTGCCACCGCGCAAGTTGCCCGAGATCAAACCGGCCTTGCGCCTCTCCGGCCTTGAGCCCTATGTGGCCGATGAAAACGCCCTGTTCGTGAACGTGGGCGAGCGCTGTAACGTCACCGGCTCTGCGCGCTTCAAGCGCCTGATCATGGAAGAGGATTACGATACCGCCCTGCAGATCGCCGCCACCCAGGTGGAAGACGGGGCTCAGGTCATCGACTTCAACATGGACGAGGCGATGCTGGATTCCGTCGCCGCCATGCGCCGCTTCCTCAATCTGTGCGCCACCGAACCGGAAATCGCCAAGGTGCCGTTTATGGTGGATTCCTCCAAATGGGAGGTCATCGAGGCTGGCCTGCAGTGCATCCAGGGCAAACCCATCGTCAACTCCATCAGCCTGAAGGAAGGTGAAGAGGAGTTTATCGAGAAAGCACGCCTGTGCCTGCGCTACGGCGCCGCCGTGGTGGTGATGGCCTTTGACGAAAACGGCCAGGCGGACACTTTCGAGCGCAAGATTGAAATCTGTAAGCGCAGCTACGACGTGCTGGTGGACAAGGTCGGCTTCAACCCGACGGATATTATTTTCGACCCGAACATCTTCGCCGTCGCCACCGGTATCGAAGAGCACAACAACTACGCGGTGGACTTTATCGAAGCCACCCGCTGGATTCGCCAGAACCTGCCAGGTGCCAATGTCTCCGGTGGTGTCTCCAACGTATCCTTCTCCTTCCGCGGCAACAACCCGGTGCGCGAAGCTATCCACTCCGTATTCCTGTATTACGCGGTAAAAGCCGGCATGAATATGGGCATCGTCAATGCGGGTATGCTGGAGGTCTACAGCGACCTGCCGGACGAACTGCGGGACAAGGTGGAGGATGTAATTCTCAATCGCAACGATGAAGCCACCGAAGCCCTGCTGGATATCGCAGAAAAATACCGCGGCGATGGCAGTACTGCCGAGCGCAAGGAAGATCTGGCCTGGCGCCAGTGGCCGGTAAAGAAACGCCTGGAGCACGCGCTGGTAAAAGGCATCAACAATTTCATCGAAGAAGATACCGAAGAAGCCCGCGCTGCCTCCACACGTCCACTGGATGTGATCGAAGGTCCGCTGATGGACGGCATGAACGTGGTTGGCGACCTGTTTGGCGAGGGCAAGATGTTCCTGCCACAGGTGGTGAAGTCCGCCCGTGTTATGAAACAGGCGGTGGCCTACCTGCAGCCGTATATCGAAGCCGAGAAAACTGCAGACAGCAAACCCAACGGCCGCATTCTGATGGCCACGGTAAAAGGCGATGTGCATGATATCGGCAAAAATATTGTGGGCGTGGTGCTGGCCTGTAATAACTTCGAGGTGATCGATCTCGGCGTAATGGTGGCTGCGGAAACCATTCTGCAAACCGCGAAAGAAAAGAACTGCGATATCATCGGCCTGTCCGGCCTGATTACGCCTTCTCTGGATGAGATGGTACACGTGGCCGCGGAAATGGAACGGCAGGGTTTTGATATTCCCCTGCTGATCGGCGGCGCCACCACCTCCAAGGCACACACGGCAGTGAAGATCGAACCGCAATTCAAACGCAACCAGGTGGTCTATGTAGCAGACGCCTCCCGTGCGGTGGGTGTTGCCAGCAACCTGCTGTCCGACGAGCTGCGTCCCGGCTTTATCAAAAGCGTGCAGGAAGAGTACGTAAAAGTGCGCGAGCGTACCGCCAACCGCAAACGCAATGACCCGCGCCTGACTTACCCCGACGCCTTGAAGGCAGGCCCGCAGTTCGACTGGGCAAACTTCAAGCCAGTCGTTCCGAACAAGCCGGGCCTTACCGTACTGGACGATTTCCCGCTGGAAAAACTGGTCGACACCATCGACTGGACGCCCTTCTTCATCTCCTGGGATCTCGCGGGTAAATACCCGGCGATCCTGAACGATAAAGTGGTCGGCGAGGCCGCAACGGATCTGTTCAAAAATGCGCAGACCATGCTCGCCGATATCATCGACAACAAGCGCCTGAAAGCCCGTGCGGTGTTTGGCCTGTGGCCGGCCAATGCGGACGGCGACGACATCGTGGTCTACACCGATGAAAGCCGCACCACCGAGCGCGCCCGCCTGCACCAGATGCGCCAGCAGGTGCAAAAGCGCGGTGGCGATGGCCTGTGTCGCTCGCTGGCCGACTTTATCGCGCCCGTCGGTAGTGGTGTCGAAGATTATGTCGGCGGCTTTGCGGTAACCACCGGCATTGGCGCCGACGAACTGGCCGCGGAGTACGAGGCCAAGCACGACGACTACAGCGCAATCATGGTCAAGGCACTGGCGGATCGACTGGCGGAATCCCTTGCCGAATACCTGCACCGGGAAGTCCGCAAAAACTACTGGGGCTACCAGCCGGAAGAAACCCTTAGCAACGAAGAGCTGATCAAGGAGCGCTATAGCGGTATCCGCCCCGCTCCCGGCTACCCCGCCTGCCCCGACCACACGGAAAAGGCCACCCTGTTCAAACTGTTGAATGCGGAAGAAAACGCAGGGATGGAGCTGACTTCCAGTTTCGCCATGATGCCCGCCGCCGCAGTGAGTGGCTGGTACTTTGCACACCCGGAGTCAAAGTATTTTAATGTGGGCAAGATTTCCCGGGATCAGCTGGAAAGCCTGGCCGAGCGCAAGGAAATGAGCGTTGAGGAACTGGAACGCTGGCTGCGCCCGAATCTCGAGGACTGACTTACGTTCGCTAACCACTTACTCTGCAGGAGTCTGTAAGCAGGCTCCTAAACCAAGATGTGTGGAGAGGATTATGGAAAATAACGACAAGAAACCCTCATTCGGCCAGGTAGTGCTCAGCACCCTCGCCGCGGCGATTGGCGTGCAGTCGAGTAAAAACCGCGAGCGGGATTTCAAAGGCGGAAGCTTCAAGGCCTATATTGCTGCCGGAATTATTTTCACCGCACTGTTTGTACTAACGCTGGTGCTGGTGGTGAAAACCGTGTTGAGCAATATGGGCTGAGCAATAAGCAAAAATTGCCGGGCAAGATCGGATAATAATTCTCAATTGTATTTACAGCTTTAGCGCTAGCCCTGCGACTCAAACCGTAAAACCAATAGAACATCGCCGGCGACCCGAACGTCGCCAGTAAAAAGAATCATTCGCAAATACCTATCCTGCTCTTATAAAAAGAGACACTCAGGTAAAGGGTTATTTTCTGGGGAGCCCGGGCCTTAGCCCTGTGAGGCAACCCAGTAAATACAGGTAGCGACAAAGATGGCCACCAGTGCCACCGCCGCAATGGCGTCTACAACGTTATCGCTATCGTCGGATACAACTACTACATCTCTTACTGCTTGATCGTTCATCGGAATACTCCGTCTCTCAAGAAATCATTATTGTTTTAAAGGTAGCAGCACCGCTAAAAAACGCGGTTTCTCAAGTAGATCAAATCCCCACGCGGGGTGCAACCGTGCAGTATTTCGCCAGTTATACACGGGCGAGCTACTTATAACCGGCGGTTACTAAGGTAGCGAAAAAAATTGTTATTTTTTGTATAAGGCGGCTGGTATGTTATGCGCCACTCAGGGTCATAGATAGGCTCCAGAAGACCCTCTGGGCGCTGTGAGACCAGCGCAAAAAAGTAATGGAATCAAGCTCTTATGTATCGATACGACGAACAGGACCACAAGCTGATCCGGGAACGGGTGGCCCAGTTTCGCGGCCAGACCGAACGCTATCTCGCCGGTGAACTGAGCGAAGAAGAATTTTTGCCTTTGCGCCTGCAAAATGGCCTCTATGTTCAGCGACTGGCACCCATGCTGCGCATCGCGGTGCCCTACGGGCTAATGAACAGCAGCCAGGTTCGTCGACTGGCGCACATCACCCGCAAGTACGACAAGGGCTATGCGCACTTCACTACCCGCCAGAACGTCCAGCTCAACTGGCCAAACCTGGAAGATGTGCCCGATATTCTCGCGGAGCTCGCGGAAGTAGAAATGCACGCGGTGCAGACCAGTGGTAACTGTATCCGCAACACCACCACGGACCAGTTCGCCGGTATCGCCCGCGATGAATTGATCGACCCTCGCCCCTACTGCGAATTGATTCGCCAGTGGTCCACATTCCACCCGGAATTCGCCTTCCTGCCACGCAAATTCAAAATTGCGGTATGTGGCGCTGAAGAAGACCGTGCGGCCATTCGCGCCCACGATATCGGTGTACAGATCGTCAGGAACGACAAAGGCGAAACCGGCTTCCAGGTATTCGTCGGCGGAGGCCTCGGCCGCACCCCGATCATTGGCGTTGCGATCCGCGACTTCCTGCCGGAGACCCACCTGCTCTCCTACCTGGAAGCGATCGTTCGCGTGTATAACCAGCTGGGCCGCCGCGACAACAAGTTCAAGGCGCGCATCAAGATTCTGGTAAAGGCCATGGGCGCGGAAGAGTTCGGTCGCCGTGTGGAAGCGGAGTGGGAACAGATCAAGGATGGCGTCGAAGAATTGACACCGGAAGTGATCGAGTGGTCCAAGCGGTTTTTCCCGGAGCCCGCGTACAAGTCCTTCAGTGAAGGCCATGGTGAAGCGGTATTGCGCGATCAGTCCGGTGGTGACAAGGCGTTCGCCCGCTGGCTCGAACGCAATACTTTCCCCCATCGCGTAAACGGCTACCAGGCCGTCACACTGAGCACCAAGCCTACCGGTATTCCACCGGGCGACGTTACCGATCGCCAACTGGAAGCCATCGCCGATCTCGCCGACAAATACAGCTTCGGCGAAGTGCGCGTAACCCACGAGCAAAACGTGGTTCTGGCAGACGTGGAGCAAGAAAAGCTGTTCGACCTGTGGCAGGAGGCCCGCAAACACGGCTTTGCCACCCCGAACATCGGCACCCTGACCGATATGATCTGCTGCCCGGGTGGCGACTACTGCTCCCTGGCCAATGCCAAATCCATCCCGGTTGCGGAAGCTATCCAGCGCAAGTTTGACGACCTGGATTACCTCTACGACCTGGGTGACCTGGACCTGAACATCTCCGGTTGTATGAACGCCTGCGGCCACCACCATATTGGCCATATCGGCATTCTCGGCGTCGACAAGAAAGGCGAGGAGTTCTACCAGGTTCAGCTCGGCGGCAGCGCCAATGAGAAAGCCAGCCTGGGTAAAGTGCTCGGCCCCAGCTTCTCCCGCGATGAAATGCCGGAGACCATCGGCAAGATTCTCGATGTGTTCGTAGAGAACCGTCAGCCGGAAGAGTTCTTTATCGACACCTACAACCGCATCGGGCTGCAGCCATTCAAGGAGCGTGTATATGCCAAAGCCAGCTAACCTCTCCGCGAAAAAGCCGGTAGGCGCGCAACCGGAAAACCCGGCGCAACTGATTGTTGACGGCGCGGTTGTCGAAAACGAATGGAATCTGTTGCCGCTGGGCGGCGATGAAGAGATCAGCGCGAGCAGCCTCGCACCGGGCAAGGTGATCCTGCCCCTGAGCGTGTGGCTGGAACTGCGTGAAGATCTAGCGGGCCGCAAGGACGAAATCGGTGTGTGGCTGGACAGCGACGAAACCGCAGACCTGATTGGCGACTACGCCAGCGAACTGCCGCTGATCGCCGCTCACTTCCCCGCGTTCACCGATGGCCGTGCATTCACCGCCGGCCGCCTGTTGCGCCAGCGCTATGGTTTTACCGGCGAACTGCGTGCGGTGGGTAATTTTATCCGCGACCAGCTGACCTACCTGACCCGCTGTGGCTTCAACAGCTTTGCTTTCCAGGGCGAACAGCCTCTGGAAGGACTGTTGGAATCCATGCAGGATTTCACGGACAGCTATCAGTCTGCGGTAGATCAGCCCGTGCCGATTCATCGCCGTCGCGCACTCGCATAACTTACCTTGCGTAAGTAAGCGGCGAGCCTCTATAACAGCCCGACAGTTTCACTGCCGGGCTGTTTTTGCATCCGGTCGCCAGATTCTGACGCTTTCACCAGTTGTGAAGCCAACCACTGCAGCCCTTCCCTGCCCTGCAGAACGTTTCCTGTCATCGGTAATGCCAGGCTAGGCAACCCGCCTAACTGTTCCGTTATCTGACGAAGTACCCGCTGCTGGCACTCCCAGGCACCCCGCAAAAACGGAATCTCTGCGGCCTCTTCCGGTAGTAACCGGTTCAGCAAAAGACCGGCAACCGGAATCCCGCTGTTCTTGAGCGCTAACGCCGCTCGCCGGGTTTCGTTCAACGGAAGCATTTCCGCTGTCATGACAAACACAAACGCGCTGAGTTGCGGGTCTTTGAGCGCATTCGCGGACTCCCGAAAACGCGCCTGACGCTCCACGAGCGGCGCCAGTTGCGCGCTCACGGCCTGATTCGGCGTCTCTACAGTGCCGGCAAACTTCCCGAGCACATCCCGAAAACGCCCAGCGCGCTCTTTCTGCGCAACAAGCCCCTCTGTCCATGCCGACATAACCACGGGCAGGGAAAGCAGCCGCAGGGTATGGCCGGTTGGTGCCGTATCGAAGATCATCAAATCAAATTCATCGCGATTCTGAATCAACCGCGTGATTTCATCCAGAAGCGCCGCTTCTTCCGCTCCGGGAGAGTGGCGGGTAAGGTGCAACTGTTTCTCCAGCTGTCCACGCAATGCCACGGCCACATGCGGGAGCATCTGCTGCCGCACAGACTCGAGATACCTTTCCAGCGCGAACTCCGGATTAATCTCCAGCGCATGCAGGTTTCCGGCGCTCCAGGGAATCTCGCATCCGGCAGAGCCGATTTCACACCCAAACAGGTCACCGAGATTGTGCGCGGGATCGGTGGATACCAGTAACGTCTTCAGCCCGCGACCGGCGGCGATCGTCGCCAGAGTGGCCGCCATCGTACTTTTGCCAACCCCACCTTTGCCGCCCACCATAATCAGTTTGCGGCGTAGTAAGTGTTCCAGGTCGATCGATATTGTCATCGGGTCTTGGGCTCTTTGGTTAACAGCAACGCATTTCATCCAATGGCGAACGCTCCATCCCCATACGCCGGTGCCACTGATGAAATCGCTCCAGCATTTGCGGCTGCAATTCCAGGGTGTAAAAACTGACGGGATTGGGAATACCCAGGGACTCGGCGTAGATCAGCAGCATAAACAGATCTTCCTCATCCCGCTCCGCCCGCGCCAGCGCACTGCGGTAAGGGGCGTTGTAATAGGCATCCAGCTGAGCGCTGATACGACGGAACACCAGCTTCAGGTTTCTCGGTAGCCCAGACTTGTTTTCGCCATCCATGGTTACACCCTCCTCAGAGGTTTCCGTCCATCTCCAGATCAGTGCGCGTGTATCACAGCTCTTCGCCACCGATTTCTGAAGCCGGCTTTTTAAAGGCCGAAACACATTCCAATGTCACGAGAATTGCAGCGACGAGTACCACAAGGTCCAGGCTCAGCAGGAACCAGTCTTTTTTCTGGTAAAACTCATTTAGCTGAATTAGCAGTGCCGCCAGCGTCATCAGCAACAGGAAGACCAGTGGAACCAGAGTGACCCAGACCGGACGATTCAAACGCACCAGCATCACCGAAATCACTAGCAGCGTGAGCCCCGCCAGCAACTGATTGGTGGTGCCGAACAACGGCCAGATCAGAAGTCCACCGGAGCCGTCCGCGCCCCCTGCACCGAATGCCAGCAACACACAGCAGGCCACCGCCATCATCGTGGCCGGCAAAGGCTTCCCAAGCCAGCGGATGCCGTAAATCTCCCCAAACTCCTGGAAGATATAGCGCTGCAGGCGCAAGCCGGTATCCATGGTGGTGCCGGCAAACAGCGCCGCCATCACCGTCAGCATGGTGCCGGAAACCGCCGCATCGATACCCACCCCCTGATTGAGAATGGCCGCGCCGCCGTCCACAAACGCCTGCACGCCACCCTGGCCAAAGGCACTGTATACGGCCTGCCAATCACCCAGAGACGCAAACCCCGCACAGGCTGCAATAATCGCTGCCAGCGCCAACGCGCCCTCGCCGATCGCCCCGAAGTACCCCACAAAGCGCGCATCGGTTTCTTTATTCAATTGCTTGGACGTGGTGCCGGAAGCCACCAGTCCGTGAAATCCGGAGATAGCACCGCAGGCAATCGTTACGAACAATAGGGGTATCAAGGGTGGCGCGCCCTCCGGCACCTGGTGATTGATCATCGGTGCCACCAGCTCCGGGCTCGCAATAAGCACCGCGGAATACAGCAGGATCAACCCGACGAACAGCTGCAGGCCATTGATGTAATCCCGTGGTTGCAGCAGCACCCATACCGGCAACAGAGAGGCGACCGCGGCGTAGGCAAACAGAATCAAAATCCACGCGGCTTTGCTGGAAAGACCCACCACCGTTTCCGGCAAAGAAACCGGCACCGAAGGGCCGACATAAATCAGCGCATACAGGGCTATCACCCCGAACAGGGACACCAGCGCGAGATTGAATTTGAACCGGTAAATCAGCTGGCCAATGACCAGCGCTACCGCGATTGCCCCCCAGATTGGCACGACCGAGCCCGGGTTGTCGATCAACAGCCCGGCGATCACCACCCCGAACACGGCGTTGACCATCAGTAGCACCAGGAAAATCACGATCATAAAGATGCTGCGTGCACGCTTGCCGACCACGTGCCCGGTCAGGGAACCTACCGACAACGCCCGATTGCGCACGCTGGCCCAGATAGCACCGCTGTCGTGCACCCCGGCGAAGAATATGGTGCCGAAGACGACCCACAGAAACGCGGGCAGCCAACCCCAGATAACGGCAATTGCCGGACCCACAATCGGCGCGGCACCGGCAACAGAGGTGAAATGGTGCCCCCACAGTACAAATTTGTTGGTGGGCACATAGTCCACACCGTCTTCAAATTCGTGCGCCGGGGTAATGAAGTCAGGATCGAACCGGTAAATGCGCTCGGCAATAAAGCGCGAATAGAAAAAATAGCCCGCAGCCATACCACCCAGGCCGAGTACCATCAGCAATATCGCGCTCATGCACAGTTTCCTTATTTTGTGCTGTTAGCTTTATTGCTGTGATACTAGCGCAGTCGTCTAAACCTACACGGCCTGTGGCGCAACGCTCTTTATATTGGCGTAAATAGGCACGCGTCGACCGGCGTACTTCGATAGAAAGGCGCCCCTCGAAGCAGCGATCAAACGAGCCGCGTCAGATAACCCCCTGTGCGCGCAGATCTTCAATCTCACCCGGCGACAGGCCCAGCTCGGCTTCCAGTACAACCTGGGTATGCTCGCCAAGGGTCGGCGGCGCCTGTTGGTATTGCAGCGGTGATGCAGAGAACTCCAGGGGGTTGCGCACCGTGCGCACCTTGCCGGCCTGGGGATGCGGCTGCTCAACCACCATACCCCGCGCCATTACCTGCGGATCCGCAAATACCTGCTGCAGGTTATTGATGGGCCCGCAGGGCACGTGGGCGGCACTCAACTGCTCCAGCCACCAGGCTGCGGGTTTGCTGGCGGTTGCCGATTCGATCAGGGGTACCAGCGTATCGCGGGCTTTCACCCTGTCGCGATTGGTGGCATAAGCCGGGTTTGCGGCGAGCTCATCCAGCCCCGCAATCTGGCAGAACTTCTGGAACTGGCTGTCGTTGCCTACCGCCAGCATAAAATAACCGTCGCTGGCGGGTACCGCCTGGTAGGGAACGATGTTCGGGTGCGCGGTGCCCTGGCGCTCCGGGCTGACGCCGGATGTCAGATAGTTTTGTGCCTGATTGGCAAGCCACGCCACTTGTGTATCGAGCAGCGCCAGATCGATGTGCTGTCCCTCGCCGGTCTGATCCCGGTGAATCACCGCGGCCAAAACCCCCGAGACCGCATACATCCCGGTCATCAGATCCGCCACCGCGACCCCCACTTTCTGAGGGCCGGCACCGGGTTGCCCCTCGGGCACGCCAGTCACACTCATCAGACCACCCATACCCTGGATCATGGCATCGTAACCGGCACGCCTGGCGTAGGGACCGGTCTGTCCAAAGCCGGTGATCGAGCAGTAGATAATCCGCGGATTGATCTGGCGGATGGCGTCGTAATCGAGACCGTATTTCGCCAACCCGCCTACCTTGTAATTCTCCAGCAGGATGTCGCACCGCTGCGCCAGTTCCCTGATCAGCTTCTGGCCGGCGGCCTGAGTGATATCCACGGTAATGGACTTTTTGCCGCGGTTTGCGCTGAGATAGTAGGCGGCATCGTCGGTGTCCTGCCCTTCAGCGTCCTTGAGGTAGGGAGGACCCCAGTGCCGGGTATCATCACCCTTGTGCGGGCGTTCAACCTTGATGACCTCAGCACCGAAATCCGCCAATACCTGACTGGCCCAGGGACCGGCGAGAATACGGCTGAGATCGAGAACTTTCAGGTGGGAAAGAGGACCAGGCATGGCGATTCCTTGTAGTCATGGACAGCCCTGAAGCGGCAACCGCCCAAAAACGTGATCACAAATTTGGAGCGAAGATTAGCAGAACCCTCAGGTGCCGTCGAAACTGATCGGTCTGTAAGTGCACCAGAAGCTGCAATGTCCCTTTCAGACCAACGTTGAGTACCGGGTTCTGGTTAGAATCCGGAGTATCAACTTTCATCCAAAACAATACTTACTCCAGCAGACAACTTACGCCTACATACAATAAGCAATAAACAGGATAGCGAGATGGCCGAAAATACCATGCAGCAATCGAATGACCGGGAGGAAACTCCGCGCTTCAATTCATTCCGCGAGTTCTACCCGTTTTACCTCAATGAACACAGCAACCTGACCTGTCGCAGACTGCACTTTGTCGGCACTACGCTGGTGATTGGACTGGTGATTACCGCTGTTGCCACGCAAAACTGGCCACTGCTGTACGCAGTGCCACTGGCCGGATACGGATTCGCCTGGGTTGGCCACTTCTTTTTCGAACACAACCGCCCTGCCACGTTTAAAAATCCGTTTTACTCCCTGTGGGGCGACTTTGTGATGTTCAAGGACATGCTGATCGGAAAGATCGAGCGCTAGTCGGCCAGTCCGTATTTGCGCAGCTTGTTGGCGACAGCGGTATGGGAGATGCCCAGCCGCTGAGCCAGCGCGCGGCTGGAGCGCAGCCTTTTGGGCTGGTTTTGCAGTAACTCCTCCAGAATCCCCCGCTCGACTTTTTCCATCTGCTCCGCCAGTGTCAATCCGCGCCCCCAGGCGCTCCAGGACTCCTGCACTGGCGCCGAACCCCGGTCCGCTACCGCCGAAAAGTCGTCAATGGATAAATTCGCCCCGCCGCGGGCACGCAAATGTGCAATTGCCGCCCTGAGCTGCTCCTCCAGCCCACTGAAATTTGTCGGCCAGTCCATTAATTTCAACTGATCTGAAATCGTGTCGGGCTCGCCGCCTTGCCACACCGCGCCAAGGGTTTCGGAAGCGCTGCGAGAGATTTGATCGACCATCAGGGAACAAAAGCGCGCGATTGCCGGGCGCATAGCGCGCAGTGGCGGTAACTGAATGCAGCAGCCTGAAAACAATTGCTGCACTGCCGGCGCGAGCCCGCCGAGCTGCGTGGCGGTCAGAATCAGTCGCGGCCTGAAATGGCGCTGCAGAACCATTTCCGCCAGACGCCTCTGAACCTCAACCGGCACGGCATTCAGGTCATCCAACAACACCACGGTTTCAGCAGGGAGGTCGGCAAGGTATTCAATACGTTGCCGGTCCAGTTCTTCACCACAACAGCGATATACCCTGCCGCGCTCCGCCAGCGGGCTCAGGTAATAGGCTGCATTCAGAAAAGTGGTTTTGCCACTTCCCCGTTCACCCAAAATCAGCAGCGGCGCACTCAGTGGCGCAAGCTGCTGCAATTGCAGACAGCAATTGCGACGCAAATCGAGGTCCCAAAGCACCTGGGGCTCCGGTGGCATCTGCGCGGTGGTTTCCCCGGTGCTGGCAGCCCGAGGCTGCAAGGTCAGCACAGCCCCCGCCAGTGAAGCAACCGCACCCGGGGCATCGTCCAGCGTGATTGGGGACCAGTCCAGGGTATAGGGGCGACCGCGCACGGCAACGGGGAAACCGTAACGGGGCGCAGTAAGACCGCGCAGCAGCTCCTCCAGTTGTAAACGCGGCAGGAAGCGCTGCAACTGCATGCCCGGTGCCTGCTCCAGGCTCACACCGAACGCCCTGGCTGCGGCAAGGTTGGCCGCAATGATGCGCCCTTCCGGATCGACAGATAGCACCGGATCTGCCACATGCCGCAGCAGAGTATCCAGTTCAAAGTGACGCCGTTCCGAGGGAATCAGATCGATCCGGCGTACCTTCCGAACACCGGGAACCCGCTGCAGTGCCTTCTCGATGGACTGAAACTGGGTGATGAGCAGACCAGGCGCCCACAGGTAGACCTTGTCCCCGCTGTCTCCGCCAATTTCACCAGTGCGTACATTTATCCGGAAATCAGCAAATACACCCATGATTTCCTGCAAAATACCCACTCGATCACTGCAAGTAATTTCAACTCTCATAGCCAGACTGTAAACCTAAATTTACAAAAAGTGTAGCCAGCGGCCGCTCGAGCATACTGGTTTTACCCCACCTCCCCTGCCGCACCCCGGCGCAGATGTCTAAGAATAGAGAGACGATAAAAACAGATGTGGCGGCATATCCGTGACCGCCCACCGCGGAGATAGTCATGAGCAGCAGCAAAAAGCCCAGTAAGTACGTAGCCCGTGAACCCAATGCCGAAGGCTTTATTGCCTATACGGATCTGGAGCACCAGACCTGGCAACGCCTGATTGAACGGCAACTGAAGGTGGTGCCCGGTCGCGCCTGCGATGAATACCTGCACGGCCTGGAGCTACTCAACCTCCCCCAGGACCGCATTCCACAGCTGGAAGAAGTCAGTCGGGTTCTGCGTCGTGAAACCGGCTGGGAAACTGCCCGGGTACCCGCACTGATTGGCTTCGAGACCTTTTTCCGACTCCTGTCCGAGCGCAAGTTCCCGGTTGCCACCTTTATCCGCTCCCCAGAAGAATTCGACTACCTGCAAGAGCCGGATATCTTTCATGAGATTTTTGGCCACTGCGCCATGCTCACCAATCCGGCCTTTGCCAACTTTACCCAGAAGTACGGCGAGCTCGGCCTCAATGCATCACCGAAAGAGCGCGCCTATTTGGCCCGCCTTTACTGGTTCACCGTGGAGTTCGGGCTACTGAACACAAAAGACGGCCTGCGCATCTACGGTGGCGGGATACTGTCGTCACCCAAAGAAACCCTGTACGCCCTCAGCGAAGAACCGGTGCGCGCCCCGTTCGAGGTGGTGGATACCCTGCGCACGCCTTACCGCATCGATATAGTGCAGCCGATTTACTACGTATTGAGTGATCTGGAAGAGCTCCAGCAGCTCACAGAAATCGATCTGATGGCGCGAGTGCGCGAGGCCATGGCCGCGGGGCTCTTCGAGCCTATGTTCCCGCCCAAAGAAGCGGCGTAAGGGAAACAGCCCGCACAAAACAAAATTCCTACATCTCCCCTGTAGCTTGGCCGGGCATTGCCCGGCTTTTTTGATGGTCATAAGTGGAGGGAAAAATTCCACTACTGATGTGGAAATACTGAGATTATCGTTACGGGCAAGACACAGGGCACAGCAAACGATTCTTCAAAGGCCCGCCAATGTCGGATCTCGCTGTGCCTTTCAAAATTACCGGGGTATTTTGTTGCAAGGGACTGCACGCAGACAGTGAATAATGGAACCGATCCCCGCGTTTTTGGGAGCGCTGTAGCACTATGTCCTCACTCGACGCGATTGATCGACAACTTCTTGCCATTCTTCAATCTGATGTTAGCCTCTCCATCGAAGAGCTGGCCGAGCGCGTGGGCCTTACCAAGACCCCGTGCTGGCGCCGGATACAGAAACTGGAGAAAAGCGGCATCATACGTCGCAAGGTGGCCCTGCTGGATGCCGAAGTCCTCGGCCTGCCGGTCTCGGTTTTCGCCCAGGTGAAAACCAACCAGCACACCGCAGAGTGGGCGGAATCTTTCGCCCGCGCCATGGCTGAATTGCCAGAGGTGGTCGACTGCTACCGTATGGCGGGCGACTACGACTACGTCCTGCGTATTGTTGTCAGCGATGTAGCCGCCTACGACCGCTTCTACAAAAAGCTGATCGGCCACTCCGGGATTTCCGACGTGTCCTCCACGTTTGCCATGGAGCAAATCAAGAGCACCACGGAGCTGCCCATACCAACCGGTGAATAGCACCAGCTCAATGACTGATTCTGAATAACGCCCGCGGGTGATCCTCGCGGGCGCAGTACATTGAGGTTGCCATGAACAATTCGACCAATAATACCGCCCGCCAGGCGCCCACTGCCCCATCCTGCGCTCCGGAAACCGCCGAACTGCTGCAACGGATCCGCGACAATGTCATCGGCGAGCGCATGCCCATGCAAACGCCCTTCGGCGAGCGACCGCTGGTCTATGCGGATTACACCGCCTCCGGCCGTGCACTGCAGTTTATTGAGGACGCCATCCGCAACCAGGTATTACCCTGGTACGCCAATACCCATACCGAAACCTCCGCCACCGGCCGCCAGACCACTGCGTTTCGCGAGCAGGCCCGAGCGGCCGTACGCAAGTCCGTGAACGCTGGCGAGGACCACGCGATTATCTTCTGCGGCTCCGGCGCCACCGCCGCGGTAAACCGCCTGGTGGACTGTCTCGGGTTGCGCAAGGACAGCTACAAACGCTTCGGCGGCAACGCCGGCAGCATTGCCGATGACAAACGCCCGGTGGTATTTATCGGCCCCTACGAACACCACTCCAACGACCTTCCCTGGCGGGAGTCCATCGCCGAAGTGGTCACCATTCCCCAGGACAATCTGGGCGGCGTCAACCTCGAGGCACTGCAAAAGGCCCTGGATCAATATGCGGACCGGCCACTGAAGATTGGCAGCTTCTCCGCCGCCTCCAACGTCACCGGCATCCGTACCGACGTTGACGCGGTAACCCGCCTGCTGCACCAGAACAACGCCCTGTCGTTCTGGGACTATGCTGCAGCAGCGCCCTATGTCGGAATCGACGCGCAGGGTGACGGTGAGCTGACCAGCAAAGACGCTCTATTTATTTCACCGCACAAGTTTGTCGGCGGTCCGGGCACACCGGGTATTCTGATTCTGCGCCGCGACCTGCTGCCGGAAAACCAGCCCGCAGTGACCGGCGGCGGCACCGTATCCTGGGTCAGCCCCGCGCGTCACACCTACCTGCCCGCGGGCGAACGGCGCGAAGAAGCCGGTACACCGGCCATTGTGGAATCCGTGCGCGCGGGCATGGCATTCGCACTCAAAGATCAGGTCGGTGCCGACACCATCGAGGCCCGGGAGGATTACTGGCTCGCCCGTGCATTTGAGCGCTGGTGCCACAACCCCAACATTCAGATTCTCGGTGGCACCGAAGCCCGGCGGGTCAGTATCGTCTCACTGCATCTGCTCCACGCCGGCAAGCCGCTCCACCACGGCTTTGTGGTCGCCCTGCTGAATGATCTGTTCGGCATTCAGGTCCGCGGCGGCTGCTCCTGTGCGGGCCCCTACGGACACCACCTACTGCACCTGACCGACGAGCAGAGCACCGCCATCGAAAAACTCGTCAGCGAGGGTGAAAGTATTCTGAAACCGGGCTGGGTGCGACTGAACTTCAACTATTTCCTGGATAAGGAAACCGTCGACTACCTGATCGACGCCATCGATCTGATCGCGGAGCACGGCCACCGTATGCTGCCCTTCTATCAATACGATGCAAGCCACGGGGTATGGCGCTACCAGGGCATTGAAGCGGACGCGCCAATCGCTCTCGGTTTTGATATGGTCGGCAGTGCACCGGCAAAAGTGGCAACGCCCTTGCATGAGTTTATTCAACAGGCGAGATCCATTCTGGCAAATCCACCGGGGGAAGTGTGTCAGCAGCCGGTACTGTCTAAAGAAGGGGAAGTACTCCGCTGGTTTCAGCTCTAACTAGAATCGTCATACCGGCGAATGCCGGTATCCAGCCCCACAAAACCTGGATGCCGGATCAAGTCCGGCATGACGCTCGGTCAGGTCCACGCTTGAAACGGCACTCACTCCCCGCCGATAATGGCCGCATAACCAAGAACCCAGTCTGCTTCAAGGATGCGCAGTGCCTGAGACCTCCCTGTTCCAGTCGTTCTTCCTGATCTTCAGTGGCGCTGCCGTTTTGGCCTCCCTTGCGCTCTGGGGGCGTCAGCCGTTGCTGGTAGCCTACATCGCCCTTGGCTGCCTCCTCGGTCCCTCGGTCTTCGGTGTTATCGACAATGTTGCGCTGATGGCAGAGATGTCCAGCATCGGCATTATTTTCCTGCTGTTCCTGCTCGGCCTCGACATGCAGCCGAAAGCGCTGATTTCAGTACTGCGCAAAGCCACCTTTGTTGGCCTGATCAGCTGCGCGCTGTTTCTCGGGCTCGGCTACGCTATTGGGCACCTGTTCGGGTTTACCGACACCGAGTCGTGGGTGATCGGTATGGCCATGATGTTTTCCAGTACCATCATTGGTATCAAGCTGCTGCCGACCACCGTGCTGCATCACAAGCACCTGGGTGAAATGATGGTCGGCCTGCTGCTGTTTCAGGACTTTGTGGCCATTACCTGCCTGATGATTCTGCTGAGCGGCAGCACCGGCTCCGTCGACTTCGCTCGCCTGGGTACTTCTTTTGCGGCACTGCCGTTACTGATCGCTTTTGCCTGGGGCGCAGTGCGCTATGTGCTGCAACCGCTACTGGCAAAATTCGACCGTTTCCACGAATACGTATTCCTGCTCGCGCTGGGCTGGTGTATGGGGGTTGCGGAACTGGCAGAAGTGGTGGGACTTTCACGGGAAATCGGCGCGTTCATTGCTGGTATTACCCTCGCGACCAGTCCCATCTCCCAATACATTGCCCTCAGCCTCAAGCCACTGCGGGACTTCTTCCTGATTCTGTTCTTCTTCAGTCTCGGGGCCCAGTTCCATCTGGATATGGTGCCGGAAATCGCCATCCCCGCACTGGTGGCCGCGACAGCGGTACTGATCATCAAACCGGTGGTATTTCGCTACCTGCTCGGACAGCAGAGCGAACGCAAAATACTTGCGTGGGACATCGGCTTCCGCCTCGGCCAAATCAGCGAATTCTCCCTGCTGATTGCCTTCCTCGCCGTCAGCCAACAGCTGATCGGCAGCAAGGCGTCACACCTGATTCAGGCCACAGCGATCCTGACCTTCCTAGTGTCGTCGTATATCGTGGTATTGAATTTCCCCAATCCTATTGCGATTAAGGATGAGTTACGGCGGGATTGATCCGCGACACTTAAGACATCGCTATTAGGCGACGGCAACGCACAGTTGACTGGACGTGATCAGGCAAAAAAGAGTCGGGACCACATCTGACTGTTATTTTCCGGGCTCATCGTCTGTTCCACCTGCACGAAAGATGGTTCCAACCGTTATCGTTTTCCCTTCAGCTTTCGCTCTCAAAAACCTCTTCTGGAGTTTTGTGGGCTTTTCTGCATCGATGGTCGCAAACGCCGGGATATTCGCGGTAGGCTCCCAAATCATTTTTGGATCAGCTGTGTCCATAAGTTCCGAGCGCAACCGTTCGATTCGCCAATCAGTCTCCGGCAATGGGCAAAGATCGCGATACAAATTGGGGGAAACTTCGTAACTTCCGCAATTTTGGCATACAACCGTCAATCGACCACCGCTCCACTCCGGAGGCCGAGTAACGGCATTACCTTTGCAAACTGGGCAGCATTCCATATTTACTGACCTCTGAGAAATAGCGCCCGCATTTGTAGCTGGTTTGGAGCGCAACCGAAAACCACAGTGCTGGCTAATGCTCAGCCGCTATTTTTAGCTACCGGTGGTGGCTGCCAACCAAATGTACCCGAGATAGAGGGCGATACACAGGTAACACAACGATAATACACTATTGATGACCCACAAGGTTTTCCAAAAAGGGCCGGTGAAATAAATACGCTTACGAACTTCTGGCCATAGCAATGCTATTGAAGATGGCACGACTAAAAGAGCGGAAAGTACTACAGCGGGACCAACAAGGAACATTAGCCCAAACCCTGCTCCGCCAGCGGCAGAAGCCGAGCTACCAATTTCTATTGGGGATAACAGGAGGTACCCAAGAACAACTGCAGTAATCGCAATCAACAAACCAATTACTTGAATTGTTCTCATACTATACCTCGGAGCAACTAACGCACGCATTTGCGGCTGGTTTGGAGCGCAGCGGAAAACCAGCGTCCGAGTGCTTTGATTTGTTAGATTATTCTTCGTCAATTGGGTTGGGGATATCTTCAAGTATCTCTTCTCGATCGCAATTTTTAAGGAAGAAATATAAAGACGAATCAATTATCTTCAATATTTTACCTCCACGGTCATAGTCCACAAATGGAGGCTGTATCTTCTTCGATATTTGGTGTTCAGTAAGATTATGAAGAAACTTCCCGAGATCTCCTGATCGCACATCATCTGGGCGATGATGTATTTTTCTTATTTCCTCAAGCAACACGGCTCTTGATAGCCCTCTTTCGATATTTTCGAATTCATGAGTTAATAACAAGCGTATAAAATAATAGGGAAATGCTAGAGAAGGCTTCCCACTTTGATTACTTGTTCTACGAGCAATATCTACAAATGCCTCAAAGTTACGTATATGTCGAACACCGTATTCTTGAGCTTTTACCGACAATGCTTGATCAAGATGTTCTTGCAAAATCGTAACGGTCTCATTTGCTGTTTCAGATACGCCTGCAATTAAGCAGCAATGCTTACAAATTTCCTGTACAACCCCAACACTATCGAAAGACTCTTCAACTAACTGATTCTTTACTTCGCTAAAATCGACATTTAATAGTTCTTCACCTTTAGAAATCACTTTCAAAAAGTCGGCAGATTCCCAAGGTTCGACAGGAACTTCTGTAACTCGATCTAGAAGGTCTCCATTGAACTGGATTAGCCTATTAGCTTCGCGCCAAATACCGAGAACGATAAAAATTATATGATGATCCTGAAAAACCCGAAGATCATAGGCTAATGTTTCTTGAACGGATAACTCGAGATAGTGAAAATTCTCTATTACAATATATTTCTCTAGGTGGAACTTTTTAAGCAGCTCTGAAACGTCTTGAGCCAAGGCCAGATTGTATTCAATGTAAGTCGCCTTTTCGCCAGTTTTCTGCGCTGCTTTGTCCGTTACTTCGGCAGCGGCAGAGGTACCCCCTAAGAATGGGATTTTTATCTTGAATCCCGCTCCTATCTTGCCGCCGTGTTCACTCGATTTCTCAGAGGTTTCAGACTCGACATAAGTTATACCCAACTGTCGCAAAATCGACTTATAAATATCAATAGGCTGAGTCTGAGGAGAGCATTCAACCTTAACATACTGATCTTCAGTTAAATGATTAAGAATTAGCGATGTTTTACCCTGCTTCGATGATCCATATATGATCACTTCATTTCCATCTGTGATGGATGATTTAAATTTTTCATCCACTGCATCCCTTTCAATATAAGACTTGATCAAAGTGCTTTTTACACCGAAAACATCGGCAGTTAGGTGTGACATTTAGCTATCCCTTGTTTCAATCTTTGGCTAATCTAACGCGCAGCCAGCGCGGAGCAGCTTTTGTGTTAATGTTTGAGCGCCAGCGAGCAACACAAAAGGTGCGTAGCGTTGGCTGTCGCTCTGCCGCTGATTGTCAGGCTCGGTTCCACAATGTGGATTTAAATTTCTTTATGAACGCAAGCTCTTCAACACATTCATACGGAATATTGTCTTCTCCACATACAGAAACTAGTGGAGACTTCCTTACGTAGAGAAAATAGCGGAATCCATGATTCATTCCTTCTTGAAGTAATTTCGCATTTTTAAGACCTGCACCACTACCGCCATGAAATCCTCCTTGATGCTGGTTACATCGCGCTTTCAGCGTCTTCCCAGCCTTCCCAACATAAACAACAGTATGAGTGTGCTCTGCTGCCTCCACCCAAAGGTAAACGAAACCATGTCCATTGGTTGCTGATCGAAGCTGGAAAGTGAACCTATCATTAAGGCGACAAATTTCTCCTGCCTCTATGAATCTGAATTCGTTTGCAAATTTTAAAAAATCGGATGTGTTCATAAAAGCCTAACAGGTTAATTTCGATCAATATCTCTCCGCCACCATTTCACACCCCGTTCTCCCTAGACTGTCAGAAACCCCAAAAAAGTCAACGACTTAGCCTTACACGTATCCGATATCACATTCTGAAAACTCATCACTCTGCCCACTACCCGCCAAAACCCAAATAGCCGTAAGCCATTAATTTAAATAGATTTCCCGACCAGACCGCGCACACACAGAAATAGTGATGAGCATGATTGATATGCAGCCCCACTTTGGGTCACGCTTACGTCTCAGCGCCAACCCGAATATCGGCAATCAGGCTGCCACGCTTTTGCTAACACGGCGTTTCAGCATCCCAAAGAATTCAGGAAGATCCCTCGAAAACATCAAAAACAAACACGGCACCAGCAGCAGAGAAATCGTGGTCGCGGCAAGAATTCCGTAGCCCAGGGAAATCGCCATCGGAATCATAAATTTCGCCTGCACCGAGGTTTCAAAGATCATCGGCATCAAACCGCAAAAGGTGGTTACCGTAGTGAGGATGATGGGGCGGAAACGGCGGGCGGCGGCGGCCTTGATGGCGTCGGTGATTGGCATCCCCTCTGCGCGCAGGCGGTTGCCGTATTCGATCATCACCAGAGTGTCATTGATCACCACGCCGGCGAGGGCCACCATGCCCAACAGGCTGACCATGCTGAGGCCGTACCCCATAACCAGATGCCCGAGAATAGCGCCGATGACACCGAACGGGATGGCAACCATGACCGTAAGCGGCTGGATATAACTCTTTAGCGGAATCGCCAACAGGAAGTACAACACAGCCAGCGTCAGCGAGAAGGTCATGCCCAGGGATGAGAGCCCCTCCCGCTCTTCCGCCTGCCGCCCTTCATAAGAAATGCTCAGGCCGGGAAACTGTGCGCGCAATTGCGGCATGGTCGTCTCGTTCAGCTCGTTTATGACCAGCGCCGCCTGATCCGCCGGTTCCACGTTGGCCGTGACGGTCATTACCCGCCGGCCTTCCCTGCGATTGATACTGGCGTAGGCACGCCCCTGATCAATGACCACCAGATCGGGCAAAGGTAACCACAGACCGTTGCCGGCCTGGATCATAATGTTGCTGACATCGTCCAGGGTTACCCGCTCTTCTTCCGGCAGGCGCACCATGACTTTTACCTGGTCCCTGCCCCGCTGCTGACGCATGGCCTCAGCGCCGTATAGTGAAGCGCGCAATTGCCGGCCGATATCCTCTGCCGTCAGCCCAAGACTTTTTGCGGTATCGGTAAGGGTCAGGTCCAGTTGTCGTTTTCCCTGGGAAACACCGGCATCGATATCACCCACCGAAGGGAATGCCTGCAGCGCCTGTGACAGCTGGGTAGCGGCCTGCTCCAGCATATCCGTGTCCGCATGGCGCAACTCCACCGTAAGTGCAGGCCCGGCCCCCGGCCCACCGCGGTCACTGGCAAAACTGGAACTCAGTGCTCCCGGCACCGGCCCCACCTCGCGCCGCCAGCGCCGCACAAAATCACCGGTGGTCACTTCCCGCTGATCGCCCGGTGTGAGGTAAACATCCACCTGTACGGAATCGTTGCGAATCAGGCCGCGCATCCCGATAAATATCCCTTCACGCCCGGTCTCTTCGAGAATGCGATCGGCGGCCCCCATAATCTGGGTGCGCGCGCGCTCAAGCTGCGCTTCGGAGGTGCCCGGCGGAAAGGTCACCTGCACGCGCCCGGAGTCCCGCTCTACTCGCGGCATCAGGGTAAAACCCATACGCCCGCTGGCCGCGTAGCCGGTCATCACAATCAGAATGGCGAGAGAAATGGAAATGGTGATGTAACGGTGGCGCACGCAGGCATCGAGTACTGGCTTGAAGCGGTGCTCCACAAACCGGTCCAGTCCCCGCGCGATCAGTTTCTGGCGTGCGGCGAGGCGACGCGCCGAGCGGCTTTTATAGCCCCGCTTGGAATGGGCGAGGTGTGCGGGCAGGATAAACAGTGCTTCCACCCAGGAAATAACAAATACCGCGCCCACCACGAACGGAATGACACCGAAGATTTTACCCATAAACCCGGGCAACTCGGTCAGCGGAATAAACGCAACGATATTGGTGAGAATGGCAAAGGTGAGCGGCACCGCTACCTGGCGGGCACCTGCTATCGCCGCGTCAAAATTACTGTAGCCCCGCTGGCGCCATTCATAGATATTTTCCCCCGCGATGATCGCATCATCCACCACAATCCCAAGGGCGATGATGAACGCAAACATGCTGACCATATTGATGGAGATATCCATCGCCGGCAGGAACAACAGCGCACCCAAAAAACTGATCGGAATACCAAGGGTCACCCAGAATGCGAGGCGCAACTCCAGGAATGCACCGAGCACCACAAACACCAGTAACAGACCAATAAACCCGTTTTTCAGCAGCAGCGAAAGGCGCTCCTTGAAAATTTCCGAGTCGTCATCGCGCACCGTCACCTGCATACCCGGTGGCAGGGTTTCCTGCAGTTCCTGCAACACTTCGTGGGTAGCGTCGCTGACACTCATTGGTGTCTGATCACCGATCCGGAACACGTCGATACCGGCCGCCGGCTCACCGTTGAAAACCATATTGCGCGGCTCATCCACCAGCGCATCCCGAATCGTCGCCACGTCTTTCAGGCGCACGGTACCGCCACCCGCACTCTGAGCGATGGCAATATCGCCAAACTGTCGCGCCCAGTCTTTGCGCTCGGTCACCCGGACAAGAATTTCTCCGGCTTCTGATTTCACACCGCCGGCGGGAACGTCGACCGCGGCATTGCGCACCAGCTGCGCGATGGCCGCAAGTGTGAGGTTATAGCGGCGCAGGTCATCCCGCCGCACCTCGATCGCCACTTCGAAATCCTTGACGCCATAGGCTTCCAGCTGGGTGATGTCCGGATGCGCCTCCAGCTTGTCGTACACCTGCATCACAACCGCCCGCAGGGTGCGGTCGTCCACCTGCCCGTGCACTACCAGATCCAGCACGTCCCGCTTGCGCTCCGCCAGGCTCACCTGGGGGCGCTCAATATCCGAAGGAAATGTGGAAACCCGGTCGATGGCCGCCTGCACATCCTGGAATACCTTGTTGGCATTGGCGTCTTCGTCCAGCTCCAGGGTCAGGCTGGCATTGCCCTCGCCGGCGCTTCCGCGCAGCTCCTTGATCCCTTCAAGGCCGGTCACCGCCTGCTCTGCGGGCACCAACACTCCGCGCTCGACCTCTTCCGGACTGGCTCCGGGGTAAGAGATATTCACGCTCACCATATCCAGGCTGAATTCCGGGAATACCTCCTTCTTGATGGTGAGGGAAAAAATCAGGCCGCCGATAAGGAACACCAGCATCAACAGGTTGGCGGTGACATGGTTGTGGGTCATCCACGCGATGGCACCGCGGCGGGTATCGATGGCCGGGCGGGGTCCGCGATGGGCTCTGTCCATTGGATCGTTCGGGTTGCTCATCCACGTTCACCATCGGTGCCCTGCTGGCGCGCTTTGCGGGAGTTCTCCGGGAGTTCTGGCGGGCCCTCCGCACGGCTTCGCCGCGGATTGCCATCGGTAGATTCTTTACCGGTTTCTTTACCTGTACCGGCTGTACGCACAGGCATGCCCTCGGTGACACTGGCCAGGCGTGTGGTGACAAGCAGCTCCCCACCGCGCAACCCGCTTTCGAGAATGGCGAACTCATCGTCGTAGTGGGACAACTGCACCGATTGAATATGAATCTTGCCATCGCGCACCACCCATACCCGATTGCCGTCCTGCAGCGCGGTCAGCGGAATGCGTACTTGTTGGCCGGCAGCCTGACCGGTGATTTGCACCCGCGCCAGATCATTGAGTAACAGTTGCGGTGAGCCGGGCGTTTTCAGGCCGAGCGGATCGTCCAGTTCTACCAGCACTCGCGCGAGGCGGCCCTGCTCTTCCAGCACCGGTATGACGCGCACAAACCGGCCATCCCGGTATGTGCTTTCAGGCCACTGGCTACCGCGAATCTGCACGGTGGCTTTGGGGGTATTCAGCTGTGGAAGCTGCCGAGCCGGCACCTCAACCTCAATTTGAAAGCGGTCCGCCCCGGCCAGCGAATAGAGCACGGTTCCCGGCGCCACCCGATCCCCAACGTCCACAGTGCGCGCTACCAGCAGTGCATTGAACGGGGCACGGATTTCGGTGAGGCGGAGATCCCGCTGCGCCAGTTTTACCTGTGCCTGTGCCGCATCCATACGCGCCTGGGCGGCTGCCAGCTGCGGCTCGCGCAACACCAGGGACTGGTCCGCATCCGGCAGCGAGCGCCCCAACAATTCAAATTCTTCCTGAGCAACCAGCCGCTGGCCCTGCTCCTGCTGCAATTCCGCGCGGCGCTCGGCCAGTGTGCTGCGTGCGGCCTGCAGGGCGAGTTCGTAGGGTTCGCGCTCAATGCGCGTCAGTGGCTGCCCTTTCGCCAGGGTTGAACCCGGACCCAGGTCGTAATCCAGCCAGTCAACACGACCATCCACCTGCGGCTGAAGCTCCACCTGCTCGCGGGCGACCACTTTGCCGAGTGCTTTGATGGTTAACGGAAACTGACCGTACTCGGCGGTGGCCACTTCCACGGTCAATGGTGGCGCTTTGCGTTCGCCGCGCTGCATGGTGGGTTTTTCTCGCAGCAGCCAACTGGAGACGACGGACGCCAGCACGATCAGCAGGATCGGAATGGCGATATTCCAGTTGAGTTTATTCAGCATGACAGCTCCTGAAATACAGTTTCTAATTGTCCGTCTGCTCTCGGACTTATTGTGATTCCTGACGGTATACGTCCAGCTCGACCGGTACGGGTTGCGGCAGATCCTGCGCGGGCAGGCCACCGGACAGTGCGCGATACAGGGCCACCCGGTTTTCCAATAGCTCCCGCCGCGCGGTCAATAGCTGGCGTTCGAGAGATTGCTGGTTGTTGGTGGCGGAGAGTACATTCAGGAAATCCAGCGTGCCCTGTCCATAGGCGCGGCGTTGGCGCAGGGTAATCTGATCGGCGAGCTCGGAACGGGTCTGCAGAAACTGCAAACGCTGGCGAATGGCCTGCTCGTTGATCAGTGCCTGCTCCACTTCGCTCAGGGCCTGTAACACGGTATCCCGTAACAGCGCCCACCGCTCCTGCTCCACGGCCTCCTGCTGGCGCTGCTGCGCCCTGAGGTTGCCGCCATCAAATATCACACCGTCCAGAGATGCGCTCAGATTCAGCAGCCAGTCTTCGGTAATGTCCACCAGGGCCAGACCGCCGCCATTCAACAGCATGCTCAGGGAAAGCGTCGGTAGCCGTTCGGCCCACGCTTGATCCGCAAGATAGTGCCCCTGTAAAACCGTACGCTGAGCGCTCTGTACATCGGGGCGTCGCAGCAGCAGGTTTGATGGAATCCCGATATCCGGCAGGGCCGGTAATTGCGGTAGCTGGGAATCGGCAAAGGCCGATGGCGGCAGAGATTCGACGCTGGTTCCGAGCAGAGCGGCCAGCTGGGTGAGCAATATGCGGGTATTCGCGCGGCTCTGCTCAAGCTCCTGCAACGACTGCTGCACCAGCTGGCGCTGCTGCAGGACGTCGGCGGCGGCGGTCACCCCGCTGCCAAAGCGCAGCTCCAGGGCGCGCAGTGACTGCCGGTTGGTGTCCAGCTGCGCCTGAAGAAGACGTGCCTGCCCGCGCTGCTCCTGTAACTGCAGCCAGACACCCGCCACTTCCGCAACCAGCGTCAGTGCGGCGATATTGAAATTCTGCTCCTGAGCCAGGTACCCGGCCTGAGCGGCGCGGGCACCACTGCGCACCCTGCCCCACAGATCTATTTCATAGCTGGCGGCAAGGTTTCCACTCCAGCTGTTGCCCTCGTTTTCGGCGCCGGAAAAATCGAATTCATTGCTGGAGGCGCGGCGTTGCTCGGTGTTCTCCAGAGACCCGGTCAATCGGGGCCAGAACCCACTGCGTGCCTGCGCGGCGGCGGCATCGGCCTGCTGCAGCCGCCAGTAGGTCGCCTGCAGGTCCGGGTTGGCCGCCAGCGCTTCCTGGACCAGAGCATTCAGTGCCGCGTCATCAAAGGCCTGCCACCAACGCGCACTGGTCGCCACCTGTCCGGAGGCACTGAAGCGCTCTGGCAGCTCAAACACCTGTCCGGGCAGCTCCGCCGGCAACGGCTGGGGGCTACTGCACCCGGCGGCAGCCACAGCACCGACAAGACCGCACAACGTGAAGAATTTCCGCAAAAACCCCATAAAACTGATTCGATCTAAAAGCATTTCTTTTCATTATCAAAACTTATGAGCTGCGGGCCAAGGCGTTTTACGTTTGTTTACGGTAACGGCAGGTCATCCGGTTGAAAGATGGCGAACCGCAAAATGTGATCACAAACGTGACTCCAACATGGCTGTTCGCTATGATGCCCATACAGTCAATCCACCGGCTCTGTGCCATTGCACCCTGAGACCGGTTTTTCGTGGATGCGCTTATGAATCGCCAGGCATTTGCCTACTATGACGAGAGCGCAAGAACACTATTTCTAAAAACCCTGTTTCTAGAGACCCTGTACGGATCCATACCATGAGCAAAAATCAGCCGCTGGCCCACTGGGACGACATACTGCTACTGGACCGCCAATTAAGTGATGAAGAGCGCATGATTCGCGACACGGCACGTGAATACTGCCAGTCAAAATTGATGCCGCGGGTGCTGGAAGCCAACCGCCACGAGATCTTCCACCGTGAAATCATGGAGGAGATGGGCGAGCTGGGCCTGCTGGGCTCCACCATTGAAGGCTACGGTTGCGCCGGCCTGAATTACGTTTCTTACGGCCTGGTCGCCCGGGAAGTGGAGCGTGTGGACTCCGGCTACCGCTCGGCCATGAGTGTGCAATCCAGCCTGGTTATGCACCCGATCTACGCCTACGGCAGCGAGGCGCAGAAAGAAAAGTATCTGCCGAAGCTCGCCACCGGTGAATGGGTGGGCTGTTTCGGCCTGACCGAGCCGGATGCCGGCTCCGACCCGGGCGGTATGAAGACCCGCGCGAAGAAGGTTGACGGCGGCTACCGCCTCTCCGGCGCCAAAATGTGGATTACCAACAGCCCCATCGCAGATGTGTTTGTGGTCTGGGCGAAAGACGATGAGGGCGATATCCGCGGCTTTGTGCTGGAAAAAGGCATGGAAGGCCTGAGCGCACCCAAGATTGAAGGCAAATTCTCACTGCGCGCATCCATTACCGGTGAGATTGTGATGGACAATGTTTTCGTGCCGGAAGACAACCGGTTCCCGGATATCAAAGGCCTCAGCGGCCCCTTCGGCTGCCTCAACCGCGCCCGCTACGGCATCTCCTGGGGCGCCATGGGAGCCGCAGAATTTTGCTGGCACGCGGCGCGCCAGTACGGCCTGGACCGCAAACAGTTCAACAAACCGCTGGCGCAAACCCAACTGTTCCAGAAGAAGCTCGCAGACATGCAGACCGAAATCACCCTCGGCCTGCAGGGCTCTCTGCGGGTTGGCCGCTTGATGGACGAGCAGAAGAAGCACTTCGACCCGGCGATGATTTCTCTGGTGAAACGGAATAACTGCGGCAAAGCACTGGAGATTGCGCGTATTGCCCGCGACATGCATGGCGGTAACGGCATTGCCGACGAGTTCCACGTAATTCGCCACGCCATGAACCTGGAAGCGGTCAACACCTATGAAGGTACCCACGATGTCCACGCACTGATTCTCGGGCGTGCACAGACCGGGTTACAGGCGTTTTTCTGACAGCACTGTACCGAATCCTCTTAGCCCTCCATAATCCCACGCCAGAGGGCGCGGGCTCACCTTAGAACCCGGTAGCACTCCCGCTACCGGGCTCCGCCTCCTTCTCCTCCAGATTCACTGCCGGCAACACTCTGCCTGGATCACCGAACTGGAACTCTGGAACTGTTGCGAGCCGGACTCAATGGAACAACTTCTCTACTGGTGCGACCTGATCGGTATCGTGGTCTTCGCGTTTACCGGTGTACTGGCGGCGGGCCACAAGCAGATGGATCTGTTTGGTGCCGTGGTGCTGGCCTGCGTCACTGCGACCGGCGGCGGTACCACTCGGGATATGATTCTGAATGTCCCGGTATTCTGGCTGACCGATAGCTACTATCTATGGATCGCGGTCGTTACCGGCGTAATCAGTTTTTACGTCATCCGCTATCTTCGTGTGCCCATGCGCCTGCTGATGATCGCCGATGCGGCGGGGTTGGCGGTATTCGTGGTGATTGGCACCCAGAAGGTGCTGGACCTCGGGTACTCTCCGGCTATCGCGATTGTGATGGGAGTGATGACAGGCACCTTCGGCGGGCTGATTCGCGATCTATTGTGCGGGGATATTCCCCTGCTGCTGCGTCGTGAAATTTATGCCACCGCCGCCTTGAGTGGCGCTGCGGCTCTGGTAATACTGGACGACATCCCCGTGTTGCCCGGCGAGGCGGTGGTGGCCATCGCGGTTCTGGTTACCCTGTCTATTCGCCTGGCGGCGCTGCGCTGGAACCTTTCCGCTCCCATCGCTCGCTTCCGGCCGGAATGATCGACCATTGGCTGGCTCTTTTTACATTCAGAATTTCCCTATGCCATTACGCTCTTTGTATCTGTTCCTCCCCCCTTCCCCGCAGAAACTCCGGATGGTCGGCGCACTGTTTGTGGCGATGCTATTGGCCGCCTGCGCGCCCGAGGAACAAAGCGCTACGCCATCCCCCAGCCGCCTGATTCCCAAGCCCTGCTGGTTTGATGCGGAGGCCAGCTGGCCCACGACCCAGTGCTACATGATGGAAGTTCCGGAGGATCACGGGAAGCCTGCAGGCCGCAAGATACAGTTTCCAGTGGTGCGCTTCTTCGCCGAGATCAGCGACCCCGATAAGGAGCCTCTCCTCCACCTGGGCGCCGGCGGGCCCGGCGCAAGCATGGGGCTGGAACCGGAAAATGCCAGCGACTGGCTGTGGGTGAATTACTCGGCCATGAGTGTGGAAGATGGCCGCGACCTGATTGTGATGGACCCGCGCGGCACCGGAATGGCGACCCCCAAGCTCGCGTGCACGGAATTTATCAAGGATGCGGATCTGGCGTTCACCCGCAATCTGAGTACCGACGAGGAAGGCCGGGTTTTCACCTACAGTATGGAGCGCTGCTACAGCCGCCTCAGCCAAACAGCGGACCTGGCGCAATACAACAGTGCGGTCGTCGCCAGGGATGTCGAGGAACTGCGCAAGGCCCTCGGTGTACCCAAACTCAACCTTTACGGGGTTTCCTATTCAACGCGCTATGCCCTGACCGTTGCCCGTGATTTTCCCGAGTCGGTGCGCGCGATGGTGCTGAACAGCGCGGTATTCCCAAACATCATTTATACCCAGAAACTGCCCGAGGATGTGGTGGCGGCCTACCGCCGGGGTGTAGAGCGCTGCCGCAATGACAGCGAGTGCAACAAACGCTATCCCGACCTCGAACAGCGGCTGGAAGCCCGTGTTCAGGCTCTGGATGAATCGCCTATTACCGTGAGCACCGGGAACATTCACCCCGGAGAGCAATACGACTTTGTCCTGACAGGCCAGCGATTGTTACGGGTGCTGTTTCAGGCTCTGTACAACGAAAATTTCTACAGGGATTTCCCGGCCATCATTGAAGAACTGGAGTCGGACCAGGCCGAATTACTAAAACCGGCAATCGCAAGTTTTATGGGCCTGGTACTGGATCCGAACTTTGGTGACGCCGCCGGTATTAGCCACTTCTGTTTTGAAGAAGCGCCTTTCGTCGACTTTCAGAAAGCCCGGGACCTGGCCTCCACCAGCGGCATTCTTGGTGGTTCGGTGCGCGCCGACATCGACATGATGCAGATGCAATGTCGCATCTGGGCCATTCCGTCGGCCCCCATGGTCGAGTCCAGGGCGGTGCAGACCCCCATCCCCGCGCTGGTAATGCACGGGGCTCTGGACCCGGTGTTATCGGCGGACGACGCCAACAAGGCGCGCAAAAAGCTCCCGAATCACCAGTGGGTGCTCTTCCCTAACCTCGCCCACGATGTCATTTCCGCGAGTGACTGCGCCGAACAGGCCGCGGCAGAATTTCTCGATAACCCCGAGCAATCGGTTGCAGAAAGTGTCGATCAATGCCGCAAGGCGGAGCTTGCGCGGCAGGCGGAACTGCAGCAAAAAATCGCCGAACTGAAAATTCAGCAGGCACAGGAAGACGCCGCCTCCGCACGCCCCACCTCGGAAGAGAGTTCGGAAGAGAGTTCGGAAGAGCAACAGGGCTCAAGTCTGACGGAAGAAACTGGCCAGACCAGCGCAGAAAAGCCTTCGGAAAGCTCAGGCGAAACTGCCGTGCCGCCCTCCTCCACCACCGCCACTGAACTGGAGTCAGAAGCGTCAACCGGCGGAGAAGACAGCACCCGCGACGAGGCACAGCGGCACCGCCAGACACCCGGCGGCAACCGCTATTCCGAGCTGTATTGAGCCTGGCAAGCGTTATTGCAAGCAGTGCGGTCAGGCCACTTCGAGAAGGGTATCAAGAGGCTGGACAAATTCATTGTAGAGGCTTAATTTGGTGTCCATAACGACGATAAAAAGCAGTAGCTATGAACTATCAGGGTGTGATTGAAGTCTCCGAGCTGGCAGCACTGCTGGCGCATAAAGAGGGACACCACAACACGGATGGCCAGGTGGTCATTCTTGATTGCCGATACGACCTTGCAAATTCCGAGGCCGGTGCCAACGCCTTCCTCGCCGAACATATACCCGGCGCCCAATATGCCAGTTTACACCGGGACCTATCCGCTCCCTGCGATCGCTACGGCGGTCGGCACCCCTTCCCTTCGCAACAACAATTTACCGATTTCGCGCGCGCCAAAGGCATTACCGCCGATACCCAGGTCATTGTGTACGACGCGCAGCGCTTCGCGTTTGCCGCCCGCGCCTGGTGGCTGCTACGGCATTTTGGGCACGATAAGGTCGCCATACTGAACGGCGGCTTTGATGCCTGGAAACGTGAAGACCTGGACATCGAAACCGGAGAAGCGCACACGCCGCTCGCCGGTGATTTCACCGCGAAAGCCACCGCGAACGAACTGCTCTTTTACGAAGACATCTACCCACACCTGAACACCCCGCCCTGGCAACTGGTAGATGCGCGCGAAAACAAGCGCTTCCTGGGAAATGAAGAGCCCATTGATCCTATCGCCGGACATATCCCTGGCGCTATCAACAAACCCTGGCAGGCCATTACCGATGAAGACGGAATGGTGCTTTCAGCGGCGTCACTGCGGGAACACTGGCAGAGCATCCCGGCAGACGACAATATCGTGTGTTACTGCGGCTCCGGCGTTACCGCCTGCGTAAACCTGTTTTCACTGTACCTGATTGGTCGACCCGCACAGCTGTACCCGGGAAGCTGGAGCGACTGGTGTGCGCACATCCTCTATCCGCGCAACACCGCCGCCTCCGCCTGATATCCAGACTGGTAGGAACCTGCTGCCTACTCAACGCAGCAGGCAGGCACCGGTTCCGGCTAACCCGCAGTATCCACCGGGGTTTTTCGCCAGGTATTGCTGGTGATCCTCTTCCGCATAATAGAAGGTGGGCGCGGGCAGAATCTCGGTTGTGATTTCTCCGTACCCTTTTTCCTGCAGAGCCTGCTGAAAGGCAGCTTCCGAAGAGCTGGCCTGTTTCGCCTGCTCAGGCCCATAGGTATAAATCACCGAGCGATACTGGGTGCCGAGGTCATTGCCCTGGCGCATCCCCTGAGTCGGGTCGTGCTCCTCCCAGAAACGGCGCAGCAACGCACCGTAACTAACCACCTCCGGATCAAAAACCACCAGCACCACTTCTGTGTGGCCGGTACCACCGCTACAGACTTCCTGGTAATTGGGGTTGGGGGTACTCCCACCGGCATATCCCACGGCGGTCACCCAGACGCCGTCTATCTCCCAGAACAGGCGCTCGGCACCCCAGAAACAGCCCATGCCAAACACGGCTTGCTCCAGGCCTTCAGGAAAAGGCGCGACCATTGAGCGACCCGATATAAAATGCTTGCCACCGATCGGCATCGGTTCGGCGCGCCCGGGTAGTGCTTCGCCTGGCGTCGGGATACGAGACTTGTCAAACTGCATGGAATACCTCGAATTGCCGTAAATGACGGTGTCTATTCATTGCCCGCGAGCATTATGCAGCCCGAGGCCTTCATGGGGCGGAGAGTCTGCCACTCGATATACTGGGCGTCGAGTTTTTCTGCGGCCCGTTCCGCCAACTGCCGAAACGGTGACCGGCCCGGATCCACCAGCATCACCCGCCCTACCCCTGCACGCAGCGCACGCCGGGTCAAATTGTAAAGTGGTGCTTCCAGCTGATCCCAGAAACAGATATCAGTGCCAATAACCGCGTCAAACTCTCGCAGCGCCGCTTCGGTGACCTTTTCGTACCGGCAACGCCAGGTTTCAATCTCCACCCCGTTCAACGCCGCATGGTACTCCGCGAAGGGAAACACACTCGGGTCCGCGTCCAGGGAAGTCACTCGGGCGTCAAACTCTTTGGCACAGAAAATCCCGCCGAGCCCCCAGCCACACCCCAGATCCAGCACTCTCGCGCCCTTCTTCAGCGGATGCTTCCTGAGGTGATCCATGGTGAGGCAGGAACTTCTCCAGAATTTGTTTCCGTGCAGACTGGCGTCGCCCGCTTCCCGCCGTAACTTTCGCATATCCGGATGCGCATTTTTTCGCACCACCAGTCCAAACATCTGACGACTTAGCGATTGGCTTTCACTCAATTTTTCTTCCCCCACCTACTGCGATCGAATAAATCCATTCTGCGATTGAATGACTTGATTGCGGCGAATCCCACAAAAATAAAGTAGACACTGCCATTTCTGCGAAGTCGGATCATTATGCCAAATTGATGTGGCGATCTGGTCTATTTTTGCTTTGGGAAAAATACCGAATTGTGTCGATTGCCCGACTCCATAAATTCGATTGCACAGAACGACACGACAAAAGAGTACATTATCATGCCAAGCATCCGCCGCACATTACTGGCCGCCTCGGCGATTACTGCCGCATCTAACGTGACCGCGGTACCGATTTACCAGTCAAACCAGGTAACCCTCTATATGGAGGGCTACCTCACCGCGCATATGGTGAACAGCTTTGGCGACACCTCCATGCAGAATGGCGCTTCGCGAATTCGCATCGGTCTGAACGTTCCCGCATACGACCGCTGGGATACCGGCTTCAACGTTGAATGGGGCGTGAATGCAATTAATTCCGTGCAGGATGTTGTGATTCAGGGTGACCAACAGGCAGCCCTGGGGGAAACCGATCTCTCTCTGTACCTCAGGCAGGGGCACGGCTTTGCCAAGCATCCCAAGTGGGGTGACTTTTCCGCCGGTAAACAATGGGGGGTTTACTACGAAGTCACTTATATCACCGACTGGTACAACGTGTCCGGTGGTCTCGCCAGCGGCACCTACGCGCTGGGTACCGACGGCGGTGTAACGGGATCGGGCCGCGCTGACAGCGCCCTCGCCTGGCGCAAGTCCTGGGAAACGGAAGCGGGCGAATTCAAGATCGGGGTTCAGTACGCGGCACATGTGGCGGACCTGGAGATCAACGTGGATCTGGGACCGGACATTGAACTGGAGTGCCCCGTCGGAGATTGCGAGTACGGCATCAGCCACGGCATTGCCGCGGTTTACCGCGCAGATATCGGTGACGGATTCTTTATCGGGGCCGCCTACAATCGGGTGAAGCTGGATATCCAGACGGACAACGGCCTCGTGTTCGATACCTCAAGTGGCGAGCGGGTGCTGATCGACAGCAACTACCCGATCAGCTCGAGCAGTAACGACTGGACGACCGCTCTCGGCATGTACTACGGAAAAGAGGCGTTTGCCAAAGGGTTTTACGGCGCCGTGGTATTCCAGCGTTCACAGAACAACGAACTTGCCCCAGCGGGCTCCGTAATGGGCATCACCAACTTCTTTGATGCCAAGGGGTCTGAGTCCTTCCTCAGCTACACTTGGGGGGCGGATAACTGCTATTCCGTTTACGGTGGCCACAACTATCTGGTCTCCGATGACCCGGAATTTGACGCCGCACTGATAGACGCCGATCGCTACAAACTGGCTCAGTACTATCTCGGATTCCAGTACCGCTGGAATGAGCGGGTGCGCCTGTACTGGGAAAATGCCTACGACGACAGCAACGCCGTCGCCCGCCAGCAGTACGACAGCTTTATGGCCGTCGGCTTTCGCATCGACATCTGATACGCTTGCGGCCTAACGTCTCGTTCCTTGCCTGGAGTAGTAAACCTTGGGCCGCATGATCCTGCTTCTTGCCGTCGGCATTTTTGCCTGGCTGGCAATCCAGAAATTCAAATACAGCCCACCCGAGCAGCGACGCAAGCTCATCATTCAATATGTGCTGGTTGCTCTGGCGCTGGCAGCCGTCTTGCTTGCGGTCACCGGTCGCCTGCACTGGGTAGGCGCGGCGGTGGCCGTGGTGCTCCCCATCATCAATCGACTGTGGCGCACCTTTGGCCGCCACCTGCCCTGGGTTGCACCGCTCATTGCCAAGCATGCCCAGGCTCGCGCCCAGAAGCAGCAGGAAAAAGCGCGCAAAGAGCAAACTCAGGAAAATGCAGAAGGTGGCAAGCACACCAAACCGGACCCGGAACCCCAGCTGACCGTAGCGGAAGCCCGGCGCATCCTGAGTGTTTCAGCCAATGCCAGCCGGGACGAGATCATCGGCGCACACCGCAAATTGATTCAAAAATTCCACCCCGATCGCGGCGGCAACGACTATCTCGCGTCCCGCATCAACGCCGCCAAGGCGCTATTGCTAAAACAGTTGGGCGATTAAGAAACCTTACTAGATTTTTCGGCACAGCAGATGGACATAGCGCGCCAACTGGCGGTATGGATCGATACGGGAATAGCGCAATTCCTTCTCCACAATGGCCTCCGCGGGCAATTTGTCGCGCATCTCCGGCGTCATGAAATCGTGAAAGCAGCGAATACCGCTGTGCGCCACCACAGACAGGCCCGCCAGCTCCACCCAGCCCATAACCTCCTCCGGAAGCAATGGATTCTGCGGCGTCAGGCTACCGGGGTGCCCACCCCAGTTATCGCTTTCGATATGCCGATCCAATTGCCGCAGGCTACCCCGCTGTAACAGACGAAACTCCAGGGCCCGGCGGTTATAAAAGGTCAGCGACAGGTAGCCGCCGGCATTGAGGCTGTCCGCAAGATGCACCACGGCCTGCTGTGGCTCAACCAGCCACTCGAGCACCGCATGGCAAAGCAGAAGATCTGCTGACGGGATTTCCTGCGCTGCCCGGAGTGCCTGCAGAGGAATCTCGGCGAGGGTAACCCGGCTCTGGAGACCGCGCGCCGCAACCTGTTCGGTTGCCAAATCCAGCATGGCTCGAGAAATATCGGTGATCCAGACCTGGTGCCCCGCCTGCGCGAGGTCCAACGCAAATTGCCCCTGACCACCGCCCGCATCAAGCACCACCAGTGCCGCATCCTGCTCGACGCTCAAGCTCACATAAGGCGCAAGGTCCCGCTGTAACACCGCAAGACGGATTTCGCCCTTTAGCCCACCGTAAATACGCTTGCGAAAGCGCTCCGCCAGGTCGTCAAAATTTCGATCGTTCACGGCAGCTTACTTGTCCCGCGCCTGATCCAGCGAGCGCCCCTCTGCGGCGAGGATCACCTGCAGGGTGCGCGAGCGGAACTCGCGCATATACAGCACCCACACGACAGCGAGGAACCCCAGCACAAACAGCAGCGGATGCACGAACCAGCCCATCACGGCCATGGAAAAGTAAAAACAGCGCAGGCCGTAGTTGTAGCTGTGCCCGGCCTGATCGATCACCTTGGCCGCGCTGATCGCATAGCGGCGGCGCTCCTCACGGGTCACATCCTGCTCCTCTACCGCTGGCGCGGCACCGAGGAGTACATTGGCGAAGGAATACTGACGCAGAGACCAGGTAAAATTGAAAAACGCGAAAATATAGATAAGGATCAGCACCAACACCTTCAGCTCAAATTGCTCGACGGTGGTGGTCTGGGCGAATGGCAGGCTGCTCAATACCTCAACGGCCGCGCTATTGGCGGACAGCGCGGTTACCAGACCCGCCAGAATCAGAATACTGGTAGACGCAAAAAAGCCGATAACCCGCTCAAGATTACTGAGGATGGCGGCGTCGGGCATGCGCATATCCCGCTCCAGCATGCGCAGCATCCACTCCACTCGATACCACTGCATGGACGACGCCAGGCACCAGGCCGTCTTGGCCTTGCGACGTGCGAACACCGTATAGCCAGCCCAGGTAATACAAAACCCTGCAAGGCTCGCAATATCCATCCAATTCAACACAAGATCTCCCATCGACTACATTTATTGCGTCAATTACATATAAATAACGTGCGGCCCGAAGTGTCGCACCGGTGGCACTGGTGTCAACACTAGATCGTTACACACTCTGGCCTGTCAACCCTGTCATTTCGCCGCCGCTCGGCGCTAAAATGACCGCCGATTTGGCCCTGTTGTAGATCCTGGGGCCACCGCCCATTACCCATTGGAGCTGTCTTTTGAGCAACGTACACCCCGCATTCGAACCAATTACCAGTGCCGAGATCGAGTCTCTTGGCGTTCGCGTGGAAGAGTACCGCCACCGCCGCACCGGCGCCCAGCACCTGCATATTGCCGCGGACAACCCGGAGAACGTTTTCCTGGTGGCCCTGCGCACCGTACCCCACGACTCCACTGGCGTAGCCCATATTCTGGAGCATACCGCTCTGTGTGGCAGCGACAAATATCCGGTGCGCGACCCCTTTTTCATGATGATACGGCGCTCACTGAACACCTTTATGAACGCCTTCACCAGTTCCGACTGGACCGCCTACCCGTTCGCCAGCCAGAACCGCAAGGATTTTGACAATCTGCTGGATGTGTACCTGGATGCGGTCTTTTTCGCCAAGCTGGACCCGCTGGACTTTGCCCAGGAAGGGCACCGCCTGGAGTTCGCCGAAACGGATAATGCAGACAGCGACCTGGTATTCAAGGGCGTGGTGTTCAATGAAATGAAGGGCGCCATGAGCTCTGTCACCTCGCAATTGTGGCAGAAACTCAGCAAGTACCTGTTCCCCACCACCACCTACCACTACAACTCCGGTGGCGAGCCCGCGGATATTCCGGACCTCAGCTACGAGCAACTGGTGGACTTCTACCGCACCCACTACCACCCGAGTAACGCCATCTTCATGACGTTCGGTGACATTGAAGCGGCGGAACACCAGGCAATCTTTGAAGAGAAAGCCCTGCACAAATTCGATCAACTCGACGAAGTCATCAGTGTCGGGCGGGAAAAACTGTATGTGGCGCCAGTGCGCGTGGAGGAGAAATACCCCCTGCCCGCCGACGAAGGCCAGGAAGAGAAAACCCACCACGTCCTCGGCTGGCTGCTGGGCGATGTAACCGACCTGGAACAGGCTCTGACAGCCCACCTGCTGTCCGGTGTGTTACTGGACAACAGCGCCTCCCCCTTGATGAAACTTCTGGAAACGACCGAGCTGGGTCAGTCCCCCTCTCCGCTGTGCGGCCTCGATGACAGCCAGCGCGAGCTGGTGTTTGTGTGTGGCATTGAAGGCAGTGAGCGCGAGCGCGCGGACGAGTTTGAGCAGCAGGTACTGAAGGTACTGGAGCATGTTGCGGAAAATGGGGTGCCCTATGAACAGGTTTCCGCCGCGCTGCACCAGCTTGAACTGCAACAGCGGGAAATCGGCGGCGATGGCTATCCCTATGGCCTGCAGCTGATCCTGACCGCACTTTCCGGTGCCACACACCGGGGCGATGCGGTTGGCCTGCTGAATATCGACGCCACTCTGGAAAAACTGCGCGAGCAGATCAAAGATCCAAAGTTTATCGCCGATGCCGCGCGCGAATTGCTGCTGGAAAACCAGCACCGGGTGCGCCTGGTCCTGGCTCCGGATCCGGATATGGCAGCGCGCGCCGACCAGGCGGAAAAGAACCGCCTGGCCGACATCAAGGCCAAACTCAGCGATGGCGAGAAACAACAGATCATCCAGACTGCCCAGGCCCTGGCGGAGCGCCAGCAACGCAAGGACGATGAATCCATTCTGCCCAAGGTGGGTGTAGAAGACATTCCCGCAGAGTTACCGCGGGTGGACGGCGAAACGGTCGAGGTGAATGGCAACAAGGTCAGCCGCTATAGTGCCGGCACCAACGGGCTGGTTTACCAACAGCTGGTGGCCTCATTACCGGACTTTACCGACCAGGAGCGCCTCCTGCTGCCCTATTACTGCCAGACCCTGAGCGAAGTCGGCCTGGGGGAGAAAGATTATTTGCAGGTCCAGCAATGGCAGGCGGCAGTCGCCGGGTCCCTGCACGGCTTCACCAGCCAACGCACCGGACTCGAAGATCTGCACAGCCAGACAGGCCATTTCATCCTGTCCGGCAAAGCACTTGCCGCCAATCAACAGGGCCTGACCGAATTGATGCAGGCAACCATGGAGCAGGTGCGCTTTGACGAACTGCCGCGCATTAAAGAACTGCTTTTGCAAACCCTGGCCCGCCGCGAACAGTCTGTAGTCGGCAACGGCCACGCCCTTGCCATGGCCGCCGCCAGTGCCGGGTTTAACCGCGCCGCCGCCGATAGCCACGAGTTTGGCGGTCTCCAGGGACTGCGCCAGCTGAAAGCGCTGATCAAAAGTCTCGACAGTAACGCTGGCCTCGAAAACGTCGCCGGGACCTTTAACGCGATTCACCAGAAAATTCTCGGTGCGGAACGTCAGTTCCTGCTGATCGGTGAGGAAGAGAAGCTAGCGGATTTCACTGGCGCGCTCACCCCGCTGGCGAACGGCAACGGTACCCACTACGGCGCCGAGAAAGACGATTTCACACCGCGCCCGGTACAGGAAATGTGGGTGGCCAACAGCCAGGTAAACTTCTGTGCCAAAGCCTACCCTACCGTGCCCATGTCACACCCGGACGCCGCGGCACTTGCCGTGCTCGGGGGCTTCCTGCGCAACGGCTACCTGCACCGCACCATTCGCGAACAGGGCGGCGCATACGGCGGTGGGGCGAGTCACGACGCGACGATTGGCGCATTCCGTTTCTATTCCTATCGCGACCCGCGCATGGCAGAGACGCTGAAAGATTTCGATGCGTCCGTGGAGTGGCTGCTGAACGAAACGCACGACGACCTGCAAGTGGAAGAGTCCATCCTGGGCGTGGTGGGTGGCATGGACAAACCCGGCTCTCCAGCTGGCGAAGCCAAAAAGGCCTTCCACTCGAACCTGTATGGTCGCACCCACGCAGTACGCCAGGCGTTCCGCCGCCGAATTACTGAAGTGACCCTGGACGATCTGCAGCGGGTTGGTCGAACTTACCTGCAGGCAGACAAAGCCAGCACCGCGGTGGTAACCGGCAACCAGGGCCGCGACGCGGGCCTGGCACTGGACCTGCACGAAGAAAAGCTGTGAGTCGCCCAGTGAGCAAGCCTGACAGTAAAAAGGACAATATCTTTGCCAGCCCGCTGGGCCAGGTGGCAGGGTTTACGTTTGACCGGTCGGTGGTGGATGTATTCCCGGATATGATCCAGCGCTCGGTACCGGGCTATACCACCATCGTGGCCATGATCGGTACCCTCGCGGAGCGCTACGCCCAGGCCGGCAGCCGCTGCTACGATCTGGGCAGCTCGCTGTGTGCGGCTACCCTGGCCATGCGTCACCGAATCCCGGCGGCAGACTGTGAGATCGTCGCGGTGGACAACTCCGCCGCAATGGTCGAACGGGCGCGCACGGTACTGGCGGCTGACAGCGGCCAGCTTCCCGTGCAACTGGTGTGCGACGACCTACAGAACGTAACTATCGAAAATGCCTCCGTGGTGGTTCTCAACTTTACCCTGCAATTTATCGCCACCGATGAACGTGAAACCATCCTGCAAAAGATCTACGACGGACTGCGCCCCGGCGGAGTCCTGATTCTGTCAGAGAAGGTGGCGTTTTCCGATACCGATCACCACGAGTTGATGATCGATCTGCACCACTCTTTCAAGGCGGCCAACGGCTACAGTGCGCTGGAAATTGCCCAGAAGCGCAGTGCACTGGAAAACGTTCTGATCCCCGAAACCCTGTACGACCATCGCACCCGCCTGAAAAATGTGGGTTTCGATAGCGTCGACGTGTGGTTCCAGTGCTTTAATTTCGCTTCCATGATTGCCATCAAACGGCGCGATACCTGATGCGTTCCGGTATTGCCGTGTTTATAACTGCCCTCTCCTAGTGGTCCATGCGGAAAGTTCGGTAACTAAGGAGCACAGCCAAAGTGTTCAGATCAAGGCGAGAAAGCGCAGGAATAGTGGTTCTATTTCAAGCTTTCTCAACGCAGAGCTGGACACTTTGGCGAAGCGAACAGTTACACAACTTTCCGCATGGACCACTAGTGATGGCCCGTTCCACTCAAAGCTGACCATGATTGACTACACCCAGTTATACGCCGGCATTCAGCACACGCCGGAATTACGCCCCTGGCTCACCAGCCTGCCCCAACAGATAGCCGACGGACTCAGCCCATCACGCTGGGGCGACCTGCCAGATTGGCAGCAGGTGCTAGAGTCGCTGCCTGATATCTCCGCCTCCTCACAGGAAACCGCCTCCGAAGTCCGGATCGGCTGCGCCGCAGACGCCACCCCGCAACAACTTTCCGAGCTGGAAACACAACTGCGGAAACTGCACCCCTGGCGCAAGGGCCCCTGGACGCTGTTCGATATTTTTATCGACACCGAATGGCGATCGGACTGGAAATGGGATCGGGTTGCACCGCACCTGCACGACCTCACCAACCACCTGGTGCTCGATGTAGGCTGCGGCAGTGGCTACCACTGCTGGCGGCAGTATGGCGCAGGCGCGCGCCGAGTTATCGGGATCGATCCTTCTGCCAAATTTGTCGCTCAATTTTACGCCCTGAAAAAATACCTGGGCCTCGATAAACCGGTGGATGTGCTGCCCCTGGGAATCGAGGCACTACCGCCGGGCCTGCAGGCCTTCGATACCACCCTTTCCATGGGCGTGCTCTATCACCGCCGCTCGCCACTGGATCACCTGCGCGAGCTGAGAGAAACCTTGCGCCCGGGCGGCCAGTTGCTACTGGAGACCCTGACAATCGACGGTAGCCTGGGCGAATGCCTGGTACCCGAGGGTCGCTACGCCAAGATGCGCAATGTGTGGTTCTTCCCGAGCACCGCGACCCTGGAAAGCTGGCTGCGCAAGACCGGGTTTGTGGACGTGAAAACCGTCGACCTGGACCGCACGACCCTGGAAGAACAGCGTCGTACTGACTGGATGCAGTTTGAATCCCTGGAGGATTTCCTGGATCCAGACGATCCCAGCAAGACCGTTGAGGGGCATCCGGCGCCACTGCGCGCCACGCTCACGGCCACAGCCCCCTGAGCAACAAATCTGCGCCTCCTCCGACATGACCGCACATCCCCAAAACGTCTCACTTCTCACAGCATTCTGTACCGCCGGCCGCGACAAACCAGCCATTTGTCGCACTGGCGCCCGCCCGCGCCAAATAAAATATTGATTTCTTCCGCCAGTATTGCGACGCCGTTTCGCTTCAGCGAACGTGTGCGCCTGTAAAGATCAGGGCACCTTTGCGCGGTCGCAAAAGCCCAATAACTACACTAATAATCAACGCTTGCGGAGTTCACCGCGAGATATGGCGAGAGATACACCGAACACATGAGCATCAGTGTTTTCGAACTATTCAAAATCGGCATTGGCCCGTCCAGTTCTCACACCGTCGGCCCCATGGTGGCGGCACGTCAATTTGTATGTGACCTCGACGCTCGCGGCGACCTGGTCAAGACGGAGCGCGTCGAAGTCCACCTGTATGGCTCGCTGGCATTGACCGGTGTCGGACACGGCACCGATATGGCAGTGCTGATGGGCCTCGAGGGCGAAGCGCCGGATACCATCGACGTGGATGCTATCGACGGCCGCCTTGCGGGTATCGACACCCACCAGCAATTGATCCTGAACGGCCAGCGCGCCATTCACTTCGAGCGAAAGCGCGACCTTGTGTTTCACAAGGAGGAGTTCCTGCCACAACACTCCAACGGCATGACCTGCAAGGCGTTTGCCGGCGACGAATGCCTGTTCGAGCGCAGCTACTTTTCCATCGGCGGCGGCTTTGTTCTCTCCGAAGAAGATTTCAGCAACAAGGAACAGATTGCCACCCTGCTCCCGTACGATTTCAGTTCCGCCGAGGAGCTGATGTCCCTGTGCGACCGGCACGGCTGGACCATTGCTGAACTGGCAATGGAGAACGAAAAGGCATTCCGCTCCGAACAGGAGATCAAAGATGCGCTCTGGAATATCTGGGAGGTCATGGATGCCTCCATTCAGCGTGGCTGTCGTCAGAGTGGCACCCTGCCTGGCGGGCTGGGCGTACGCCGCCGCGCGGAAGAGCATTTCCGCGAGCTATCCAAACAATCCAGGGAGGAACGCTGCCAGGGCCTTTCGATTCTCGACTGGGTAAGCCTGTTCGCACTGGCGGTCAACGAGGAAAATGCCGCGCGCGGGCGAATTGTCACGGCGCCGACAAATGGCGCGGCCGGCGTGATTCCCGCCACCATTGCGTATTACGTGGAGTTTGTGCACGACGATGCGCAGCACGGGGACCTGAAAGATCAGGTGGTGGAATTTATGCTCACCGCCGGCGCTATCGGGATGCTGTTTAAAAAGAATGCGTCGATCTCCGCAGCCGAAGTTGGCTGCCAGGGAGAGATCGGGGTGGCCTGCTCAATGGCTTCCGCCGGGCTGGCCGCGGTTCAGGGCGGTTCCAACCATCAGATTGAGAATGCCGCAGAGATCGGGATGGAGCACAACCTTGGGCTGACCTGTGATCCGATCGGCGGCCTGGTCCAGGTACCCTGTATTGAGCGCAACACCATGGGTGCCGTGAAAGCAATCAATGCTGCGCGTCTTGCGCTGCGCGGTACAGGGGCGCATATCGTACCCCTGGATAGCGTGATCGAAACCATGCGCCAGACCGGGATCGATATGCAGAGCAAGTACAAAGAGACATCACTCGGCGGCCTGGCGGTCAACGCGGTTAACTGCTAGCCCGGTACGCCATGCTTGGTATACACGTCAAAGCGTCCCGACTTGCCTTCAAAGCGGAGGTTCGGCTTCCTGTGGTTTAGATCAGGGGCGAGCCGCGGTCGCTTTACCACCGTGCGGTAATAGCAGGTCTCCAGCGCGGGTGCCATCAGGGCATCCGCATCTTCGTCGCTACCGACGATCTCGTGGAACGCGACCATCTCTTTTTTGACCTTGGCACTCTTGTCGCGACTGGGGAACATTGGGTCCAGATAGATGACCGGGATTGTTTCGCTCCCCTGGTCTGCCAGCCAGGCCGCGGCACTGGAGACTCTCGGCTCCAGGATCAGGCGGCTGGCAATGGGAGCGAGTTCCGGATCATGCTGGGCAGCCTCGCGCAGGCGCGAAATACCGTCCTCCAGCAGAGCGTAAACCACCGGATTACGTTCCAGCATACGCACTTCACTGCCAAGGGAAGCGAGGACAAATGCGTCGCGGCCCAGGCCGGCGGTGGCATCGAGAATCTGGGGATAGAAACCGCTGCGGATTCCGACGGCTTTGGCGATCTGCTGCCCCTTACCCCCGCCGTACTTGCGGCGATGTGCCACGGCGCCCGTGACGAAATCAACGGTGACAGGACCCGGAGCTTTGCGGCCAGTGGCACAGAGCTGCAGTGACTCGCCCCGACGCAGTACGAAGGGAAACTCTTCGATGAATTTTTCCTGCTCGACACCGAGATACGGAAGTTCAAGCGATTCGGCGAGGGTTTGCGCGTACGCTGCGGTGGTTTCATCTGCGGCGGTAACTGCCAGCTGCATGGTTTGGGCACATCCGAATAATTCGAGGGGTATTGCGTGAGCAATTTACCCGGGATGCGCGAGCCATGCCAGTGCGGGTTCCTCCCCGGTGCCAGGGAATGGCCGCACTTCTGCCGCAACGAAATGATTTAAAAGCTGCGGCATAAAGGCCAGCAGCACATTGTCTGAGAGTACCGCGATACGGTGCAGGTGGCGGTGCTGATTGCGGGTGAATACGCAGTGGGACACCAGGGTGGCAAAATTTTGCCAGCCATGGAAATGACGCGCGTCGATCAGCAGGCCCCGCAAGCTGCCGTGCTCGCAGATCACCGGGTCCACCTGTGCGGCCAGCGCACGAAATTCCGCGGGTTTAAGCTCCGCTACCGGCCGGATTTCCAGAATATCGTGGTCGTGATGCCAACAGTGCTCGATCATCGTCTGTCATAACTTCGTAACTACTTTTAAAGCGTAGAAAAGAAAAAGGCCGCGAACCAGTCGCGACCTTTTCTTTAGACTGACAGCGAGAAAGTATTTTACTACTGAGGCTCGTCTTCGCTCTTGGCCTTGTCTTTAAGATCGTCCCAGGCCTCTTTGGCTTTGTCCTTGGCATCCTCAGCCGCATCTTTGGTCGCCTCGCCAGCGTCTTTAAGCGCGTCCCCGGCATCATCCGCGGCATCTTTCATGACATCGCCCGCGTCATCGGCCGCACCCTTCACCGCATCACCAGCATCACGCGCCGCGTCTTCGGTGTCGTCCATCAGGCTACTGCCGGAAGATTGGGGGTCGGTGGTGGTTGGCGCCACATCGTCACTTTCCTGCGGCATGGTAGGATCACTGGAAGAATCGGGCATGGTGGAATCACTACCCGGCGCAGGCTGGGTGTCTTCTATGGCCGGCTTTTCCATTTTGTCGTAGGCGTCGCCCACGGAGTCGTCCGATTTTTTGGACATGAAGTAGCCGATAATCAGCAAAAGAATAATCAGTGGCAATAGTAGTTTTTTCATAGTCCCGTTGACCCCTGGTCGGTTGGAATGAGAGCAAAACGATCGGGCAGATCCTGGGACCTGGCGGCGAGCACAGGTGGTGTACCTGCCCCGTCGTTATCGGTTGGCGTGGATTCGGCACCACTGAGGAAGCCGACGCCAATACAGATAAGAATAATCCCCTATTGCTGCACTTCAAGGAACATTGTTCCAGCATTTAAGTATTTATACTTATAAAGGCCCAAACAGATATTCGGGCAGATTCTATGGGCGTGTCGTGGAACACTCGCCGGCATCATACTTTCCCCCCGGAATCAGTGCCCGGCAGGCCCCTCTTCTTGCGTGTACCCGCACCATCGAGGGCCTACCCCTGATAGTACCGGTCCAGCTGCGCCAGAAGGTTTCCAGCGTCGGAGTTGGCAACGGCGGCCTCACAACTGAGTAGCTCCAGGTACCCGAGGGAACTGGTCTGGGCAAAAATCAGATACTCTTGCCCTACCTGCAATTTTTCCTGGCAGTCCGCCAGGTGAATTCGAAAGGCGATGCTGCCAACCGATGCCCCCTTCCACACCCGCTGTGCCGACCCGGAGTAAACGTAACCCAGCACGGCAATCATCCCCGGCTCGGACAAAGCGTGATCAACCAGCCGGTGGATTCCGGTAATTTCCACCCGCGCAACAAGCTCCGCCTTGTCGAGCTGGCGCTTCAAAGGTGCGGTGAGCGAATCGCCAGCTACTTCGGCCCGCGCCACTTCGTCGGCGACGGCATATGTGCCAGTCAACGCGACGATCAGCATTACGGCTTTCAGGGCCACCGCGCACAAGTGGTCCTTCGCACTTGCCAGTGAATTGTCCCAGGCCATCATCCTCTCCCTGGATAACACCAATCATTGATTCTCATCAGGCACAAAAAAGGGCGCAGAAGCGCCCTTGGTTTGCCCTGCCTATTGCAGCGGCAACAGTTCCAGCTCTACGCGACGGTTGGCCTGGCGACCAGCGTCGGAATCATTGCTGGCGATGGGGTAACGTTCACCGTAACCCACGGCCTGCACACGACCGGCGGCAACACCGCGAGTGGTAAAGAAGTTGGCCACAGACTGAGCACGGCGCTCACTCAAGGTCTGGTTGGTAACGTCAGAACCAGTGCTATCGGTATGGCCGCTAACACGGATAGCAGTCTTGTCGAATTCGTTCAGAACCAGAACGACGGAATCCAGGGTTCCGTAGAAGTCATTGCGAATTTCGAAGCGGTTGGTAGCAAAGGTAATGTTGCCCGGCATGATCAGGCGAATGTTGTCGCCCTCACGCTGAACACGTACACCAGTGCCTTCCAGACGTTGACGCAGCGCCATCTCCTGGCGGTCCATGTAGTAACCGATACCGCCACCAATGGCTGCGCCACCGAGAGCACCGGTGATTGCACCTTTTTTACGATCGCTCTTACTGGCTGTCGCCGCGCCGATGATAGCGCCTGCGACGGCACCGGCACCTGCGCCTTTGGCGGCGTTACTGGTTTTACTTTCCTGGGTGTAAGGATCCAGGGAGGTACAACCAACCAGTGAGCCCAGAGCAAGAATCGCGACCCATTTTTTCATTAAGCTTTCTCCTAACGCTTTTACTGATGACGGGTGGAATATGAAGCAGTTTCACTGTTGCAAGCTGACTGCAGGCTGAACCGTGTTCGCCATTGGCACGAAGATTATGCGGAAAGTCCCTTTCGGTCTACCGCTCACTTCCCATATTTGGCGGGAATATTTATTTACGATGCTCTCGCTGAAATACGTTCACCGACCCCATCATCATTCTCACCAGTGCGGACGATTACACCTCGCGAATTCCCCTGCCATTACCCTGTGGGCGCGCGACACACCTCCCATGTAACCGGGTGTAATAGATCCTTCCACAAGATCTGTGGATAACTTTGTGCATGAATATCGTAAACAGCGCGATATACGGCGCAATTCCTAGCCCCCAGCGATTTGCGCACTTTTTACCCCCTTATATTTTTTCCTTTAAAATCAATGATTTATAAATTCAAGGAGGCGCCGCATATCAATTTCCAGCGAATCCGTGAACAGTTCAAAAGGTCAGATTTTTATGTGGAAAAAATTTGTCAAGGGCTGGCAGGGGGGAAGGAGCGGAAAATCAGTAAATTTCCAGAAACTCGCGTAGAAAAAGGCGCAGCGCTGAAAGTGTACTGCCCGCGGATGACATTCCGGTGATGGGTTTCACTTGAGACATTGGAAATTCGACAGGGTGTTTGCCGGCCCTCTCAATAATGTGGCGGCCTTTCATCACCGGGCTTGTCGCCTTTGTTCATTTCGAACATAAGATCCTGATACTTGTCGGACACCTCCTTGAGGCGACCGAGCAGCGCGCGCAACTGGGCATCCTGCCGGGCGATGGTGTCATTGAGCTGGGTGAGCGTGTCTTCCTGAAATGCCAGGCGGGTTTCCAGCTCGTCGACACGGGCTTCCAGCTGTTGAACGGTATCGCTCATGGGTTTACTTCCGTTGGTATGTTCATTGGTCGCCGTCTAACGGCTGACAATTGGTAGTGTCTGCACACAACCGGCTCACAGTAACTGGTACAGGCAATCTTTCAGGCCTACGGCACGCTGATCCATAAACAGACTTTGTCCCATACGAGAGGTGACGTATCCAAACCCGACTCCCGCTTCCGGGTCCGCAAAGCCCACACTCCCCCCGGCTCCCGGGTGGCCGAACCCTTTCTCTCCGCCGAATGCCAGGTCTTCAGCGGTACCCGCTTTCAGGAAACCGCAACCGAAGGCAACGTCCGTCTGCAGAATGGCGTCGCGGGCACGACTCTGCTCGGCAGCTGCTTCACGAAGCACATCGCCCGATAACAACCGCGGATCCGCACTGGCCAAATCGCCATACACCACAGCCAGGTCACGCGCACTGAAATGGCCGTTGGCTGCCGGAATCAGCGCGCCGCGCCACTGCTCGCCATTGGTTCCCATCATCAGAGTGACGGGGTTGGTAAACGCCGTGGCGACGGGGCCCTTCCGGTCCTCCTTGATTGAGCGCCCGATGGCGTTAGGGCGCAACTCAGGAAGCGGCTTTTTCAGCGGACCCACATCGGCAATCTGCGTAGAGCGGTGCCCCACCGCACCGAAACCGCCGTCGAGTTCCAGCGGGGTACCGATGCCTTTACGGTACAGGTCACACAGGTCGATGCCGCTGGCTTTTTCAATCAGCCCGCCTAGTGTCCAACCATAGAGAAACGGCGAGTAACCCTGCTGTGTTCCTGGCTCCCACCAGGGGGCAGTCTTCGCCACTTGTTCGAGTGCCGCATTCCAGTCATAGATGAGGTCATCCGCGACTTTATCGCGAAACGCAATAACGCCACTGCGGTGGCACAACAGCTGCCGCCCGGTAACACTGGACTTGCCAGCCTCGGCAAACTCGGGCCAGTAATGGGCTACGGGAAGGTCGAGATCCAGCTTGCCCGCGGCAACCTGCTGCAATGCGATCAGCGCAAGTATGCCCTTTGACGACGAGAATACATTCGCCAGGGTGTCTTCCTGATAGGCAACCGCTCCCGCCCGGTCAGCGCTGCCTGCCCACAGGGATGCGATAACCTCTCCGTGCTGTACTGCGCAAAACGCAGCGCCTACGTCGCCGTGGTCACGAAAATTTGCCGCAAAAGCATCGTACAGGGCCTCAAACCCCGGGGCGCAATATCCCTGAATATCCATGGAAATACTTACCAATCGAGAGAGCTGATCTGAGAAGGACTCTGGCCGCCACCACATGAGGGGCGCGGCCGTCGAAACGGGGCGCAAGGATATCCGATCGCCGCGGGGCTGTTAAGGCGCACTACCCCGGTGACTCGGACTAAAACCGGGTAGCCAGGATTTAATGCTCCTCGCCCACCGGCTCCTCAAAGTCTTCCAGGCGGTAACCACACTGCTTGCAGTACTCTGCATCTGCATCGTGGCCGGCCTTGCCGCAGTTGTGGCAACGGGCAAGCTGCTTCTCACGCCCGATTTCGTTGGCCAGCTCTGCGGTAACAATGCCCGTGGGCACGGCGATGATCGAGTAACCAATCAACATGGTCATTGAGGCAATTGCCTGCCCCAGCGGGGTATGCGGAGTTATGTCGCCGAAGCCCACCGTGGTAATGGTGACAATGGTCCAGTAGATGCTTTTCGGAATACTGGTAAAGCCGTGCTTGGGCCCTTCCACCACAAACATGATGCTGCCGAAGATGATGCACAGCACCAGGACACTGGTATAGAAGACAAAAATCCGCCGCCTTGCCTGCCACAGGGAGCGCATCAGGATATTTGCGTCACTGAGGTAGCGGACCAGCTTTAGCACCCGGAAAACCCGCAATACCCGCAACAGGCGTATAACCATCAGGTAGGTGGCGCCGGTGAAAATCAGGGCGAGGTAACTTGGAAGAATGGCGAGCAGATCTACGACACCATAGAAGCTGGTGACATACTCCCGGCGGTCGCGTGCGCAGTACACCCGCGCCATATACTCGAGGGTAAACAGGGCCGTGAAAAACCACTCGAGCACATAGAAGGTTTCGCCGAAGCGAACCCACAGGCTTTGCACCGATGCCAGAACCACCAGTGTCACGCTCAGGAGAATCGCCCAAATCAAGACGACGTCAAAATATTTCCCCGCTGGCGTATCGGTACCAAAAATCACTTCGTTCAGCCACTTGCGGGTTCCCGTGAGAGGCATGCAATCAGGTCCTTCTCGTTATCCATAATGCAATTGCAGACATTCTAGCTGACACCGAAGGCGCAGAATATGCCGGTTTTTGATTCAGCTCCGGGATCCGCTATGCTTCGCCACCTGAATTTCTCCGACATTCCGCAATCCGCCGACCAGCAGGAAACCCAAAATGCGCGAAAAGAACCGACTCGTCTACTCCACAGACCGCGGCCGTATCAAAGAGCCCGCCAAGGAGGAGAAGCACCACAAGGGCGACGGTATTGTAAGGATTCAACGGGAAACCAAAGGCCGTAAGGGCAAAGGCGTGACCTGCGTGCGCGGTGTAGACGGTACTGACGCGGAGCTCAAGCTACTGCTTGCCGAGCTGAAGAAGCGCTGCGGCTGTGGCGGTGCGCTCAAGGAAGGGATCATCGAGATTCAAGGCGATAAGCGCGAAGAAATCAAAGCGGTGTTGGAAGCGAAGAAATATACCGTCAAGCTCGCCGGGGGTTGAGCCCCCGGCGGTCTAGAGTCCAGTACGTCGCGGGTCGAGCTCCACCCGACATCCCTGCGAAAAGGGTCAGATGTGCGCGAGACGTAGTGGCTTTACCTTGAGGCGCGCCTCTTCTGCGAGGCAGAGAGTCAACAGCTGTGCCAGCTCCTCCTGGTACGCATCCATAACCACGCCGCTAGCCGTCTTGCCGCGTAACTCCAGCGCCTGCAGGGCACTGACCATATCACTGGTACGGACAGCCGTTGGTATCATCAACTCCCCTTCCCCACAGGATTTCAGTTTCTCGAATTGTACCGGGCTTAGCGGCACTTGCTGGGTCTGCGCCCCCTGCTCAATTTGGCGAATTTGCTGGCTAACCAGCTGCGGGTACTTCTGCAGCACCGCAGTGGGCAGTTCCTGGGCGGGAGCACGCTCGATCAACTCACATACGACATCGTTGTAGCGATTGAGTGCGGCCAGTGGCTCCCGCAATACCTCAAATGTACGCAGACGCAAAACGATCTCCTCTGCGCGGCTGCGGTCCGACACGACCATCGTCGCAATCACCCGGGTAATCCGCTGATAGAACATACTGTGCAACTGCTGCCGCTGTTGAAGACACTCTTTTATACGCACCCGATTATCCTGGCGTGATTCGTCCGTCGCCGCCGGCGTCGTTCCACTCAGGTCGTAGCTACGGGGGTCAATCCGCACATTCGCCCGCACCAGCGCCGCACCAATCTGTATGCGTGCGCCTTGCAACTGCAGTTGAGCGATCCGCTGCTCAAGCTCCTGCAAGTCGACCAAACGGCCGCGAAGCCAGTCAATCGAGGCCTGCAAGTCCAGGTCTGCCAGTTCGCTGTTACCCGGTGGCTGCAGGAACATAAAGTCCCGAGGAATCGCACGGTTGAAGTATTGGGCAAGAACCTGCTGTGCGGCCTCGCTACTCTTGTCAATTTCCAGTAGCAACCGGTTCTCTACCGGCCGGCAACTGTCGTCGCCCCCTACCCGACTAACCCTGGTGGCAAGTTCAGTGAAATCCACAAATAGCTTTTGTAGCGAAAAGTCCAGCCGCTGCAATTGCGCATGCGCCTGGTGCTCTTCCACTGCGCCAATACGCTGGTGGCCAGCGGGTTCCTCCCGTGCCCAGCAGTCAGTTTCCTCCGCCATGGCGGCATCGATACCTTTGAGGGTTTGCGCATCCATATTTGCATACATCCATCGTACCGCCAGCGGTAGATTGGCCAAACGCTTGCCCAGTAGTTGTGCTTCGCGATTGATCTCACCACACACCAGATCCGCATGTAGCAGGCGATTCCAGCGTTCCGCAAATCCGTGGAACGCTTCCGCCCCGATCATTTCTCCGGCAGCCTTGTCAGCCTGGGCCTCCAGCCTGCGCGCCAAAGGTCCGCTCAAACGCTGGTGTACACCCTGAAGGCGTTCAACCACCGGTGCCAGCGGTCGACCACAAATCGCCAAAACCTTGTGCAGGGGCTTTAGCAGAAGCGGGACTTCACCGTCTGCACCGAAGAGCGTCGTGCCCTCCTCCAAAGCGTCCTGCATCCCCTGCAGCCGATCGAAGGTGCCGAACGCGATCGCCTGCGCGGTCCGGAGCCATCGATTGCTGTAGTTACACAGAGCCCTGGCGATAAGCGCGACCAGGTCCCCTCCGTCAAGCGTGGCCACAGCACCGAGCCCCAGTGACAGTTTTGGCTGAGAGAACCTTTCCCGGACCACCCGAATGTCAGTCCCCGCCGTAACCAGCACCTCGGTTGTCAGTACACCGCTGGCGGAGGTGAGGTTCCTTGGTCCTCTCTGCTTGCTCGCGATGCTCAAGCCGCAGGTATCACGCAATACGTCCAGCAGCAGGAAGAACCCCGGCGCGTCCCGCTTTGCCAGGCGTGCAGCCTCGAGCCCCCCCATGGAGCCCGCTCCGGAATGTATGTTCGACTGACGAGTAAAAAAGAAAGGATGCAGCACCAGTGCGCCGACAAAGAGTACTAACGTGAGCGCGATTGCACTGCCCACCAGAGTACCCGCCCCGAATTCTCCGGCAAGCACCGCCAGCGGTAACGACAGAAGCGCACTTCCCAACTGGTAAAGACACAGTATCGCGAAGGCGACAAAACCTGCAGGTACTGCAGCACCAAGTAGCATCTGTGGAATCAAGGTCATCCGCGCCGACACCGGGGTAGCCTCGGGGGAAGCACCGGGATAGAACAACGCCTGCAGCTGGGCCCGGGCAGCGCCGTCCTTTTGTTCAGATTTGTTTGTGTCCCGCCCCGCTTTTTCTGGCGCGGGTTTCACCGCACTGGCCTTTACCGGAGGGGCTGTTTTCAGGGTGCGTGTAGCCTCACCCGATTTGGCACCGGTTGCCGGGGTAGATAAAGGGACTGTCGTTGCTTTTTCCGCAATCCCCTCCGGCAGGCTACCGGGCACTTTCTTTAGCGCGGCTACTGCGCCCGGCTGCGTCTTGCGCTCCTGTCGCTGCTTGGCAAATTTCAGTCGCGCCAGAATCGCTCTGTTATCAAATTTGCCCGCGGGGTGAACTTCTATTTTCAACCCCATTTGATGTAATTGCGTGCGATATTGCACAACCTGCCCGGGAGAGAGTTCATCCTTGATGACCCAGCCTTTCAAAAATAGCTTGCGCGCCTGCGGCGCACTGATCGAAAAGGCATTGGACATTTGCGCCAGGACCTCATCGGGGTTTCTGGATCGCAAGACTTTGCCCGCAGATACAATCTGAAACTTTTCCTGTCCCGGCATGATTTGCCCCCGAAGATCCCTTTTTAACCCCTTACCCCCCAGGGCGCGCCATCGCACCCCGGGAATCTACGACAGCCACCGGCTGCCATTCGGCGAGAGAGTAAAAGATTCCGGTGCACCTGATTGCGCACTGGTTCTCAGGGAACTTGCATGTATTCAACGGGGTACAGGTTTACCAACTGCCATCACAGAGCTGCACGGAACGGGGTCTCACCGAAAGTGTGTCAGCCGTTATGCCAGACCATCAACAACGCCTGCTCCGACAGAGCATCGAGCGACAACCCGCGACCGCGAGGCTTGAACCAGGTATGACTGTGAGCCAGGGCCCCCAACAACAGCTTGCGGGCCAGCGAAGCATCAGCGATGCCAGCCCCCTCCGGCCGGTCATTCAGTGCAGAGATCCAGATGGCCTCGTAACTCTGGCGCTCCGCGAGCACTGCTCGCTGATTGTCCGCCGACAAACTGCGCCATTCGCTCACAAGAATCGAGAAGCCCGGCACGGCCAATCCATGGATTGCCTCCAATTCGCAACGGATGCACGCAAGAAGCCTGCCCCGCGCATCTTGCTCCTCCGAAACCGCGGCCGCCATACGCGCCCGGGCTACCCGTGTAACCTCGAGCATCACCTGACAGAGGATCTCATCTTTGTTTCTGAAGTGGTGAAAAATACTTCCAGAGAGGATCCCAACTTCTGCAGCAATATCTCGTACGGTAGTGCGGGCAAAGCCTTTGTCCTGAAAATACTGGGCTGCCGCAGTAAGCAGCCGGCCCCTCGGACTGGCAGGGTCACTCACGTCTCCGGCCGCTACCAGCCTGGAAAGTGCCTTGCTTGTGTCAGTTCGCTTCTTCACGGGCTTTCTTGCCGACCCTCTGGCGGAACCACGTACCGGCTTTCTCCCAGTTTTTCGTCCGGTGTCGCCTGGCGAGTTCCCAGCAGAACCGCTGTCGCCCACTCCATCTCCGTATACCAATTGGGGATCTCCTCTTTCTGCTGGCACACAATCTGTCTGCAACGATATTGGCTATTGATAACCAAGCGCTTGCTTGGTAGCGTTGAGGCATTATTTCCGGACGGTGTCATCTATGCAACCCGTTACACCAAAGATCTCCAGCGCAAGTGAAGAATTCCAGCGCAACTCCGATGCGATGCTCGCTGCGCTCGGGCGATACCACAGCGCAGCGCAACGGGTAATCGACGCAGAGAACGCCAAGGCCGATCGGTACCGCGAGCGCGGGCTGCTACTGCCAAGAGAGCGGCTGAGCCACCTACTCGACCCGGGTGCGCCGTTTATTGAACTGTGCGCAATGGCGGGTTACCGCATGTTCGACGACCACGATGGCACCGGAGCCGGCGGCGGGGCTATTTGTGGCATTGGGGTAGTCAGCGGACGGCGCTGTCTGGTGCGGGTCGACAACTACGCGGTAAAGGGCGGGACTATCTCTCCGGCAGGCATGGAGAAGGCGCTACGAGTCCAGCAAATTGCCCGTGAAAACCAACTGCCGCTGATCACTCTCGCGCAAAGCGGCGGCGCTAACCTGATGTACGCGAATGAGACCTTCGCCCCCGGCGGGCGCGGATTCGCCAACCAGGCGCGATTGTCCGCGGCGGGCATACCGCAGATCACCGTGGTACACGGCAATGCCACCGCCGGTGGCGCCTATCAGCCCGGACTGTCCGACTACGTGATCCTGGTCCGCAATCAGTCAGGTATGTTCCTGGCCGGGCCGCCGCTACTGAAGGCCGCCACCGGGGAAATTGCCAGCGAAGAAGAATTAGGCGGTGCAGAAATGCACGCGTCAATCGCCGGAACTGGCGACTATCTGGCGGAAGATGATCGCGACGGAATCCGTATCGCACGGGAAGTGGTCGCCGCCCTGCCCACTCAACAGCAAAGTCTTGCTCCGCAAACCTGGAATGAGCCGCTATACGCCCCCGAAGAGCTACTGGGAATTGTCCCTGCCGACAGTCGCGTTCCCTACCTGGTAGACGAAATCATCGCGCGCATCGCAGATGCTTCTGCCGCACTGCCGTTCAAGCCGGAATACGACCAGCAAACCTATTGTGGACATATCCGTATCCAGGGGCATGTGGTCGGCGTGATTGGCAACAATGGCCCGATAACGCCCAAAGGCGCAAACAAGGCCGCGCAGTTTATCCAGCTGTGCGAACAGAGCGCCATCCCCCTGCTGTTCCTCCACAACACCACAGGTTTTATGGTCGGCACCGATGTCGAACGGGATGGCATCATCAAGCATGGCTCTAAACTGATTCAGGCGGTCGCCAACGCAGGCGTTCCCAAGCTCAGCATTGTTGTCGGCGGCTCCTATGGCGCAGGCAACTATGCCATGTGCGGGCGCGGTTTCGACCCGCGCTTCATCTTCGCCTGGCCCAATGCTCGCACCGCGGTGATGGGGGCAGCGCAGGCAGCTAAAGTCATGCGCATCGTGAGCGAACAAAAAATGCAACGTAACGGGACAGTGGACAAAGCTGCGTTGGACAAACTGGAAAATGATACCGCGGCGTTTATGGATGCGGGGTCAGATGCTCTCTCATGCACAGCACGCCTGTGGGACGATGGCATTATCGATCCCCGCGATACCCGCACACTTCTCGGTCTGCTACTGGATATCTGCCAAGAAGCAGAAAGTAAAACTCCGAGAGACAACAGCTTCGGCGTGGCCAGGTTCTAATACACAGGAAAGCGCACAATGATCATCACCGACCAGCACCGGGAACTGCAGCGGACGGTCCAGCAGTTCGTACATCAGGAACTGAATCCCCACGTTGAAGAATGGGAATTGGCTGGCCACTTTCCAATCCGCGATATTTTTAAGCGTCTCGGCGAGCTCGGCCTGCTGGGTATTAGCAAACCAGACTATTGCGGTGGACTGGGACTCGATTTCAGTTATGAAGCCGTTTTCCTCGAAGCCCTGGGCGCGGCCCACTGTGGCGGAGTGCCACTGTCAATTTCCGTTCAAACATCCATGGCCACCCCGGCGCTGGCGAAATTTGCCAGCAGGGAGTTACAGGACGAATTTCTGACACCGGCAATACGGGGCGAAGCGATCGCCTCTATCGCGGTATCAGAACCTGGTGCCGGGTCAGATGTCTCGGCAATTTCCACAACGGCAACCGCGGATGGGGATGACTACCTGATCAATGGCAGCAAGATGTGGATCACCAATGCACCCCAGGCCGATTTTTTCTGCACGCTGGTCAATTCTGGCGGCGACAAGGCCCACAGTAACAAGTCACTGATCGTCGTTCCGTCGAATTCCCCGGGGGTCACTGTCGGTGAGCGACTACACAAACTGGGTATGCGCGCTTCGGAAACCGCGCCCGTATACTTCGACAATGTACGGGTACCCAAGCGCTTCCGCATTGGCGATGAAGGCAGTGGCTTCTTGCTTCAAATGCTGCAATTTCAGGAGGAGCGGCTCGCCGGCGCCGCCTTGACCCTGATGGGCCTGGAAAACTGCGTCACGTCAACGATCGACTATGTTCGGGAGCGTGAAGCCTTCGGCGCACCGCTGCTAAACAATCAGACCATACACTTCGCATTGGCGGAAATGCAGACTGAAGTCGAATGCCTCAGGGCACTGACTTACCGCGCCATTTCTGCCTATGTAAACGGAGAAGATGTAACCACGCTAGCCTCCATGGCGAAGCTCAAGTCCGGTCGCCTTACTCGCAGTATCCCGGATCAGTGCCTGCAATTTTGGGGCGGCATGGGGTACATGGAAGAAACTTCAATCAATCGCGCCTTCCGCGACTTGCGGCTCACCTCCATCGGCGGAGGTGCCGACGAAGTCATGCTGGGGATTATCTGCAAGTTGATGGGCATTCTGCCGTCACGCAAGAAAAGCAACAACTAAGTCCTGCTGGCCGGACTCTTCTGATAAGCCACGACTGACGCACAACCGGATTTCCGTGAGAGGGAGCCACTTCATGCCCAAATTGCTGATCGCCAATCGCGGGGAAATCGCCTTGCGCATCATGCGCACGGCAAAGCAACACGCCTATTCCACATTGGCCATTTTTAGCGATGCCGACAGGAAAGCGCCTCATGTTAAGGCTGCTGATATCGCGATACCCATTGGCGGTAACACCCCACAAGAATCCTATCTGGATATTGAAAAAATTATCGATGCCGCACTGCGTGGTGGCGCCAACTGTGTTCACCCCGGCTATGGATTCCTGTCAGAAAATGCCGAATTTGCCCGCGCCTGTGAAAAGGCCGGGCTGACGTTTATTGGGCCATCTGCCGAAGTCATCGAACTGATGGGGAATAAGAGTCGTGCGAAAGAATTTGCGATTTCTGCCGGGGTGCCGTGTATTCCGGGTTATCAGGGCAGTGACGATACGGCGGAATTGCGCCGCCAGGCCAACAAAATCGGATACCCTCTGATGCTCAAGGCCGCAGCGGGTGGCGGAGGGCGCGGAATGCGTATCGCCGAGGACTCCCAGGCATTCGATGCACAGCTCAAGTCGGCGAGATCAGAATCCCTTGCCGCATTCGGCAGCGACGAAGTCATTCTGGAAAAAGCCCTGAGCCAGGTCCGACATATCGAGATTCAGATTTTTGCGGACCAACAGGGAAACTGCATCCACCTCGGCGAGCGGGACTGCTCAGTGCAACGTCGCCATCAGAAGATGGTGGAAGAGGCTCCATCACCCGCAGTCAGCCCGGCGCTGCGAGCAAGAATGGGCCAGTCGGCGGTCGCCCTCGCACAAGCGTGCCAGTACACCGGAGCCGGCACCGTCGAGTTTTTACTGGACGCTGATGAAAACTTCTATTTCCTGGAGATGAATACCCGGCTTCAGGTAGAGCACGGCGTGACAGAACTGATCACAGGTACCGATCTGGTCGCGTGGCAGTTGGCCATTGCTCGCGGAGAACCCCTCCCCCTCGCACAATCAGACGTGATGTTGCGCGGCCACGCGATCGAAGTACGCCTTTATGCAGAAGACCCAGAGCACGAATTTCTTCCCCAGAGTGGCATTATTCAGGCATGGGAGCCTTCGGGTGCGTTAGCCGAGGGCAGCATATCCGCTACCGCCGGAGTCCGATTTGATCACGGACTAAAGACAGGCCTGAACATCTCCCCCTACTACGATCCCATGCTGGGGAAGTTGATGGCCTGGGGAGAAAGCCGTTTGCAGGCACGTAACCACCTGGTCGAGGCGCTGGACAACCTCCCGCTCATTGGCCCGCGCAACAATCGCTTTTTTCTAAAACAGATCCTTGAGGACTCCACGTTCGCTAGTGGCGGTGCTCATACAGGCTTTATTACCACACAATTTACTGCAAGGTCCGCATCTGAATCGTCTGGGCAAACCGCCAGGGCACTCGCTGTCACATTACTCCACCACCTCACACTATCACCGGTCGACCTGCACAAAGGTCGCGCCAATTGGCACAGTGGAGGCTACCCCGCTCCCCGGCAATACCTGATTTCCGACGGGGAAGCCGTCACCCCGTTTCGCCTAAGATCAGCAGGGAATGGCGAATATCAACTGGACGGCGAATCCGGTGAAACCATTCACATCGCCGTCCCCCAGCCACTGCACGCCGCCTCCGCGAAAAAACAGCCTGTATTGATCAATGGGCAGCAGGTGTCGGCTCAGTGGTATCGGGCAAACGCGCTGCTTACGCTGATCTTTGCGGGGCAACAATGGGAATTCACCGATGAGACCTACACCCCGGCCCGGGGTACTGAATTGGAGGGTAGCGGCGAAATCCGGGCGCCGATGCAGGGTAGCCTGATCGAGGTTTGCGTAGAGGTGGGCACCCGGGTCCGACGTGGTGACCTCGTGGCAACCATGGAAGCGATGAAAATGGAGCATGCATTGAGATCGGACTGCGACGGGATCGTGCGCTCCATTTCAGGCAATGTCGGTGACCAAATTAAAACCGGCCAGGCGCTGGTCATGATCGAGAGCGACCAGGAGTTGACACCTTTGAATGGGTGACACTGTCGGCACTAAAAAATAGGCGCGCCAGCTAGTAGTGGGTCAGTCGTGCTCACCGGGAACATGCGGACCGCCACCCCAAACATCACTTTCGATTCCGCGAATATCGTGTTTGCGCGCATCGAATACAGGCTCATCGATACCGCGGTCCCGCTGTGCCTCATAGTCCGCAAACACTTTGATAGCAACGCCGGACAACAGCAGTATCGCAAGCAAGTTAGCGCTGGCCATAAAACCCATGGACATATCGGCCATGTTCCACAGCAACTGAAAGTTGCCCGAGCTCCCGCTCCAGGCCACCCAGGCACCGAATAGAATAAAGCCAATATACAGAAACCGATAACACGCAATAGATACCCGTGAGTGCCACAGATAAAAGATATTGGTTTCCGCGTAGTAGTAGTTGGCGATAATAGAGGTAAAAGCAAAGAAAATTAGTGCGAGCGCAATAAAACTGCTGCCCCACTCACCCACTTCACTGGCTAGTGCCGCCTGAGTGAGGGTTACACCTTCTACCATCCCGCCCAGCTCGACATCACTCAGCAGAATGATGGCCGCGGTGGCACTGCAGATCATCATGGTATCCAGGAACACGGATGCCATCTGCACATAACCTTGAACCACCGGGTGTTTCACATCGGCAACCGCGCCCACATTCGGGGACGACCCCATACCCGCTTCATTGGAAAACAGGCCTCGCTTTATACCATTTGCCACTACAGCCCCAAAGGCACCGGCCCCCGCCTCCTGCATCCCAAATGCATTGCTGAAGATCAGGCCGAACACTTCCGGTACACGGGAAAAATTCATCAGGATGATAACAACGGCAATCGCGATGTAGATCAATGCCATAACCGGCACCACAACCCCGGCAAATTTGCCGATGGACTTGATCCCGCCAAAAACGATCAATGAGGCCAGTACGGCGATCAGCGCACCCACCAGCATAGGATTGACACCCCAGGCTGCGTGTATCGCCTCCGACATGGCGTTGGCCTGTACCGCATTAAAAAAGAAACCAAAGCAGATAATCAGAAAAACGGAAAAAACAACGGAAAGCCACTTCCAACGGTGCCCCAGCCCTTTGTCAATGTAGTAGGCCGGGCCGCCACGAAAAGTCCCTGCCGTCTCCCCCTGTTCTTTGAATACCTGTGCCAGGGTATTTTCGATGAAACTCGTCGCCATACCGACCATGGCAACGACCCACATCCAGAAAATGGCACCGGGTCCGCCAGCGGTTATCGCTACCGCGACGCCAGCGATATTGCCCGTGCCGACACGAGCTGCCGCACTGGTGGCAAATGCCTGAAAGGATGAAACCGAGCCATCGTGCTCTTTGCGAAAGCTGCGTGCCATTACTCGCAGCATATGGCCAAAGGCACGAAACTGAATAAAGCGGGTTCGAATGGTGAAATAGAGGCCAGCTGGCAGCAGCGCGGCAATCAGGATGCCCAGCCACCAGATCCCCCAAAGACCGCCCCAGGTCAGACTGTTCCCCCAGTTCACCAGTGCAGCCAAGCTATCCCAAATACCCTGCATACTCCACTCCACCGCTATGAACCGGTTCCGGAATATTCCGAAAGTGTCTTAACCAACTGGCGCCAAATAGCGCAATCAATCTAAGACTAGCAGTTGCAGAGAACGGCGTTGCATATCTTGCGAAGGGCCAGCCATTCACTGTGTAAGTCGCACCGATTAACGACCAACCCCGCGCACCGAGAGGCATTTCCAGCGTATTCAGTTTCCCCCTAGAGAAAAATCTGCCGTGCCCGTTCAGGAGACACAACGGTGCGACCGGCCTGCTCCGCCACCTGAACCAGAGCCTCGATCAACTCGCCATTTCCACGGGTGCGTTCGCCGCAGGGTAAATAGAATGTGTCTTCCATTCCACTGCGCAAGTGCCCTCCGAGCTCTGCGGTTCTACGATGTACGGGCCAGATTTCTTCACGACCAATCAGTGTGCTCTGCCACAGCGCACCGCGCTTCATATAACGAGGCAGAATAGACAGCAGATCACTGTCTGCGGGCATGCCGGAAGCTACCCCCATCACCAGGTTGTAATTCGGTTGCGCGACCATGCCTACGTCGGAAAACATCCCAACAGACCGAACTATACCGACATCGAAGCACTCGAACTCCGGACGTATCCCCTCTGTTCGGCACACGTCAAGCAGCTCCTCCACCTTCTCCACGCTGTTTTCAAACAGCATGGGCGGCCACGCCCATTCGCCACTGGCGCGGGCCTTAAGGTAGTTGAGACTCCCCGCATTACACGCAGCAATCTCGGGCTTCCCGGCGCGCAGGCAATCCAGCGCACCCCGCTGATCACGACCAATGGTTCCGGTGGTGAAATTCAAGATAACGCCAGGGCAGGATTCGCGAATAGCCTCGGCAATGGTCCGCGCAACCGAAGGGTCCCAGCTCGGCAAATGCCCCTTGCCCGGCTCCTGTACACGAAAATGGATATGCATGACGGAAGCGCCGGCATCGAAAGCCTCCTTTGCAGAAGCAGCCATTTCCTGTGGCGTCACCGGTACCGGGTACTGAGCGGGATTGGTAAGGACGCCGGTTAAAGCACAGGTAATTACCACCTCATCGGACGAAGCCAATGTGGCGGCGGGCGATGACTCAGACATTGCGGATCTCCCGGCAGACGCAGGTTTGGCCAGCTATGTTGAGCATGCATCATTGCACGAAACACAAGATACAAAGACCCGCGTAACCCGTCATGTGACACACAAAGCCGACCAAGCACTTGCTTGGTTTTCTAGGGTATGGCCGAGCGTAGCACAATCGCAATTGGCGAAACAGCGCCTCTTGCCGGCCGGTTCGACCGGCGTACAATGACGCAAAGAAATATTCCGGGCGATAGGAGAACCAGCTTGTCCAGAAGTGATCATAAAACCGACAAAGCACCCGATTCGACACAGAAAGAGGCCCCCTACGGAAGTTGGCAGTCGGCAATCAACGCCGACCTCCTCACAGCTGGCAACGTACGTCTGAGTGAAGTACGACTGTTTGATGGAAAAGCCTACTGGCTGGAATCCCGCCCCGCAGAAAAAGGCCGCTCGGTACTGGTGCAATGTGAGATCGACGAACCGGATAACATACGCAAACGGGATTTGATTCCAGCGCCGCTGAGCGTTCGCTCCAAAGCACACGAATATGGCGGCGGCGCCTATACCGTAGGAAACGGCGCGGTATATTTTGTACTCGCCGCCGACCAGCGTATATACAGGATGGCACTGGATAGCCAGACACCAGAAGCGGTGACCCCTGAGGGCCCCTTTCATTACGCTGATCTGCAACTGGACCATCACCACAATCGATTGATCTGTGTCCTGGAAGATGAATCAAACCCGGATCAAGAGCCAGTGGCGCAATTGATCGCCATTGATCTGGATGACGCCGAGCGGCAAGGCGAACAAAATCACGAGAGAGACAGCACACGGCTCCACTACACAGTGCTCGCCGAAGGTGCTGACTTTTACGCCTCACCCAGCCTCAGCCCCGATGGAAAGCAACTGAGCTTTCTGCAGTGGCACCACCCGGATATGCCCTGGGACGCCACGGAGCTAATGCTTGCGGAACTTAATCGGGATGGCGCCGTTAGCAAAATCGAAAAAGTAGCCGGCAGCACAGGCGAGTCCATCTTCCAGCCACAATGGTCGCCAGCCGGTGACCTGTATTACGTCTCCGACAAAAACAACTGGTGGAATATTTACTGGACCGGCAGCGACACCCCTCTTTGGGAAAAGGCCGCAGAGTTCGCCACACCCCAATGGGTTTTCAGCATGTCCACCTACGGCTTTCTGGACCGGGATACGCTGTTCTGCACATTTACTGAAAGCGGACGCTGGCAGCTCGCACGTATTGACCTGAAACGCGGCACACACACCCTAGTGGAGCACCCCGGATGTGACTTCGAAAGCGTCCGCTGCGAGCAAAACCAGGCGCTCTTTATTGGCAGCAGTGCAATCGAGTTCCCAGCTGTGTACCTGTATTCCGGAGAGTCAGGCGACATACAAACCGTATTCAGCAGTAGCTCATCCCCCATAGATGCAGCTAATTTTTCGCCAGCACAGTCAGTGACCTTTGAGAAAGACGGACGCGAGGTACATGGTTTTTATTATCCGCCGCACAACCCGAATTTCCGCGGATGCCCGGATGAGAAGCCACCCCTGATCGTGTTCGGCCACGGCGGCCCTACCGGATCAACCTCCGCCGGCCTCAACCTGAAGGTCCAATACTGGACAAGCCGCGGTTTCGGCATACTGGATGTCAATTATTCGGGCAGTACCGGCTACGGTCGCGCCTACCGCGATCGACTGAAAAACAACTGGGGCCTGCTCGATGTCGAGGATGTCTGTGCCGGAGCGGAGTATCTCGTAGAACAGGGACTCGCCAATCCTGAGCGGCTGCTCATCAAAGGTGGCAGCGCCGGGGGATACACCGTACTGGCCGCCCTCACCTTCCATAACACATTTTCCGCAGGTGCAAGCCACTACGGTATCGGCGATCTGAGTACCCTCGCGCAGGATACACATAAATTTGAGTCTCGCTATCTCGACAATCTGGTCGGCCCCTGGCCAGAGGCCACAGACATTTATCGGCAACGCTCCCCCATCAACCATATTGAACAGCTGCAGTGTCCGGTGATTTTCTTCCAGGGCATGGAAGATAAAGTCGTGCCACCGAACCAAGCGGAAACCATGGTAAACGCATTGCGCGAACGCGGTACTCCAGTGGCCTACATTACATTCCAAGACGAAGGACATGGTTTCCGCTCGGCGAGCAGTATCAAAATGGCACTGGAAGGTGAGCTGGAATTTTACAGCCGCATCTTTGATTTCCCGCTGCCGAAAGCTGGCCCGGGGATCGCAATCGACAATTTAGAGGCAAAGCCCTGATGGGCCGCTGGCGCCCACCGCGGCCACGCGGCTCTCGCTATATAACAGCAGAAGGGGCAGCGCGTATGCGTGCAGAGGTAAAACTTCTCTGGGAAGTTGAACGCCCGCGAGTTACCCAGGCCGTGAGCGATGCAGCAAAACTCGGAGACCGCAGCGAAAACGCGGACTATATCTACGGCAAGAAGCGGCTGCGAGAAATCGACAGTCGTGTCCGCTTCCTCACAAAACGACTCGAAGAAATAACCGTGGTCGACCGTATTCCCGACGACCGGGAAAAAGTATTCTTCGGCGCCTGGGTGACGCTGGAAGACGAAGATGGCAATACCGTGAAGTACCGTATTGTCGGCCCGGATGAGTTCAACGTAAAGGAAGGATTGATATCAATGGATTCCCCCGTTGCGCGCGCAATACTGGGAAAGCGGTTAGATGACGAGGTAGAGATTCAGCAGTTTGAAAATTGGGTGACTTACTATATTTCGGTCATCGAATACCCGGAAAGCAGCGCTGATTAAGCAGCGCTGCTGTTCGCGAGCGTATCTCATTGGCGGGTAGATGCACGAATCACGCTAAAAGAGTTGGCGCACCCCAAAACCCATAAAACCTATAAAACCGGCAAAGCTTCACCCTAATCCTTCTATCGCGTTTTTCTCAGCTCGCTCGGCGTCATACCAAACAACATCTTGAACTGATCAGTAAAACGGGATTGTGATCGATATCCACATCGCTCAGCGATGATTCCGATGGGTTCAATCGTACTTTGCACCAAATGCAAGCCGAAGCCGAGCTTGGTTCGATTCTTGATATTCTGGACACTTGTGTTTTCGGCCTTCAACTTCCGGCGCAATGTCGATTCGCTCATACACAAAATCGTGCAAAGTCGATCGACGCCCCAATCTTCCGAGATATCACGGTTGATTATTTCATATACCTGGTGACTCAAACTCGGAGGTTCGGCTATAGCGCAAACCTCTTCGTGACCAGACAAGTAGATTAAGTTCAATAGCTCTTGCTTGCGAAACTTCAGGGCCTCATGTGGCACCTGAGTCGAAAACTCTATCAGCTGACCGAGAGCCAAACCTAATGATCTATCAATCTCCCCCTGGAAATACTTCTTAGAACTCTTCGGTTTGTGTCCAAATTGACTGAAGTCAGAATAATCAAACTCCAGCAATACAGCAAAATACTCATTATCGCTACTGGGGATATTTCTCATATCCACATCGGGGCTATTGGAGAGGAATACAAAACTTCCTGAGGGGCACTTCTCCTTTTCCTTTCCCAGGAGCTTAGTGCCACCAAGAATAAAGATAAGTAGCGGCTTAATAACGGGAACATTGGCCAAGCGCTGTTCCTTGACCGAAGAATAAACGGAAAATGGCAGGACAGCGCTACCGCCAACAGCGGTTCTTGCCATATCCTTAAGCACTTCGTGCGAGAGAGCCCGCTGCCCCATTAATTTACCTGAAACCACAACGCTTCCTGTCCATCCATTGGAATAACACCACCGAGTGACCGAGATAAACCATCATCTCAAGCGAATACGCAGGAAAGGCTTTCTGCGAGCAGTGATACGGCAAAATTCTACAGCACCCTGCCACCTAAGCAAGAAATAGTCTTCCAAGCACTGGAGACTTTGGCTGTTTATTTACGCTCGTACAGGGCTTCTATGTTCGTGGAAGCCAGAGAGTGCGCCTTCACCATATAGCCAGCCAGGGCTCCAGATGCGCCCTCAGGAAGGGTGAGTTTTTTCGACAGAGCGTGCAAAGTGAACTGATATCGATGTACACCATGGCCTTGCGGAGGGCAGGCGCCACCAAATCCCTTTACGCCGTAGTCATTGGCGATACTGACACTACCGTCTGGCGCCAGTTTCTTACCTGGATCGCCTGCTCCAGCCGGAAGGCTGTTTACCGAAGCAGGAATATTGATCAGCTGCCAGTGCCACCAGCCACTGCCCGTCGGCGCATCCGGGTCGTAGACCATCAACGCGAACGCTTCGGTGCCTTCCGGAGCGCCCTTCCAGGAAAGTTGCGGTGAGGCATTATCGCCACTGCAACCAAACCCCTGGAATTCATGCTGCTTATTCATGAATTCGCCGTGAGAGATATCACTACTATTCAGGGTAAACGTCTCCGCATTTGCGGAACACGCCATAAGTGTTAATAGCGGTAAAGCCAGTTTAAGTGCAGAACGTCGCATTGCTAATCATCCAAGTTTGTTTCGAAGATCAAATATTATTCTTTCTCGGAGAAAGGGTTAGCGTCAAAACCGTTAACTTTTCGCCCTTATCCGTCAATACCACGGTTCCACCCAGGGAGAGTCCCGGTATTGCATAAAGTAGTACTTCGGCACCATTTCCCGGATTACACTAGGTTGTCGATACGATAAGCGTGGGGAATTAAACAGATTTGATGATTTTCCCACAGCGAAATAGTGGGAGAAGATTTGTGCCAGGAGGCCGCAGGTGAGTATGCTCGGAACCGTCCGATTCGATGGACCACTAGTTTTCGTGCCAACGAACAAGATTCTGGTGGGTATCTATATCAATGGCAGCGCGCGGCATTTCACACTCGGCAATTGGGAATTCCGCAGTATTCAGTATTGACCGCGCCCCCTGATCACCACAGAGGCGAAGAAGAAGATCAAAATATTGCGCACCAAATATAGCCGGCACCCCCCGGCTTCCCGCATAAACCCCGCAGGCCATATTATCCCCTTGAAATTGCGTGAGGAGTGCCCGGATATCGTTACGGGTAACGGCCACCTGATCCGCAAGAGTAATCAGTACCCCATCATACTCGGCCTCAAGTGCACCTACCCCTGTGGCGATTGCCGTACCCAGCCCCCTTTGCCACTCGGCGTTACGTACGAGTGTCACACCGGCGCGGCGCTCGTGGCACAAGGCCTTGCTGATTTCACGGTGCCACGCTCCGGTAACCACGTAGGTATCCGTGACCAATTCCCGAACACAGTGAATAGCCCGTAGCAGCATGGGCTGGCCATCGACATCAGCCAGATGCTTGCAGCCACCGAATCGCGTCGACGCACCGCCAGCCATAATAAGTGCCGCAATTCGGAGCTCAGACATGGGCAAGCGTACCGCTGATAGATCGCCCGCTTCCCTGATTCAACACAGCCTGGCACTCAGCGAGAATGGATAGCGCGATGGTTTCCGGGAGGTCCGCACCGATTTCAAGACCCGCTGGACCGGATATCTTTTGCTGTGTTTGGTTCGATTCGAGGCCGGCCTCGCGAACGACGCGATCCCGGCGGTTATGCGGGCCAAGCAGTGCGAGATACAACAGCGACTCCCCGTGTAGAACCGACAAAGCCGCAGCATCCAGTGCAATATTGTGACTCATTAACACCACTGCGTTGACCTGCTGATTACGGGCGAAGTCTCGCAACTCTTCTACCGGACAGCTCAGAAGTTCATCGGCATGAGGAAAATACTCTCGCCGCCCGTTGGCTGGACGAGAATCCCAGACACTGATACGCCAGCCCAATTGGTGCCCCATCGCTGCCAGTGGTCGAGCATCAATTCCACCACCAACAATCAGCAGGTGGGGTGGCGGTGAAACCGCGGTGCACAACCAGAGAGTTGTGCCCTCTTCCACGAGCTGCGCACTGCCCCGAAAAGAACGACGCTCCACGGGATCGTTGCCCATAAAGCGGGTGCACACCGAACCATCACTACCCGGTATCAATTGATAAAAATAACCGGAGCGGAATGATTGCAGTGCCTGATGCAGCTGGTCCAGATGAAGGTAGAGATTCTCCTGATACACCGGCTGCAAAAGGATATGCACGGTACCACCACACCCTATCCCAAGCTGGAACGACAGGTCGTCTTCATCACTGCCGTCATAGGTCAGGGTAACCGCACGCCGGCTGTGCATAACCCGGCGGGCCTGCTGGTGAATATCTGATTCGAGGCAACCACCACTCAGCATACCGAGCTGGTGCCCGTCGGAACTGAACAGCATCATTGCGCCCGCTTTTCGGTAGCAGGGGCCTTCGGTTTTATAGACGCTGCCCAGAACCCAGTCGCAACGATCCCGCAACGGATACCAGGCTTTTAACAGCGCGATTAGGTGACTCGACATCGAAAATTCAGTCTTCTCACAATCAGGTCTTTATAGGCAGAGTGTAGTAGCGCTTGCCGGTTGCTGCGGCCAACGCCACCGTCAATCTGAGCACGAATTACATCCAGGGTGATCTGTACGCCGCAATCCCGATTAAATGCCGGCGCTGACCATTAGTACGATGCCCCCGTATGCGGCGACACCGGCAAACACCGGCCAGCCTAGCGAGTGGGTATAGCGCCACACAACATAGGTAACCAGCACACCGACACCCGTTGCCCACCAGCTGACGGCGTTGATTGTCGATGGCACCAGCGACACGCCAAACATCGCGGAAATCATCAGCGGTCCGAGCACCGTAAGCCATGCAGGCATTGCATCCAGCGAATTGGCGGCCTGCTTTCGCATGAGGTGTCGACGCATCCACATCAGCGGCAGTGCCCGCATCAAGAAGGTGCCCAGTGCAGTGGCTATTAGCGCAAACCAGAGTTCGCTACCCATTCTATCCCCCACCAGCGCGGTTAATTTTGTCGCGCACCAAGATATTAAGACCGTAATACACCAGCCCCCCACACAGGGCAGCAATTGGAATTGCGGCGTTTTTCATACCGAACACGGCAAAGGAAAGTGCGATCGTGACCGTTGCAGCAAGAGTAATAGCCCAGTGTCTGGACGCGAATTTCGGAGCCAGTAAAACCAGGAACAACGCGGGCAGAGCAAACGGCATGACTTCGCCGAGCAGCGGCCAGCGCTGTGTTAACTCTTTGCCAGCAACAGCCCCCAGTGCCGTCCCGCCAATCCAGCTGAACCATGCAACGACAGAAACACCGATATACCAGCCCATCCGCTCATCGGCTCGGAGCTGGGGCAGGCGCACATGAGACAGCGCGAAAATCTGATCGGTCAATCCATGCATCAGCCAGGGCCACCATCGGCTTCCTGAAAGCCAGGGCGCAATATTCGGGCCGTAGACCAGGTGCCGCGCATTGATCAACAAAGTCATTACCACCACAAACCACAGCGGCGCACCGGCAGCGACCATAGCGACAAACAGGAATTGGGATGCACCGGCGTAAACGAGCGTGGATATCAGTACCGACTCCCACGCAGTAAACCCGGACTGCACCGCAATCAGACCAAAGGAAATCGCCACGGGGATATATCCACCAAGCAACGGGATGGCCTCCCGCGCCCCGACCAGCCAAGCCTGTCTTTGGGGTGTGTCAGTCTGAGGATTCAAAATCCGACCCTCCTTAAAATCTTTGAAACGGGAACCGTGGCCTACCCCACAAACCACAAAGCCCCAGCAGCCGGGTGCGGCTACTGGGGCTTTTTTATTGCGAGTGTGGCCGATACTCGCGAGTTAGCGCACGCCTTCCAGTAGATGACGGGCAATAATTAAGCGCTGAATTTCACTGGTACCCTCGTAAATAGTGGTGATACGCACATCGCGCGCCATCCGCTCAAGTGGAAACTCACGAGTGTAACCAACACCACCATGCATTTGCAGGGCAACGTAACAGGCTTCATTGGCCTTTTCAGAAGCATACAGTTTTGCCATGGACGCTGTAGGCCCGAATGGCTTGCCGACATCCTTTTGCCATGCAGCCTGTAACAGCAACAGACGGGCAGCCTCCATCTCGGTAAATTTATCCGCTAACTGCCACTGCAAACCCTGGAACTGGGCCAATGGTTTGCCGAACTGCTCGCGCTCCTGTAAATAAGCCCGAGCGCAATCCAATGCTTCGAGCCCGATACCGAGCGCCAGAGAGCCAATGCCGATCCGACCACCCGCCAGCTCACCTGCAGCTATGCGAAAACCACGGTTTTCGTCACCCAGCATATTGGCCGCAGGCACACGGCAATCTTCAAAGGCGACTTCATTCGTGACCGAGGCCTTCTGCCCCATCTTTTCTTCTGCCTTGCCGATCACCAGTCCCGGCGTACCGGCCTCCACCAGAAAACAGGAAATGCCCTTTCCTTTCGGCGCTGCGGAATCGGTCACCGCCCAAACCACGAACACCCCGGCAAACTCGGCACTACTGATAAACAGTTTGCTGCCATTCAAAACGTAGTGATCACCGTCTTTCACCGCACGGGTTCGCATGGCCGCAGCATCGGAACCGGAGCTTGGCTCCGTCAGACAGAATGATCCCGCCGGGTATTCGCCACTGCAGATCTTGGGCAGAAAATACCCTTTTTGATCTTCGGTTCCCATTGTCTGAATCACTTCAGCCACCATGTTGGTAACCGAAGTCGTGGTGGCAGTGGAGGCACAGCCCCGCGCAATTTCAGTAATGGCGAGACCGAAGGCGACGGTTCCCGCCCCTGTACCGCCGAATTCCGGGTCGATATTGATTCCCATAAACCCAAGCTCTGCCAGTTCCTTGAGCTTTTGTAAAAACAGCGGGCGGTTGCCGGTTTTATCCAGATCGGCGGCTATCGGCTTCAGTTCGCTGTCAGCGAACTGCCGCGCAGCTTCCTGAATCATCTGTTGTTCATCGGACAGTTCAAAATTCATGACAGTTTCTCGCTCATCTTCGAATGCATCTGGCCGTTACGTATATCCCGGAATGCATCGTTATTGTTATAAGTGTTTAATCGACTTTCGACCCAGCAACAACCGCCGTACTGCACCCTGCTGGATTGCCACACCCAGAAGTATCAGTGCCAACCCACCAATGGTGGCCAGGTGAATACTCTCTCCAACCAGCAGGGCAATCAGCAACAGCGACAACGGCGGGGAGAGATAAATAAAGTTACTGATACGCGCAGTATTGTCGCAATGCATCAGCGCAGCCTGCCAGAGTAGGAAGGCGATTCCCATTTCGAACAGGCCAACGTAGGTAGCACCAATCCAACCGGCGAGCGGCGGCCAATGCCATCCCCCCTGCCACCACACTGCAGCCGCCAACCAGGGCAGCCCGCAACAGAATGTCAGAAACAGATTTACCGCCGCATTGCCACCGATACGGGTGTTCAACAACCAGTAGCAGGACCAGATCAGGGTACTGAGCAGTGCCAGCGCAACGCCCCAAGGCTGCTCAAAGTGAAGCTCGGCCAGATTCCCCCGGGTGGCAATCACCAGTACCCCGCCATAGCACACCAGACCAGCGAGCAGGTCCTGCCGGCGCAACGTCTGCTTCAGCACCGGCACGGATAACAGCGCAAGCACTACTCCCCAGGTGTAATTGAGAGGCTGTGCCTGTTGTGCCGGCAGCAAATCATAGGCATGAAACAGAACGAGGTAATAGAGGAAGGGATTGCAAAATCCCAGAGCAAGAAACCAGCCCCGGGAATGCCGCCAGGCACAGCCTATTTCCCGCACACGCCCTTGCCACACTACTACCGCCCCCATAAACACGGTGGATACAACAGACGCAATGGTCACCAACTGCAGCGGAGACAGATACTGCAGGGATAGCTTGAATGCGCTGGCCACTGTAGACCAGCACAGCACTGCCGCCAGCGCAAACCAGGTCGCGCGGCGGTTATTGCTCACGGTCTGGGGAACGGACGTTTCCATACAGAGACGGGTACCACGGAACACTCAGCGCTTGCCGCTTTTGAGGTCCTGCTCCGGGATAGCCACCGAGGTATCGGTTTTTACTTCCTCAATCACCACATAGGTATGGGTTTCCCGCACACCGGGTACCGAAGCGAGCTTTTCGCCAAGGAATTGGCGGTACCCGAGCATATCCTTGATACGAATTTTTACCAGGTAGTCAAAGCCGCCGGCCACCATGTGGCACTCCTGAACCTCTTCGAGACTGGACAAATGCTTATTGAATGCTTCCAGCGCTTCGGTCGCGGTATCCGTCAGGGATACCTGGATATAGACAACGAGGCCCGCATGGACCTTCAGCGGGTCCAGCAGCGCAACATATTCTTTAATAAAGCCTTCACGCTCCAAACGCTTGACCCGTTCGAGGCACGGCGTAGGACTCAGATTGACGCGTCGCGCCAGTTCCACATTGGGAAGGCGGCCTGCGCGCTGAAGAATCCGCAGAATCTGGCGATCAATACGGTCCAGATCTTCCAATTTCCGAGACATAGCAAAATACCCTACTGGTGATTAACCGGATAACCCCGATATTTAACCACACTTTCTTCCAAAATGGAGATTAATTCTGGGATTAATCCCACATAATCCGGGTTTTTATCCTGCATCCATTTCCCCCAGGGAGTTCTAAGGAAATACCTATGCCTACACACTTCGCCGGAGAACTGAAGAGCGCGCGCCAGAACGCCCGCAAGTATCTGCATGCGGACGAGAACCAGTGCGTCAGTGAGCTGTTGGCGGCCCCGCGCCCGGGCGAAGCATTGCGGGAGAAAATCCTGTCGACCGCGAGCCAGCTGGTGGTCAAATCCCGCGAGCAGCGCAGCAAGCGCGGCACACTGGATGCCTTTCTTCAGCAGTTCGGCCTTTCCAATAAGGAGGGCGTGGCGCTCATGTGCCTGGCGGAGTCCCTGCTGCGGGTACCGGACGCGGACACAGCCGACAAACTGATCGCCGAAAAGGTGCACTCTGGCAACTGGTCCAGCCATCGCGGCCAATCTGACTCCCTGTTCGTGAATGCCTCCACCTGGGGTTTGATGCTCACCGGCAACATTGTGGAGCTGGACCCGGACATCACGGAAAAGCCATCTACCATGATGAAACGCCTGGTCAGCCGCATGGGCGAGCCCATGGTCCGCACCTCCATGATGCAGGCGATGAAAATCATGGGCGGCCAGTATGTGCTCGGTCGCACCATCAAGGAAGCACTCAAACGTGGCCCCGCGGAAAACGTGCCGGGCACCCGCTTTTCCTTCGATATGCTGGGCGAAGGCGCGCGCACCATGTCCGATGCGCAGCGCTACTACGACGCCTACATGATGGCCATTGAAGCCATTGGCGCTGACAACACCAAACGCGATGTGGTGGAGGCCAACGGCATATCCATCAAGCTTTCGGCCCTGCATCCGCGCTATAGCGAACTGCAGCGCGAGCGCGTAATGACCGAACTGCTGCCCAGCGTAAAGTCCCTGTGTGCAGCCGCGGCCAAGTACGATATGGGACTAAACATCGATGCGGAAGAAGCCGAGCGCCTGGATATCTCCCTGGACATCTTTGAGTCTCTCGCCCGCGATCCGGAGCTGGCCAATTGGCAGGGGCTGGGCTTTGTTCTGCAGGCTTACCAAAAGCGCGCCCCCCACGTCGCCGACTGGCTGATCGCCCTCGGCCGCGACACCGGGCGCAAACTGATGGTGCGCCTGGTAAAAGGTGCCTACTGGGACACCGAGATCAAGCACGCGCAACAGATGGGCCTGGCGGATTACCCGGTGTATACCCGCAAGTGCCACACCGACCTCTCCTACCAGGTGTGCGCGAAGAAACTTCTGGATGGTCGCGATGCCATCTACCCGCAATTCGCCACCCACAACGCCTACACCGTAGGCCTGATCCTTGAGCTGGCAGGCGACGGGAATGACTACGAATTCCAGCGCCTGCATGGCATGGGCCATCTGCTTTACGACCAGATCGAAGCGGTACACGGCAAGCGCGTACCGGTACGGGTCTATGCGCCGGTCGGCGCACATAAAGACCTGCTTCCCTACCTGGTTCGCCGCCTGCTGGAAAATGGTGCCAACAGCTCTTTCGTCAACCGCTTTATGGACGAAAAAACACCGGTCGCAGAACTGGTGCAGGATACCCTCAAGCAAAGTGAAGCCTGCAACCCGTACCGCCATCCGGAAATCCCGGTACCAGCGGACATCTATCTGGGCCACGAGGCATTGCCACGCAAAAATTCATCCGGTATCGAGCTTACTGACCCACATGCCGTCGGGCCGTTGCTGCAGGCAGTGGAAGCCACCCAGGATCAATCCTGGACCGGTGGTCCCATCGTTAACGGTGTTGCCACTGCGGCAGATTTGCCCGTGGTGAACCCGGCGACCGGCGAACTGGTCGGCCATACTGCCAACGCCAGTGCGGCACAAATTCAGCAAGCGTTCGAACTGGCATCCGAGCACCAGCGTGCCTGGAACCGCCTCGGCGGCAATGCACGCGCGAAGATCCTCGACAAGGTCGCCGACCTGTACGAGCAACACCTGGACGAGCTGGTGGCAATGATCTGCCGCGAAGCCGGCCGAACCCTGAACGACGGTATTTCTGAAGTGCGTGAAGCGGTCGACTTCTGTCGCTACTACGCCAACGGTGCACGCCAGCATTTCAGCACACCGACGGTATTGCCGGGACCAACCGGTGAAAGCAACGAACTGAGCCTGTGTGGCCGCGGTGTCTTTGTCTGCATCAGCCCGTGGAATTTCCCACTGGCCATTTTCACCGGCCAGGTAGTCGCCGCTCTTGCCGCCGGCAACGGCGTGTTGGCGAAGCCCGCAGAGCAAACCCCACTGATCGCCGCCCGCGCCATCCAGTTGATGCATGAAGCGGGCGTTCCGGCAAAGGTACTGCACCTGATTACCGGTACAGGCGCCGCCGTCGGCAAACCACTACTGGATGACCCGCGCGTTGCCGGTGTTGCCTTCACCGGTTCAACAGAAACCGCCAAGCACATCAACATGCAGCTGGCTGCCAAAGATGGTCCGATTGTTCCATTGATTGCGGAAACCGGTGGCCAGAACGTAATGATCGTGGACTCCACTGCCCTGCCCGAACAGGTGGTGGACGATGTCATTCAATCCGCGTTCCTCAGTGCCGGTCAGCGCTGTTCCGCACTGCGCATCCTCTGCGTACAGGACGTGATCGCGGACAACCTGCTGAACATGCTGAAAGGCGCGTGCGAAGAACTGAGCCTGGGCGATCCGTCCAGACTGGAAACCGATATCGGCCCCGTCATTGACGAAAAAGCCCTGGGTCTGCTTGAGAAACATCGCGAGCGTATGGCTCAGGAAGCCAAGCCGCTATTCTCCTTCGACGCGGCAAAACAGCCAGCCAGCGGTACGTTCTTTGGCCCGCAGGTAGTCGAGATTGAAAACTTTGATCTGCTCAAGCGCGAAGTATTTGGCCCCTTCCTGCATGTGGTGCGCTTTAAGGCCGACGAGCTGGAAGATGTAATCCGCCGGATCAACGCTACAGGCTACGGCCTGACCTTCGGGCTGCACTCCCGTATCGAAGGGCGTGCCGGAGCGATTTTCAAACGCATCGACGCAGGCAATTGCTATGTAAACCGCGACATGGTCGGCGCGGTAGTTGGCGTAAACCCATTTGGTGGTATGGGCCTGTCCGGCACCGGTCCCAAAGCCGGTGGTCCGCACTACCTGTTCCGCTTCGCCAACGAAAAAACGAAGACCATCAATACCGTTGCCACTGGTGGCAACACTCAGTTGTTCACCCTGGGGCAGTAACTGCGCCAACGGTTCCAGACACAAAAAAGCCCGGAAATTCCGGGCTTTTTTGTGTCTGGATCTATCACTGGATGATATTTTTCAGGACCGCTATTACCTCTTGGCCTGCGCGCTTCCCGCCGGTTTCATCAGTGAAAACTCATCAATCACCGTTCCCTGATCGTCAATTGCACGGTACTTGAGTGAGCCGATCAGTGGGTCCACATCGATTACCTGATAGGTTCGGGTATTCACTGCACCAAACGCCGCAAACTCCGGTAACTCCTGCTCATACATTTTGGTGCCGGAGACGGCCACCAGATAGATAGTGCCCTGCTCACCCTTGGCAACCGGCTCGTTGCCACGCATTGGGACAGTGCGCATATAGGCGTGATCGTGCCCCTGGAATGCGATATCGACATTGTGTTTGTCGAAGATTGGGCCCCAGGTATCGCGGATGGATTTGTTATCACGCCCTTCGCGGGAGGCATAGAACGGGTGGTGATAAATCACCACTTTCCAGCGTGCATCGCTCTCGCCCAGCACTCGATCCAGCCAGTCCACCTGCAGCTCGGGTTCCACCAGGTGATAGTTGGAGTCCATGACCACCACAAGCAAGTCCTGATAGGTCACATGGTACGTGCGCCCGGGATCCAGCTTGCTGCTGCCGTTCTCAGGCAACGCAAATTGCTTCAGGTACAGGGTCGGGTGGCCACCGTGGCTGTCGTGGTTGCCCAGTGCCGGCACCACCATGGAACGATCGAATACGGAACTGCCCTCGTGGAAAAACTGGTCCCAGTTATCCTGTTCCTGGCCGTGATCGATCAGGTCTCCCGCAATCATGTAGAAGCGCGCGTGCGGGAATTCAAAGTCGGCCTGACGGATCAACTGCCCCCAGCGATTCAGCCCATTCTGGGGGTCACCGAGATAGACAAACGAGAATGGCTCATTCGGCACGGACGCCGCGGTGCGGAACTCTCGCGGCTCGCTCCAGCTCTTGCCGCCGTCGGCACTCACCGCATAGAGGTAATCGGTCGCGGGCTTGAGTCCCTGCAAGGCAACCCGGTGCAATCGCACCACCGGATCATTGACCACCTGACGGGTGCGCAATTCGATAGATTTGGCGGTCTTGCGCTCTACTCCTTTCATGCCGCGCGCAAAGAAGTCACTTTTGGGTGCCACCCACAGTAGCCCCTGACGCGCACTGTCATCGGTCCGCCACTGCACCGTGGCACTGGTCGCCGGGTCTCCCTGCCAGGTCAGCTGTAAATGGTCTGGGCGCGGAGATGACGGGTAGCGCGTCTCACGGAAATACCCAACAAAGCGGGAAACAAGCTCCCAACTCTCGAAACTACGCAGCACCGGAAGCCCCACCAATGCTTTCGGCAGGGTATTGAAGTAATCGTTGTCGTCAATAAACGGCTTGCCGCCGACCTTTGCAATTTCAACATCAGCGCCTGCCGTCAGCGGAGTGATTCTGACCATCTCGCGCCCATTGGCCGGAGCAGCAAAGACCAGATAGGGTTTCAGCTCGCCGGAGAGGCTCGGTACCCCAAGGTGCACCGCACCAGGCGCCACCTCTTTAGACCACACGTGGTATGGGTCTTCCTCATCCACGATAAAATCCAGCTCCGCACGACGAGTGAATTTCTGGTCAACAAGCCAGAACGGCGTCTCTCCGTAGGACGCGTCAAATGCGACAAAAATGACCGCACTGCGATCTACCTGGAAGCGGGAAAAAGCCGTGCCGAGGTAATCGCGCTCCTCCGGCGAGAGAAACGCCACCACTGACTCCGGCGTCAGCGCAATTCGCTCGGCCGGTGAAAGCTCTTCAGACATACGGTCAATGATCGCAGAAACACGCTGTTCGAGTTTCGCGTGCACGTTGTCCTGTGGCTCGGCGGCGACCAAGCCACCAGCGAAAGACAGGAAAACCGTCAAAATCAGATTAGAAAATATGCGCATGAAACCCCCTGCTATTTTTGCGGAGATTCTAACGACATATTCGAAAAGGTGGAGTCAGGGATATGAATTTTTCATGTCAGTTTGATGACAGAGAATCGGAGACAGGCACACCAAGCAGCGACCAGACGCAAAAAAGCCGGGCTTACAAGCCCGGCGCAACATCCTGTGGTTTGCCGAATAACTTACCGCAGCACTAGTTCAACACTCGATACCCGCGTCCGCGCAGGCAGTTGCGCGCAATGTAATTCTGTTCAGCATGGGCACTACCCACGCCACTAACCCCGCCGATCAGCGCACCGGCCGCTGCAGCACCCGCCGCGGCGCTGCTGGTATCACCAATAATTGCGCCCAGCGCACCGCCCAGCAACGCGCCTCCCGCGGCACGAGTGACACCGCGTCGACCGGCGTCATTGCGCGCCGCCATCGACATGGATTTGCAGTCTGCCAAGTCCAGCTGATATTGCCGCATATTGACCCCCTGCGTATCGATCACGATATCGCCGGCTCCGTACACCTGCTCCTGCTGATAGGCACAGCCAAACAGGGTTACTGCGCTCAGGCCCACAGCGGCCATAAAACTGAACTTCATTGGCGCTCCTCATCACATTTTGTCGCCTGTATCCTCTTAGGTTTAGACCAATGTGGAAGATCGCGCCATGGTGGTTTGCAATATACAAGATGTCGCTTAGAGAAAAGCTGGATGGAAGTAACAGTGACACAGGAGTGAAAGTGGAGAGAGACTGAAAGGTAGGCAGCGCTAAGTGACCAGAATGGTGGGCTTGTCCACCCTACCGATAGTGATACTGGATTTCGAGAACCTGGGATTCGCCCGCGCCATCCAGCACATTCACGGTACCGCGGAATTTGCTGAGACGGAGCCCGACGCGATCGGCAGCGCGCAGATCCTGATCTGGCAATCCAGCGCCGCCAGACGCGACCGCGTACTCGAGGTAGATAAGCGAGCCAGATATCCAGCGCAACAGTCCGCTGGCCAAACCGACGTCGACACAAAGGAATGCCTCACTCGAGCGACAGGATGCGGAACGGGCCTGCAAGCGAACAGCGCGACCGTGTGGCGGCGACGCAAAGCCAAACTCTATCGCTTCCCCTGCCGCGAGAACTTGATAATGCTCGCGCACATAAGCATCGAACCCCGCGTCCACCACATCCAGCTGCGAGACGGGCACAGTTCGCTCCTTCATTCTCGCGCCTGCATGCGGACGATAGCGCAGCAACCAGTCTCCACCGGCCCGTACAACCTCCCGGACTTCCCCAAGCCGAAAGTCCTCCTGTGCGACCTCGGGCCGGGGCTCCGTGACCAAAGGCTCGCTAACCAGATCACCATGCAACCGCTTTTCTGCGATTTTCACTCCCGCGGGATCAAAGTACAGAACACGCCACTGGCCCTGATCAGGAAGGAAGTACTCGCAATATTGCGCAGCGCCATCGGCGGGTGATACCGCTAGACCGACTATTTCAGCGCGCTCGTTGACGTCTTCCGGAGCGGCACAACCAAACACCGAAAGTGACATAACCAGTAGCGACGTGATCATTGAGGAACTCGTATAACTCCGTTAACTGCTCAAAGTTCGCATCAGGGTAAGAGAACTGTATCAGTGCAAATCCGGAAGCTTGCGACAACGGGGCTTGGCGAAGGTGAACTGTGCAGTACTGATAGCCCGCTCCAGAAAACCGCCCTCGCAATAGCAGAGGTAAAAGTCCCACATATTGATAAAGCGCTGGTCAAAACCCTGAGCACGGATATCATCGATATGTTCGAAAAATTTATCACGCCAGGACGCGAGCGTTTTTGCATAATCAAAAGTAATATCGTCGAGCCCAACGATCTGCATATCGGTGTGCTCGGCGACATTATTTGCGACGACCTGATTGGATGGCAGGCAACCGCCAGGGAAGATGTAGCGCTGAATGAAATCAACACTGTTCTTGTAGCTATCGAAACGTTGATCCTGGATAGTAATCGCCTGCATCACCATGATTCCATCCTCTTTCAGAAGCGCGCTGCAGCGACTGAAAAACGTGGCATAGTACTGATGACCGACTGCTTCGATCATCTCGATTGATACGATCTTGTCAAACTGCCCTTCCAGCTCTCGATAATCCTTGAGCAAAAGCGTTACCCTGTCACCCAGCCCTTCCCGTTCAACCCAAGACCTTGCATATTCGTACTGTTCGCGGGAAATGGTGGTCGTAGTCACTTTGCACCCAAAGTGCTTCGCCGCGTAAACCGCCATGCCGCCCCAGCCGGTACCAATTTCGAGCAGATGGTCGGAAGGCTTCAACTGCAACTTGCGGCAAATCCTGGCCATTTTGAATTCAGATGCCTCAGTCAGGCTCGCACCATCGGACGGAAACACCGCGCTCGAGTACAACATCGTGGGATCAAGAAAAAGCCCGAAGAAATCGTTTCCAAGATCATAGTGCGCAGCGATATTCTTTCGAGAACCCCGCAGAGAGTTCATATTCAATCGATGCAACACTTTCAGCACTGCCTTGTGCAGGAAACTCCAGCGCGAGTCGAGGTCCTGTAGCAAGTCGACATTGGCGACCATCAGCCGGATCACCTGAACCAAGTCCGGTGAGCGCCACGCCGATTCCATATAGGCCTCTCCAGAACCAATTGTTCCGTTAAGAAGTACCTGGGTGTACGTCGACGGATCGTCGACATGAATGTGCGCCTCGATATCCGAGAAGCCTGCAACCTGTCCAAACTGAGCCACCGACTTTTCGCCGAAATTCTCATGAACGTAAAGAGTCCCCACACTGATCGAGCGCAGTTTTGCCAACACCAACTTTCTGGCGAGTCGATCGAACCACTGGAGCTCAGCGGAATTTAGTTCCTCCTGCCCGGTATCCGAAGAAACAGGGGGTACAGCCGTTTCCGCAATGTCTTTCTGCATAGGGTTCATGACGGACAAATCTCTCCAACACAAAAATTTAGTCGAAAATTCGTAATTCACGTTTTGGGGTGCGTATGAATGGGTACGCGCTTGAGCCATAACCTGAGCGCTTCCCAGTAAATGGCCCCAATGACTTTTACGGTAAACAGTGGGTATCGGATCAATTTGCGGGCCAATACGGCAGGGGTAATCTCCTCCCGCTGCAGCGACATACAGGCATCGAAAACACACTCCCCTCCTTGCTCTGAGCGGATACTCACGGTCAGGCGCTTTCCCGGTGTCGTGCTTCGCCAATGATAGGATTGTTCGAGGGGCATAAACGGCGAAACGTGCAGCGACTTGTTGAAAATGGCTCTCTGAACCCTTCCGCCATTTACGGGTAGCACATAGCCATGGCGCTCATTCCAGGGCGTATTGTGAACGTCTACCAGCAATGTTTGGATCTGCTCCCCGGAAGCATCAAAACAGTAATAGATACTAATGGGGTTCATGTTGTATCCAAAGTATCGCCAATTGGCCAGGAACGCGATGGGCCCTACAGGGCGCTCTCCGAGCGCGCGCTCCACCCTGTCACGGACGGCCTGATCCAGTGGGACAGAAGGATCGCCGTAGAAATCTTCACGACAGAAACGGGCGGGGGAAAATGCCGATGCGGACCACAACCACGACTGCTCCAGAATCTTGGGAATCTCATCGAGAAACGCAAAAACCATGAATCCCTGGTAGCGAAACCAGTGCGTTCTCGGCGAAAATCGTCGATGCTGAATCCATCCGGAGTAGATGCCACTACGCATCAGAAATCCACTCCCAATGCCTTGGCCACCCGCACCGCACTCACAACACCGTCCTCATGAAAGCCATTGGCCCAGTAGGCGCCACAAAACCAGGTGCGATTGACACCATTAATCTCCGCCCAGCGCGTTTGTGCCGTGTTCCCCTGCACAGAGAATTGCGGATGCGCGTACTCGAATCGCCCGATCACTTTTTCTGGATCAATCAGCTGATCCGCATTCAGGGTTACGCAGTACGTTTTTTCGGAGTCTAAACGCTGCAGAATATTCATATTGTATGTGAGCGCAGGCAATACGGACTCATCGCCCTGCAGGCGATAGTTCCAACTTGCCCACGCCGACTTCCGTTTTGGCAGCAGGCGCTCGTCGGTGTGCAGTACGACCGAGTTTTTCTCATACGGAATATGGCCGAGAATGTCACTTTCGGCGGAATCGGCATCACCGAGGATCTCCAGTGCCTGATCCGAGTGGCACGCGAAGATCACCTGGTCAAAGTGCTGCGAACACACTTCACCCGATGGCGGCCGATACTCCACCTCTACATGCGACCCCATACGCATTACACGCTGTACAGGAGTGCTGAGATGAATGCGATCGGAAAACGATTGGGCCAGGGGAGCAATATAACTTCTCGAACCTCCCTTTATTACACGCCACTGAGGGCGGTTGAAGAGATTAAACAGTCCGTGGTTATAAAAAAACCGCACAAAGAAATCGACCGAAAAATCCAGCATGCGAGACATGCTCGCAGACCAGATAGCGGACCCCATGGGCACAAGATAGCGCGAGGCAAACTCAGCGGAATATCCATTGCCATCCAGGTAGGCACCAAGTGTTGTGGACTCGTGCAGCGCGCCGCGCTTCCAGTCCTCCACTGCAGCGCGATTGAAGCGAACGATATCCCGCAACATACGCCAATGACCGCCGTCCAGAAGGTTTCGACGCTGGGCGAAAAGCGCATTCAAATTATTTCCGGCATACTCAATTTCCCGTTGCCGTCCGCACTCTGACGCCGGAGCGGATACACTGAACCCCATATCGGTAGCCAGATTTTCAACACCCAACTGATCCATCAATTTGATAAAATTCGGGTAGGTCCAGTCGTTAAACACGATAAACCCGGTATCGACCGCAAAGCTCCGCTCACCTTCCACGACGTCTACCGTGGCGGTATGGCCGCCGAGGCGGTCATCTGCCTCGAACAGTGTTATCTCATGGTCTTTATTCAGCAGATAAGCCGCGGTCAGCCCGGAAATCCCGCTACCAATAATCGCAATCCGCATTACGATCTCCTCAATTTACGTATTCTGGTCAGACGAGGTGCAATCAGGCGAAACCAGACCGCCGGGCACCATCGGAGCATACGCAGCGGCCAGCTCAGGCGCCGGGGAAAATCGATAACGTGCTGATTGCGTTTTAAGCCGGACAGAATACGCTCGGCCGCTTCATCTGGGCTCATCAGAAATGGCATGTTGAAATCATTCGTTCTCGTTAACGGGGTGTCGATAAATCCGGGGCGGACCAGAACGGTACGCAGGGGAACATGCACAGTGTCCGCGCGCAGCGACTGGAGGAAATACTCCACTGCCGCTTTGGAAGCGCCATAGGCCTCCGCACGGGGAAAGCCAACCACCGAAGACAAACTGCCAACAGCAACGAAGACCGGTTCACGACTGTTCGACAGTAGAGGCAGCGACTCCCTGAGCGTATTGACCACACCGAAAAAATTCCCATTGAAGACTCGGCGATAACGGCCGATGTCCATCGTCAGGTCATTCTCATATTCACAGATACCCGCACAGGCAATCACCAGGTCCAGCTGGTCTGTCACGTCGCGCAGTGCTGCCCCGGCTTCAGACATGGACTGGTCGTTTCCTACATCACAGTCCAACACTTTCACGCGTTTGGGTGCCGATTGCTGGATCGCGAGCAACGGTTCGCGAGTTCGCCCACTGACAATCACAAAGTGCTCATCGGCAATAAGACGTCGCGCCAAAGCCTCGCCGATGCCGGAACCGGCGCCGGTGATCCATATGTTTAACTTGTTCGACCATCGCGCTGAATCAGTCACTCTGCCCTCCACTATTACCCAGGATCACCCAGGCGCCGCTTTATCTGCCGGATAACGACACCGAGCAGTGGCACCTGCTCATAGATCATTGCGCCGAGGTCATATACATCCTCATGTAATACCACACGGTCTCCGTGTTCATCCAAACCCACTAGCGAGGCACCACGCAGCGTCAGCAACGCTCCACCCTTGAGTTTTGGATGACGGTAGTGCATCGACCACCAGAGGCTGTGCCAGCGCCCGTCCCGGACTGTCCGTTCAAATTCAAACCGACATTCCAGCAAGTTGACCGACACACCGGCGAAATACGCTTGCATCGCCTCTATACCCGCAATCTGGTGTACCGGATCACGAAAAACCACATTGGCCGCATAAACATCGGCTATGGATTCGGCATCCGCTTTCAGAAAATCGGCGTACAGGGCTTCTAATCGCTCCAGGACATCAGACATTGCGAGTCTCTTTCCTTTGCCAAACAGGGAACATGGAGTCATTTACGCCCAGGCGCCGATTTCGGATTACCCGCCACCGGACCATTGTGGCCGTGTTGAGTATTATTCCGGCTCGCTGAGTGATCCAAGCCGCATCGGATTCCGTACACAAGTCGAGCAAGTGCAGACAGGCAGAAAACGGAGACCGGTTTAGCTATCATGGTCGCAATACATCCCACACAGGGCGGAAAGAGCAGCGTGCAGGCACCTGATCAGACAAGAGACGACGAGTGGAGCAGTCTGCTGGTTCGCGTTGGCCGCGACCGGGACAGGCAGGCTTTCGAGCGCCTGTTTAGCCACTTTGCCCCCTTGATCCGCGGCTTCCAGTTCAGCCGCGGGGGACAAAGCTCAGCTCCCGAGGCAGCCGATGAACTCGTTCAGGAGGTGATGTTCCGAGTATGGACCAAGGCACCCACCTTTCGTCCGGAGAAGGCGGCGGCGAGCACCTGGGTGTTCACTATCATGCGCAACTGCCGCATTGATGCGCTGAGAAGAAGCAGTCGGCAACCAGCCGCCGACGACAGCCTCAATGTCGAAGATATCTGGGATGACAGCCAGGACGAGCAGCCACTGGTGTACCTGCAGCAAACCCGCAATCAGCACGCCATTGCCGCGGGACTGGAAACTCTTCCACCAGAGCAGAGCCACGTTATCGAGAAAGCCTATGTGGAAGGCAAATCCCACAGTGAAATATCCGAGGAGTTAGGACTGCCGCTGGGCACGGTTAAATCCCGCGTGCGTCTGGCCCTCAAGAAACTTCAAAGCACCATTGCCAGGTAAAGAGGTCAGGTAGGGAGCTATGATTCACCACCACCCCGACAACAATTTATTGCTGGAATATGCCAGTGGTAGCCTCAACTGGGCCCACAGCCTGGTAGTTTCGGCCCATATCCAGCTATGCCCCAAGTGCGCTGCGCAGATGAAGCTGCTCAACAGTGTTGGAGGCAACCTGCTTGCCACCGCTACCCCCGCCGGGACTGCAGGAAATGACGATGCCGGCGCTTTCAGCAAGCTGATGCAGCGGATTGATGCGGAACCAGCGGTATCCGCGAGCCACCGGTCAGTTTCAGACAACCAACCCCGACCACCCTGGGACCCGATATTTGCGGCGGTACCGCCAGTGGTCAGGAAGTTACTCGCAGACAACCCGATACTTCACTGGCGCCGCCTGTCGAAGGGATTAAAAGAGGCACGCCTGAAAACGGGCCAGAATGAGCGAGAAGTGTCTTTTCATCGCATTGCACCGGGTAGCAAGGTCGCCGAGCACGATCACCGCGGCAGGGAGATTACCATGGTGCTTTACGGTAGCTTTTCCGATGGCGACGGCGTGTATACAACGGGAGATTTCCTAGTGCGAGAGCCGGGGCAAGTACACCGCCCTACCGCCACCCAGGATCAAGAGTGCCTCTGCCTGTCAGTGGTGGAGGCCCCGGTAGCCTTGACAGGTATCTTCGGAAAAATCGTCAATCCGTTTTTATCCATCAAGCCACAGTAAATTTCCTGCCAAAAAAAACGCAAAAAGCCCGGGCATTCCGGGCTTTTTGCGTTGTGTAGAAGTCTCTTAGCGCCGTTCGGTCAGCATATTACCAAGCCCCGCTCCAGTGTCCCGGTTTCTGAACCGGGCCCGCAGGTTGCGCCAGCGCTCGACAATCTCGTCCATTTTTTGTGCACGGATATGTCCGTAGCCACGCACTTTTTGCGGCAACGAAAGCAACTCCTCCGCCTGCGCGAGGTTTGCAACGGAGAGGCAACCAGCAACCTGCAATACAACTTCCCGTACTTCTCGCGCCCAGCGCCGCTCACCGCGGCGCTCTGCGGTATAGCCAAAAATATCGAGCGGCGTTCCACGCAATACCTTGCCTTTTGCGAGCAGTGGCAGCACTCGACCCATCCAGGAGCCCAGCGCAATCTTGCGGATTTTACCGCTGGCATTGGGGCGGGCAATCAGCGGTGGCGCCATCAGGAATTTGAGTTTGTAATCACCACTGAATGTATCCCGCAGCTGTTTCAGGAAGCTTTCGCTACTGTAAAGGCGTGCCACCTCGTATTCGTCTTTATAGGCCATTGCCTTGAAAAGACTAAGCGCAGCTGCACGCGTTACGGCTTCGCCGGCGCCAACAATACTCGATTCTGCCCGCTGTACCTTTTGCAGTGCGGTCTCGAAGTGGCGCGCATAAGACGCATTCTGGTATTCCCGCAACTCCCCGGCCAAGCGGGCAATCAGTTGCTCGGCCGTTTCCAGAGGCTCTACCATTTTCACAACCTGTGCGGGCGCCAGAATCTGATCGATGGCCCGGGGCGTTTCCGCGAGCAACCGACCCGCGCGGAAAGCACGAAGATTGTTCTCTACCGCGACACCGTTAAGGGTCACCGCGCGCTCCAGCGCTCCACGACTTACCGGCAACAAACCTTTCTGGCAGGCATAACCCAACATCATGAGATTCGCAGCAACGGTATCGCCAAACAGGGATTCCGCGTATCGATTGGCATCAAACGCGAAGTACTCGCCCGCCACAGACTGGATGCTGCCGGCAGTCGCGTCCGCAGGAAACGCCAAGTCGTTATCGCGCACGAAGGCTGCCACGGGTACTTCAGCGGTGTTCACAACTGCCTTCATCTGCCCGCTGGAAAACTTACTGCGCTGCCCCGCCGCGGTGACCATATCGCAACCCAGCAGCAGATCTGCAGCACCGTCACGAATACGTGCAGTGGTAATATCTTCCGGCGAGCGCCCCACTTTTACATGGGCCACTACCGCGCCATTTTTTTGAGAAAGACCGGTGAAGTAGAGGGTAGTACTGCCCTTATCCTCCAGGTGTGCCGCCATTCCCAATAACGCCGCAACGGTCAGCACGCCACTGCCACCAATGCCGGCCACCAGAATATTCAGCGGCTGATCCAGCTTCGGCTCCGGTGCAGGCCGCAGGTCCTGACTGGCAGTATCAATGGCTTCGGCCAGAGTGTTCAGTTCCGGCTTTTTGAGCTCACCACCTTCCACACTGACGAAGCTCGGACAGAATCCGTCAGCGCAGCGCATATCTTTGTTACAGCTGGACTGATTAACCTGGCGCTTGCGTCCAAACGACGTTTCCAGAGGCTCGACGGCGATACAGCTGGACTGCACGCTGCAATCTCCACACCCTTCACATACGCGGTGGTTGATCAACAGGCGGCGGGATGGGTCTTCCATCTGACCTTTTTTACGACGACGGCGTTTCTCCGCCGCACATACCTGCTCGTAAATAATCGCTGTAACACCCGATGTATCGCGCAGCTGCCGCTGTACATCATCCAGGGCATCGCGATGAAATATTTCCAGATCCCCGGGTAATTGTTCCCGGCGACGACGCCAGTGATCGGGATTTTCACTGACCAGGCAAACCCGCCCCACCCCTTCCGCACTCAACTGCCGTGACAGTGTCGGTACTGTAACCTCGGCATCGGTGGGTTGCCCGCCGGTCATGGCGACCGCATCGTTCAACAGGATCTTGTAAGTGATGTTGATCTTGCTCGCCACAGCCTGGCGAATGGCAAGCAAACCGGAATGGTTGTAGGTGCCATCCCCCATATTCTGGAAAATATGTTTGGCGCTGGAAAAGCGGTGCAGCCCCACCCAATGCGCGCCCTCGCCTCCCATGTGGGAATACGTATCCGTGCGCAGCCCTTTTCCCAGCGCCATGATATGGCAGCCAATGCCGGCACTCCCGGTGCTACCCTCAGGGAGCTTCGTCGATGAGTTGTGCGGACAACCCGCACAGAAAATCGGCTCCCGTGCCAGCAGTCCAGTGGCTTTTGCCGGCACCGCAGAGCCGAGTTTTTCGGCCAGCGGAATCAGTTTTTCTGCCAGTGCCGTATCCGCCAGCCAGCGAGCGATGGCTTTCGCCACATGGTCCGGACCAAAACCCCAGATCGCCGGCAGCAGGTCATTGCCAGAAATATCTTTTTTACCGACTACTTTCGGACGGCGCGCGTCATCCCACCCGTAAAAGAGGTTCTTGATCTGGTCTTCCACCAGTGGACGCTTTTCCTCCACCACCAGAATACGCTCCATCCCCTCCGCGAATTCACTCATACCGCGGGGTTCAAGTGGCCAACTCATCGCGATCTTGCGTACGGAAATACCGGCATCGAGCAAGTCCTGCTCGCAGAGGTTGAGCAGTTTCAACGCTTCCAGAAGATCACCGTGAGCCTTGCCCACGGTCACAATGCCAAAACGCTTGTTCGACGCACTTACAACGTTCTTGTCGAGACCATTGGCATAGGCGAATGCCCGCGCCGCCGGCAGCCGCTCCTCCAGCATGCGCCGCTCGTACTCCATCCGCTCTGCCGGCCAGTTGAGATGCGGGTCGTAGTTGAGCCCGTGGGCAGGAACCGGGAAGCCTTGCGGCAAAACGAACTGCGGTAACCCGGGAACCTGAATGGACGCACCCGCTTCCACGGTTTCGGTAATAGTCTTGAACCCGACCCAGAGACCGGAAAAGCGGGACAGCGCGATACCAGCCAACCCCAGAGTGAGATACTCATCGATGGTGGCGGGAAACAGTAACGGCATCATCACCGACTCAAAGATCTGGTCGGTATTGTGGGAAAACATGGAGGATTCAGCCGTGTGGTCGTCGCCACACAACGCCAGCACACCTCCGTGCCGGGAGGTGCCCTGGATATTGGCCTGGCGGAATACATCCGCACTGCGGTCTACACCGTGGCCCTTGCCGTACCAGATGGAGAAAACGCCATCGCGCGTGGCCTGCTGGCGATAGTGGTCGAGTAGCTGGGTGCCCCAGATATTGGTCGCGCCCAGGTCCTCATTGATCCCGGGTTCGAAGTGGATATCCCGGTCCGCCAGCAGCTGCTTGTGGCGCCACAGGGACTGGTCGTACCCACCGAGCGGCGAGCCCCGGTAGCCCGAGATGAAACCTGCGGTATTCAGACCCGCCTGCTCGTCGAGGCGCTTCTGCATCAGGGGAAGACGCACAAGGGCGTCTATGCCAGTGAGAAATACGCGTCCGCTATCGCGGGTAAAGGCCGCTTTGAGCGAGTATTCGCTATCAAAGCCCAGTTCCTGATCGCTTTCAACCATCGCCATCGTGGGGTACCTTCGCTTGTGCTGTCGGCTACATAGACCGCCGCGCCGGTCACACACCGGGTGGGACCGCGCCGTTTATTGTTTGCCGTAAACTATCACCGGCAATACGGGCAGGTCATACCAAAATCACTACGATTCCACCGACAGACGGCTATAAATCACCACTTCAGATGAGATTTCTGCAATAATTGGGTCCTCGAGACCAACAGAGACTATCAGGTACCACCATGGCCTATTTACTGGATGCCATTGATAAGCACATTCTGGAAATCCTTCAGGAAGATGCCACGATTCCCAACATCGAACTGGCTGAGAAAGTGTGCCTCTCTCCCTCTCCCTGCTCGCGCCGGGTGAAAAACCTCCACGAACAGGGGTTTATCAAACGGGCAGTAACCCTGTTGGAACCGGATAAAGTCGGTCTCCCAGTCAGCGTGTTTATTCAGGTGACCCTGAACCACCAGGTGAAGAAAGAGCTACAGCATTTTGAGTCGACCATCGGGCAGTGGCCGGAAGTGATGGAGTGTTACCTGATGACAGGAGACTTCGATTACCTGCTGCGGGTAGTGGTACCGAACCTCCACGCATACCAGGAGTTTCTGGACAAGAAACTGACGGAGCTGCCGGGAATTGACCACATCAAAAGTAGCTTTTCGCTGAAACAGGTACGCTACCGGACCGAACTACCACTGGATCAGCTACTGGAAAAATAGTGCCGGCTCATTACCCGCCATTCACCGGTCGGCACCTTACGACGGAAGTGAATTGAAATCGGAATGAAAGTGAAATAAAAAAGGCCGCGATGTGGGAACATCGCGGCCTTTTTCGCTTGTGATCAACTCGGCCGGATCACTCGCCGGCAGATGCCGTTGAGTCATCCTCACTACCGGGCAGCGGGAAGCCACGATCACGCATCAGCGGCTCAATCCCCGCATCGCGCCCACGGAACAGACGGTAGGCATCCGCCGGGTCAATCGCATTGCGCGGTGCAAACAAATATTTCACCAGTTTGCCGGCCACTTCTTTATCGTAAAAACCACCCTCCGCCTCCGCGAACGCTTCAGACGCGTCAGAAGTCAGCACATCAGCCCACATGTATCCGTAATAGCCTGCGGAGTATCCCTCGCCAGAGAAGATATGCCCGAAGTGCGGTGTGCGGTGACGCATAACCAGCTCAGACGGCATACCCAGCTCGCTCAGAGTCTCGCGCTCGAACTTGTCCGGATCGATCCCCTTCGGATCAGACGTGTGCAGCTTCATATCCACCAGTGCAGATGCCAGGTACTCGGTAGTCGCGAAGCCCTGATTGAAGTTGGCAGCCTTCTTGATCTTGGCAACCAGCTCCGCCGGGATCGGCTCACCGGTCTTATAGTGCACCAGGTAATTGTCGATGATCGGATCGGTGCTCAGCCAGCGTTCCAGCAGCTGCGACTGAAACTCGGTGTAGTCGCGTACACCACCGTTCAAGGTCGGGTAACTGACGTTGGACGCCAGGAAATGCAGCGCGTGGCCGAACTCATGGAAGAAGGTTTCCGCATCGTCCCAACCGACCAGCACCGGCTCCCCTGGAGCGCCCTTGATAAAGTTGGAATTGTTGGAAGCCAGTACGGTTTCCTTGCCGTCGAAGGTGGTGTGGTCGCGGTACATACTGGCCCAGGCACCAGAGCGTTTACCGGTACGCGCGAAGGGATCCAGGTACCAAAGGCCGATATGCTCACCGGAGGTCTTGTCAGTAACTTCCCAGACTTTTACGTCTTCATGGAAGACTGGCACGCTACCTTCTTTCACTGGCGAGAATTCAAAGTTGAACAACTCGCCCGCTACGTAAAACATACCTTCACGCAGTTTATCCAACTGCAGGTACTGTTTCACTTCGTCGGAATTAAGATCGTACTTCGCCGCGCGCACTTTCTCCGCATAGAAACGGTAGTCCCAGGGCGCAATCTTGATATCGGCTTTCTCCGCATCCGCGACGGCCTGCATATCCGCCACTTCTTCGTGCACACGGGCAACAGCCGCCGGCCATACCGCTTCCATCAGCTCAATGGCATTTTGCGGATTTTTCGCCATACGGTTTTGCAGGCGCCACTCGGCATAATTGTCGAAACCGAGAAGCGCAACACGCTCGTCTCGCAACTGCAGGATTTCAGCGATGATCGCATTATTATCGTGCTCGCCACCGTTGTCACCGCGGCTATAGTAGTTGGTCCAAACCTTTTCACGCAGGGCACGGTCTTCCGAGTACGTCAGGAACGGATCCATGGAGGAGCGGGTATTCTTGATCGCGTACTTGCCCTTCTGGCCTTTTTCTTCCGCCATGGAAGCAGCCGCTTTGACAAATGATTCCGGCAGGCCAGCGAGCTGATCTTCGGTCAGGAAAATATCGTAGCCTTCTTCGTCCGCCAATACGTTATTTGCAAATTTGGTATGCAGTTCAGCGAGGCGCGTATTGATTTCCGCGTAACGTTTTTTGTCAGCGCCGGACAGCGTTGCACCATTTGTCGCAAACTCATCGTAAACCAGCTCAACTACTCGCTTCTGCTCCGCGGTCAGATCAGCGGTATTGCGCGCGTCGTAAACCGCCTTCACACGCTGGAACAGTTTATCGTTCTGGATAATCTTCGAGCTGAAAGCAGAAAGCTTTGGAGCCATCTCCGCCTGCACCGCACGGAATTCCGGAGATGACATATTGCCGCTCCAGATTCCCCAATACGTGAATACGCGACTCAACTCTTTGCCGCTCCGCTCCATTTCTTCAATGGTGTTGGCAAAAGTCGGCGCTTCCGGGTTATTGGCGATCTTATCGATTTCGTCCAGGTTTTGCGCCATGCCGTATTCCAGCGCTGGCTTCAGGTCTTCCACCTTCATTTTGTCGAAGGCGGGCACACCACCATAAGGACCGCCCCACTCTGCCAGCAGCGCATTATTGCTTGCGACTTCTGACACAATTTCCGCAGAAGCAGAGACCTGCTCCGAAGGTTTCGCAGAAACCGCTTGTTCGGATTCTTTGCTGCAGCCGGCCACCGTTGCCAGCGCAGCGGCGATGGATATGGCGATCAATGTTTGACGCATCGACTCGATCCTCGTGTAAGTTGGATGGTATTCATATCGTTATTAGATTTCAGAATGGTCGAGTGTACCCCGCAGCTATATATCTATCTACGACGGCGGGACAAGCTACCAGTTTGAAGCGGCAAACCGGATACGGGACAGAACATTCCCCCACTACTGATCAACAAGGCAGGAGATTCGTTCAATTGATATCATTTTGGCAATTTGATAACGACTTATTAAGTGTATTCTTTTGTTCTAGCAATAGAGAAGGCCGGACCGGCCACTCTGAAACCTGGGGCCAGCGGCGTGGCCCCGGGGATGCTTACAACCTGCGGTCCTCGACAATATCACCGACCGCCAGTAACTCATTGTCGTGGCCGATTTCCCGCCAGGGCTCGCGGATGGCATCACGCACCCAGGCCTGCATTGGCGGCAGCTCCCGCATTCGCTCGGCATAAGCCATGGCATCCTCTCCCAGGGAAAGCTGGTAGCCGTACAGGCGGAATACCACTGGAGCGAAGAAAGCATCAACCGCGGTAAATTGCTTACCGGCCAGGAATGGGCCTCCAAAACGCTCCAAACCCTGTCGCCACAGTTCTTCGAGTCGAGCGAGGTCCTTTTTGAGGGCCTCGTCAATCTGATGCATAGACACTGTCACGCCACAATTCATGCTGCACTGATTGCGCAACGCAAAAAATCCCGCATGCATTTCCGATGCAGCGCAACGCGCCCACGCGCGCGCAGCCACATCAGCTGGCCAGACAGAAGGATTCGACTCGAACAGATACTCAGTGATCGCCAGGGAATCCCAAACGGTAATATCGCCATCGACGAGACAAGGTACCAGGCCAGTGGGGGAAAAGGCGCGAAACTTGTCCCAGCTACCGCCCTCATCAAAGGGCACCAGCACTTCCTCAAAAGGAATATCCAGCTGCGTGGCCAGCAACCAGGGTCGCAGCGACCAGGACGAATAGTTTTTATTGCCGATATAGAGCTGCATCAATCCCTCTCCCCTTTTCCGTAAAGATCACCCACTCAGACGTTTCCGTTTCGACCATCCCGCAACATTTCAGAGATACAGAACGCCAGCTCAAGGACCTGATCCGCATTCAAGCGCGGGTCACACTGAGTTCGGTAGCAGCTGGCAAGATCGGCATCCGAAATTTTCCAGGCGCCCCCGGTACATTCGGTGACATGCTGCCCGGTCATTTCCAAATGGATTCCGCCAGGGTGCGTACCCTCGGCACGGTGTACGGCGAAGAAATCGCGAATTTCCCGCAAGATATTATCGAAATTACGCGTCTTGAATCCGCTGGACGCTTTTTCGGTATTTCCGTGCATGGGATCTGTGCTCCATACAACAGAGCGCCCCTCCTTCTCCACGGCCCGCACCAGAGCGGGCAACTTCTCCCCGAGCGTATCCGCACCCATACGGGTAATCAGGGTCAGCCTGCCGGGCTCATTGTTGGGGTTCAGTCGGTCAATCAGGCGTATCAACTCGTCGGTGGCCATATTCGGCCCCACCTTCACGCCAATCGGGTTCCATACCCCGGCAAGAAACTCGACATGCGCCGCATCCAGCTGGCGAGTGCGTTCTCCAATCCACAACATGTGCGCAGAGCAGTCATACCACTTGCCGGTGAGGCTGTCTGTGCGGGTCAGTGCCTGCTCGTAATTGAGCAGCAACGCCTCGTGCGAGGTATACAGGGTAGTTTCACGGATCGCCGGGGTATTACTGGAATTCACCCCGCACACCGCCATAAACTCCAGGGCATCCTGCAGGCGCTCAGCCAGTTGCAGGTAGCGATCGCGTTGCGGATTGTTTTCCAGATAGCTCAGGTTCCAGGCGTGTACCTGATGCAGGTCCGCCAATCCACCCTGGGCAAAGGCGCGCAACAAATTGAGGGTGGCAGCGGACTGGTTGTAGGCCGTCAGCATCCGCTGTGGATCCGGTACCCGCGCCTGCTCGGTGAAGTCGATACCATTGATGATATCGCCGCGATAACTGGGCAGCTCGATCCCGCCTACGGTTTCCGTATCCGCAGAGCGGGGCTTCGCATACTGCCCTGCCATTCGTGCGACTTTGACCACCGGAAGGTTACCAGCAAAAGTCAGCACAACCGCCATCTGCAGTAACACTTTAAAGGTATCGCGGATGCGATTGGCATTGAAGTCCGCAAAGGATTCAGCACAGTCGCCGCCCTGCAGCAAAAACGCCTTGCCTTCCGCCACATCCGCCAGCTGCCGGCGAAGCTCCCGAGCTTCTTCCGCAAACACCAACGGCGGATACCCCGCCAGTTGAGCCTCCACCGACTGCACATCACGGTCCGATCGATACGTTGGCTGCTGGTGCGCAGTACGCTTGCGCCAGCTGGCTGGATCCCAGGGCTTTACCAATGATTCAGGTTCGCGCTGCTCGGTCACGGTGGTTTCTACCTCAACTTCCATTTACGGCTAACTCTTCAAACAATGTATTCAGACAATGACTCAGGACTCTAGAACTTCAGCAACAGATTCACAGAAGTACGCCATATTACTCTGGCTCAAGCCCGCGATACTGATGCGACTGGAATCTACCATATAGATGGAATAGTCCTGTTGCAGTTTCTGCACCTGCTCCGGTGTAATCCCCAAAAATGAGAACATGCCCTTCTGCTGCTGGATAAAATGGAAGTCACCCACCGCACCGGCTTTTTCCAGGCTATCGACCAGACCGGAGCGCAGGCTGTTGATGCGCTCACGCATTTCGGTGAGTTCCGCCTCCCAATTCGCCCGCAGACCGGCGTCGGTGAGAATCGCTTCCACTATGGCACCACCGTGATTCGGCGGCATGGAATAATTGCCGCGCACCACATTCAATAACTGGCTCTGTCCGCGGTCTGCCGCATCAGCATCGCGATAGATCGCCATCGCCATACCCACACGCTCTCGATACAGGCCAAAGTTTTTCGAGCAGGAAGCGGCCACCAGCATTTCCGGTACGGATTCGGCCATCAGCCTCAATCCGTACGCATCAGCATCCAGGCTGTCACCGAAGCCCTGATAGGCCATATCGATAAACGGTGTGAAACCCTGTTTCTGGGCCATTTCAGCCAGCACTTTCCACTGTTCTCGGCTCAGATCTGCACCGCAGGGGTTGTGACAGCAAGCGTGCAACAGGACCAGCTCGCCCTCTCCTACCTGCTTCAGAGTTTCCACCATCTCATCGAACTTGAGACTGCTGGTAGCGCGGTCGTAATAGGGGTAGCTCTTGATCTGCAGCCCAGCATTACCCAGTAGTGGAACGTGGTTGGCCCAGGTTGGATCACTCACCCAGATAGTGGCGTGTTCCTTGGCACGATTCGCAAATTCTGCCAGGACACGCAATGCGCCACAGCCGCCGGGAGTTTGCGCGGAGCGTACGCGATTTCCCACCAAAGCCGGATGGCCGGCGCCCAATACCAGCTCCTGCATAGCCGTGTTAAAACCCGCGGTGCCAGCAGGGCCGACATAGGCCTTGGTTTCCTCGCTGCGCAGCAGGCGGGTTTCCGCCTCTTTCACCGCCTGCAGCACGGGGGTATGCCCCGCTTCGTCTTTATAAACACCCACCCCCAAGTCGATCTTGCGGGGGTTGTCATCGGCGCGGTAAGTGGCCAGCAGGCCGAGAATGGGGTCCGCAGGCAGGCTGCTCAGGTGGTCAAACATGGTCACTCCTGAAAATTCTGGGCGGCGTGCGCGCAAAAGCACACCGACAAGTCGATTCGATTAAATGAATGTAAGAATGGCAGAAGAAAAGCAGATCAGTCGATCAGGCCGCGGTTCGCCCAGTCCTGCGCACGCGCCATCAGCTTTTCAATGATACTGTCGAGCTGGTTGCGCTCATCCGCAGAGAGCGAACCCATCAGGTCGTTTTCATACTGCTGTGCCAGAGGTACGATGCGCTCGTATACGTCGCGCCCCAGTTCGGACAGGTTGAGCACCTGGCGACGACGATCCGCGAGATCTTCACTGCGAGTGATGTAGTCATTCTTGATCAGAATGGACACCGCTCGACTGATCGCCACCTTATCCATCGCTGTCTGCTCCACGAGATCGGCAGCAGATAGATTCGGAAAACGACCGAGAATCGCCATCACCCGCCAGGCTGGAATAGTGAGGTCAAAGCGCGCACTGTACGCGTCCGCGATGGCATTGCTCACCCGGTTGGACAGAACCGACAAACGATATGGCAGGAATTTTTCCAACCGTAGATCGTCTGGACGCACGGCGTCGATGGGATCACTAAATGCCCCAGGTTCGCTGTGAGTTTCGCTGTTGGTGGTGTCGTTTGTCATCGCGGTTTTTGTACCTGCTAGGAATCCGGTTGTACCAAATATCAAATGTAACTAAGATTGGTTTCAATTGTAACCACTGCCGCAGGATTTTTTTGGCAGGGTGCTGCCGCTGACGGGAAGAACGGCGCGACAGGCAACTCTCCAGCCAATCGGGCACGTTTGTACAGCATTGAAAGAAATTGGCCGCGTATTATACGGCGTTTCACGCCATTTTTGTCAGCCTTTCACTAAGTTTACGCAAACTGTTTGCGTGGATACCGGTACTCCCCATCCCGCGGCAGTTAACCCATTGCCCCAAACCCACTCCCTGCCATTTGTAGAGGAACCCCTGATATGGAGCTTCACGGATACTTCCGCTCTTCCGCCAGTTACCGGGTACGTATCGCCCTGAACCTGAAAGGCCTCGATTTTCAGTACCATCCGGTTAATCTGCTCAAGGGCGAACAAATAGAAGCGCCACACCGGAAGCTGAATCCCCAGGGCCTGGTACCGGCACTGATGACAGACGACAGCGAGGTACTGACCCAGTCCCTCGCGATTCTGGAGTGGCTGGACGAGCAGCATCCAGAACCTGCCCTGCTACCTACCGGCGCAACCGCGCGCGCCCGCGTCCGTGCCCTCGCCTACAACGTGGCCTGCGACATACAGCCCATTCAGAATCTGCGAGTACTCAAATACCTGCAATCTGAACTAGGTGCATCGGATGAGCAGAAGGTCGAATGGGTTCGTCACTGGATAGGACTGGGGTTTGAAGCGCTTGAGGTTCAGCTCGCCGAGCAGCTGAATGCCTGCGGTACCGACTTTGCCGGCGGTGAGGCCCCGGGGCTATTTGAGTGCTGCCTGGTGCCGCAAATCTATAATGCCGAGCGCTTCGGTGTTCCGGTAAGCGACTACCCGACAATTGCTGGTATCAATAAAGCCTGCGCCGCACTCCCCGCCTTCGAGAGCGCCCGCCCGGAGAATCAGCCGGACAGCACGCTCTGATCAGCTGCCCCCCGGCACCGACGGAGCCTCATCAATGGACAGAGGCTCCTTGAACGTCAGCGTGCGGTAGGGGAACGGAATCTCCATACCCGCCGCATCCAGCGCCTTTTTGACAGCCGCCACCACCTGACCGCGGGATTTGCGCTCCTCTAGGGGTGTGGAGCCCGCCCACCAGGTAACCTCGATATTGATGCTGCTATCACCAAACTCGTGCGGGAACACCTGAACCGGGTCGTCGTCCCGGACCAGATCACAGGCGAGCACAGCCTCTTCAATCACGTCCACCGCAGCATCCACATCCACGCCATACGCCACCCCCACCGTGATGGTAAAACGTCGCTTGCTGCGGTCGGTCAGAATTTCACAGGGGTTTTTGAACAGAAACAGGTTCGGCACAATCACCAGCTCTCCGGTAGTACGACGGATTGTGGTATTACGCACCTCTACCGCTTCTACACGACCGGATACGTTTTCACATTTGATGACATCGCCCGCCTCGAATGGAAAACGCCACAAGATGAGGATGCCGGCGAAGAAATTCTCAAAAATATCCTTGAACGCCAACCCGACCGCCACTGACAGCAACCCCAACCCACCCAGGGCCTTGGCCGGCGTAAGCCCCGGGAACAGCACCATGGCGGTAAACAGGAGCCCGATCACCCAGATGAAGATTCGTAGCAGACGGACCAACAGATCCTGCAGGGAGGGGCGTCGGGTAGTCTTTTTGGCAAAGCGCCGGGCAAACTTTCCTGCAACTGTGGCAATCAGCCAGGTCAACAGCAACATCAATACGCTGGCGGCGAAAAACGGGATGTGCCCAAGAAACCCGTGCCAGATATTCAGCAAAGATTCGGAAACCGTGTCGATGACATCGGTAAAAGAGGAAGGTGCCACCCTGGCAAGCTCCAGAGATTCAGCCAACTCCTTGGCTTTCTCCGGATCCACCGGCGGACTTTGGACTGACGACGTGCTCGAGAACCGGGGGAACATCACCCTGCCCTGTCAGGAGGCGCCGGGCGTATATTCCCGCATACGCAGCCACTTGGTGGCAATCCACTTTTCGCCGGCGAGGACCGGACTGCCTCCGTGGAGCGTCTGATAATCGAGATCACCCGAATCACTGGTGTAAGAAAAGAATAGTGCCGCGCCCTTTTGTGGCAGTACATCCAGACCCAGCCGGGGAAATACCGTCGAGCCACCGGATGCCACATCATTCAAGTACATGATCAGGGTGCCGACCCGCTGGCCGCCTGAGCAAAGAACCCCATGATTCCCCGGTTTTTCCGGATTGAAGAAGTCGTAATGGGGCCGATATTCCGCACCCACCTGGTAATTCAGTATCTGCAGCGGTTCTCCGCGGTCTTCCGAGACACAGAGAAGTCGCGCAATCCGCGCTTCAATCGCCGTAATCAACGGTGTTTCGCCGCGACTGAAATAGGTGCCCGAGCTGGTTCGGGTATTCCTGAGGTCAAAGGAGCCGCGGTCAGAGTTCACCACTCGGGAGGGTTGCAGGTTGGGCCTGGACATATCGACCAACGCATCGCATTCATCATCGGACAGGAGGTTCGTGAACAGGACTATATTGGGCTTTTTCATGGCAAAGCGAACTTCCACCTGGCGGTCTTCCAGGTCAATCTGGTTACCGTCGGCGGTAAATGCATGGAAGCGTGCATCGCGTTCACTGGTTTGCGCTGCTATCCAGGGCGCGGAAGTGTCCCTGGTATGGGATTTTCCGACCTGGGTGAGCGTTGCGCTGGCATGGCGGAGGCCAACCCCGTGGTCGAGAATACACTGCTCTACCGCCTGGGATATGCCTGGCTGATAGCCGGCTTTCAGCAGGGCGTCCACCATCACAGAAAGGTGCTGCCCACTTTTCACCGCATCGCGAATCCACTGCTGTAGTTCTGGTTGAAGCTCTGCAAACTCCATTGGCTATCCTTGCCCGTCCAAACGACCACAAGAGTATAGCCCTGAGCCTACCAGATGGTTAGGCTAGCGGTAGTGGAATTATGGGATTTCTCAAGGAGTACGCATTGAATACGGTCACCGGCACAAGAAGTTTTCAGGCACTGGCGCGTCCGCTCGGATGGGTCACAAGCAAGCTCGCCAGACGGAAGACAGCCCTGCGGTTGTTGCCACTTCTGTTGCTGCTGGGGTTCGTACAGGGGTGCGCATCCCTTTCACCGAATTTCGAAAAGCCGGATGTTCAGGTCACCGCGGTAGAGCCGCTACCGAACAACCACAGCGGCGACCTGCGCTTTCGCATTCACCTGCGGGTCTTCAACCCGAATGACAGCGCCCTGGCCCTTTCCGGACTGTACTACACGCTTAAGCTCGCGGGACACAAAGTGATAACGGGCACCTCGAATAATCTGCCGGTGATTCCGGCCTACGGCCAGGATGCCATTGTGGTAGACGCCTCAGCCAACCTGATGGGCTCGATCATGGCCATGACAGAGCTGGTTCGGCTGCAGGGGGATACCGTACCCTATGAACTGGAGGCAAAGTTAGGATTGCAGAAGTCGATCCTGCCAGCGATACGGGTCTCCAAGCGCGGAGAATTGCGCCTGGGCCAGTATCAGAACTGAATACGTTCAGAAGTGAAGATGTAGAATTGCTAAATTGATTGCCCGCCAATCAGCGGCGGGCTGCCATGATGCCGCCGGTCATCGCCACCAGCGATCCCAGCATACCCAGTCCAACCAGGCTGTACAGACTGATACTCTGCTCCGCCGCAGCCACCAGCACTTCCCGCAGCGGGAATTGCCAGCAGACAATCGCCGAAGCCATTACGACCGCCGCATACTGGTAACGGGTGGCGCGGCGCTCAGCGCGCTTGGCCGGCACCGGCGGCAAATCCGCCATTACCCGCTCGCAGAAGCCGTCGTCGTCCAGGTGCGGCTCGCTGAACTGCAGCTGCTGAGAAAGCCAGGTGTCGAAATCTGGCTCGCCGTCGCCCATGGGCCCGGCGGCGTGCACAACACCGTTTTTGATGACCATACCTTCCGATCCACCCCACTCTTGCTGGGGATTACCGTTTTGCGAATCTGCGGACTGTTTGTCGAAATCAGCCACTGACTACCTCCTCCCGCCAGGCCTGAAGCAGAGACTGCAACTTGGCCCGCGCGCGGTTAACGTGGGATTTTACCGTGCCCAGCGGCAGTTTCATAATGCTTGCCGCCTCTTCGTGTGAAAAGCCGCGCTGCATGCACAGATGCACCGCCTGCCTTTGGGCATCACTCAATTCCCCCATAGCCGAATTCAAGTCCCTGGCCATACCCAGTTGTTGCGCTTCTTCGACGCTTTCCTGGGACTGGGCATTGTCCACCGCCTCCTGGTCTACCACCGGGGCGTTTTTGCGCTTGTGACTCATGACCAGATTGTAGGCAATACGGTACAGCCAGGTGCTGAAGCGCGCATCCCCACGAAACGCGGGCAGCGCCTTATAGGCCTTGATAAAGGCCTCCTGCGCCATATCGTCCGCAAGACCCTGGTCGCCATCGCACAGCTGACGGAGCGAGAATCGCAGCTGTGACTGATAGCGACGAACCAGCTGGGCATACGCCCGCTGGTCCCCGTCTTCGACGACGCGCCTGATCAGATCCCCATCATCGAGGTTCATTTATTGGTTGCCCTTAACCCGCTTGTTTTTGGTCGTGCTTCCAGTTGACGTAGCGGGCGATCCCGATAAACAGGGGTATCAGGCCAAGGCTACCCACATCCACACCGGTGGAAATGGAAAGCCAGATAAACACAGCAGCACCAATGGCGATCAGGGTGACTCCTCGATCCTTGGAGGTATTGGTACCCTCCCGGTCCATCGCATCCAGCAGCTCAGGTGGGATATCCCGGCCTTCAGACACCATGCGATTGATGTTCTCCATCAACAACTGCTTCTTGCGATAGTTGTTACGAGTCACCATCCAGACAATCAGGATCGGCGTGCCGAATACCGCGAGAATTGCCACAATGCCGATCAACCAGTCCATGTCCGGACCTCCCCGGCGCTGCTCTTTAATCTTTTCTTCGTGAACTGCATAGGCGTGCTCGTGCATACGCTCCGCATGCTCCCGAGCCCGTTCCGCCCGCTCACGGATGCGCTCGGCACGCTCCACGTCAGCTTTGATACCGATGCTGATATTGCGCGGTACAGAATCCAGCGCCTGCTCAACCACCAGGCCTTTCTCGTCCAGAATGCCTTTTTCTTCCAGCTTCTCGTAGATACGCTGGGTCACCTTGCCACCGAAGGCTTCGCCAAGGTCAATCTCAACATCCGCGTTTTCGCCATTCTCGTCGCGGGTATGGATACGCAGGGTGCCATCTTCCTGGCGCAGGATACGCACCTGTTTAGTGGCTTCCTTTTCAACCGGCTTTGGCGCGACTACCGGGGCTGGCGGTACCGGCGGCTTGGGTGCCACGGTATCTTCCTCCTGGGCCAGCAGGCTGCCCGATGCGACCATACCCAGTGCGGCCACCAGGGCCAGCGCCCAGGTATTCAGTGGGCCGCGTTGCTTGATTTCATTCGCTCTCATTGGTGTTATCTCGCTCTTACTGATCTGAGGCAAAGCAGGGAAATGCCCCGGCCAACCCCGCCCGGCGATGGTGATAGATAGACGAACGACCTACCCCAACCATCTATGGCGCCAGATTGTACCTTTTTTAGGCAGTTGATATCAGGCTTTGGGAATCCCGATGCCTGCTTTTACCCTTCCCCTGATGGACGTCGACAGCAAGCACTTTGGATGCAATCCACACAAAATATTTGAAGGAGCAAGCTATGAGCCCCGAAACGGTCACGCCTGCAGAGGTACTCGAATTCTGGTTTGGCACCACAAACCTGAACGCAAACCCGGCGGAGGACCTGCGCGCACGCTGGTTTCAGCGCAGTGACCAGTTTGACGAGGAGATTCGCAGCCGCTTCGCCACCAGTGTCGACCGGGCGATTTCCGGGCATCTGGACACCTGGCGGAACGCACAGGGCGGACAGTTGGGTTTGATCCTGCTGTGCGACCAGTTCAGCCGGAATATCTATCGCGGGTCAGCCAAGGCGTTTGCCGGTGATGCGCTGGCGCTGGACATCGCTCAAAGCATGGTCCGCGACAACACCCACAAGCACCTGGGTCTCCACCAGCGCGCGTTTGCGGGCATGCCACTCGAGCACTCTGAGCTCGCAGAGGTTCAGGACCAGTCGGTGGCCTATTTCGACCAGCTGCAACGGGATTTTGCACCGGATATCGCCGGCGTCACGACCGAGGAAGCCGAGGCGGCGGCGGGCTACCACCGGTTTGCCGTCGCCCACCAGAAGGTCATTCGGGAATTCGGGCGGTATCCACACCGCAACCAGGCACTTGGCAGAGAGTCCACCCCGGCGGAACAGGAGTGGCTCGACAATGGTGGCGGCTTCTAGCCTCCCCCTCCTCAGCTAGCCCTAACCGGCCCTCAGCGCGTACACTGGCGCGGAATGTGGTGTTTTTGCAGTTGACACTGAATATCCATACAGATACTGTACATCCATCCACATCAACAACACATAACCACAATACCAAGACCTCAGGAGGCCCAATATGGCGGTAGTAGCCGTTTGGAAATGCGATAGAGACGGAGCCATGTTCGATAACAAGAAAGATGCCGAAGAACACGACAAGATGCTGGAACTCGCTGCCAACATCACCGCTCTGATCGAGCGCAATATTGAGGGCGTTTCAGAAGAAGCCAGCGAAGAAATTGGCCTGATGCTGGCCAAGCGCCGCGAAGTCCTGGCCAAGGCCTGTAAAGGCAAGCCGGAAGAACTGCTCGCCGCCGAAGAGCAGGACGAGCAGTCCAGCGATGAAAACGTCACACCGCTGGCGGCAAATCAGTAATCCCCCCTGGATACCAATATTCTGGTTTCCATCCCTGTACTATGCCCGGCTTGCCGGGCTTTTTTTTGCCTGCAAGCCGGCCTTAAGCTCAAGCGGGATCAGAAGACTGACGCGATATCGATCACCGCCAGAATGATGATCACCAACCAGGTCAGCGAAGTGCCGATAAAACGCCCCGGGTGATAGCCACCTTTTCCACCAATCAGGCCGATCGCGTGCAGAATCCGCGCAAAAACCAGTGCGCCACCAAGACAGTGCAACCACACAGCGGAAACCCCGTTGATCTCCGCTACCAGCAACAGGATAAGCGCCAGGGGAATGTACTCAATCGCGTTGGCGTGAGCCCGGACTAACACCGCCCCCTCTTTATCGCCACCGGTGCCGATACCGACCTTTTTGCCACGGCGGAACTTCACCACGTTAAACGCCAGCGCAATCACCAGTAATGCACACAGTCCGCCATAGAGCGCGGTAATTTCTACACTAATCATCAGTTTTTATATCCATGTCCGGTACCCGCTTTGGGGTGTAAGTAACGATCCCGCAACCGCGTGGAACGATTGACGAGAGACTGGGGTTTGCCATCGATCAGCACCAGTTCGGCAAAGCTTGTGACTTCCAGGGGATCACCACTCCACAGCACCAGTTCCGCAACACCACCCGGGGCTAACACACCCCCATCGAGGCCAAAAATCGTGGCAACATTGGCACTTACCGCGCGTACCCCCTCTTCAAACGGCAAGCCGTAGGCAACCGCGTTACCTGCCGCTTGCCGCGACAGGTAGCTGTTGTGAGAACCCGCGTATCCAGGGCCACTAATCGCAACGGTGACGCCAGCCTTGTGCAGAAGCGCGGCATTATCCATCCGCGCGCCCAGCTTCTCAAAGGCATCCGGCGTATTGCCCAACACATCCACCACCACCGGAACGCGGGCCCCGGCCAGCTGACCAGCGACCATCCACCCTTCTGCGCCACCGATAATAATTGGCCGAATCTGGAATTTATTCGCCAGCGCCAGAACCTGCAGTATGTCACTGGCGCGGTCCGCGCTGATCAGCAGGGGCTGCTCGCCACGCAGCACCGGCTGCAGTGCCTCCAGGTCGTCCATTGCGAAGTCGAGCTCGCGCCATTGCCCACGGCGCACCTGATCGCGATTATCTGAATACTCTTTTGCCTGCTCCAGTGCGCTCTCCAGCTGAGCGTAGGCCATTGCCCGGCTGCCGCCGGACAACTGTGCCCCGTACTCGCCAAAGTACACCTTTTGCACCAGGTTCTGATCTGTCACGCTATCGAAATCGCCGGTGAGCTTGATGGCAAAACCCTGTCCGGCAAAGATTCTGTCCTCACTCGATGGCAGCACTACGGCGCGCGTCAGGCCACCGGCGCGGTTGAACGGGATCAATGTGGAATGAGGATTGAACGCGACCAGCGGATTAAAGGCAGCCCCAATGGACTGTTCGGTAGCAGCACCATCGTTGGTCGAAGCGGCCGCGCCGATTTCGGTCAGTCCCAGCTCACTGCTGGGCGCGATCAACCCCGGCGTGACCACCTTTCCCCGGCCATCGATAATCAGGTCAGCGGTGATATCGCCGAGGTCGTCAGCAACCTGCACAATCTTGCCGTCACGAACCAGCAGATCACCATTCTCGAGGGTTCCCTGATCACCGAGGGTCACAATTCGGGCATCCTTGATCAGGATACTTTCACTGTGCACAGCAACCGCAAACCCGAGCAGGGAAAACAGGGTGATTTTTACCCCGGCTTTGAGCGTATTCGAAATTCCCATTAGCGCTCTCCTCCGTCCGGCAGGCGTTCGCCGTCTGCGTTCAGAATACCCAATTCAAAATCGCTGTGCGGTTGCCGCTCGGGGTTACTGCGGTCAAACATCAGCACGCCATCGATAAACACCTGCTCCGCCTTGGCGTAGACACTGAAAGGGTCTGCAGACCACACTACCACATCCGCCATCTTGCCCTTTTCCAGGGTTCCCGTGACCTCCTCAATGCCCAGCGCGCGCGCCGGGTTGCGGGTCATCCAGGTAACGGCGTGGCGAGGTTGAATTTCAAAGCCCGCCCTTTGACCTGCCACCATCGCTTTTGCGGTTTCTTCATTAAGATGCTGAATACCCACCGCAGAATCCGAGTGAATCATGGCACAGGCCTTGGCCTGGTCGACGATGGCGATATTCGCCTCCGTCATGTCAAACGCTTCGTGTTTGAACCCCCACCAGTCTGCCCACATGGCTGCACACACATTGTTTTCGGCCAGAAGGTCGGCCACTTTGTAGGCCTCCACCGCATGGTGGAAAGTGGAGATCTTGAAGTCAAACTCGCGCGCGATGTCCATCATGATGGCCATTTCTTCACCCCGGTAGCAGTGGTTATGCACCAGGATCTCACCGTTTAGCACACCGGCAAGGGTTTCCATTTTCAGATCCCGGTCCGGTGCATCACCACCATTACTGTGGTAGTTCTCCCACTTCTTTTTGTAGGCGCTAGCGTCGATCCATGCCTGCCGATAACCGGCGACATTACCCATTCTCGTGGATGGCAAGCTGCCCTTGCCGCCGTACACACGCTTGGGGTTTTCCCCACAGGCCATTTTCAGGCCGTAGGGAGCGCCGGGAAATTTCATGTCCTGCACACTGCGCCCGGGTACGTTTTTAAGTGTCACACCACGGCCGCCAAACAGATTGGCAGAGCCCGGGAGGATTTGCAGTGTGGTCACCCCGCCCGCCAGGGCCAGCGCGAACTGTGGGTCCTGGGTCCAAACGGAATGTTCTGCCCATACTTGCGCTGTATTGGGTGCGGTCATTTCATTGCCGTCCTGAGAGGACTCAATCGAGGGCGCCGGGTAATCTCCCAGGTGGGAATGCACATCGATGATACCGGGCGTCACCCACTTGCCTGCGCCCTCCACGACCAGGCCCTTCTTCGGGGCCTTCAGCTTTTCGCCAACCGCCGCAATCTTGCCGTCCTTGAGAAGCACATCCGCACTGAGCAACTTTTCGCCGGTGCCGGTCAAAACCGTCGCCCCGCGAATCAGTACGGGCGCCGCCTTATCTGCCGAATAGGTGCTGGGAAAGTCCCCCTGACGGGCGAAATCCGGGCTGTCAGAGCTTTTTTCCTTGTCTCCGCCACAGCCGGTTAGCGCGGCAACCACTACTGCGCCACCGATCGCCACTGTCAGGCGATGCCATCGCTGCACCGATCTTGTTACCGATCCCCATAATAAGCGCATGCCCTTTCCTACCCCCTGATCTGTTGTTAGGAAACTATTATCAAATTTCTCACAGCCCCATCGGATTCAACAACAATGTGATGCTGGCAGCAACCGGAGATTCCACCGCGATCGGAATTGTCCGTTTACTAGACAATTCTGTTGAGCCGTGTTGCAATCGAAAAACGTTCCCAGGTTCCAGGAAGGACAAATGGAAACCACAGTAAAAACAGGAGTCGCGCTGCGCGCACCTGCCGAATCAGAACCTCGAACCGACCACCGGGATTCCCATGAGGTATATGAAGCGCTGCGCAAAAGCGAAGAGCGCTATCGAGAGCTGGTAGAGCACGCGAACTCGATCATTCTCCGCTGGGACCGCAACGGAATCGTCACCTTCTTCAATGAGTACGCGCAGCGCTTTTTCGATTACTCGGAAGAAGAAATCATCGGCAAGCATGTGGTCGGCACCATCGTTCCCGAGAACGAAACCACTGGCCGTGATCTTCGCCCGCTGATGGACCACATCTGCAACCATCCCGAAGAACACCGCTACAACGTCAACGAGAATGTCACCAAAGACGGCACCCGTGTCTGGATTGCATGGACCAACAAAATTCTGACCGATGACAGCGGCGAAGCCATCGGCGTGCTCAGTATCGGAACTGACATTACCAAGCAACGCCTGCTCGAAGAGGAGTTGCGCCAGGCACAGAAGATGCAGGCCATTGGTGAACTCGCGGGAGGTATCGCCCACGACTTCAACAATATGGTGCACGGCATCGCCGGATTCGCCGAGGTCATCAAGCAGACGACCTACGATGCAAAAATATCCGAATATGCGACCCAGATTCTGACCACCGCCCACCATGCAGCCGAACTCACCAAGCAACTCCTCACCTTTGCCCGCAAGGGTTCCTATCAGCTACACGACTGCAACACACACGATATCGTGCGCGATGTTTGTTCCATGCTGGAGCGCACCATCGACCGCCGCATTGTGGTACGGCAGCAGTTGCGCGCGGCACTGCCACATGTAAAAGGCGATTCGGCCCAATTGAAGAGTGCGCTGCTGAACCTGGGTATCAACGCCAAGGATGCAATGCCCGCAGGCGGCCAGCTGGTGTTCAGCACCAGCAATATTACAGTCACCGAGCCCATCGCAATTTCGGATTTCCAGCTGGAACCCGGCCAATACCTGCAAATCACTGTCAGAGATAGTGGTTTGGGGATGACAGAGGAGATCCGCCAGCGCATTTTCGAGCCCTTTTTTACCACCAAGGCATGTGGACGCGGCGCGGGCCTTGGGCTTGCAGCGGTATACGGCACCACGCACCTGCATAAAGGCGCCATTCAATGCCGCTCAGAAGTAGGCAAAGGCAGTTGTTTTGATCTCTATCTACCGATTATCAATGATTGCAGTAAACAGCAAAGTGGCCGTAGCGTCGGGCCCTGTGCGCGCTCTATTCGTATGATGGTGGTCGACGACGAAATCATCGTGCGCAGCTATTCCAAAACTCTTTTCGAGATGCACGGCCACCAGGTAGACACATTCGCCACCGCCGCCGAAGCCATTGGATTTTACCAAAAGCACTACGAGGACATAGAGCTGGTGCTACTGGATATGATCATGCCGCAGATGGACGGACAACAGTTGTTCGCAGAATTGAAACGCATCAACCCGGACATAAAAGCCATACTATCCACCGGTTACAGCGTGGAAAGCAAGGTGCAGGAAATTCTCGCCGACGGCATTCTCGACTGCATCAAGAAGCCGTTTACCTACGATCAACTGGAGCAAAAGATCTCGACACTGCTCGCTGATGCGCCCGGCTCGGCTTAAGCGGTCAGTAATGTAGAATTTTGATAATCGGCTCTCCGTTATCGCATTCACCGACCACTTCGGGCTTGGAAATCAGCGACCCCGCCTGTCGCGGAATTCTGGACGGATAAGGCGCAAGGCACGCGTAGTGGAAATTTACCGACCAGTTGCAGTAAATAATTCCGTCATCCTCGTCATAGAAGCGCTCCTGGCAAAAGCTCAGGTAAGGGCTCTGCCCTCCCCCGGGCTGCCCCACACTTTCGCCCCCCTCTGAATCACTCTGTGCGACAACAGAATTGGGCGATAGACACGCAAGTATCAAACAGCCAAATACCCATGGGTAGCTGCGATTCATAGGGGAACCCTCGGTCAATTCATTCCGGCGGCACCAAACCACGGCCACACCGGGGAGCAGACCCGAACGCGGGCCTCTCCATTCAGCCTAGCAGGTCTGGCGCAGATATCCTCCACCTTAACTTGCCGGCGAAGACCTGCCAGTCTCGGTCCCAGCTGCTATGATGCGCGACCATTTGCGTAGACTGCGAGGCCCTGATGTCCACCACCTGCCCCTGTGGTACCGGCAAACCCATCGATCAGTGCTGCGGACTCTACCTGTCCGGCCAGACCTACCCCAACAACGCAGAAGCCCTGATGCGCAGCCGCTACAGCGCCTATGTCACCGGCAATATCCCTTACCTGAAAAAGAGCTGGCACCCGGACACCTGCCCGGAGCTCAACAACGGTGACCTGAACACGCAGTGGGCAAGGCTTGAGGTTATCAAATACAAAAAGGGTTTAAAGTCGTCGATCGTGGAATTTCGGGCGTGGTTTCACGACGGGGGGGAAGAGCGGGCGCTCCATGAAATCTCACAGTTCAAGCTGTACAAAAAGCGCTGGGTGTATTTAGGGCCACTGGAACAGTGGCCCTAAGCGAGAAGTCTTAGTAGAAGACGGAAGCGGGCCGTTTCTAAAGAATAACGTGCGGTAAATAGCGGCTGGAATCCAGGGTGATCAGACCGCTGTCTTCCCGCAGGGAAATACCGGCAGCCTCGTCATCAATCAGCCAGCTACCGATCAGGGTGTAGTTGTCGCCGAACTTCGGTAGCGGATACATGGCCTGATAAATATACCCCTCCTCCCCATAGGGCCCGTCCGAAAGCGCCTCTGCCGATGGGTCGCCGCCGGCCTTGAGCGACGCCCCCTCTACCAGGGAGATATTCGCACCTTCGCGGGAGAAGATCGGTTTCTTTACCAGCGAATCGTGCGCGGCCGCCTTTTCCAGCTCGTCTTCAAAAAACGCCGGCAACAGGTTCGGGTGCCCGGGGAACAGCCGCCACAACATGGGTAACAGCGCCTTGTTGGAGAGGATCGATTTCCACGGCGGTTCCAGCCAGCGGATATTGTTGCCCCCCAAATACTCGCCAAACTCCTCCCGGAACATAAATTCCCAGGGGTAGAGTTTGAACATCCAGGTGATCACCTGATCTTGTAGATCGGTAAACTGCCCCGCCGCATCGCGCCCGATGTCTTCGACAAATACAAAGTGCTCATCGATGCCCGCCTCGCGCGCGCAGTCCTGCAGGTACTGCACGGTGCCGCGGTCTTCTTCGGTGCCCTTGCAACAGGCGAAGTGCAGTGCGCGGCCGGGGGTCAGAAACTGCAGATCCTTGAAGCGATTGACCAGCTTTTCCTGCAAGCTGTTGAACTGATCCGACTGTCGCGGCAGCGCCCCACTATCCACGTTGTCCTGCAGCCACAGCCACTGCCAGAAACCGGTCTCAAACAGGCTGGTGGGCGTGTCGGCATTGTTTTCGTAAAGCTTGGCCGGCCCCTTGCCGGTGTAGGCGAAATCCAGGCGGGAGTACAGGCTGGGATCGCCGTTTTCCCAGGAGCTGCGCACGAAGCCCCAGTGGCGCTCAGGGATACAGAAACGGCGCAACAGCTCGTCGTCTGCCAGCACCTTCGCCACCACTTCCAGGCACATTTGATGGATTTCTTCGGTGGGGTCTTCCAGGTCCCGCTCTATCTGTTCGAGAGAGAACTGATAATAGGCGCTTTCATCCCAGTAGGGTTCCCCATACATGGTGTGAAAGCCGAATCCGAACTCCCGCGCCCGCTCTTTCCAGTGCGGGCGCGGTTTGATGGGCATGCGCAGCAAGGATCAGCCCCCCCAGCCCCCGGAACGCCCGCCGCCCCAACTGGACTTGGCCGACGCAACAGAACCGAAGCCACCGCGGGAAACCGTCTTGGTCACCGTGGGTTTGGGCTTGGTAGCGGAGTTCGGCACGGTGTAGTTCACCTTGCCGGAACGACCAATCACACTGCCGTCGGAAGTCATCAAACGGTCGTAATGATTGGAGAAAGGGTTGGTGTATCGATACACCGGATTGTAATAGCGATTGCGGTTACCGCCGTCGAGCATCTGCCCAACCATAAAGCCGGTCATCAGCGGCAGCCAGAAACTGCCGGACTGGCGGCAGTTACCGAACTCGGTTTCACACATTTGGCGCGAGTCGTATTTCGGCCCGGTGCGCTCCGCTTCGCGCAGCGCCTGCTGATAGGCTGCTTCGCACTGCTCCTGGTCCAACTCGGTCTTGTCGACACAATCCTGCACCGATGCGACGACCTTCACTTCCTCTTTGGAACTACAGCCCATCAGGGCCGCAACAATGCCCAGCGCCACCGGGCGCAAGACAAAGTTGCGCCCGGCATGCTTGCGCATATTTGCCAGGTTAATGTTTTTACTGCGTTTGATCGATTTCATAACCGGTCCCCCACTCAGTAGGACATGCAGGCGGCGTTCAGAACACCAACGGAAATCGTGGTAGCGGCGAGCATGACACCTGCACTGATTTCACCGTCTTCGATACGGGTAACGATGCGCGGCATAAACAGGAAACGAATGATCGCAAAGGCCAATAGCTGTGCAATCAATGCGATAAGGGCCCAGGTAGCGAAATCCACCAGAGAAACGGAGTTGCTGGCAGCGCCGCCCAGTGCGATGGCAAAACCGAGAATTGCACCACCAAAGCCGATGGCGGCAGCGGTGTTTTTGTCTTCACGAATCAGTTTCCATTCATCTTGCGGAGTAACCAGTGCGTACAGGAACTTGAAGGCAATCAGCAAAACCAGCGAAATGCCAAAATAGGCAGCAAAGTGCAGGATGCCTGTCAGTAAATCGTAATTTTGTTCCATCGAAGAGACTCCTTGTTATCCGTGAATGGTAATTTGCGATGGCGTAAGTGAGATGCCGGTACTCAATACCAGACACCGACTGAGGTAACCCCCTGTCTCCAGTTTTTCTTCTGCAGAAAGAAACAGGGATTCTGTGCGCTCGTCCGTTAGTGGACGCTCGAACAGCATGGTGAATTGATCGGTGCTGGAATGTGCACCATCTTCGTCGTAGGTGGTCTCCGCCATGTGCACCGGGTTGTGGTAGTCGCCGGTGGAGGTCCATACGCGCTGGTAGTCTCGGCCATCCAGTGCATAGGTGCCCGCGCCGATCTCTTTATCCAGCAGGTTTTTCCACGTAGCGTCTGTCGCGATGTCGCGGGTGTCGTAGAAGTGAAACAGTTTCACATCCACCACATGCTCATCGCGCTGGCCGCCTTCTGCGACCACCTGCAGCCAGGCATCGTCGTCGGTATAGAAGCGGTATACCCAGGTACCGTCAAGATCTACAACGCCGGCGGCCTTGATGATCTGGGTGGGTTCAAACGATTCGATGGTCAGCTCATCGAGTATCAGGCGAATCGCCAGGGGATCGACCTCGAAGCTGGCTCCAAGGCGCAAGCCCATGATTTCCGGGGTTTGCGGCTTCACTTCCGGCTTTTTGAATTTATCAATCAGTTTGCCAAACATGCGTCCTGACCTTCCTTGCCATCGACTTTTACATCAAAACACCGGCTGGCCGGCAGACGCTGCTCGGCAATGTAGTAGACGGTATCTCCCGCCTCTACCGGTGCGCTCAGCGATGGATTGATTTCAATTTTCTGCTCACCCGTGCGGCGCACACCGAGCAATGTGGCTGCAAGCCCGTGCTTGAAATGATCGAACAAAGCGCCGAAGGGAATCGACTGATCGCCCTGGTATTCCACGCTGTACTGGGTCATTCCATAGGTACTGTCCAGCAGCTGCCGGTGCAGACGCGCGGAACCGGGATCGAGGGAGGATTTTGCCAGGAGTTCGACCGCCACCGAGGGAATGCACTCGATATTCGGGCAGTGTGCGCGCAACAGCTCACCCACGTTTTCGTCCTGGAAATAGGCGGTCTTGTGGCTATTGGGACTGATCTTGTCGCAGAACAATGCGGTAGTGAGAGTCACATCGTCCAGCGGATTATCGATGATGATACGGGCCGCCTTGTCCAGGCTCGCGCGCAGCATACTCTCCCGGTGCGAGAACGAATCGACTTTGACAAAGTCGATACGGCCAGGCAGCGGGTTTTCGATTTCCGCCTCAACACACAACACCACTTCCGCAGCATCGCCATTGGTTTTTGACAGCAGTAATTCGATCAGGCGCAGAGTACGGGTACCGTTCCAACCGATAATTACCGTATGGTTTTCATGGTTCATATTGCGCAGCCCCTTTTTGCCCCGCTGGATAAATTCAGTCACACCAAAGCCCACCCGGGTTACGATCATCGCAAACAGGCTGAGTCCGAGGGGAATCACCCACAGGCTTACGGCCACTTTGCCCCACACAGTTGTGGGAGAAAAATCCCCGTAACCCACGGTGGACGCGGTAACCACCAGCCAATAGAAGAAGTTTTCCGGTGCGACAATGTCCGCCTCGCCTGCCAGTGACAACAGCAGATAACTGCCGATCACATAGGTTGCGGTGGTCACGAGAACGGTGGTGATACTGGCCCTAATAAAAAGCGACGCCAAAAGGCGTCGCACTTTATAGATCAACATGGTTTAGGCCTGGGTGCGTTTAGCCAGCAGCTGTGCCAGTTTATCGCTACCGCTAACCTGTCCGCCCGGGGTGATGCCCGCGGACTTCAGCTTGGCGTCCAGGCTGGAGCCACTTTCTTCGGTAGCCAGCTCTTCCGCCGCTTCCAGCTCTGCAGCGCGTTGCTGCTGCTTGGCCTTGATGCGCTCCATGCTGTCCAGCGCAGTTTTCACTTTGCTGTTGGCACCCATATGGCGGCTGGAAACCGCAACCTGGGCCTTCTGCACAGATTCCGTCGCTTTGATCTGATCGATCTGCTGCTCCATGCGACGCACATTGGCCTTCGCCTTGGAGATATTGCTCTTCAGCGTGATTTCGGAACTTTTGAAGCCCTGCAGAATGCTCTGTTCGGTTTCCAGCTGGGTTTCCAGCTCGGCAACACGCTCGGCACACTCAATGGCCAGCGCCTCGTCGCCCTTCTCGCTCGCGGCAATGGCGTGGTTGGTGTAGTTGTCTACATCCGCCTGCAGCGCCTTGGCCTTGTTCTCCGCCAGCTTGCGCTTGGCCATGATCTTGGTCAGGTTTTCGTCACAGGCTTTCAGCTCACTTTTCGCTTCGCGCAGTTCCTGATCGAGGATACGCAGAGACTGGCTGTCAGCAATCGCTTCAGTACCTTCGTTTACAGCGCCGCGCAGTGCGGTCCAGATTTTACTCAGGCTCATGCTACACCCTCCAATTCAAATTGCGCGGAATACAGGTCCAGGAAATCGCCCACATTGCCAAACAGGGTTTCCACCTCTTCGATCACCACTTCGTCTTTGCTGGACACAGAAAGTGCACCAAAGGCTACGTAATAGTCATTGCCACCAATGCTCTTTATCGCCACGGTGGTCAGCGGTACCAGCTGGTGTGTCTGCAGGATCAGCCGGTTCAGGGCCGCTTCGTCTTCTACCTGGCTGACGGGGAACAGGATGCTCTCCACCACAATCTGCCGCTCGCCTACATAAATAAAGGCATCTACACCCTCATCGTTAGAGACGCTCAGACAGTCGCCCTCCGCCTCGACCACCCAGTCGGGGTGATTTTCGGCCAATTGGCGCAGGTTTTCGTTGTTCCAGGTCATTTCAACTCCCTTGCACATGTGGAATATGAGTCACAAATATAACAGTAAATTTTTGATGGTCAACGGGTATCGGGCACTTTTGTTGCAAATAAACCACATACGGCTATCATGCGTAACAAATAGAGAGAGTACCATGGACCAGAAGCAAAGCCTCGAAAACCACCGCGCCCTGAGCCCCTACAAGCAGGCCATCGCCCGCTACGTCCGCGCCGCCATGGCCCTGAAAGGCGTGCGCTACAACGATCTTGCCAGCGCCCTTTCCAACAAAGGCATCGCCGTCACCCCGGAAAACCTGCGCAGCAAAGTCAGCAAGTGCATGTTCTCCGCCGACTTATTGGTGGCCATCCTCGACGTCCTCGACGCCGACGAAAAAGCGTTGCCGGATATTCTCAGGCAAACACGGGAATTGCAAAGCCAAGATGCTGACCAAGGGTGACTGCGCAGACAAGCAGCACCATGGTACAGATCGCAACACTCCGCTCACCGGCGGATAGCGGACTCCGCTTCGAGCGACGGCTGTTCGGTGACACAGGGGTTATTCCTGTTCAGAAAACCGTGTATTAACTCCAGACATCGCTCACGATCCGACTGCCATTGACTATGTGGCAACGGGAAAAGTGGCACTCCAGCCCGATGCAAGGCGTGGTATATGGACAGGTCCAGGTAATCACAGAAAGTACCGGGGTACCCTGTCAGGTCGATACCAAAATATTGACCATCGCGCTCACACAGCACGTCGACGACCTGTCCGGCCACGGTATAACCAACCCAGCATTGAACCCCCTGCTCCTCCAGAACCTCGCGCACTTCCGCGGCGAACCCACAAGCACCCTGACTCGCTCCCGCGTGATCATTCCGATGATCATGGGCAAGATAGTGCGCGAATAAATTACCATCGCTCAGAGCGCCTTTCTCGATAGAGTGAATAATCAGCTGCCGTTTCCGCGCGCGGGTAACAGCCACATTAAACATATCCGGCCGATTCAAATAGGCTCCCGCACGCGCGCTCACCGGGTCTATGGCAATCGACAACAGCATGAAATCTCGCTCCTCCCCCTGAAAGCCGTATGGGGTGGCAACCCGCAGGGACATTCGAGATATTTCCTGCGCACTAAATGCCTTGCGAATTTCCGTATCCAAATACTCTGCCTGGTCCCGAAACGGAGACAACACCCCCACCGATGGCATTGTGGGTAAATGCGCGTATTGATTCAGGTGTGCGCGCAATTCTGTCACAACCTCATCACGCTCCCGAGAGTTTCTACCACTGGCACTGCGCACACCGTCGACCAGACGAAAAGACAGGCCTGCATCATCTAACGCGCCAGGGCGCGACTGCATGATTTTTAGGCGGCCACCATAGAAGCGCGCATTACTGAAGCTGATCAGATCGGGCTTGCTGCGATAATGTTCATCGAGCATAGAAATCGCTGACTGCTTCCCGATCACATCGGAAGCGAGATCCAGCAGTGAGTGCTCCCGATAACTGAATTTGGAAGGTGGACCGCCGCTTTCTTCCATAACATCGTTCCAGATGCCCGCCTGCATTTTTCGCGATAAAAATGAAACATGTCGCAACTGCTTTCCATCACCGACGATCACCGCGCGCTGGCCCCGCTGCAGAGCTGGCAACGCACTGGCAATGTCGCACTGGGTGGCTTCGTCAAAGATCACCAGGTCAAACATACCCGGGATGTTCGGCAAGGTATCGCTTACCTCATCCAAACACACCAGCCAGATCGGGTATGCCTCCAGAACCGCGCTGAAATCCAGCGCTGCAAACCGCTCCGCCTGCCGTTTGGAGGTCCGCGAACGGAGCGCCTGGTTGAACAACGACAAAGTAGACCGCTTTGTTTCGAGCAAATGTGCCAGGCATTCATTACGTGCGGTGTTCAAGTATGCTTTGGCAGCAGTTTCAAACTGCCTCCGGCTTTCACCTATTGTTTTCTGAAGATCCCATAGCGGCGCAATTTCAGATTTTGCCCCGGTACACGCACGCGCTATTTTTCCGGAAAATCTTCGCCACAAACCCAGCAAGCCCTTTGGGCGCTGCACCGCAGACATCTGCAGTGAACGCACAAACTGGCGCTCGACCCGGTCCAGCTGTCTGCGACGGTTCGCCAGATTTTGTTGCACCTCTGCCAGAGAACTCTCATCTGCCGGCAACCCCTCTTTCAGCAAGCTATCCAAGTGCGATTTCAGCCCACGAGAAAGACCTTCGCTACCCGCACTCACAACACCCGCCTGCAAGCCAAAGGTATCGGCTAACTTCTGTCCGACAACGTCCACAGCATGCCGGGTTTTCGAAACAATCAGTACAGACTCGCCCTGTAGCACCCGGTCGATAGCCATAGCCGCGATGGTGTAGCTCTTTCCCGTTCCTGGCGGCCCGGATACGAGGCTCAACGTACTTTTTGCTGCACTCTCGAGTGCATGCGCTTGTGTTTCAGACAGCAGGACCGGTAATGACATTGGCGTGCTGACCGATCGCGTCTTGGATCGAGATTTCACAGTGGATGGTGTTTGACCCAGAAGCTCAACAACCGGATTGGAGTGTCGGTCAGCCTCAGCCAGAGCGGCAAGCTCGTGCAATACTCCCCGCACACCGCGAGAGCGATCGGCAAGTACCAGACAAGTTGCCGAACTGATCTTCAGCGCACTCCCGGAAAGTCTGCGCTTCAGCACATCCTCTCCCTGTAATTTGGGCCAGCGCCCCAGTTCCTCAAGGTCACCGAGCACGCTATAGCGTTTCAGCCACTGGCCGATTGCCGTGATCAGGCTGCTCGTCATGGGCCACTGCACCTGCGGAAATTGATCTATCGCAGATGCATCCACATCCGGCTTCAACAGATTGCGCAGCAGGGGCAGATTGATCCTCGCATCACTTGCATCCGCTTCAATAAAGAGGTCTTCATCCGTAATGAAAGCAACCGGCACATAGATCAGCGGCGCGCAAATTTTGCGCTGTCGGCTGAGCCCGGTCGCATTCGCCACACTGCCAGAAATCAAAAAGGTCCCGTACACCAGGCGGCGCTCCCGGCGATAGCTGTCCGCCAGTGCAGCGAGCTGCTCCGCCGCCTGCCCGACCACAGGAATACGATGCAGATCGCCACACCCGAGCGCATCCTCACCGTCGAGATACATCCTGCGGTTTGCGGGCAACTTGGTGATATTGGACAGGGCGAGGTCATAGCTGTCCGCCCGATAACAGCGGCGGAAGTATTCGGTGAGAGGGCGGAGGGGATAGGACATCGAGCTAGCCAGCGAATAAACGTACCAATATTGTATTCGTGAATTACCGGCGAGAATAGCGTACGAGCAGTGACTCTGTGTGCCCGAACTTCCATCAACAGCTGCGGGAGCTGTCCCACTCCCGCGCTGCTTTTCTGGTTTGTTGCTTGCTGTCAAAGCGGTCGGCGGACTTGGCCCGGGTATGGGCGCCGCCTTGCGTAACAGCGGGTTTTGCGCAACCGGATTGCCCGGGCTGCGCGCTTCCGAAGCTAGTGGTCCATGCGGAAAGTTCGGTAACTAAGGAGCACAGCCAAAGTGTTCAGATCAAGGCGAGAAAGCGCAGGAATAGTGGTTCTATTTCAAGCTTTCTTAACGCAGAGCTGGACACTTTGGCGAAGCGAACAGTTACACAACTTTCCGCATGGACCACTAAGCTACAGCGTGCACCCTGAAACAACGCCAGTAACATTATCCTCATCTTCCATGCGCATCATGCGCGCCACCTTTTCCCCAGCATCCAACCCATGGTGAGTCACCACCAGGTCGGAACGTTCCTCATCCCATGAGCGCACCAAATCGCAGTCTGCTGCCCGCTCATCCACAAACACTTTCTCTACAGCCACCTTGGAAAGTTGTGACCAATCTTCAACTTTTGCGCCCCATAGAAGCAGGCGACCATGAATATTGGTAAATTTCGGCAGCCCATCCAAGGTCCCACCGGTAAACTTCAGTTCGGAAACACTCTTTGGTAATGGTGCCTTAGCCATATCCACCATATTGAAATTGTTTATCTCAATATCCGTCAGATTCGTAAGCTGGAATAGCTCCGTTAACGCAAGAGGAGATTCTTCATGGGCTGTGCATGAAATCTTCTCGATCTCCTCCACAAAACGGAAACCCTTGTCCGAGGCAATGCTATCAATACATTTGGCGAGACCCGCATTATCAAAATTTAATGACGTCACCGGTGTGTAACCGACGCGGGTTACATCCACCGCCAACTGGTACTCGCTGTACTTATCGGCCACCGTACCGGTAATACGAAAGGTAAAGGGCTTGGTGAGATCACTGCGATACGGCTCAGGCAATACCACCTCGAGCCCCTCATTAATCGTCACCCCATCACTCAATTGGACGCCCTCCAGATCCGAGATACCTTCAACATCGGTTGGCAAAAGTCGATTGATCCAAATGGGTTTCAATGGAAGTACACTCTTCGATTTTGTGTACTTTTCTACTGTCAGATCGCCCGCAGACCGATGATCAAAATCGCCGCTTTCTGAATCACTACTCTCCGCGGATTTCGAATGCTCGTTGAGCTCGGACTTTGTCATCCCCATCGCCGCTGGCACTTTACAGACCTTGAACATCTCCACCATATTGCTCATGCCGGCCGCAAAGGATTTTGGGGTAGCATTGAGTGCAACAATAATCGCGCCGCCCTCTTCCAAGTCTGCACCCTTCAGCTGGCGCAATGCACTCGCAATCTGGCGCTTTTCGGCGATCGCCGTCTTCAGGTTATCGGCAATTTCCGGGTGGTAGCACGGCGAATCCTGATCCAGCTGCGCAAACAGCGACTCAAGTTCCTGCTGATATTGAGTGGCCAGTGCCAGTGCACTATCCATGTTTCCCGCCAACTTGTCGTACACGCCCGACTCTACTGCGGCTTTGGCACTACCGGTTTCACTCACAGTGCGGGAAAGCTCTTCGACCAGCGCTCCATACTCATCCGTCAGTGCTCGATCCTTCTCCAGCAGTGTCTCTGTGCGCTCGGAGAATGCCTCAATTTCATCCAGTGTATCGCTATCCGGTACACAGGCAGTCACCAGAAAAGTAAAAACAGCAACAAAAAACACCGGAAACCACTTTAGGAGGCTCGATAGCCTATCAATCAACATCATCACTTCCTTGTAAAAATATGGTCAGAAAACCAACAACAATTGCTACTTGGTACGCCGTATTAAAAACGTGTACCGCAAGTCGCCAACATGCTACACAAGTTATGCTGCAGAAATATAGAATCGCCGTCAAAAATGTGTTCAGAAAGATCATTTTGCCAACTGAATCGCCAGCGAATATTGTTGTGTCCAGCTTCTCCCGCCCCCCGGTAAAACAAAGGCCGACGCAACTTCTGTCAGACTTTTGATCACTAATGGCTAGGCTTGCTCCGCAACTGCATTTCATGTCTCCTGTTGATGTATTCATCAACAGTAAAAATTTGGTGGTAACCATATTGGCTTTATTGGCTTTAGCCCCGTATCAATACTCTTCCGGAAATTTTCGCAATCCTGCTCAGCTCTCTGCGTGTTTCTCGCTAAGACACACTTTATAATTCCATTCCGTTTTCAGCCGAGCAGCGCCTCGCAAATGACACCAGAGTTACTTTTTGAAGACGACCATCTTATCGCCGCCTACAAACCGGAGGGCTGGCTGGTGCACCGCTCGGATATCGACAAGCATGAAGACCGCATCCTGCTACAGTACCTGCGGGATCTGGTCGGTGTGCACCTGTACCCGGTGCACCGGCTGGACAAACCAACGTCCGGTGTGATCGTGTTTGGCAAAAGCAGAGAGGCAGCCGCCAAACTGCAGGGGCAACTGGACAGTGACTCCTCGATCAAACAGTACCTCGCCATCTGTCGCGGCTATTGCCCGGAAAGCGGTGTCATCGACCACCCACTGCCGCCGGTGGCGGACTTCAAGCACCAGCGCAAACGGCCAAAAAGCGATCTACCCCGCCAGGATGCGATTACCCATTTCCGGCGTCTCGGCACTGTGGAGCTCCCCTACTCCGTCGACCGCTACCCCAGCAGCCGTTATTCCCTGGTGGAAGTGGAACTGAAGACGGGCCGCCGCCACCAGATTCGTCGTCACTTCAAGCACTTGTCGCACCCGCTAATCGGCTGCCCGAAATACGGCAAATCCACCCACAACCGCTTCTTCGCAGAAGAGCTGCAATGTGCAAGACTCTTGCTGCATGCCTATCGGTTGTCCATACAGCACCCTGAGTCCAGTGAGCGCCTCGAGATTGTGGCACCACCCAGAGGCTGTCTTATGACATTGATTGAGCGATTTGGCTGGCAGCTACCCTGAGTGCGGCCCGTTAATAAAGATAGATCCTACCTACACCGTGGAGCCCCCGAATGTCCCTGACGTCCATTCATCGCACGCCCGCCTTCCGCCACCGCGTATGCTCACACCTGTGCCGGTTTATTGCGGGGCTGGTCCTGGCCAGCAGCACTGCTGTTATGGCGTCCAATGAACTGACCGCCCCACTCCCAAAACTGCTTCCCTGGAAGGGTGCATCGGAAAAGCTCGTCCAGCAGAAAGGCGACTGGGTGACCCCAGCGGAAGCCAGCGACTTCAAAACCACCCCCGATTACAAAGTAACCCGAGCCTTTGCCAATCGACTGGCGGCGGCCAGTGACGATATTCAGGTAAGCGATATCGGTGCCGCCAACAGCGGCCGCAAAATCCAGCTGATTACCGTGACGGAAGGTGGCAGCGACGCGAAAGCCAACGGCAAGCCTACCCTGCTGGCCCAGGCGGGTATCCACTCCGGTGAGATTGACGGCAAAGACGCCAGCTTTATGCTGCTGCGAGACTATATCGGCGGTGACAAATCGCTGAAAGCGCTTATCAGCAAGGTCAACCTGCTGATCATCCCGATCCTGAATGTCGACGGACACGAACGCGCCGGCCCCTACACCCGAATGAACCAGCGCGGGCCACACAACGCGGGCTGGCGCACCAACCGCAACAACCTCAACCTGAACCGCGACTACGCCAAACTGGACACACCAGAACTGCGCGCGGTGATGGACGTGATCAACCAGTACAAGCCAGAACTCTACCTGGACATCCACGTCACAGATGGTGAGGACTACCAGTACGACATCACCTATGGCTACAACGGCTCCTTTGCCAGCGATTCGCCGAAGATTGCCCGCTGGCTCGAACAGACTTTTCAGCACAACGTGGACAGTGCACTCACTAAAGCCGGGCACATTCCCGGCCCGCTGGTTTTCGGCGTAAACAGCGATGAATTCGCCGAGGGCATCAGCCACTGGACCGCCAGCCCCCGCTACTCCAACGGACTCGGCGACCTCCGTCACACACCCACCGTGCTGGTGGAAAACCACTCACTGAAGCCGTATCGTCAGCGTGTGCTGGGCACCTATGAACTGATCAAGGCGAGCCTCGCCTCACTCGCGGAGCACGGCAATGCACTGCGCGCGGCCATCGCGGAAGATCAGCAGCAGCGCCCACAGACCCAGGTTCTTGCCTGGAGTGCCAACAAGACACCAGACCTCAGCGTCTATGCTGAAAAGCCCTTCAAAGGCATGGCCTACGAGAAAAAACAGAATCCCATCAGCGGCAAAGAAAGTGTGGTCTGGCTCGGCAAAGCCAGAGATTATCTGGGATTACCGGTATTCAGAGACGACGTTAAAGCCGTAGAAGTGCGCGTACCGGAAGCCTTTTACATCCCCCGCCATGAAAAGCTCGTCATCGAGCGCCTGAAAGCGCACGGCATCGAAGTTTCCGATGCCAAGGGTGGACCACTCCCGCTTACACAGTTCACTGCTGAAGCTCACGAATTTGGCAAGGCCCAGTTTGAAGGCCACTTCCGTGTCGATGCCAAGTTCTCGCAAGAACGCATTCAACGGGGGGTTGATGATTACCTTGAGGTATCCACCAACCAGCCACTGGGAAAGCTTGCCACTGCGCTCCTGGACCCTCGTGGCCCTGACTCCTTTTTCCAATGGGGATTCTTCAACCAGATTTTCCAGCGTACCGAGTACGCGGAACCCTACGCACTCATTCCCTTAGCAGAAAAAATGCTGGCGCAGGATGCCGATCTGAGAAGCACCTTTGAGAAGCGCTTACAGGACAAAACCTTCGCCGAGAACCCCTCCGCCAGGCTTGCTTTTTTCTATCAGCGCAGCCCTTACTACGACCAGGAATATCTGAAGTACCCGGTTTTACTGAAATACTGAAAGGGTCTGCACCATGAAAAAAGTATCTAAATTAATAATTCGCAGGCTGGAGCTAGCGCCCGAGCCATTGCTGAAGCAGACCTTTCAGGCCTGGTGCGGGGTGTGCCAACAGAACAAAACTGAAATTATCTGTTGCACTGGTGCCTTCGATCGCACGCGTGAGCGCTGCTGCGGTTTCCTGTAGATTGCCACCCGACGTCAATATATCACTCAGCTCACCGGGGCTGAGCATATCGCTGACACCATCCGAACAAAGCATTAGCCCACCCCTGGAGCTCGGTCGATAGTAGGATTCACCCGGATTCAGATGCGGTAGCTCCACCAAGCCCAGGGCCTGATTGATCAGATTTTTTTTCGGGTGACTCTGGGCCTCCTCTTCACTCAGAACCCCACGCTCAATCAGATCCTCCACAAAGGAATGATCCCGGGTCAGTTGTCGCAGTCGCCCCTTCCCGTGCCAGGCATAAACACGGCTATCGCCGCTCCAAATCAGCCGGAATCCACGCCGGCATCGCTGTACCGCAACAAGCGTGGTACCCATACCCGACTGAGCGGGGTTATCGCGAGCGGCGGCTTTAATTACCACGTGGGCACGCTGCACCGCCAGGCGCAGGTCATCCCCCGCCATCATGTCCTGCGCCACCGTATCCACCGCCAATTGGCTCGCCACTTCACCCGCAGCGTGTCCGCCCATACCATCCGCGACGAGCCACAAGCCGAGCTCATCATCGTTGAACACCGCATCTTCATTGTGCTCACGTACGTGCCCCACCCGGGATACGGCAATGCTCTCAATTCGCCCCTGTATCAATCTGGCTTCCACGCTTTAACTATTGACATCCAGCTTTTGCAGCCAACCCTGCTGTTCGAGCAGCGCGCGATCCAACGCTTCGGATTCTTCATCCATGACCTGGCGAATTTCCCGTCCGGTTTCCGGATCCCTCGCGGTGATGGTCACTATCCCTTCCAGGTCATAGCACATTTCAATTTCAACCGGATATTTCTTGCGCGGATTTTCGATAGGGCCGAACGCAAAATACCCCAGACTCTTTTCTTCCGCGGACTCACCCTCACCGCGTTTTTGCACCGCCTCGATGATCATGCGGGTCTGGTCGTCACGGCTGGTATAAAAGGTGGTGACTGCACTGGCGGGAACCGCGGAGTTCTGTTCGATCAATACTTTTACCATCGGCTCGCCATCACGCCCGAGGGTCCGGATTCCCAGATCATAGGAACAGATGGACTGTAGTGCTTTTCCAGTTGAATGGCCGAAGGTCTGCTGGGCCAGAATGGCCGTGCCGTAGGCAACCGCCTGATGGGGTTGCTTGCACACCAGCTGGTCACGTGCCTTGCCACTCGCTCGCGCGACCTTATCCAACACCAGAGGTAGCAGTGATGATCCACCGGTAAGAAGCACGGTATCGATAAAGCCCCAATCCATACCCGAAGCCTGTAATGCCCTGTTACACACCGCCAGAGTGTCATCGACAAAATCGTCGATGAGCTGGTTGAAGCGATCTTTTGTCAGAATAAATTCCAGCGTGCGACCTCCGAGAACCAGTGTTTTGTTGACACGGCCTTTACCCGGTTTAGCCAGGGTGTGTTTTGCCTCATTGGCGAAACGGCGTAGGGTTTGCAGCGACACGGGATCGTCCGGTTTGAACCCGTGCTGACGCTCAAACTCTTCGACAATAAACCGTACGATGCGCTCATCGATGTGCTTACCACCAAGGCGATTACTGCCCTGGGTCGACAGCGCGTAAAGCCCACCCTCGGAAGACTGCAGTACCGTGGCATCAAAAGTGCCACCGCCCAGATCATATACGAACAGGGTCTGCTCTCCGCCGACCTGATGCACTCCATAAAAAGTAGCCGCCGCCACAGGCTCTTCAATCAACTTTACTTGCGAGATGCCTGCCATCTGCGCGGCGAGCTTGGTTGCCCGACGCTGTGCATCGTTGAAATTGGCAGGCACAGCAATCAGTACACCACCGATATCTTCGTGGGCAAACGCATCGACATCCTTGAGGACTTTCTTTAACACAAGCGCCGAGAGTGCCTGTGGATACCACTCCCGTTTATCGCTATCAGTAAAAACTGGCCGATTCGCCTCCATATCCAGTTTGAAAAAACGCGCGTGAGGTAACCCCGGTTCATCTTCCAGAATTTCTTCCACCGGCGTGCCCACCAGACACCCCTCCTCCCCAAGATGCACCACACTGGGTGTGCGGAATTCATTGGCATCGTGGAAATCCGGAAACAGGGTCGGCTGGCCACGGTCGTTGACGAAGGCCGCTACCGTGAATGTGGTTCCGAGGTCTATCCCCAAATGCAACAATGTATTTCTCCAAAAAGTCTTTCCGCTTTGCGGCTATTTCCATACACTCACAGCGCATGTTATTCGTATAAAAATTCACCCAATTACTGCAGAGTGAAGTCCAATTGTGTCATCACTCCGCGCGTGCGCACTGGAACACCATCCTCGATCAGAGGCTTATATTTCCATTTGGATACCGCTTTTTTTGCTTCACGGTCAAACACACGTAAGGGGCGCGAATCCACCACCTGGACGTTTTCAACCGCACCCACCTCATTGATATCAAACGCGACGATCACAAACCCTTCAATGCCATCCCGCGCCGCCTGTATCGGATAGCGAGGCGCGATTCGAACAAGGGGTTGCAGCTTATCCATTTTTGCCTGCTCTTCTTTACGTGCCAGCTCTTCGAGGCGCTTTTGCTCCGCCATTCTTTCTGCCTCGCGGCGCCGCTGTTCTGCCGCGGCAAGCTCTGCCCGACGCTTTTTCTCCGCCGCTTCCGCATCCCGTTTGCGCTTGACGGCCGCTACGGCTGCCTTTCTTTCCGCATCAATACGAGCGATCTCGTCGCCCATGGCCTCTGGAGCCTCGCGCCACTGTTTCTCACCCAATTTCCAGCCCGCCAGGGCGGCGGCAAAGTCGCCCCGTTGCTCGGCCAGTACTGCCTGATTCTTCGCCTCCAGTGCTGCGGATACCTGAGCAGGTGCACTCAAACTGTACTCATCCTGTACACGCTCCCAGTCGTTTCGGGCTTCATCGAAGGCCGCTTGTGCCGTAAGGAGCCCGGCTGCCGCATCGAAATCCTCCAATAAGGCAGAAAAACCGGAACGCACTTTCTCGAAGACCGGTTGCGCCTGATCAAAGGCCTCATCGCGCAACAACGTCTCAGCCATCGACAAATCTCCTTCCAGCTCCGTCAGACGGTGGCCTGAGAAAATGCCCTGCTCTGTAACCTGCTGCCAATTTTCCAATGCTCTCAACTCCGGGCTCTCGTTGCGTTTTGCATCCCGCAGATCACTGTCGAGACCCCGTCTGGAAGAATCCAGACGTTGTTTCAGCACCTTGATTTCCCCCTGAATACGGGCGAGACCGGCCTTGCGTATGGCAATCTCTTCCTTGCTCATGGGCAGCAGGCTTTTCAGGCTGTCTAACCCGATATATCCACTGGAAGCCAGACCACCGACGCCGAACAGCGCCACCAGTAGGCCGGCAGCGATACCGATTCCTTTCCAGGGCAGGTTCAACCTGGTCCGGCCTTTGTTTTTTTCCAACGCCTGCGCAAACGCGGCCATATCATCAAAGCGCCCTTCGGGCAGTGTATCCAGTGCCTTTTCAATATCGTCGGTAAAACGCTTGCTCAAATCTTTACGAAGATCGCGTAGCGGCCGGAATCGGCCCGCAGGGACTTCACCGGCGAGCAGTTCATACAACAACACCCCCAGCGCATATTGATCGGCGCGCCCGTCAATGGCGTTACTGCCCTTCAACTGCTCCGGTGCCATGTAATAGGCAGTCCCCATGGCCGCACCGGTCTGGGTGCGCTGGCTCGCGGATTGAATGCGGGCAATACCGAAGTCCATAATCTTGTAGTCACCGTCTTCGGTGACCCAGATATTCTCAGGCTTGATATCCCGGTGAACAGTAAACTGGTGCGCGTGAACGAGTGCCTGCGCGAGTGTGACCGCCAACCCGCGGGCTTCCTCCTCGGTGAACGGCTGACGAGTGAGACTCCGCACCTCCATCAGCTGTCGCAGGTCCTGCCCCTCCAGCAGCTCCATAGTCAGGAAAAAGAGATCCCCATCCTGCTGGACGTCGAATACATTGACGATATTCGGATGGCTCAGCTTGGACGAGATGCGCGCTTCATCCAGAAAGCGCTCGCGGGCCCGCTCATTGCGAACCAATCCGGGTAATAACACTTTGAGCGCGATCTCATCCTGCCGGGTCGTATCGTACGCACGATACACCGCGCCCATGCCACCCGAGCCTATCTGCTCACGAATTTCGTAGCGGTTGGCAAGAAGCTGACCGGATTGAAGCCGAATTTGCACATTGTTCGCCCCGTCAAACTGCGTGCCCGACTGCGGCAGGTCCGCCATTTTGGTCTGCGAAAGAGCGGCATTCACATGCCCGCTCTCGTTGCCCTGTGCAGTTAATTGCCCACGAGCAAGCTGCAATTGATCCAGTTGCCGCTGATACTTGTTGCGCAAAACATCCGTCGGCGCCTTGGCTTGAGCCTGCTGCAATTGCACGATTTTCTGTGCGATCGCCTCCCGTATCTGATCTGCGCTGGCACTTTCATCAAGCCCCACAAGTCCAGCAACTGCGCTTTGATTCATTGTGTCGTTTTCCAATATTTTAAATTACGTTTCTGCAACCACTGCCCTGCAGGGTGCGCGTCGAGCGGCGGGCAACCTGTGAAGCATCGTCAATTCACCGCCAGCATAGTGGGCGTTACCCCTTCGAACTACAGATCGGTCTTGACAGTCGATCGCGTTGTAGTAAATAGATTCTGAGGGCAACAGATAGCGCTCACCGCCGAATCGCTCATCGTTGGTCTGATATTTGAATCCGTTTTGCACAAAGTGCATCAGGCGCACGTTTCGCAGGTTGGGCGCCTGAGGAAATCGCAGCGCGCCACCATTGAGACCAACGCGAATTAAATCTTCCTGTTGCGGCGATTTCTGCTCGGAAACAGTACCGGGTTGAGTGACAGGATTTTTTTTCGGTGCGGCGGGTATTGGCTGGGGAGCCAGTAATGGCTCTAAAGAGTCAGACCCGAAAGGGCTATTCGCCGGAGCTGGTTCCATCGCTCCCCGCGATGCTTCTAATTGCGGAACACGAGGCCGGCGTTTCGGCTTTGGCGTTTGCTCGCGAACCAGCGCCTTATGCGCCTGGAATTCACGCCAGCTGGTGCGCAAATACTCCGCAAGTTCACGGTCACGGGCGGTAACAAATCCCTCAAAGGCGCCGCGCTGCTTCTGTTTCCAGCGATTGAATTCGCTGTCGCCCCAGACCAAATTGCCCGAAATGCACGAAGTCAGTGCCAAAAGACACGATACGACCTGTTTCATGTGATGGGATGCGTGCTGTTTTCGTTGTTGTTACAGATGGCCAAATCGGTGCATTACACACAATCACCCAGCTCTTTATTGAAAGTGCTCAATAATGCGACAAGGGTACCATTTAATGCGTGAATTGCGCAGCATAAAATGCGACGATCAAACACGAGTCCGGGAAAATCACATCCAGTCGATGCAGATGCTGTCATCCAGCGTGGATTTCCCGACACCAATATCCGCGACTGAACTTGCAGTAAATAAAAAACGACAAAAACAATCTCATGCGCAGTACGAATTCCTGGCCAGCGTTAATCCTCTCTGAAGCATGGATCGGCAAGCTCGACCGCCTCGCCGACTCGTGCCACAGCCAGCCTGGCCTTGCGGAAGAAGCCTGCACCCATATCATCGATCGCCTGAGTGAGAGTGACTGGTCGCGCTGCAAAACCTACTCGGGACAGTCCAGGCCAGAAACCTTCGCCCAGTGACTCGCCACAAACCTGCTGGAAGAATTCCGCGTAGCCAAAGCCCAGCAGGAGCTTGAGAAAGAACTTTCTCGCTGAAAGGCGCCACCGTAAAATGTGAAATAAATCACACAACTACAACAACATTGATCGTATCTGCCAGGAATCTCACATATGCCCAGCAAGGAATTCAGCTCCATTCGCAGCGAACTTGAACAGCAGCTTGCCCAGGCACGCGCCGAAGCGGAAAAAGCCCGTCAGGCTGCGCAGGACGCCGAACTGGAAAAACAGAAGGCGGAAGGCGAAGCCTCCATCGCCAAAGATCAGGCGGCACAGAACCAGGAAGCGTTGAATGTGGCCCAGCAGCAGGCCCAGGCAGTGACCGACTCCATGAGCCAGGCCGCCAGCGGTGCGCAGCAATCGAGCTCCTCCGCCAGCGATGCACAACAGCAGGCCAACCAGGCCGCGCAGGCCGCCGCCGAAGCGCAGCGCGAAGCCGCCGAGGCCCGCCAGGCATCGGACAGTGCCGACTCGGAAGCACAGGCCGCCCGCTCTGCCAGTTCCGATGCTGCCGCAAATCAAAGTGAAGCGGCACAGATGGCCAGTACCGCCGGCTCCGCAGCGAGCAGCGCAGGACAACAGGCCAACGCCGCCGGGGCTTCCGCCAGCGATGCACAGACCCAGGCGTCCCAGGCAAACGCCGCGGCGACCGACGCCCAGAACCAGGCCTCTCAGGCGGGGCAATCCGCGGCAGACGCGCAAAACCAGGCTGGCGCGGCGAATAGCTCCGCCCAGGACGCACAGGCGCAGGCCACAGACGCCGGCACCGCGGCCGGCGAGGCACACACCCAGGCCGGAGATGCCGGCGAGTCCGCCGACACCGCGAGAACCGGTGCCGATCAGGCCACAACGGCCGCAACCGATGCCCAGACTCAGGCCGACAGCGCCACGGACGCCGCCAACCGCTCTTCTCAGGAAGCCGAGCGCGCGGCGGAAGCATCGGAAACCGCCAGTACCCTGCGCGACCAGGCACAGAGCGCCGCTGACGTGGCCCAGGAGAGCGAAACCCGCGCGGCGGATGCCGCAGTGAGCAGTGAAGAACAGCAGCTGGCCGCGCAAAAAGCGGCGGAACTGGCCCAGCAGCAGGCCCAGGCGATTGCCGAAGAGGCGGAGAGTGCAAAAGAAGCCCGCACAACCGCCGATAGCGAAGCGGAAGAAGCCGACGAGGCCCAGCAGACGGCCAGTGCGGCCGCCGAACAGGCGGAGTCTGCGGCACAACAAGCCGACAGCGACGCCAGCCAGGCCGCCGGTGCCGCAAGCCAGGCGCAGTCTTCCGCGTCACAGGCCCAGTCGGAAGCCTCACAGGCATCTGCTGCCGCATCCGAAGCCCAGTCCGAGGCGAGCCAGGCGGAGTCCGCTTCGTCCGCCGCCGCCAGTGCCGCCTATCAGGCGCACAGCAGTGCGGAACAGACCGACGAGGCACTGCGCCGTGCACAGGACTACCTGGCCCGCGCAGAACAACAACTGCAACAGGCAGAGGCGGCGCGACAGGAAGCCGAGTCCCTGCGCGACGACGCCCGCTCGACCTCTGAACAACTGGCAAAGCTGCTGTCGGAAATGGAGCAACATGCCATCGCCGCGGTGGACAAAACCGAAAGTGAAGCACTGGATGCAAAGAATGCGGCCACCGACGCGTGGAAACACAACGAAAAAGCCATGGACGCAATGATCGACGCGCAAAAGCATATGGACACCGCCGAGCGCTATGCCGGCGAGGCGCAAAACGGCGCGCAACAGATCGTAGGGTTCGTGGACACCGCGCGGGACACCCTGAGCACTGCCAACGACGCCGCCGGCGATGCCCGCGAAGCGGCATCCGATGCGCGCTCTGCAGCCAACAGCATTTAATGCGGTCAACGAACTAGGACACTGTCATGGATTCCACAACCAAAGACCGCAGCGAACTGGAAGCCGCACTGGCGCGGGCTCGCGCGGAAGCCGAACAGGCCCGCCAGGCTGCCCAGCAGGCACAGGCCGACAAACAGGCCGCGGAAATCGAAGCAGGTGTTGCCCAGCAGCAGGCCGCGGCCAGCCGCGAAGCCCTGCAACAGGCACGCAGCACGGCCCAGTCGGCTACCGAATCCGCCAACCGATCAGGCCAGCAGGCGCAACAGGCACAGAGCAGCGCCAATACCGCCCAGCAACAGTCACTGCAATCCCAGCAGGCAACCAGCGAAGCACAGCGACACGCGGCCAGAGCCGGAAGCGCCTCGGATTCCGCAGAGCGCGAAGCACAAGATGCCGGCCGTGCCTCCCGCCAGGCAGAAAACGCATCGCACGAGGCAAGCCGCGCTGCCACGACCGCCAATGCCGCCGCCAACCAAGCGCAACAATCCAGTAGTGCCGCGCAAAGCGCGGCCAGCAACGCACAGGCCCAGGCCGGCAACTCCGCCAGTGCCGCCAGCAGCGCTCAGGGCAGCGCCCAGACCGCCGGTGGTGCGGCGAGCAATGCGCAGTCCCAAAGCAGCAGTGCCAATGCCTCCGCGCAGGAAGCGCAGTCCGCCGCATCCGCGGCCGGCAGCGCCAGTGAGCAGGCGCGCGACCACGCCGGCAACGCTGGCCAGGCTGCCGATGCTGCACGCTCGCAGGCCAACGACGCGTCCCAGGCCGCCGGTACCGCCGCGTCCCAGGCCGGCGATGCCGGGACCGCTGCCACCAGCGCACAAACCGGTGCAGATACCGCGACCGATTCCGCCGGGCGCGCACAGCAGCAGGCCGAGAACGCAGGTGATGCCACAAGTGCCGCGGAAGATAACGCAAACACCGCAAATTCCTCGGCGGAATCCGCTGACACGCAAAAGTCTGCCGCGGAGCGTGCTGCCGACGCTGCCCGCAATCAACAGCAAAGTACAGAAGATCTCGCCACCGAGGCCGCTCGTCTGCGTGCAGAAACCGAACAACAGGCAAACCTTGCACAACAGGCCAGCGAACAGGCACAGCAACAGGCGGAAACCGCCGAGAGAAACCGCCAGTCCGCGGAAGACGACAGCGCCAAGGCCAACGCGGCTTCCTCGCAGGCGGGCAGCGCGGCGAACGAATCTGCGTCTGCAACCGCCCAGGCCACCGCTGCGGTGGGGCGCGCCCAGAGCGAAGTCTCTTCCGCACAGACCGCGTCCGCCAATGCGCAAACCTCTATGCAGTCTGCCGAGCGTTTCGACGATGCCGCGCAGCGGGCGCACGCCACAGCAGACGTCAACGCCAGTGAAGTCGACAAATTACTCGCACAGATCCAGCGGCTGTCCCAGGATACCCAACAGACACGGGACGACACCGACGGCCTCAAGTCCGACATCCAGGATCTGCTGAGTTACGCCGAGGACGCCGCGCAGGAAAGTCGCAGCCGCTTCAACGAGCTGCTCAAAGAAGCCATGGATGCAAAGAATCGCGCACTGGATGCAAAACTGGATGCGTTCAACGCCCAGGTCACCGCCGAAGCCAACCGCGACAAAGCTCAGGAGCACGCCGACGCGGCGAAGGTTTTCGCGGAACAGACCGCGCAGCATCACGGCGATGCCAGCAATGGACTGGGCCAGTGCCTGCGGATGACATCCAGCTGCACAGCAGAAAAAAGTGATGCCCAATCCAGCCGCGACGAGGCTGAAGACTGGGCGCGGGTAGCGGAACAGCGCAAGCGCGAGAAACTGGATAAAGCGAACAGCACACCCAATGGTTGGGCGAATATCTGATATGCCAAGAACAGCAACTGCAAAACCATTCCTGGTAAGCCTGACCGTCGCCAACTCACCCTCTACCCGGAGCGTGTCAACGGCCAGCGACTGCCCCTCCAGGTCCCTGCGGCCACCGAATACCGCTGGCAGATAAAAGCCGGGAACCCCGGCTACCTGCACCTGCTGGGCGTGTATCAAAATGGTGAGGTGGATATATTGCGACAGGATCTGACCATGCGCCAGGCAAACGCCATCACCATCCCGGAAAGCGGCGGTGTGTGGGAGGCGGGGCTGATTGCACCGGACACCCCCACAACGGATTCCTACATTGCACTGGTTACCGATGTGCCACTGACCGAGACGGCGCTGGGGCAGCTGTTAAATGGATCAAGCGTCCACCAGCATTTCGAGTTGGGCCCGACAATCACTGACGATCTTGCTTACGCTGCCCTGTAGTTTCTGCGCGGGTAGCTGTTGCCGTTGCCACTGATTGATCAGCGTATCGATATTCGCCAGGCGCTGGCGGGACTGATGGGATTGCTTTTCGCTGGTCTGGCGCTCGCGCTGTTGCCAGTCTTGCAAGGTGCGGTCCAGCACCAGTTGCCATTGTTTTTTGGTGCGCTCGAGAAAATCGCCGATGCGCGACTGCTTCTCACGGGTCAGTTCCCCCAATAGCCGGCGGCTGCTGCCGAGAACTTCCTCGCGCACGCGGCTGACCTCTTTCTCAAGGCGCTCCTCGTCCTCCCGCTTCCAGCCGTAATAGGTGAACACAAAAGCACCAACAAACACAAAGAAAATAATGACGCCGATCAGCGGGTTATCCCGCAGATTGATACCCATCATCGCCAGCAGTGAAACACTCATCAGAATGACGAAGGCCGCGCGGCGCGCTTCCCCCAAACGCTGAAAAAAGCCGCGCTTGGGCATCTCGCCTTGGTAGCGCATCTCCAGATTCACCGAGCTGGCGAGATCATCAATCAGGCCATCGCGATTGAGCGGATCGAACTCCAGTACCGGTTCCACGCCGGTCTTGCTTTTGAATTCATTGGACAGGGAGCGCTTGAGGGAATCCAGTTCGCTATTGAGCATTTCCGCATCGCGTTTAACCCCGTTTTTCAAGGCGTCGCGCAGAAAACGGGTAAGGGATTCCTGATACTTGTTGCTGAGAGATAGCTTGATCGATTTGTACCCCGTCTCCATCGCCAAATCGTCGATGTGCATGGAGTCGATAAACTGCTTCAACTGCTGACCGGCGTTGCCGGTGCCAGTGTCGTTGCGACGGGCCTTTTCCTGCAGGGATTTATTGATGTCACTCACCCCATCCCCGAGGTGGTTGCGCAGCTGACTGGCGAAGCCCATGTCATTGCCCAACGCAGCGCTGGTCTGGGTTTTGCGCGCTTCGCGCTTTTTGCGGCTCTCCAGCTGACGCAGCTCCTGAGACAGCCGCTCGTTGACCGCCTCGACCGCAGTCTCCGCCTTGCGACCGAGCAGCAGCAGTTGCAAGGTCTGGCGCAGCGCATTTTCCGGGCTAGTAAGGAACCCGGGCAGTTCGGCCTCAACATGGGTGGTAATCAGCTTGGGTGGCAGGTTGATCTTGGGGCGTGCCACTTGCTGCCACCAGCCGTTCTCCGGAATACTTACCTCTTCCGCAAGCTCATCCACGGGCAGCAACGGCCAGAAGCCTTCCATCTCCGCCATCAGATCATTGATCACACCGCGCTCGATTTCCGACAAAGCGTAGTGCGGATGCCCTGCCACCATCAGAATATTGGTCTCGCGCAGAATACGTGTCAGTAATGCGGGCGACTCCTGCACAAATTTTGTGCTATCCGGCAACAGCAGGTTGAGGTTTTTCAGGTCGTTTACCCGCTCCGTCACCAGTGTGAGTTCCTGGCCACCGCTGTCCGTCATGCCGGACGAATCGCCCACCACCTGTACCAGCTCCTCCCAAGTATCGAACTCCTGACGCGAGCCACTGCTGTTTTCAACCGCGTAGCCCTTGTCCTTCAGCTGCACTTCCAAAAGGCCGATCTGCCCGGAAATCTGCAGTGAGAAAACCGCAAACTGGTGGCCGTACAGCCACTTCAGCACCCGCTCCCGACTGGGCTTGTCCAGGCACAGCAGCGTGACGGAAAACGGTCGGCGATCCAGAGATTGAATCAGGCTACCGAAGTGCTCGGCCAGCGGCATTTCCGCCTGGCCCTGTTCCAGGGTGGCGGCAAGATTGCGGGCATCGGATACGGTCTGGCGGAAGTGGTTTTCGATTTGCTGGGTGCGGGCCATTGCTACGTCTCGAACTCATTGTGGCCGCCGATGAAGCGGCACGATTTATTCACGGCGAATCATCTACGGAGAGGGACCAGCAGCCATTTTAAACAGAACTCGATGAAATTTGTGATTCCTCGCACACAAATAGCCCCTTGGAGCCATGCCCTGTAGTAGACCCGACAGCCACCGGGAATCCATCGCGGTAAATTCGGTCAGTCATCTATCAGTGCTATGATCATCAGCGCTGCTGTCCAGGTCGTTTTATAAACAGAACAAATTAACAGCGGCGCGATCGTGCAGAGAGCAGAACCACGACTCACCCAGCCGAACATTCGCAATACCTCAAGGAGTACGAAGACTTATGCTGAATGCCACCCGCCAATCGTGGATCCGACTGCCCCTGTTGCCCCGATTTCTTATACCCCTGGTCATGGCCACGCTCGGCCTGATCTGGCCGCCGGCTTCCCTGGCCGCAGCAAGCGCCCCTGCGGTAAAACCCCAGGATGCCCGCCTGAGCGATATGGACTACCCCTACCCGGTCGAGACCTTTGCGTTCCGCGACCAGCAGCAGCCACTGGAAATGGTCTATATGGACGTACCGCCGGCAGCGGACGCCAATGGCAAAACCGTTGTGTTACTGCACGGCAAGAACTTCTCCGGCGCCTACTGGCAGAGCACCATCGATGCCCTCAGCAGACAGGGCTATCGGGTTATCGCGCCGGATCAGATTGGTTTTGGCAAATCCAGTAAGCCGGAGGGCTTCCAGTTCACCTTTCAGGCGCTGGCAGACAGCACCAAGGCACTGCTGGACAGGCTCGACGTTTCCCGCGCCACTGTCGCCGGCCATTCCATGGGCGGGATGCTCGCCACCCGCTTTGCCCTGATGTACCCGGAAACCGTCGAAAAGCTGGTGCTGATCAACCCCATCGGCCTGGAAGATTGGAAACGCGTCACGCCCTATCAGCCCATCGAGCAGGCCATCGCCCAGGAAAAACAGCAGACCCCGGAGAAGGTGAAAAACTATATGACCGCCGCCTACTTTGACGGTAAATGGAAAGCGGCCTACGACCCGCTCCTGGCCATTCAGGCCGGCTGGACCATTGGTCCGGACGCCGACAAGATTGCGGAAATTGATGCACGCACTTCCGATATGGTGTTCACCCAGCCGGTGCTGTACGAATTCGGCGACCTGAAGGCCCCCACCCTGCTGATTATCGGCACCCGCGACCGCACCGCCATTGGCCGCAACCGCGCACCGGAATCCATCCGCGCCAATCTCGGCCGCTATGACAGACTGGGCAAAACAACCGCGCAGGCGATTCCGAATGCGCAATTGGTGGAGCTGGACGGCATCGGTCATGTACCGCAGTTTGAAGACTTTGACCGCTATATGGCCGCACTCACCAAATTTCTGAAAGCTCCCGGCAAGCAGTAAGCGCGGATTAAAAGTCCGGGGGGTAAAATCCGGTGTGCCCGGACTTTAAACATTAAAAGGAAGCGATCGAATACTAGGGCGATCGCGTTCCGCAGAATTCCCGCTCGCAGCGGTTTTCGTAACAGTTCACCAGGGCATCCCGTGTACAGAGAAAACTCTCGGCCGCGGCGCTCTGCTTACACTCTGCATCCGGGCTCCAGCGAATCTCCGCTTTGTAGCTGCTCCCGCAGAACTCGGCCGCCTGATTGCGCAAATTGGTTTCCGCCAGATCGATCGCCATGGATCGCTGATAGTAGCTGCTGGAACTTCCGCTGAACGGATAATCGCGCCCCGCACCCACATAGGCATTTTCGCTATTTTCTTCGGCACCCATGGGCTCTGCTTCCTTGGCAGCGGCGACGAGTGCAGGGCTCGCCGTGTCGGGCCTATACTGCACTTTGTTTCCCGCTTCCGAATCCGATTCCGCAGGTTTTCGCTCCGCGTTCGGTTTACCAAACGCCGGACGGGGTGCGGTTTGTGCACGGTCGACCATGGTACTGATCTGGCGAGACTGCTGTAACACCTGCGCATTGCGGTTGCTGATGGCACTGAATGTCGACTGCCAGGTAGCCTGACTAAAGGCTTCCGCGCGCTGCTTTGACGCCGCCGCCCGTGCTTCTGCCTTTTCAATATTCTCCAGGTCGCGGTAAGCGCTTTCGATTCCCTCCGCAGCCTCGTCGATCCATTTCACCGCCTTCGGCACCACCTCCTGCGGCGGTATCATCATGCGGCGAAGGGATCCGCTGGACTGGGCCCACAACGCACTCTCACGCTGCTGCAGCTGCGCAAATTGAGACTGGTAAGTATTCAGGTCGTACCGCGCCAGTGCATCGCTCCGGCATTCCACATATTCCCGGTTCAGGCGGATACGCTGTTCCACACATATCGGTGCCAATCGCTTATAGCGTTGACGGGACGACTGGAAATCTTTCGGACAACCCTGGGACACGGCAAAAGCATCGAACAGGAGCGGTTCGACCTCTTCGCGCCAGAAGCGGCGATAGCGCGCATCTCCCTCACGGGCATCCGCCAGGGCGGCCCTGTTTTTCAGGTAATAATCGGTAAATGCCTGCTGTTGCTCCCGGGCACGCTCCCCTACTTCCACGGTCAACGTCGCCGTACCGGCAGAGCGCGTGCGTGCCGCAGCTGCCGTGTTCAGAAAGTACAAGCCACCCAACGAGCGGTCTTCCATCCCGCGTTTTACATTGGATGTGAGAAAGTTCAGGTCTCGCATTTCCAGTTCTTCGATCTCGCGCTGGGCAAAGCAGGCATAGCAGTATTGCCAGTCGGTAACCAAGGCACCCTTATACGAACCTGCAGGCGTTTGTGCGGGCAGCCCAAGGTCTTTCTGCTCACTGATATAGGCGCCCTGCTGGATAAGTGTCTCTGCGCTTACATATTTCAGGGGGATTACCACATACCTGTACAACGGAATCGCCTGCGGTCCCTTTTTCATTTCCAGCCATGCCACAATCATCGGTGTTTTTGCGGACACCAGTTCGTCGGTGCTGCGCAAGCGCTTCACACTGGTAAACTCGGTTGTCGCATAGGTGGCCACCAGCACCGACCTGTCCGTGCGGAACTCGGCATCAGAATCCTTGTGCCAGTCTGCCGCCCATTGATCGATGCGCGGCTTCTCACTGTGGTATGTTTCAGAAACCACCTGACGTGCCGGCGTGCTACACCCGGCCAAAAGGGCAGCCACAATATTGAGAATCAAAACGCCGAGGCAGGCATAGCGGCGAGAAAGGCGAGCAGAAGAGCGGTATGAAGGCATTTATTATGTCTTTGAGTTCGGCGAGGTTCGAAAAGTCAGGGTCAAAGACTACATCAGGGTTAATAGACGACACAATTTCCAGCGCCGAGTCACGCTTCAAATCGATACAGAACGGCCGCTAAACACCGCGGCAGCGGCCCGCTGACCACTCGCCTCCACGCGCGCTGCTCCCACCAGCTCATTCCAGCGCGCCTTCAATACCCGGTAGTAACTGGCCGCATGGATATCACCAAACGCTTTGAGCGACCAGGCGTCTTTTACCTGAACCAGGGCGGTGTGCCCTCTCGCCATCACCCCCCAATCCATGGCAAAGGCCCGCGGCGCAGCAGGATCGGCCTGAAATGCTTTCAGCGCCCTGTGCACCACGCGCATATCGATGGAGGGCCCCGCTGGACCGGCGTACTGGCCGCCACCCACGATCGTCCCGTCCACCACATACAGGCGGAATTCACACAACCACTCCACCACCTCAGAGGCGTACACATCCAGCGCAGGCGGTGCGTAGTGCAGTGCATTGTTGTCGCACTCCGGGGAATAGACATTGCCCGGCACCAGCCCCCAGGCCACCGATTTGGCAAACGCCATTTCCCCACGCTGAACGCGGTTGAGCAGGTTCCCTGCGGTAGTTGGCCATACGGCCCGGCGGAGATAGGGTCTTAGGGAGGCGGGATAGGGATCAAGAGATGGCGGCGCCGCACCAAGGGTTTTCAATGCATCCTTGACCGCACCAACACAGCCTACCACCAGCTGCGCATACTTCAGGGAGAGCTTGCCACTGCAAATATCGAACGGCTCGAACACCTGGGTAGGTATCCGGTTGGCTGTGCAGTATTCCATGATGAGCTTGGACTCTACATCGAAACACCCGTCCAGGCCTTTTTCTACGAAAACGGCCATCTGCGATCCTGTGATTCTTTTTATCGAAGAACAAGTGTAGGCAGAGATTTGGTGTTGTGGGATAAAAGCTAGGAGCCAATGCTGCTTTACGCGCCAAACTAACAGCTAGGCTGTTCACCATATTTTGTCATGCCACCACACCTGGCATGTTTCACGGTTACCGATATTAAGACTCCGCCCGCTTTATCAAATTCCTAGGCCTTATGCTCGAGACTCTGAACGATCGTACCTGAACTCTCGATTCAAATCATGAAGCGACAGAGATAAAATTAGGCCTTAGAAAATCATTACGGAATGAAAGCATGCCTCTTAACCCGGCAATAAAGCACACCGTGGCGAAGAAGCTCGAAGAGTACGAAGGCCGCTACAACCATCTTTATTTAGATACGGTTGGCAAAGTCACCGTCGGCATAGGACACCTGATTCCAGACCGCTATGCCATAACAACGATTCCGATGTACAACACGCAAAACGGGATCGCGACGACACCAGCCACCACCGCTGAAAAGCAGCAAGAGTTTGATCACGTATTAAAACAGAAGCGGAACTTTCGCGCTAAATGGTACAAACAGTATTGCAAACTCATCATGAAAGACAGTGACATAGAGATTCAGCGGGATCGGCATATCAGTAGTTTCTACATCGAGTTAAGCACGCTCTATAGCACTGCAAATGGCTACGCAAAAAACTTCGACAGTTTTCCGCATAACGTTCAGCTAGCATTGTTCGACATGATATTTAACATTGGGGCTACCAAACTGAAAAACCAGTTCATAAAGTTCAACAAGGCCATACAGAACGAAAATTGGCTGGCCGCGAGTACCGAGAGCCACCGCCCTCAGGTCAGCCCCAGCAGGAACGCATACGTTCTGAATCTCCTTAAGTCTGCCCACCAAACTGCGGTTTCGGTACAGCCCTGAGGACGACATCATGCGATCATTATTAACTCTCTTTGCGGTAATGATTATTTCCGCCTGTACCGAAAAGTCCGGCAACCCGCATATCGAAAAAGCTATTTATACTGACAACTTCGCAGGACTCGTCGAGGTCGGAAAAAACTACAACGAGAGCAAATTCGACTACGAACTGGACACAAAAAATGGATCAACGATCCAATTTCAGACCTGCGGAGACATCAAGCAGACCAAGGCAAGCGAGATTCGGGAAGATCAGTTCTCACTATTCACCATGTTGAACGTGAACTGCGAGGTATTAAAGCTCTACTTCTCTGCAGGCAACTCCCGAAAGTCATTCTTCCCCCCTGCACTTACCAGTGAGCTTATTCAGCAACTACCTGCAAGTGCCACCCCGGATCTAGGAGGTGACCCATCGCCGGCATCAAATCAAGAAATAGCACAGGCTTTCCCCAACTTTGAAATAGTCGAAATAAGCCCAACAGTGGTCCGAAGTAGCCTTGCTGGCCTTGATATTGATTATACCCTTCTGGCCAGAGGTGACCTGGATGGCGATGGCACGGAAGACTTGATAGTGCGTATGGATTGGAACAATCCCAATGCATTTGGCAATGGTTACGAAATGCTGCTAGTTGGGGCAAACGAGCTGCGCACCAGACTGCTAAAGAGCCCTACCCACTGAATAGACTCAAACCGCCCAACCAATCCATTTGCGCCAGAAAAAACTAATGGTAAAGCGCTGAGGATAACAACTAGTGATACGGACAAGCCCATCGGGCAGTTTGACACTTAATTTGCGGGTAACAAAGGGGCACGATGGGGAACCCTATGATGCCGCGAGTCACGAGATAGCAAATGGCCTACGTACCCTCCAAAAGCCCAATTCTGAAACTCTGGAACACCCTGGGCGACAACAGCCTTGGCCGCTGGCTGGTGAGCAAAATTGTCTGCTTCAATGCCCCCTACTTCAGTTCAATCAAACCTCGCTTCACACAGATACAGCCAGGCCTGATTGAGGTAAAACTGAAGAAGCGCCGCGCAGTACAAAACCACATTAAAACCGTGCACGCCATCGCCATGTGTAACGCTGCGGAACTGGCCGGAGGCGTATGCCTGGACGTATCCCTGAATGGCAACTTCCGCTGGATTCCGGTGGGCATGACCGTGCAATACCTGAAGATGGCCAAAACCGACTTACGCGCGGTGTGCAAGGTGGACGACTTTCATTGGGACTCCGCTCAGGATGTGGTGATGCCCGTCAGCGTGTTTGATACCAATGATGAGGAAGTCTTTCACGCAGACATCACGATGCGGATTTCCCCGAAGAAAATATAAGTTATTCGAATGGTGGCCACTTGCGCTTTCTGGCAGGTGGCTGCAATCACACTGGCATACCTCGATACACTAAATGCCGGTAGCCAAGCGATTCGAGTTGGACACTTTGAAGAGCGGACCGTCCCCACAGATTTAAGCGGACTTAAAATTCAAAAACAAAAAAGCCCGCACTAAGGCGGGCTTTTTTAATAATGGTCGGAGTGGCCACGTGAAGCCTGCGCAATAAAACCATTGATAGTACTCTCTTCAGAGAAATCGGAATCGTGAGATGCCGTCATAAATACCGAGACCGCTGCAGGCAAGCTCGCCAAACACGGCCCGTCTCCTACAAAGTAGATCACTTTTTAGACGTTTTCACGCGCGAAAACCTCTGTCAGCCCGGCCCACGCACAAAAATTAGATAACCCATTATAAATGATCAAAAAGCAAGCGTAGCAAGAGGTTCTTCTAGGTAGCGTAAACTGGTATTTACGCCACACAGAAACTGTTCATTATTTATGCAAAAACAGCGCTTATCAAATTGTAGTCAATCCGCTTAAGAGGAAGCTGCTTACTCATTATTCACTTCCAAGTCTAATCAATTCTCAAAGCTGACCCCAGTGTAGCCCTGGTAATACTAGTAAATTTTCGATTCTTTAGTAGTCCAGGGCATCTCTGGCTGAAAGACTGTTACTGCCAAGCCATTTGGATTGCTTCCGCCACATCAGCCTGCTGCTCTGCATCAAGTGAGATAGCACCATCAACAGGCACACCTATTGTAGTCATGGTATTTGCAAGGCCTCCGATCATATCGAAAGCCAAGCTCGCTCCCGACTCTGTGGCGATACTCTCGATACGATTATCGAGAGACTCCCAGCTTACGATCTGAATCTTCTCGGACCCAGCAAGTAGATAGATATCTAAATGTGCTCCATTTTTCACGATCCAAATCTCTTCGGGCGCTATCGCACCTTCAAAATAAAGGGTATCTCCATTGCTGGAGCCTGAATCACGGATGGAGTCCGAACCATCGCCGCGGGCGAAGATATAGATATCGGCACCAGCATTACCATAGAGCGTATCTGTGCCTTCTCCGCCACGGATAGTGTCGTCCGATGCAGAGCCGTGAACGGTATCGTTTCCTTTCGACGCGTCAATCTCAGCAATACTGGAGAGCTCTGTTTGTGAGAAGTCGAGGGTGTTGTTACCGGTGGTGCCCTGAATGACATCCTGGCCACCGTTGCCGTTGATTCGTTCAACGGTGGTAGCGCCGGAGTATGCTGCCAGTCGGATCAGGTCGTTTCCGGTCGTACCTCGAAGCTCATCCGCACCATCACCTCCCGCATAGCGATCGTACCCAGTGTCTCCCGCAGTTAGCAGGAATACATCATCACCGCCCTCTCCGTAAAGGTTATCGCTGCCGAGGCCGCCTTCGATGGTGTCCGCAGCATCCGTACCGTAGACGGTATCGTTACCGGATTGGGTGGCGATCAGCGCGATATTAACCAGAGAAGTATTGCGGAAGTCGAAAGTATTATTCGCAGAACTGCCGGAAATTTGATCGTTTCCGCCTTTTCCGTCAATTGCCTCGACAGTGGCATTTCCACTAAAGGCACTGAGTCGGAACACATCATCTCCGCTGGTCCCGTGCACGCTGTCCATACCGTCGCCACCTTCGTAGCGGTCGAAGCCGGTATCACCTGTGGTCAGTAGGAAAACGTCATCTCCGGCGTTTCCATACAGGTTGTCACTGCCAAGACCTCCGACAATCAAGTCAGCGGATTCTGTACCAATTACCGTGTCATTTCCGTCACCGGCATTGATTTCACTGACATTGACCAACTCGGTATTAGAGAAATCCAATGTGTTATTGGCACTATTGGAGAGGATGCGGTTAACGCCCAGTTTTCCATCAATGCGCTCCAGGGTTGCCGCACCACTGAACACGCTCAGAATAATGTCATCGTCAGCATCAGTACCCAGAAGCTGGTCAAATCCGTTACCACCACTGTAACGATCGCTGCCGGTGTCTCCTGCGGTAAACATAAACGTATCGTCGCCATCTCCGCCATCCAGGTAGTCGCTACCCGGACCGCCAATAATGGTGTCCGCACCAGAGGTGCCGTATACGGTGTCATTCCCGTCACCGGCATCAATGGAAACAATACCGATCAGCTGCGTATTTGAGAAATCAAGCGTGTTGTTCGCAGTGGTGGCTTCAATAGTATCCGCACCACCATTGCCGTCGATAATTTCTACCGAAGCTTCGCCGGCAAAAGCACTGAAGCGGAATATATCATCGCCAGTAGTACCTTGAAGAGTATCCGTACCCGCACCGCCGCGATATTGATCGAAGCCAGTATCGCCCGCAGTCAACTTGAACAGGTCGTCACCGCCTTCACCATACAAGGTGTCGCTACCGATACCGCCTTCAATTACATCAGCGAGATCTGAACCATACACCGTGTCATTTCCGGCACCGGCGTCGATCAATCCGATGTTGATCAGCTCAACCCCACGGAAATCCAGTGTGTTATAGGCAGTATTTGAGCGAATCACGTTTGTACCAGCGCCGCCATCGATTCTCTCTACCCGGGCTTCACCACTAAATACTGACAAGATCAGCTCATCATCTTCAGCACTACCCAACAGGGTATCGAAACCTTCACCGCCGTCGTAGCGGTCTGCACCGGTATCGCTTACGGTTGCAACGAACACATCGTCGCCGCCATTACCATACAGCCTGTCAGAGCCGGGGCCGCCAAGAATTCTGTCCGCGCTATCGGTTCCGTATACAGTATCGTTACCCGCGCCCATATCAATCTCATTGATATTCAGTAATTGAGTCTCACTGAAATCAAAGGTGTTGTTCGCACTGGACGCTACCAGTCGGTTTACACCCGCGCCGCCGTCAATGATTTCAACTCGGCCATTACCACTAAACACAGTGAGACGAATATCGTCATCAAGCTCTGTACCAAGCAAACGGTCGACGCCATCGCCCCCCTGATAATGGTCGAAGCCTGTGTCCCCATGGGTGATTTGGAAAGTATCAGCTCCACCATTGCCGTAGATCAGATCTGAGCCTAGCCCGCCGATAATGACGTCTGCCGCAGTGGAGCCCTTGACCGTATCATTGCCTTTACCCGCATCAATCAGGTCGATGGAGATCAACTGCGTCTCGGAGAAATCCAAGGTATTGTTGGCGGTACTGCCCAGGATCTGGTTTACCCCGCCATCACCATCGATCACTTCTACACGGGCGTTACCACTAAAGGCACTCAAGCGAATGCTATCGTCCGTCGAGGTACCGACGATCCAATCGTCCCCTTCACCGCCTTCATAACGCTCAAAACCAGTATCGCCGACGGTTAATAGGAAGCGGTCATCACCGCCTTCACCGTAAAGCTTATCGCTACCCAAACCACCTATAATGGTGTCTGCGATAGAGGAACCATAGATGGTGTCATTACCCGCAGCACCCTCTATGCGAGCGATATTGATCAGACTGACATCCCGGAAGTCCAAAGTATTGTTCGCGCTGCTGGCGACGATCTGATTCAGTCCGGCACCGCCGTCGATGGCCTCTACCCGGGCATCGCCACTGAATGCAGAGAACCGGAACCAGTCATCGCCGTCACTGCCAACCACCTGGTCAAAGCCGGTACCACCTTCTACCCGGTCATAACCGCTGTCATTGCCTTCGATTACAAAGATGTCATCGCCAGCATTGCCATAGAGCTTGTCACTGCCGCTATTGCCAATAATTTTATCGTTCGCCGAGCTCCCGTAGATGGTGTCGTTACCTGCGAGACCGTCGATAAACTGAATATTGACGAGTTCGGTATTGGAAAAATCTAGGGTATTGTGTGCACTGGTGCCGTAAATCGCATTGAAGCCGCTGGACCCATCAATACGCTCAACGGTTGCAGCGCCAGAGAACACACTCAGGCGGATGGCATCGTCTCCGGCACCACCGATCACCTGGTCGAACCCATCGCCACCTTCTACACGATCTGCATGACCATCATTGCCTTCAATGATGAAGGTATCGTTGCCGCCTTCGCCATAAAGCTTGTCCGCACCGGTTCCACCGATGATCACATCATCGCCATCACCGCCGTAGATAGTGTCGTTACCCGATTTGCCATCAATGGTGTCGGCACCGTCGCTACCCTGCAGGGTATTGTGACCACTGTCCCCTTCTACGTTGGTGAGGGATTCGCCGGGCTGAATGTTCCAGGCAAACTTGGCAAAGTCTACGGGCTGACTTGCCGGGTGGCGAATCACCAGTACTTCGCTACCTGCAACACTTCCGTTACTGGCAATATCAGAGAACAATTGGGATCCACCACTAATCACCGTGGCGGAATAATTCAGGTCTGGCGATGGGAGAAGTGAAAGTTCGGCGGTGGCGCTAACCAATCCCACCCCTTTGTTGCTCAAGGTCACGCGGTAGTGAGAATCCACCTCACTGCCACCGGCCACCGCGACCTCTTGCTCCAGTGCGTATTGGCAGATAAACAATGTCTGCCCCGGGACTTCGCTGTCCGCATTGATCAGCTCGATGCTGTCGAGCAAATAGCCACTGTACGCTGGGTCATCACTCTGCGCGGGTTGAAAAACTAGATTGAACGGGCGATTGCCGTCTACTTCACAGTCATCCACCCCTTGCAGCTGGATCGCTTGCGGGATGTCCCAGCTATCCGCGGTAAACTGCAGATAACTTTCTCCTAACAAACGGGCTTCACTGCTATCGGAAACTGCCAGGTTCAAAGTTAGGCTGGTGCCCGACTGTAAAGGCTGGTCGAGCACTACACTGACACCGGCAATTACGGTTCCGGCTTCGTCAACGAGCAGATCGGTTTGTGGGGTCGCGGTGATGCGCTTGGTCTGCGAAGGCACCTCGATATTGCAACAGCCATCCGCCAACACCGTAGTTTCGCCATCGGTGATTTCAAGTTGCAGACTGTAGTTCCCAGGCAGCAGGCCGGAAACGTCCCACAGATATTGGTCACCCGCGCCGTCAACATCTTCGTCAATACCATCAACAATCAGTGTGCGGCCGCTGCCTTCATAGAGGTAGTAAATAGAGACACTCGCGCTACTGTCGGGATCAGTATCCAACCACTGAATCAAAATTTCAGGTTCTGACACAGTGACCGCGCTATCCGGCAATACCACGGAAATGGTCGGAGCATCATTGAGGCCATTTTCATTTACCGCAAAGGCATTTGCTTGACTCCACTCACTCGTAGCCCCTTTGGCGTCTTCGGCCTGAGCCCGCCAGTAGTAATGACTGTTGTCATTGAAATCGAAACCAGGTGTCCACTGGGTGCTGGGTTGCAACTGACTGGCTACCAACATGGAAAGCGCAGCATCGGAATACACCTCGAAGCGATACTGGACAGTATCGCCATCTACATCCACTACCGGGTTGACCTCGAACAGTGGGCGCAGGGTTTCCACCACTGCGCTATCACCGGGGTTATGCAGTGTCGGAACCGGCGGTGCAGTATTATCGGAATCGACGCTAAAGCTCGCGTTTACCCAATCACTGTCTACTTCACCATCGCTCACTTTCGCCCGCCAGTAGTAGGTCGTATCTTCTTGCAAACCCTCTGCGATCCAGCTGGTTTCTTGATTCGCTTCAGCGATGGCGCCTGAAACAAGTTTGCCAGTGCCATCAAAGCTCGAAACGGTGTCCAGCTCGAAGTAATAAGTCAGCGGTTGCTGTTCGGGGTCAGATCCGTTGCGCACCCGCAAAGCCACACCGCTATTCGGCAACCAGGTCTGCAACGCGCCGCTCGGTGCCAGCACAGTTGGTGCTACTGGCTTGTTGTTCAGTGAGCTCACCAGGAAGGTGCCAATAGCACTTTCCGTACGAGCACCGTGTTCGTCCTTGACCCAGGCATTCCACACGTAGGCGTTGTCTTCCGCCAAGGGGTTGGGCACTTGCCACTGAGTCTGGTGGTTACCACCGGGCAGGAGTCCGACAACTTGCGCTATTGGGTTTTCCAGGTCGGATTCGTGGAACAGGTCAAAGCCGTATGAAAGCGTGTCCCGGTCGATGTCGAGTGCGTGGGCAACAACGAGGGTCGGACGCAAGTCTGAAACGATGGCGTTCGCAGCCGGTGCAACAATCGCCGGTGCACCGGGGGCATCATTTTCGGTATTGATAAAGAAGCGGCTCGACTGCCACTCGGAGGCGATAGGTACCTCGCCGCTCCCCTCTTCTACCTGAGTGATCGCGCGGGCGCGCCAGAAATACAGCGTGTTATCCGCAAACGATTTACCGGGAAGCACATCATCATTGGTCACAGACCAGCTAGTGCTCTCGCTGCCTTCTGCTACTGCGGACTCGGCAACTTTATCGAGCATTGCCTCATCGGCATAGACTTCAAACTGATAGGCAACCAACATTTCCGCCGCATGATCACCGTTGGTGATCACAAGCGTTGGCAACAGGTTGGAAGCACCATTCAGAACCTCGCCGTCATACATGGGGCTGGTCACTTGTGGGGCACCTGGGGCCAGCTCTGGCACGGTTGGGTCACTACCCACCTCTTCTTCCTGTCCATCGGTGCGGCCATCTTCGTCGTAATCGCCGGATCCATCGCGGTCCAAGTTACCGAAGTGTTCCATTTCCCAGGCGTCATCCAGGCCGTCGCCATCGGTATCATCTGCCGGGTGTACCGCGATGTTTACTGCACGCTGGCTGGCGAGCTCACCGTCTGTTGCGGTAAACGTAACCACGTAATCGCCTGCCTGGCCGATCGCCGGTTGCCAGCGGAAGATACCGGTACCATCGCCGCCATCGGTAAATATCGCACCGGCAGGAAGGCTGGCGGCACTTAATACCGGTACTGTGCCATTGGGATCGGAGGACTGCACCAGAAAGCCCACCTGGCTCCCCTCGTGACTGCTACGATCCAGAATTGCCTGAATCACCGGCGCCTGCGGTACTTCGCTGGAGTCAACGAAAGAGAGGGAGTAGCTGCCGGTGCTACCGAAATCAAACACGTTGATGAAGTAATTAAAATCTACGTTGTTCTCGGCACGCTCTTTGGAAATCCAATAGTTCGCGGCATTGAGCTGCTTACCGTCATCCCGCGCTACCCGATGCAGTACCTTGGCGCCCGCATAGGGGTCTGCCACTTTTATATAGCTAAAGCCAGTTTCGGCGGTGCCCGTAAGTGCGCGGGAGCCGGCACTTTCCGCTCCCAAGCTGTAACTCAGCGCTGCAACCTGGGCGCAGCTCTTGCACAGCGCCAGGTCGGCGCCGGTTGCCTGGCTTTCGTAAACGTAATAACTATCGTCGGCACCATAGGCAAGAAAATCCGGTACCGCATCGCGGCCGGCAAGATCCACTTTGACATCTCGAACTAGCAGGTGCGCATTAGTGGCTTCAATCAGGGAAGTGAGTTCGCCGCCGAGTTCATCCGCATGGGTAAAGCTGGCATTGAAGGAGGTGAACTTGCCGGACAGGGTGGATTCCATGATCCAGCGGCCGGCCTTCATTCCTTTGGGATCAATTTCGCCGAAGTCGATCAGCAGGCTCGGCTGGGCAGCCTGATTTTCGACGAAGCTTTTGGTGATCGTGAAATCAATGGCCAGGCCCTGTTCGTTATCGACGATTCTCGGCTGGGCAGATTCGATTTTGACCTTGTTGGCGGAGCCAAAACCGCTGTTGTCGATACGCACACCCAGGGTATAGGGCTCGGGCGGCTCGACTTCTGTTGTGAAGGCATCATCACCAATGACTTCGTGTGTAAGGAAGTAATCCAAGGTCAGCAGCGGCTGGGGTTTGACCACGATGGAGTCCGGCGCGACCTCGACCACCTCTTCTTTGCCGCCGTAGGAATAGGAGAGCGTGGCGCCGACAAAGAACAGCTCACCGTTATCGGTTTCGCCAGCGGCATTGGCCGTCGGCACGATCAGCCAGCGGAACTCGCCCACGTTACCGGCATTGATCACCGCATCGGTCACCGTCCCATTATCCGCAGTCACCAGTGAATTCACATTCTGGGTGTCATCAATGCGGATAAAGAAGTCGGCATCACTGGCGGATGTGTCTGAGGTGGCGGTCACTGAGTTGCCATCGGCATCGGCGAAATTCACCGTGATAGCGATATTCTCGATGGAATAGGTATCCAGGCTATTGGTAATGCGCATAATCGCCTCAAAGCCCTGACGCTCCAGCGTCAGTTCCTGAAGAATTTCGATACGCACCTCCGCGCAGAGCGCCTCTTCCTGAGCTGTGGCGACAGCCGGCACACCCAGTGTGCAGATCCAAAACGCCGCCAGAATCCCCCAACGCTGCAACATGATTCCTATTCCTAATGGTCGTAATGCTTTTGTTTAATTATTTATTCGTCAGGCTGTCGTAGCGGGCCGACGTCAATCTATTTCTATTCGCGGCCTTCCGGGCCGGCGATGCTCAACTCGGAGCCCTACTCTGTGTTCTATCTCATCCACAAACCGGCTGTTGCCAGTCAGTTGGTTGCGAGACCAGGCCTCGTTCAAGAAAGCCAGTTCGTCAGACGACACGCCGGCTTTAACAAATTCTTTATACGCTGCCACCCGCTCGGCACCAGTGCGCCCGAGTCGCTGCAGCTCTACGTGTCTATCCAGAACGCAGCTTTCATCGGCCCCAACCCGCTCGCGATAGCTGGACCACTTGTATTGTCGTGGCCCGCGCACCATCCCGGCGCGCACCGGATTTAGCTCGATATACCGGCAACAAGCCAGAAAATACGACTCCGCCTGAACCACGCTCGCCTTGAAGCGCCCTTCCCACAGGGAACCTCGACGCCCTTCCAGCTTGTTCACATAAGCCGCCTGCCGACCGGCAACCCGCTTCATCAACAATGAAATCGATTCCGCCCGATCCCCTGGCTCCACCAGCAGGTGGACATGGTTGGTCATCAAACACCAGGCATACAACTTGATCCCCAACTTGTCCTTCCACTCGAACAAGTTGTCCCGGTAATACTGATAATCCTCATCCGCAAGAAACACCGCCTCGCGATTGTGCCCACGCTGCACAACATGATGTGGCATATTCGCCACCAATATCCGCGCCTTCCTTGGCATAGCTCTTCTCAATCCTTCCAGGCGTCACTCCCTGCCTTGTTTATTTGGGCGTCTTAAATAGATCTGTCCCCTTTAGCCCTTAAATAGATCTGTCCCCCTTATCTTACCGATTCGGATATGTTTCTAAATTGAATTGATAGTCGGCGAGCAAATGATCGTACTTTTCATTCCATGGATACCCTTCAACATCTTGGGATGACAAGAATGCTTTATGAACTCTGATTGGGGCAACCACCTTTTTTCGTGTCAAAGTGCACAAATCTTGTTTAGTGGCAGGCCTCAAAATATCACCAGCATTATTCTCAACAACATCCACGCCGCCATTGGTACCAATAAAATTCTGATTAGGTATAAGATCAAAATTTATTTTTTCATTGCCAATCACGCTCCATCGACCATGATAAAGCAAGGCGTCAAGTGTATATGCCGCCAGCAACACATCCTCACGCTCAATTTTAGAGTAATCAAAATCACCGCCCCAAACGCCATCAAACACTATAACTTTGAGGATATCGCCAGTCTCAACTATCTGGCCAACGCCAAAAGTCACAGCATCTATAGGTAATTTAATTAAATCGCCTGATTTCAATCTCTTCATTCACTAAAGCCCATATTTAGTTCTACGTTTAGGACCAAAATTATTCCGCTTGTTCCTAGTCCCACCGTTTGGATTTGACTTATTTGTAGGCCCACCATGGGCATCAATTTGTTTTTGCTCTGCAATGTCCAGCTCAATGCCATCATTAGCTCGATCCAAAATTTCAAATTCAAAATCTTCATCGGGATAATCTCTAGCATGCTCTTTTTGACGCTCTGCATAACGCTGGTCACTCTTAGATTTCCCAATATATGGTTTAGGATCAGAGTCACTGGTTCTCTTATACACGACCCCGGGCTTTTTCTTGCCCCACTTTGGAGCAAACCAATTTAGCGGATTCAAGCAACCAAACCCACATCCAGCTGCTGCGGCTCCTAGTGTCCCCCAATCTGGTTCACAACCAGAAATTACGAGTTCCGCAAGTGCTCCCAGCCCGGCTCCAACCAAACACCCAACTACACATCGGGCATAAAGAGCAACAGGGACAAATTCCCCCGTGGGGTCGTAAAACTGGACAGGGTTGTTAAAGGCATATTGATAGACATTTATTCCACCCAATAGGCCTATCGGATCTTCCTGAATATATCGACCAGTTTCTGGATCAAAGTCCCGTTTGTAATTCTGATGCAGCCCACTCTCCCCATCAAAATACTGTCCAGGAAACCTCAACGCATTCCCAACAACCTCAACCAAAACCTCAGCCTGACCAAAAGCCTCATACCGAGCCTCCCAAACCACAGCCCCAGACTTATCCACCATCCTTTGCGGCGTACCCAAATGATCATTCTGGTAATAATAAACCTCCCCAGAAGCCACCCGCTGGAATAACGGCTCGGTCATCCATGGCATACCCGGCTTGAAGTGGTACTCCTTAATCAGATTCCCACCCGCGTCGTATTCCGCAGCCATCCCCTCTTCGTTATAAAGAAAGTAAGTCGCGCTATCGGTCTGCTTGCGAATCCGCTGGCCGTAAGGGTTGTACTGATACTCCCCCACCATCTGCGCATTCTTATCGACAGCAATCAGACGCTCTTCGTGGTTGTAGCGGTAATCCCAGGTAACGCCGCCCTGCGCCTTTTGCGTGGTGTGGCCGTTGTCGTTGTACTGGAAGCTGGCCGGATCATCACCGGTGATTTCCGTCAGCTGGTTGTGGTCGTTGTAGTCCAACACCTCCGATGAGGACGGAATAAATTCCGTCCCCACGGCTTCGCCGCCCGTCCCCGTAGGTTCCCCGCTCGCTTCCGCAACCTCACCCACCGCATAATCGGTGCGGTTACCCATCCCGTCATACCCAAACTGCTCATCGTTCGCCGCATTCTCTAGCGGGTAATCAGCCGTGGTGAGGCGATATAAATCGTCATAGTCAAACGCATAAGCCCCATGCTCGGTATCAATCCCCTTGATATTGCTCTCAAGGTCATACTCGTACACAGCAGTGGCTTTATCGTTACCCGCAGAGTCTTCCAGAATGCGCTCTTTCACCCGCAGGAAGTCGTCGTAGGTCAAGGTGATCTTGTTACCACCGGGCAACAACAAGGTCTGCGGAGCCAGCCAGTCAAAATCGGTCCACGCCAGCTGCCCTTCCCCAGGCACATGCACCGCAGCCATCTGGTTATTCTTGTTGTAGTAATAGGTGTAGGTAATCCCTTCCGGATTGGTGTAGGTCTTCTTCAAGCCATTACCGTAATAGGTGTAGCTGTAGCTCTTGGAGAAAGCGACCTCCGCAGCCTGTGTGTCCTCACCGTAATAATCGACCCGCACGGATTCCAGGCGATTGAGCGCATCGTAGGTATAGGTTTCCCCGTGATGGACGATATCCGCGGTGGCATTGGCGGTGTCCGCACCGGGCTGCTGGGTATAGCCGGTGTACTGGGCCTTGGTGTTGTAGTGGTAATCCACCACCTTCACCGGCTGCGCATTGTCTTTGTGCGCAAACACTTCCAGTTTGCTCAGACGATTGGCATCGTCATAGGTGTAGCCACGCTTTTCCTGCTGAGGATTGATCACCTCAACCAGATTGCCATTAGCGTCGTAGTTGTACACACGCTGCTTGTTGGTACCGATAAAGTCGTGCTTGGTCTCGGTTTTCAGACGGTCGGCTTTGTCGTACGTATAAACGGTCAGGCGCCCTTCCGGGTCTTGCACCTGCAAGAGGTTATCGCGGGCGTCGTAGGTGAACTCGGTTTTCTTGGCTTCGCCGTTCTCTGGGTCAACGATGGACACTAACCGGCTTAGCTTGTCGTACTCGTATGTCTCCGTATTGCCGAGCGCGTCGGTATCTGTGTCGAGGTTACTACCGAGGTCATAGCCGTACTTGCGCAGGTACTCTAGGTTGTTGGCCTTTTGCTTGCTCTGCTCAATACGATCCCGCTTGTCATAGCCCAGCTCTTCCGCGTAAGTGGGGTATTTGATATTTGACAGCAGGTTTTCCTGGTAGGTGTATTCGGTACGGTTCTGTTCACCGTCGACAATGGCGCTGAGGCGGTTCTGAGGATCATATTCCAGGCCAATGGTGGAGCCTTCCGCATCGGTGATTGTTGCCAATCGATCACCATCGTCGTAATCGAGTTTGAGCAGATTGCCGGCATCGTCCGTTACTGTGGCGGGCAACCCAGAGGCATTGTTTGTGATATGCAAACTGCTGCCACTGGCATCGGTGACCTTAACGAGATCACCTGCCGCATCGTATTCATACTTGAATCCCTCACCATAGGGGTTCAGGTCTTCCAGTAGATTACCAACAGCATCGAAGTCCCGCGTCCAGTTTTTCAATCGTGCATCTACTACGGTATGGGCATAGCCATTTACGTCGTAATCTTTGTATTCGGTTACCTCAAGCTCTGGGCTGGTAACCTTGGTGACATTACCGTAATCGTCGTAATCCCAACGGGTAGTGGCCAGTGCTGTATTTGCAGCAGTGGATTCACCAGTGGTTTGGGTCTCCAGCTGGCCATACTGGTCGTAGGTGTAGCGGGTGATACGCTGGTCAGCGGTACCGGCGGCTTCTGTCAAGACAACAAGGTTGCCCTTCACATCATATTCGTATTGCGTAATTACACCGCGCTCGTCGCGCTGCTTCGTTGGCAATGTGAAATTTGTATCCCAGTCAGTGGTCGTGTATGTCCCATCTGGATACTCTGTACGTGTGACATTCCGAAAGACATCGTAATACCTGATGGTCTCCAGTCCTCTCGCATCAGTCGTGGTACTAGACAATATTCTTAAAGGTGCATACTCGACAGAGGATGTGATCGCAATACCAGGCTGATACAACCGTGCGATATCTTCAGCCGTTCTATTTCCCGCAAATTCATATTCGGTTTCATATTGCAATTCACCCCCAACCTGGCGCTTTATCTCCATACTAAGTGCGTTGTACCAGGTCTCTGTAATTACCCCAGAGCTATTCGTCTGCGTAACCTTGTATATTTTGTCGTCATTTACAGAATGCGAATACTTAGTAGCAACACCTTCTTCATTTTCGTAGCCGTTAATAAATCCATCTGCATTCAGAGAATATGCTGTTGTCCTGCCACCCGGGTCCACCATGGAACTTAATGAATATTGATTTTTATTGCCTACTTTTTCGTATGTGTAGCTCCACGTTTCTCCACGCACGTCTTTTACAGTCACCAGCTTTCGAAACGTGGTTAAATCTTCAATATTATTCCCGTAAGAATATACAACCTGCCGACCAGTATAATCCTCCAACATCTTCAACCTATGAGATGGTGCGTCGTCATATTCACCGATTCTTTCAACAGCCTCCCAGTGATATGTAATTACGACATTACCAAAGTGATCTTTAATCTCCTTTATGCGACCATTCTCATATTCAAAGCTAACCCTTACACCGTTTTTATCTTCGTAATAAGAAATATCACCATCTTTATAAAAAATGACATTTCCCTTTTTATCCCGCCATGTATAGTCGCCGTCATCAGCCTCTAGGGTGCTATTCAATAATGAGTGATATCTGCTGCTAGTCGAACTCACACATCCTTTTTCACCGGAACTCGAAAATGATTCCGGACGGTAAGCCATTCCATTCCTGTACAAATAGAAAGTGTACAGTTGATTACAGAAAACGCCTGTATTTACTCCTTGCGCTGATGCAAAGCGGCCAAACCTACCCATTCCAGCCGTCGATTTTGGCCTCGCAAAATTTTTACCAAATAATTCAACTGCCGCACGCCTTTCCTCACCTTCGTACAAATCAAAAATTTCGCTCTTGGAAAAAATGGGCCTCGAACCCGGCTCGAATCCATCAATACCTGTACTTTCTTCATAATATGTCTTGATTGAATTCCAGCGGGTATTCCACTTCCACCCTTCTTTCGTCCACCGTCTGGTCATTCGCACGTAGCCACCCAGGACCTTTACGCGCATATCTTCATAATCTTCACGATTTTCTGAAGTTGCAGTTTTCGGTGCTGCACCATCATTTGAAATACCAGGTTTAGCCAATGCCGATATTGCAAAGAAGGGTAATAGCAGCACTACTAAAATATTTAGCGGTTGACGAGACACAAGCCCCCCAAATTCCAATTTCATTGTGATATTTCTCACTTTCGAGAGGCTAGCTTTCCTATCGGGCCGCCAGCCACATATTCAATCTCTGTTATGTGCTTTATTGAGCGCCACTATTGTCTTTGTTGCACCCTTCATCACAGCTGGGATCGGGCTCACATCGCAAGGTTTCTACATCACCTCCGATCGGTGAGTATCCACCACCGTATCCCGAGCCACTGCCAGTACCTCCACCGTAGTAGTAGCCTGCGCCACCGCCACCGCCGCTGGAGCACGATCCGGTAGAGGCCGTGGCCCAGTGCGTGGAGGTGCCTCCGGGCACCACTTGCCCATTCGCGCACTGGCTCGCATAACTCACCTGGTACTGGAAGCTGTGGCGGCCACAACCGGCACCGGTCGCATCGCCCTCTTCGCTCGGATTGAAGTCTCTGAGCGCGGTAATCCGATACGGGATGTACACCACGTCGCCCGCTTCCAGGGTGTCTGGTACTTCGGCGAGGAACTCGAAGTCGACGACGTCATTGCCCGAGGGCAGTTTGTTGTTGACGTTGTCCGCGCGGATCAAGCCGTAGTTGGTGAGGCTCAGTTCGCCGGTGAAGACGTCGCCCTTGCGCATATCCGGGAGGGTGATGCTTAAGGGGTCGAGCATGACGACGGCGACCGGAACGTGGGTTTCGAAGGTGGCTTCGAGTTTGATCTCGTAGCGGTCTTCGAGGTTGATCTCGTTCACTTGCCATTCGACGCTGATGATCTGGTTCATCAGGAACACGTCTTCGGCGACGGTGGTGCCGGGTTTGACCCACAGGCGGCCGGCGACGCTTTCGTGGTCGAAGGCGGTGACCCGGTAGCTGTAGCGGCCGGCGGGCAGGTCTTTGAGCAGGGCCTCGCCGTTGGCATCACTGCTGATGGTGCGGGTTTCCGAGAGGACCTGTTCGTTCTGCAGTTCGATCTTGGCACCGCTCAGGCCGGGGATGAGCTGGTTGTTCTCTCCCAGGGTGGCGGTGTAGATGTCGCTGACATGGAAGAAGGCGTCGCCCAGTTCGGAGGTGACAACGGCGATGTAGATGGGCACGGTAAAGTGGTGGCCGCCGTCGCCGGTGATCTGCAGCTGGAAGCGATAGTTGCCCTGGGTGACGCTGTTACCCGGGGCGACGTTGAGGCTGAGATCGCGGCTGTCACCGATGCCCATGTCACCGAGGTTGCTGGTGCCGTTGAGGCTGAGCCAGTTCGGTGCGGGGTTGCCTTCTTCATCCACCAGTTCGAGGCTGGCGTTGCGCAGTACGTCGAGGCCGGTGTTGTTGAGGGTGAAGGGTTCACTGGTGCTGCCATCTAGCAGTACGCCGGTGTCGATAAACGACGGCTGGGTGGTGATTACCGGACGGCTTTCCGAGAGGGTGTACTCGACGGCGATGTGTTCCAGTACCTGTTCGGTACCGTTGACGTCGGCGAGGACCTGGAAGTACAGGAAGCCGTGTTCCGGGGCGAGGTTGTCACCACTCACGGTGAGGTTGATGACGCCTTTGGCCTGAGGGGCCAGGTTAATCACCGCACCGAGATCCAGGTGGATACCACCGGGGATCTGTACCTGCGCGTCACCGGGCGCGGCGACGGAGACCAGGCGCACGTTGGCGAGGTCGCTGCCGTGGCCGGCGTTGACGGTGACGGGGACGACCTGGTTGTAGTTGCGCGGTACGCGGATGTTGACCTGGTTGGGGGTCACCGCGGAGGTGAGTACGCTGAACCCGCCCTGGTTGGGCCGCGCGAGGCTGTCCGGGTGGATGACGGAGACACGCCAGTTACCACTCTGCCCTTGCGGGTCGAAGGTGTAGCTGAAGTGGCCGTCGCTGTCGGCAATCACCGAGGCCTGACGTTCGAAGCCGCGCAGTTCCATGACCAGGGTCAGCGGGACGTTGCCGGTGGCGGTGTCGCTGCTGCGGTCGATGGCCTGGCCGGTGATGGTAACAGTGTCTTCGGCGCTGTAGATCTCCGCGGGGGCGACCGTTTCCAGGGTGCCGTAGTAGGCGGTTTCCTGCAGGGAGGCCTGGGTGCGGGTGCCGTTGCCGTCGATGACCACTTCGGTGGCTTTGCCGGTGTGGTAGCGGAAGTGGTCCACTTCCAGGGCGACGGTGATCAGATCCGGAGCAGCGGCCGGTACCGGGACGTCGATCCAGTCGGAGGTGAAGCGTTCTCCCGGTTGCAGGCGGGCGACGGTTTCTCCACTGGCGACGGTGATGACATCGCCGGTGTACTGCTGCACGTCTTGCAGGGTGAGCAGGTTGCCGTCGGCGTCTTCGAGGCGGATGCGGATCTCGTCGGAGGCGGCCTTGCCGTTGTTGCGGGCCATCAGCAGTTCGGTTTCCACGGCGGATGTGTTCTCCAAGGTGAAGCGGAACTTGCCGAGGCCACCGCGGTAGACGGTGTCGGACTCCAGCGACAGGCGCAGGGCGGCGTCGCCGACCATGACCTGATCCTGGGCGTGGATGAAGATAGTCTCACCGGGCAGCGGCGACTGCTCGAGGCGCAGCTGGAGTTCACTGAGGGTATCCAGTTTGGCGTAGCCGCCGATGACGATGGGCACTTCGACGATGCCGCCGGCGGCAACGCTGAAGCTGGCGGACTGGTGTTCACGGTCGGTGCCGTTGTCACGGACGCTGGCGAACAGCTTGAGGCCTGTCACATCGGCACTGCCGCGGTTCTGTACCCGGAAGCGCACTTCGTTCATGACGCCGCGCTCCAGGGTCGACTGGCCGTCTTGCGGTTCGATCACTTCGACGGCGAGTGCGGGCAACAGCAGGCTGTGGCCGATGCTGGTCGCACCCTGATCGTCTTCGGCGATGATGGTGTAACGGCGTTCGGCGGTGACGCCCTGGGCGCCGGCGCTGAAGTTGTCATCCACGAAGGTGGTGGGATTACTGCCGTGGGGGATCAGTGCGGTGGTGATCTCCTGCAGGTTTTCTTCACCTTCACCGGCTTCACCATCCACATACACTCGGTAACCGGCAATGGCGGCGCCGCTGTGGTGCCATTGCAATTGCGGGATGCCGTCGGCGCTGATAGTGATGCTGAGATCGCTCACCGGCAGCAGGCCGAAGTTGAGGTAGGCGGTGTCACTGGGGGCAGACTCGTTACCGGCTTCATCCAGTGCGGTAATCGCATAGGCGTGCTGGCTCTCGCTGGGGTTGGCATCCAGGGCGATGGGCTCGGGGATGCCGGTCTGCAGCGGGATGATGTTCTGCAGTTCTTCCGCGGTGACGTTCACACCCTCACCCACACTAAGACGGTAGAGGTTGTAGGTCAGTGCGGCCCCCTCTTCCGTATTGCCTTCGGCGTCTACGGTGGGTGCACTCCAGGTGGCGACGATGCCGGCACCGTTCAGTTCCAGTGCCAGATCGGCCGGCGCGGCCGGGGCGATGCTGTCGGCGCTGACCGCGACCGCTTCGCTCAGAGCACTGATGGCGATCTGGTCGTTGCTGCGACGCTCACTGGCGACGGCGTAGTAGTACTGGCCATCGCTGGGGAGTGCGTCGGTGGTTTGCGTTGCAGAGAGACGCTGGATCTCGGTGAACTCGGACTCGCTCTCCGCTTTGCGGTACAGGACGTAACGCGCCTCTTCCACCGGATCCCACTCAAGGGCGACACCGGCGTTGGGCTGGGCCACGGCTTTAAGGTTCTGCGGGATATCCAGCGGTGGCAGGTCGCCCTGGTACACCTGGAAGGCGTTGCGCACACGCATTCGGCTGCCGAGGTTGTCCAGGTCGTCGGCGGCCTGGTAGTCGAAGCTGAGGCTGGCCACGGCGGGGTTGCCCGCTTCGTCCTGACCGGCGCTGGTGGGTAGTGTGAAGCTGCCCACCCACAGAGGCTCGCCCTCGATGGACTGGGCATCGCGGGTCAGGCTGATACCACTGCTGTGCTCGGCGATGGCGACACTATTGAGCTGCGGGATCAGCGTGGGCTGTGCGCCGGGCTTCACTTCGTCGTTCAGCCTGGCCACCACTTCCACCAGTAGACCTTCCTGCTCGTCGACCTTGAGCGGCGCACCTGGGTTGAGAGTCAGCGCAATCACTTCCGGGCCCTGGGCATCGATCAGCAGGGTACCACCCTGTTCGATCAAGGTGCCGCGATTGCCGACGTCGTCGTGGGCGGACATGACGGCGTAAGCGGTACCCGAACGCATGCCGGGTTCGATGGTGAAGCTGCCGGTATACAGGGTGTCGTCGCTGTAGTCTTTGCTCAGCTCAACGGTCAGCGGTACGCCGCCTTCCGGTACCAGTGCGAAGTAGGGTTTGTTGCGCAGGGGTTCATCGAACTGTACTTCCACTTCGACGGTGCCCGGGGCGTGGCGACCATTGGCGGCGTCCACGACGCCGTTGGACTGGTAAGTGATATCCAGGGCGTGCGGACCTTCGCTGTCAGCAATGGCCTCGACCACGCTGGACAGGGCACTTTCTGTGGCGGCTTCGTTAACGGCGGTGACGGCGTAGAAGTAATGCCCGTCTTCCGCCGGCAGGTCGCTGAACTTGGGCTCGGTCAGCAGCTGGTTATTGAGCTTCTGTGCCTGCTGTGGGTTACCGAAGGTGGCCATTGCGCGGTACACGTTGTAACCGGCAATGGTGTTGTTGGCATCACTGCTCTCCACCGGATCCCAAGACAGGGAGATTTGCCCCAACTCCCGCTCGATGGCGGTGAGGTTGGTGGGCGCATCCGGGATGGCGGTGTTGAGCTCGATGGTGCGCGCGGCACTCTGCGGGCCGAAGCCACCACTGCGGTTGGGATACTCGGCCGCGGCGGTGATGCTGTTCGCACCCTCTTCCAGGGTTACTTCGATCTGGAACTTGCCGTAGCTGTTCACCAACTGCAGGTCGGAAGCCGGTACACCATCGCGATACAACTGTACCTGGGTGCCCTTCTCCGCTTCGCCCTGGATCAGGACTAGCGGTTGGTTGCTGATGGTGCCGTCCACCGGGGCGGTGATTTGCGGTGCCGCCGGTGGTGCCAGCAGTACCCCGAAGGTGTACTGGCCGATGGTGCTGTTCTCCCACACGTCGAAGACTTTCACCGTGAGGGCGTGATCGCCATCGGTCAGAGACTGCAATGTGAGGTTGCGGCCGAAGGCGCCATTGCTGGCGGCGTACTCGGTGCCGAGCAAGGTACCATCGACGAAGAACTCGACGCGGGCAATGTCCGAGTCATCGCTGGCGGTGATCTTGAAGCGACCGTCCTGAGACAGTTGCGGTGCACTGGCCAGATCGAGCAGCGCACTGCCCTGACCATTTTGCTGGTACTCGGCAGACTCGATCACCGGGCCTTCGGTATCCGCTACCGGAGTAACAGCCACCGGGGTCACCTGCGGATCGCTGCCGCCGGAGATGTTGATCGCGGTTACCGCCACGTAATAGGTGGTGCCGTTCTTCAGACCGGCCAGAGACCAGGTGTGTTCGCTGTCGGCACTGCCACCTTTACTCTGGATCTTCTTCGGCTGCAGGCCTTCGACAGAAGTGAAGCTGCTTTCCTGCACATACACCGCGTAGTTCTTCAGCAGGTTGTACGGGGCAACGCTGGACCAGGTGATGGCGATCTGGCTGCTCTTCGGCTCCGCGGTAACGGTGGCCGGGTTCGGCAGCAAGGTGGTGCCGGCATCGGTCACACCGTTAGAGGCATTACCGGTGGCGTCGTAGGCGTAGACGCGGATCGGATAGGAGGTGGCGGGGTTGAGGCCGGTCACCTGGTACTGCACAACGGCAGCCGGGTCCGGCAGTGATGCCAATGGAAGATCGTCTACACGGCCTTCGGCATCGTCCACAAACGCCACTTTATACCCGGCCAGGTCGCCGTCGCTGTTAGCGGATGGGTTCCAGCGCAGGGACAGACTATCCGCGCCCGGCTCGACAACCAGGTTGGCGATCTCATCCGGAGCCTGCACATCTACCGGTACTGCAGAGACGGAAGTCACCGCGGGGTTAAACAGCTCCTGGGTATCGAAGGCAACCACCGCGAAGTGCGCTTCGGTCCCACGCGGCAAGCCCTCTACACGGAACTGCTTGGTGCCCTGCCCGACCACGGCAAACTCTGTTTTACCGGCGATATCGGTAAACGGTCCCGCGCTCTGATAAATGCGGTACTCGTCGATATCGTTGCCGTTGGTGAACTCGTTATAACTGCTCCAGTCCAGCAACAGATCGGTACCGCGGCCGTTGGGGTCGATCGACAAGGCGACCTGCCCTGGCGGGTTGTTGTCGTAGTGGATCGAGGCAGTAGTGGGTTCACTCAGGTTACCCGCCGCATCGCGCACTATAAATTCGATGGTGTTATCGCCCTGCAGCAGGGCTACCTGGGTACTCCAGGTGGTCGCTGCAGACTCGATCACTTCGAGACTGCCGTTGACCAGCACCGCACTGCCCGCTTCTTTAGAACCACTGAAGGTCTGGGCGTTGACGGTGGTAATGGATGGATACTCCTCCAGCACGGTCGGTGCCGGCGGGGTGTAGTCCAGTACGAAATTGTAGGTTTTCTGGGTGGACAGGTTGCCGAGCTTATCCGCGATGCGCGCACGGATGGTGTACTCGCCGTCGAGGAATGGGGCATCGGGAGTGAACTGGACCTGGCCTTCGTAGAGGGCCACGGAGCCTGACAGGGCTACACCGTTACGCTCTACTACCAAGGAGCTTGTATCCAGGTCTATGCCGCTGCCCTCTTCGGTAACCACCACTGTGATAAATGGCGGTGCTACTTTCTGAGAGCCCGACGGGTTCGCGCCGGTGATCGACGGCGCTTTGCTGTCGACATTGAAGATCAGGGTGACCGGGTCAGACTGGTTGCCACTGAGATCCTGCGCAACAACAGAAACGGTCGACTCGCCTTCCGGGAGGTAATAGGTTCCGGACCAGTTGCCAGAGCCGTTGGCTACGATCTCATTGCCATCGACTAGGATCGCGGTGTTGTCTTCGCGGCTGCCGGAGAGGGTTACCCAGCGGTTGTTGGAGGCAATGACTGCCGGGGCTACCGGCTGGTCTAAAGATAGGGCCTTAGGTTGCGTGAGGTCGATGACGATCTGTGTCGAGTACTTATCATCGATGGGTTCAAGCTCGATGCCGTCTTGGTCTTGATCCATACCGAGACCATTGGTACCAAAGATGTCGGGACCAACACTTAGCGTATAGGCTCCCTCTATGAGAGTCTCGGAGAAATCAATTTGGTAGCGGATATCGTCAATCGAGACGACTGAATCTATCGCAATTGCCCCACCAGTGTTATCGACAAGCTCGAAATCACTAGTATCGAGAGTCGCGTTATCAATTCCAATGCTGAACTGGACAATGGTGCTATCGATTGATGCGCTGTGGTATCCACTGGGGGAGACTTCCCGCACTCGAGGAGGTGCAGTTATTTCGGCAATGTGAACTGATCCGTGCTCAGCTGAAGCACCTGCAGTGTTGTAACCACCAGCATTGGCCTGGACTCGCGATAAATTCAGCCCTTCAAGTGATTCGTAATAGATTGCTACACGTCCGCCGCCGCCGGCGCCTGCATATCTGCCGTACCCACCATTGGCATGGATGTATCCAGCACCTCCAGCAACTAACTCACCAATTTCGAGCCAGATAGAACCGCCTGCGCCAGCTCCTTTGTAGTTTGTATGCCCAGCACCATTCGCATATATATACCCGTAGTGCTCTAAGCGATCTGCTACGATTTTTATTGCGCCACCGCCTCTGTGGCCATTTTGGCTATCGTCTTGGTAACGGCCTCCCATGCCGAAGTCTGCAGGCGCTACAGCGCTACCATAAACCGTATTTGTTGTTGAGGCAGATATGACGCCACCCTGACCACCATAGCTGCCCCCTGACTTATATCCCACCTCTGCAACAGGAAGATAGCCTCTCCCGCTAACGTCCACGTAAGAATTGGAACTAATATAAAAATCAGTAGCGCTTAACGTAACGCCAGATGTATAGGTGTCAGACGCATAGGGAGTCGTTATCTTCCCTTGGTTCTGAACTCTAATAGCCTCAAAGCTATAATCTTGCGACAGCTCAAAAGTAAAACCATCGACCACTAATTCATTGTTGGCTACAGTGAAATCACCTTCTGTCGCCACATAAACATTATTGTGACCAGAACCTGTTAGTGATGTTCCTATATGAGTACCGTCCGCCACAACGGCTCTGGTGTTGTGGAGGTGAGTCGGAATATCAAAATTTCCACTAATGCGGAAAGGTATATATGAGCTGCTATCGCTCCTATTTACGACCTGTAGCCGTCCATTGTTTAACGGCAATGAACGATCATATAAGTAGACTGTGCCTGGCCCACCGTACGCAGTGACACCACTTGTGCCCGGGCCCGCCATG